>JANLSU010000022.1:0-47387 GCA_031362565.1 bacterium | reverse complement strand
GAACGACAGGGACGCACAGGAGCTGCGGGTCAGCGCGCTCCTGCGCGGCGATCGATGAAACCGGCGCCGAAGGACTACCGACGCGAACGGCGTCCGATCATGAGACCCAGAACCGCAGCGACGCCGGCGGCCCACAAAAGGGTGCGCATGGGGCGCGCCTGCACTTCGGTTTCGAGGCGCTGACGCCCGCCGTGAACACGGTCGGTCAGTTTCGTCCGGACGTCGCCGGCGCGTTCCTGCAGGTCATGGGCCTTGTCACGCACGTTGCTCGACACGCGTTCGCCGATGTGGTCGGCTTTTCGTCCCAGTTCGGCTCCCGTGCGCTCCATCGGGCCGCTGCCGATGGCCTTGCTGATGGCCGTACTTTCTTCGATCGCCATGATTTCACTCCTCGGGTTGGGGCTTCGAGTGTAGACGGGTCAAACGGCTGCGGATCTCGTCTCGCTCGACGTGGTCGCGGCGTTCCGTGCGCGCCGTGCCAGCAACACGCCGACCAGCGCTCCGGCGCCAACGGCCCAGAGGAGCGCGCGCGTGGGATGTGCTTGCACTTCTTGTGTCACGTGATCGCGGCCGTCATGGACGCGGCCAACGAGGCGCACCTTGGCCTCGCCGACGCGCCCGCGCACCTGCCGTCCCATCTGATCGGCTTTGCGTCCCAATTCGCGCCCTTTGATTTCCATCTGGCCCGTGGGTTGCACGTTCATACCCGCAGCGCTGCCGGTAATCGCTCCTTCTTCGATCCGCATGGATTCCTCTCCCGCGTTCGATCCGATCGCAATGTCGCGCGCCACTCGGGCGCGCTTCAGCTCACTCGCCCGAACGCTACCACACGTCGGCCGAAAAGCAAGTTCATGAATGGTTTGTCATGCTAGTGTACCGTCACCACGCCGACGCACCCGCGAGGCGCCGGCGAGCCCGCGCCACGGCGAGGCCGCCAAAGCGCTTCGCCACGGCTGCGCGGCGGCACGACGGAGGTCGTAGTGGCGGGTTCCACCATCCGACGCGGCGCCAAACCCATCGCCCATCCCAAGAACGAGTACTGGATTCTCGACCGCGATCAACTCCGCTGCCTGGTGTCGCCGCAGCGCACCGACATGCTCGACCGGCTCATGGTCGCCGGGCCGATGTCGGTGCGCGAACTGGCTTCGGGCATCGGCATGAAGCCTTCGGCCCTCTACCGCCACCTCAGCCGGCTCGTGGATGTCGGTCTCGTCGTGGAAGCGGGGATGCGCGCCGGGCACCGGCGGCCCGAAATGCTCTACCGCACACCGGCGCCCCGCATGCGGCTCGTACACGCCCTCGCCGAGCCGCGTTTCCGCGCTCTCCTGGTGCAGCTCGTCGCAACCCTGGGGCGGCAAATGACCCGTGATTTCGCCCATGGCATCGCGCGCGCCGACACCAAAACACTCGGCCCGGAGCGTAACTTGGGTGTGGTGCGAGTCCTGGGTTCGCCGGGTCCGGCGACGCTCGCCGCGATCAATCAACGGCTCGAAGAGGTCCTTGAACTGATGTTGGAGGATGGCGACGCCAAGGCGCCGTTCATCGCCTTCACTTGGACCCTGACCCCGGTACGTACGAAGCCCGCCGCGGGGCGCAAAGGCGCGCGCCGGCCGCGCGGCTCGTGAGCGCACGGCCGCAGCGCCCGCGTGGGGGCGCGGGACATTGCGGCCGCCAACGGCGTACAGCACGCACACTTCACGCGTGCCCGCCGCCCTCGCTGGGCGCCGGAGCCCGGACGATATATTTGCAAAATATAGTTTTAGTGAATATATGTCAAGACGTCGAGGCGTGCGGCCCTTGACGGTTGAGCCATGCTCCGCGGTGGCGAATTCGCCGCTACAACGCCGGCGATGGGCTGTGGTCGTACTTCGTGAAGCGATCGACGGCCGCAGCAGATCGGCCACCCGGAAGGGTTTGATCACACACTCCTGCGCCCTACGATCCCGCAACAACCACGCGCTTGCAGCGACGCTGGCCATCGCCCATAGCGAATGCAAATACGTGGCGGACGTCGAGACCGACTTCGGCAACTTGCCGCCGGTTGTCTGCTACATCAGCGAGCTGAACCAGGCATTCCTGAACATCGTGGTGAACGCGGCGCACGCCATCGGCGACGTCGTCAAGGATACCGGCAAGAGAGGGCGCATTCGCATCGTCACCCGGCTCGAGGCTGACGGTGTTCTGGTGGCGATCTCGGATACCGGCCCGGGGATTCCAGAAGGAATCCGCGCCAACGTCTTCGATCCCTTCTTTACGACCAAGGAGGTCGGCAAGGGAACGGAACAGGGCCTGCCGGTCGCCCGCAGCGTCGTCGTGGACAAACACGGCGGCAGCATCACATTCAAGAGCGAGCCGGGAAGCGGCACGACGTTCTACATCCGCCTGCCACTCGCCGACCGAACCGCACCGCTACCCGCGTGATGGCGGCCCGGATCCGCGGCCCGGCGCTTAGTCGGAACGAGCTCCAAACGAATGTCCGCCCAGGATCGAGAGCGACCAGCGGGACTGTCGCTGATTGTCGCGCAGGGCGTACGCGAGGTCGATCCGCAACGGCGAGTTGCTGCTCGAACGGGACGGCGCCAAGCGCAGCCCGAAGCCCAGGCTGTTCTTGAGATCGGCGAAGCGTAGCGGGCTGCCTGCCGGCCAGGCGTAGCCCGCGTCGTAGAACACCACCGCGCCAACGTCGAGCAGGCTCCAGAGTTCGTCGCGGATGAAAATGCGGTCTTCGCTGTTGAAGAGCAAGCGCCGGTTGCCCGCGAACTGCCGCAGCCCGTACCCCCGCAGCCCATTGCTCTCACCCAGCGTCAATGGCCTTGCCGGATCGAGCCGCCATCCGTGGTCGTAGTCCGCATGAAACGCCAGGGTCTGCCGCGGCAAGGCGCGCAGGAAATACGCCGCGTCCATCGACGCGATGCGGTTGCTATTGCCGCCGTCCGTGTAGATCGATGTGTAGGCCGCGTGCAGCAAGACCAGGTGGCGCGCCGTCGATCGGAAACCCTTGCGCAACGCTACACTGGGCAGAAGCTGCGACCCCGCACTGGACAGCGACCGCAGGTGCGGCGCCCAGACCACGCCCGGAAACACGCCCAAGCCCAGGTTGATGTCCTCGAGGTGCGAGAACTTCTGGATGTGCCGCTCTTTGATAAAGTCCAAGACCTCCCATTCCCCGCCCAACTGCAAGAACTCCAGAGACTCGTTGTTCGGCGCCGGGCCGGAGGGCGTGCCGGGAATCGCATCGAAGCGGACCCGGTGGTGCAGCACGCCAGCCGTGATGTGGCGATTGCGGTAGGGCGAAGTTCCGAGCGCCACGCCATAGTTGACGCCGAGTTCTTGCGTGCGCTTGCGGGCCGTACCCACCGCTGTTTCACCCACAAAGGTGTCCACGTGTTGCTGCGCGTAACTGCCGGAGAAGCCAAGCGCCGAACGTACGGTCGAAGCGTAGAAGGGGCGGTTGAGGCCGAACGAATAGCTACGGTGGTCCGGACCGAGTACTGCGGCCATCGAGTAGTCCAGCTTGCGGCCGAGAAAATACGGGTCCTTCCAAGCGCAAATCACCGCCGACGTCGAATCGTCGTGGCTGTACCGGGCGGAGAGGTCTTTGCCCTCGCCGGCGAGATTGTGATCGACCAGGCCCGCCCGCCAGATTTCGCGACCGCCGGCGCGCTTGAAGCTGGTGATCACTTGCAGAGTCCACGCGTCGTAGGTGCGTACCAACACATTGACGATCGCCCCGGAGTCCGGAGCTGCAACGCAATCGGCGCGGCGGATGAAGGACAGACGGCGCAAGTTGCGTTCGGTTTCCTGAAGCAGGGCCGCGTCGTAGGTGCCACCCTCTGAGAAGAGCAGCTCACGCCGGACCACGGCCTCGCGCGTGTTGCGGTGGACGCCGTTCGCAATGTTGAAAACGCGGTTGTTCTCGGAGGGCACCAGCGTGTCGAAAACGTCATGAATCTCGATGCTGATCGTGCCGATCGTGCGACCCGGCGGGGCCGCCGCCGTCGCGGGACCGGCCAGCGCGCACTGCACGAACAGCACCACGAGCCCGCGGCCCAGCGCGCCCGTACGGGCCCCTGGCCACCCGAGAAGAATTGACGTGAGTCGCCGCGAGGTTGCCCCAAACTCCGGGCAGTCGAGAAGTCGAGTCATCGCACCGGAATCGGCTGTTTGACGCCTGCTACCTCCTGGTAGCATACATCATGGTGCGGCGAGGGGTGGGGCGATTCCCGGCCACGCGTGGCCGCGCTGAGATCAGTCGACAATGAACAGTGTGGCGCCGGTCACGGTCGACGACCGATGCGGCGCCGTCTCGTCGCCGACGTGGCGCGGGTCAACGAGGGCGTGATCGCACGTTGACGAAGCCGTCGTTCGCGTTGACGTTTTCGCAGCTCCACAGGACAGCCCATGCTGCCACAAGCGCGCCTCGCGCGCCCGTCACAGATTGCTCAACACATTGGTGAATCATGAGAAAGCCTAACGGGGCACGCCACCGAGAGACCGTCCAGAGCGGTTTGGGGCCGAGCTTGCAAGTCGTGAATAGGGGGGTCTTGATTAACGATATCATATACGATATCATTTCCAGTGCAGTCCGGTGCGCGGGCCAGCAATGCTTCTGTATCGAGCCCGGAGGAACGCAGCCAGCCTGCGTTTCGATGAGTTTGTGTTCCTCGTGAGTGTTTTCGGTTTCGTTTTCCGGCGAACGCGCGGCAGCCACAGCGTATATTCACGCGAAGACGTGCAAGAGATTCTCGTGATCCCCGGAGCGCAGCGCGATGGCAAAGCCGTATCAGGTGCGTCAGTTTCTCCGCCTCGTCGATTCCTACGCTCTCATCTTGGAGCGCGACGCATGAAGTACCGTGTCCAAGTCGAGTACAGCACCGAGGATGCGGGCTACATCGCTACGGCGCCGGAACTTCCTGGCTGCTCCGCGTTCGGAACAACACCCGAAGAAGCTGTCCGTGAAATACAGGTTGCTGGCGCAGCGTGGCTGGAAACGGCCCGAGACCTCGGCCGGGAGATCCCGGAGCCCAGTTCGACGCGCAACTACAGCGGCCGTTTCCTTCTGCGCATGCCGCCGGAACTACATCGCTCGATCGAGGAACTCGCAACGGATGCGGCCGTCTCGATCAACCAGTATCTTGTCTACTTGCTCGCGCGAGCGGTCGGCGCTGCCTCGGCAAAACAACTACGCGACGCGAATCCATCCGCCATCACGAGAAGTCGCACCCGGCGGGTCCGGTAGCGATCGCCCAAGGCCACCGGCGGCCAATTCACGCCGGGAAATACTCCGGCGCGTTGTTCGGCTTCCATTTGATATTGCAGCCGATGGACGCGCGCTGTTCGCTGGCGACGGGTTCGCCGGCCAGCAGCATCTCGACGGCGGCCCGCAGTTCTTCGCCGTGCGGCGTTTGCGGCGGGGTCTGCTGCGGACGTGTCGCGTCGAAGCGGCCGCGATACACCAGCCGGTGCGTGGCGTCGAAGAGATAGAAATCCGGAGTGCACGCCGCGTGATAGGCCTTGGCAACCGCCTGTGATTCGTCGAGCACATACGGGAAGACATAACCCCGCGACCGTTTTTCGTCCCGCATGTGCGGCAAACCATCGGCCGGATGCGTCACGGTGTCGTTACTGTTGATCGCGACGATCGCGACTCCTTTTTCCTGCGCGTCGCGCGCGAAGCGCGCAAACTCATCGGCGAGGTGTTTCACGAACGGACAGTGATTACAGATGAAAGCGACGAGAAGCGGCTTGCCGCTGAAGTCGTCGCGACGCACGGTGCGCCCCTCGGTATCGGGCAGACTGAAATCGGGCGCCGGTGTACCAAGCGGCAACATCGTGGAGTTTACAGCGACCATGATTCCTCCCGTGAAATCGCCAACCGAACGACGCCTCGACTGTAGCACGAGCGAGGCGTGCTCCGATCGAGCGGGGTGGCGAATCGTACTGGAGAGGGGCGGCAAACCCGGACGGGGCGTCGAGATGACTTCAGACCGGCGCCAGCACGGCGGGGCTGCGCACCAGAGCTTCGGCTTGCTCGGGCGGAACCGGCCTGCCGAGCAGATAACCCTGGGCACGATCGATCTTGAGAGCCCGTGCCATCGCCATTTGCTCCGGCGTTTCGATACCCTCGACGGTGACTTGCAGCTGGAACGCACGGGCGATGCTCACGATTGCTTCGAGAACGCGCGCATGATCGGTGCGCGTGCAAGCTTGGGTCACGAAGGCCCGATCGATCTTGAGCACATCGATCGGCATCTTGTAGAGACAGCCGAGCGATGAATACCCGGTGCCGAAGTCGTCCAGCTCGAGTTTAAGGCCGAGAGCGCGCAACTCTTCGAGCCGCGCGATCGCAGCGTCCGTATCATGCAGGAACGCGCTCTCCGTGATCTCCAGGCCGAGCGAGTGCGGATTCACACCGGTGGCACGAATGACGGCCGCCACTTTGCCCGGCAGCTCCGGATCGAGCAACTGTTTCCGCGATACATTGACGCTCATTGACAAGTCGCGCGCTGCCCGATGGCGCTGCTGCCACGTGACCAGTTGCCGGCACGCCATGCGCAGAATGTTGACGCCGAGCGGATGGATGAGGCCGGTTTCCTCGGCGATCTCGATCAGTTGGCAGGCCGGCACCGTCCCGTAGTGCGCGTCGGTCCAGCGCACCAGCGCCTCGAATCCAACGAGGCGTCCGTCGTTCACCCGCACGATCGGCTGGTAGTGCAGCGTCAGCTGGTCGTCGCGGATCGCATCGCGGAGTGCAGTCTCGAGCCCCAGCCGGTTGGTCACGGCCTGGTGCATCGCCGCGTCGAAAATCACGTAGCCCGCGCCGCCAGCCGATTTGGCGTTTGCCATTGCGGCATCGGCGTCACGCACCATGTCCTCGGCGCGCACGTATTCGCGGCCACTGGTCGCGATGCCGACACTGGTGGTCACCACGATCTGCTGCGCCTGGAGCGTGTACGGCTCGGCGACCGCATCCACCAACCGTTGGGCGACTCGGGCCGCGTCGCGCGAATCGCCGAGGTTCTCGAGAAGCACCATGAACTTGTCGCCACCCAGACGCGACAGGGTGCTCGCACTGCAGACGACATCGCCGCCTCGCAAGCTCTGGCGGAGCCGTGCAGCCATCGTCACCAGGAGCTGGTCGCCGACTTCGTGCCCCAGGGTGCCATTGACGAGTTTGAAGCGATCGAGATCGAGAACGAGAACCGCGAATGTCTGGGCGTTGCGCTGGGCGCGTTGGATGCAATCACGCACCCGCTGCAAGCCGAGGCTGCGGCTCGGGAGCCCGGTGAGAGCGTCGAGATCAGACCCGGGATCCGATTCCACCTGTGGCGTACCGGCCAACGCCACGGAACGGTCGTTCGCTTGCGCGGCACTGCGCTCCATGCGCCATTTGTCACAGAGCACCGTCGCGGCCTGAAATACGGCCAACGGCGCCAACGGCTTTTCGACGACGAGCAGCGCATGATGGCCGGCAAAACGTCCAGCCAGCGCCCCGCCGCGATCCGGATCGTGGTTTTCGACGCACACCGCCAAGTGCAAGGCGGGGTCTGCGTGCCAAAGGGCATCGAGCGCCATGGCGCCCGCGCCACTCGAGCCATCGACGAGATCGATGAAGACCGCACGGTAGGGTTCGCCTCGACGCCGCGCGTCCGCAATGCGCGCCAGAGCCGCATCAAGCGCCGTCACCGCATCAACTTCGAAGTTTGCCCGAACCCGATTCGCGTCCGCGGTGTTCGGGTCCGGCGCACCGAGAAGCCGGCAAAGCTCCGCTTGCGCCGCCGCGTTGCCGGCGAGAACGAGAATGCGCCCCTCGTGCACCGCCTGGCGTCTCAACATGCCAGGCCATCCCCAGGTGCGAACGGAAATGTGGGTGCGGAAGAGCGGGGCGCGATGGATGGCTTGCGAAACGCATGCTCGGAGGGCGCTGACTGGCTACGGGGCCGTCGCCATAGGCGCCGTGCATCCTCATTCATTCGGAGGACGAACGGGCCAAGCATGCACCCGGCGCGCGCCGTCGGTGAACGGCGCAGCCTACAGGCTTGAGGCTGCAGTGCGCGTGCGCGCATGCGGCTCCTTCCGCAAGTACGAACAGCGTCATTCGCAGGGCTTCAGTACTCGTACGAACCAAGCAGCTTTTGTGCCCCGTGCGGGGCGCGATTATTGGAGGTTCACGTCTGCGATGCGTGTCAGACGTCCGTTGAAGGGATCGTAGTGGATGCCGATGGCGCCGATTCTCTCGGGCAGCCGCGTGAAGGCGTTGTAGTCGATCCGCAGATCGCCAAGCCGGGTGATCTGCAGCGTGAAGGGGTCGTAGTCGATCACAAGGTCTCCGAGGCGGGTCACAAGATGCGTGAACGCGTCGATCGACATGGTTGCATCGCGACGGCGGTTCGTCCCGAACCGGCTCCGGTTCACGAAATCGATCCGCCGGAGCCTGGCAACCGTCAAGTCGAACTCGGCGTCGAGCTCGAGATGCCGGCCGTAGGCGTACTCCGCATAGACCTCGAGTGTCCGGAGAAGCTGATCGGAGTTGCCCGTGATCCACTTGCGCTGGCTGTCGTCCGGACGGGGCGCCCGATCGAGAAGTGCTTTGGCGCGCCCGGTCCACGATTGCGCCATCGCGACATCACCGGCCGAATAGGCCGCCAGAGCGCGCAACAACGCGTGGCGCGTTTCATCGGGCCGGGCGCTGAGGTGCGTCGAGTCCAGGCTGGCAGAGTCGCGCGGCGAGTCGGCGACGGAGGGCGTCGAGGCCAGAAACAGCGGGGCGGCGATGAGCAGAGCGCGGGTCCGGGAGCGCCGCCGGCGCGGCACCCGGTCGCGAGTCGCGACTGACATGGGTTCCTCCAGAGTGGTGGCGCCGCACGCCAACGCAAGCAGCGCTCGTCCGTGGCCGGCGGCCACAGCGCTCAGGGGTCTGCCGTTGGAACCCGCGGACCACCTGCGAAGTTTCGTCAGAGCATTCCGCAAGCGGTGCCGCGGTTTACATGCTTGTCAAGAACGTGGTGCGGGCCGGCTGTCCGCCCAACGGAACTCGACGACGTTGACGGCCTTCGGGCGCCCCTCGTTGTCCTGCACCAAGTCGAATTCCAGGATCACGTTACGGGCCCGCAACGCCGAGAAGCCGAGGTTGTCGATGGGCTGGCCGTCGCGGCTGAAGTCGCGAATATGGCAGAAGACATCATCGGTGACGTCCTGCACTCCGAGCCCCGTCCGCACGGTCAAGAAACCGTAGCCGCGTTTTTCGTCGACGAAGTGCAGGTAACCGCGTTGGCGGCGGTCCACCCCTTCTTTGGGCGGCAGGAGCCCCGGAATCAGGAAACCGCTGAAGTGATTGTCGACCTCTTGGCGTAGCTCGGTACTCGTATTGTCGAACGACAAGAGGTCGACCCGCCGGCCGTGGCTCTGCAGGGCGCGCACCAGGCGCAGGAAATCACCGTCACCGGTTCCCAGTAAAATATAGTCCAGGTTCTCCGACTGCAGCATGGCGTCTACGGCCAGGTCGAGATCGGCGTTGGCTTTCATGACGATCTCGCCGTCGGCATCGCGATAGCGTTTCACTTCCTTGGGAACCAAGTGATAGCCGTTGCGGCGAATCGCGTTGCGATAGGCCTCGAGACGCAGCCGGTACTCGGGGTCGAGCTTCTCGCGCTCGTGATCCACCGCCATGTACGAATTGGCCCGCAGCACGGTCGTACCCTGGGCGCTCACCAAGTCCTTGATGACATCGTATCGCAGTCCCCAACCGCCATTGCGCATGAGGTTGTTCATGTCGAGGAAAATGCCGGCTTTGAGCACAAAACCTCCATTCCAGCGCTCGCGCGCCGTGCCGCGGTCGCCATTCATTCCGCCGCGGGTGCGGACTCTGTACTGCCAGGCGTCCGCGCCGTGGAGCCGGCGGCGCCTGGCGCCAGCCAGTAGCGCTTTGCCGCCAGCGTGCGCGGCAAGTTTTCATTTCCCTGCCCGTGGTCTTGGCGCGTTCCGTATCCAAGCTCCGCGAGGAGGGCGGTCGGAGCGTTACGCAAGTGCATCGGCACGGGTTCGTTCAGCGTGCGCCGGACGTCGTCCTGAGCCCGGCCGATCGCCTCGTAGGCGTGCCGGCTCTTGGGTGCGCGCGCCAGGTAGACTGCCGCGTGCCCCAAGTTGATGCGGCACTCCGGATAGCCGATCACCTCGCACGCCTTGAAGCAGGCCACCGCGAGTCCGAGTGCGCCAGGATCGGCGACACCCACATCTTCGGACGCGAAGATCACCATGCGGCGGGCGATGAAGAGCGGATCCTCACCGCTTTCCACCATGCGCATCATCCAGTAGAGTGCCGCATCCGGATCGGAGGCGCGCATCGATTTGATGAACGCCGAGATGATGTTGTAATGCTCTTCGCCCGATTTGTCGTAGCGCAGGGCTTGGCGTTGGAACACGTCGGCCATGATCCGGCGGTCGACGAGACGCCGTCCATCGCCGCTGGGCGGGGTCGCCTTGGCGGCGATCTCGAGTCCGTTCAAGAGGGTGCGGGCGTCGCCGTTCGCTGCCAGTATGAGCAGGGCGCGCGCCTCGGGAGCCAGTTCGACGCGGCGCTCACCGAGGCCACGCTCGATGTCGGTGAGGGCGCGATCCAGAATGCGTTCGAGCGCCGGCTCCGAAAGCCGCTCCAGGACGACGATGCGGCTGCGTGAGAGCAGCGGGCCGACGACCTCGAAGCTCGGGTTTTCGGTGGTCGCACCGACCAGGGTCAGAACTCCCTGCTCGACATGCGGCAAGAGGCCGTCCTGCTGGGCGCGATTCCAGCGGTGGATTTCGTCCAGGAAAAGAATCGTCCGCTTCTGGTGATACGCCCGGCGCTGCTCGGCTTCCTGCACGACGCGCCGCAGATCCTCTTTGCCGCTCGTGACCGCCGAAAGCTGGACGAACGTCGAACGGGTTGCGGCGGCGCAGAGGCGCGCCAGCGTCGTCTTGCCCGTACCGGGCGGTCCCCAAAGAATGATCGAGAAGAGTTCGTCCTGCTCCAGTGCACGGCGCAGCACCGTGCCTGGCCCGACCGCCGACTCCTGGCCAAAGAATTCGTCCAGCGTCGCCGGGCGCATGCGGTCCGCAAGCGGCGCATCGCGCGCCCGTTCGCGGTCGAACTGCTCTGTGAAGAGATCGGCCATGGCGTGCCTACTCTACCACGCGCCGGGAGCGCCGCGTCACGAACGTGCGGCGGCGAGATGCGAGAAAAGATCGCGCCGGACGACCGGATTGCGAATCTTCCAAATCACCCCGTCGATGAAATAGTGGTGCAGGTTGACGCACGAAATGAGCGTCAACTCCACCGGGAGACCCGCGAGCCCCACCGCGCCGCGCTCGTTGCGCAAAAGCCAGGGCAGAGCCCAAAGGACGGCCAGCCCCGCCGCGACGATGACCCCATAGTAGCGCACCATGCGCAGCCCGACGGCCATGCGGCCCGTTCCACGGCCGGCGTGCGTGTCGCGATTCAGTTCGACGCGCATCGGAAACAGCAGATACTGCAGCGCGTGCGCATTCTGCACCCAAAAGAGCGCGGTGGGTTCACGGTACAAGAGCCAATACCACAAGTGGACTGCGAGCCACGGCACCCAGACTCGGAGCGGCGGCGCGCGCCGCACCCGCTGCCACCAGAGCCCGAGCCCCGCCAGGCCGAGAACGCTCGACCCCAATGCGAGGGCGGCGATGGCCTGGTACAGACCGTCGCCTTGCGCGGCCGACAGGAGCGGCTCTCCGGTGCCGGGGCCGGCGAAGATCTTGCGAACGACGATCACCGCCCAGGCAATATGAAACGCCGCGAGTGTCCAGAGATTGGCGCGTATGAGCCGGCGCTCGGTGGGCGTGAAACCCAGGCCCTGAATGTGGGCGAACGACGCCATCATGCCCCACGTCTGCCCGGTGTAGTGCCACGACAGCGAGACGACGGAGGCGCCGAACAGCGCCTGCATCATGAGACGGCTCTGGCCGTATGTCGCGAGCCCCACGACGGACCACAGGACCAGCACGGCCGGAACCCACCACGTGACGCCCGGATAGTCGCGGCGCTTGTCGCGGGCCCCGTACAGCAACTTGTACGACGCCATGAAGTGCGGCGCGTTGATGAGGAAGTTGATGAAGACGAAGCGTTGCATGGTGTTCGGTGATGTCAGGTCGAGCTTCAGGATCATCCACGCGATGATGAGAACGACCGATGCGCCACCGACGAAAACCGCATCGGCCGCCGGGGTCAACATGGCGGGCGGTGCGCCCGAGAATCGCCGCAGAGCCGGTGTTGGCGCGATGACGGTCACTCGATCCCCTTCGGTGCGACGCGACGCAGGGGCGAGCATAGAGAAAGACCGAGCGCGTTGGCAACGCGGCGCCGGCAGGCTACAATACCGGCTCTCGTGGGTTTTCTTAGGAGGTTCAACGCCGATGCCGCACCGCGCTGCTTGCCGAGCCGCCTTTTTGAACGCCGTTGCCGCCACGCTGCTGGTAGCCGCCACCGTTCCGGCGGCAAGCGCCAAGCCGCGAAGGACAGCGAAGAGCGCCCCCAACCCGGCGCCCGTCGCGGCGCCAAAGTCCGCCGACGCGACGCATGCGATGACGCTGGAAGACCTGTGGGCAATGCAGCGCGTCGGCACGCCCGCCGTTTCGCCC
Organism: bacterium; assembly: GCA_031362565.1. Taxonomy (GTDB): domain Bacteria; phylum Krumholzibacteriota; class Krumholzibacteriia; genus JANLSU01. Next base: position 34,745 of record JANLSU010000022.1, on the reverse strand, counting down.
GATGGCCGTTTGGTGGCCTTCACGGTCACGGCCTATTCGATGGAGGACAACCGCGGCCAAGGCGACGTTTGGCTCGCCGACCTGGCGCGCACGGCACCTCCCCGGCGCTTGACATCGAACAAGGGCCCCGATTCGAGCCCGGTGTGGAGTCCGGATGGCGGACGCCTCGCCTATGTATCGAAGCGCGGCGACGACCCGGCGCAGCTCTTCGTACTCGATTTGGCGGGTGGCGAGCCACAACAGATCACCGAGCTGCCGGTTGCGGCCTCCGACCCGCACTGGTTGCCGGATGGCAAACGCATCGCCTTCCTCGCATCCACGTGGCCGGACTTGAACGCGGATTTTGCCGCGGTGAAGAAGCGCCTCGACGACGCGAAAAACGACAAGACGCACGCCCAGGCGAGCGAGAGCCGCGTGTTGCGCTACTGGGATCACTACCTGGCCGACGGGCAGGCAGTGCACATTTTCGTCGCGGACTTGGCGACGCACGCCGTGACCGATGTCCTTCCCGGCTCGGCGCGGGCTTGGAACCTCGACGACCCTGCCGGAACCTGGGATATTGCACCCGACGGCACCGAGATCGCCTTCTCGGCCAACGTCACCGAACCGCCGCATCGCACTCTCGACTATGACGTGTGGGTCGTGCCCACGACGGGCGGCACCCCGCGCCGTATCACCGCCGACAATCCGGCCGATGACAGCCGGCCGCGTTACACACCCGACGGCAAGTTCATCCTTTTCGGCCACAATCGCCGCCCGGAGTTGGATTCCGACTTCGTGCGCTTGGCGCGCTACGACCGGGCAAGCGGCCAAGCACGCCTGTTGGCCGAAGCGTGGGATGCGCAGCCCTCCGGCTGGACGACAACCCCCGACAGCCGCACGATTCTTTTTCACGCCACGGCGCTCGGGCGCAACCACTTGTATGCGATGAGCATCGACGGCGGCACGCCCCGGCTCCTGGTGCGCGGCGGCAACACGAACGGCGTGGTCGCGACTGCGAATGGCGGGCTCGTTTTCAGCCGCGATTCGATTCGCGAGCCGGTCGAACTGTGGACGGCGCACTTGGAAGGCACCGGCGATCGCCTCGCGGTCCGCGACGTGCGGGCCTTGATTTCGTTCAACCGCGAGACGTTGGCCGGCCTCGACTTCGGCACCGTGCGAGACGTCACGTTCGCGGGCGCGGACGGCGACTCGGTGCAGATGTTCGTCGTTCTGCCACCGGGGTACGCGCCCGGCAAACGCTATCCCTTCTTACAAATCATCCACGGCGGCCCCACCGGCGCCTGGCTCGACCAGTTCCACTATCGTTGGAATCCGATGCTGCTCACCTCGCGTGGGCACGTCGCCGCGTTCGTCAATTTCCATGGTTCGACCGGTGTGGGGCAATCGTTCTGCGAGTCGATCGTCGGCGCGCACGGCGACAAACCCTTCACCGACCTCATGAAGTCGACCGACTGGCTCATCGCCCACGGTCTCGTCGACTCGACGCGCATGGCGGCCGCCGGCGGTTCCTACGGCGGTTACATGGTCGACTGGATTCTCGGCCACACGGACCGCTTCAAGGCGCTCGTCAGCCATGCGGGCGTGTACGATTTAATGGCCCAGTTCGCATCGGACGCCACGTGGGGCCGGTCGGCGAACTACGGCGCCGCGCCGTGGGTCGATCCCGATCGCATCGACGTGTGGTCACCGAATCGCTACGCCGCCCGCTTCACGACCCCAACCCTCATCCTGCACGGCGAAAAGGATTACCGCGTGCCGGTCACGCAGGGCATCGAACTCTACGGAGTCTTGACCGCCAAGGGTGTACCGGCCCGCATCGTCCTCTTCCCGGACGAGAACCACTGGATCATGAAGCCGCAATCGAGCCGGCTGTGGCACCAGGAATTCTTCGCTTGGGTCGAAAAGTACATCGGTTGCGGTCCAACGCTCGCTGCAGCCGGCTTGCCCACCGCCGCCGCGCGGTGAAGCCTGAGCATTGCTCGGCGTGGGAAGTCGGTCGCTGAAGCGGAACGCCGGCCGGCGCGGGGCGCTCGGCCGGCATTCGAGTGGCGGAGAGAGAGGGATTCGAACCCTCGGTACGGTTTCCCATACACACGGTTTCCAACCGTGCCGATTAAACCGCTCTCGCATCTCTCCTTTTGGGGTCGGGCGCCGGGACGATAACAAAAAGGCCGCGGCCTCGACGGCGCTTTCTATTCGGATTCGAACGGATCCCCCGACGCGGTCTCACGCCCCGATTGGCGGAGCCGCCGGAAGAACTGGCGCAGGGCGAAACGGCTCTCTTCGGCCAGGACGCCTTCGACGACGCCCACTTGGTGGTTGAGTCGCGGTGCCTCGACGACGTTCAGCACCGACCCGCAGGCACCGAACTTCGGATCGCGCGGCCCAAAAATGACGCGCCGGAACCGGCCCAATTGAATCGCGCCGGCGCACATCGAACAGGGTTCAAGCGTCACGTAGATGTCGGCACCCGACAACCGCCAGTCGCCGAGAGCCGTGCTCGCGGCACCGATGGCCATGATTTCCGCGTGCGCCGTCGGGTCATGGGTGGCTTCGGTGCGATTGTGGCCTCGGCCCAGCAATCGTCCGTCGAGCACGACGACGGCACCGACCGGGACTTCGCCGGCTTCGGCGGCGCGCATGGCTTCGTCCAGTGCCAGGCGCATCCAACGCTCGTCTTCGTCACTCGATTCGGGCGGATTGCCGTCAGCCGCGCCGCCGCCACCGCCGGAGCCTTGACCGCTCCTCGGTGTCGCGCCGCCGGGCACGATGCGCGGGCGATTCATTTGACCCGCTTCGGGAAGGCCGCCACCAAGGACGCCACGACGCCGTCCACGACGGCTGGAAAATCGGGCGGCGCATAGACACCGGTCGCGGTGCGCAGATTCGTGCGCTCCATTTCGCCCCGGGTCTGATTGCGTGCCAAGTCGGACCCGGTATCGTTCGGCGTATAACGCAACGCTTCCTTGAAGTTCTCGTCGCGGCCGAGCCAGAGACGTTTTCCCGTCGCGCCATCGAACAAACCGACGAGAATGCCAACCGACGTACGCGCCGCGCCCGACTGCGTAATGTCCACCGGCGCCTGGTGCCACACGTCCACCGCACCAACGATCACGCCATCGACCTTGATTTGAGACGCCAGGTTCTTGATGAAACCGGTGTCGACATCGCTTTGATCCGAGATCCATTTCTTGCAGAAGATCCGGTAGTCGTTCAGCAGGTTTTCCTGTTCCAAAATCCGCCGCACTTCGCTCGCCGGGAGAATCGTGAAGCCGCTCCCCGCGTTGAGCGCGGGATAGAACTTGCCTTCGGCCATCGAGGCCGCAATCTTGTCGGGATCCTCGTCGTCGGCAATATCGGTCGCGAACGGTAGCGCTGCGAGCGTGCGCACCGGGACGGTCTTGAATGCCGGATCGAGATTGTTCGTGAGCGGATGCTGCGTGCCGGCGGTCCCACCGCAGCCGGCGATCAAGAGCGCTAACAGCCCCAACGTCACGCGTACGCGCCGCATTGAATTCCCCTTCGCAACGAAGCCCTCCGATGGAGGGCTTCGAGTCCTGGACCGGTGGCGCGGGCCTCAGCCGCGATCGTCGTCGTCCTCGTCGTCCTCGCCTGCGTCCTCATCCTCTTGGTCGCCGGGCGTGATGAGCAGTTCGTCGTCGACCGGCAGCTCGCCTGCGGGATCGCCGCCGACCTCTTCGTAGTCGTTGTCCCACTGTTGGCGGCGAAGCTGCTGCTTTTGCATCGATTCGGCCTTGCGCGTGGCACGGGCCAAACGCAAATCGTTATCGATTTCCTTTTCCTTGGAACGCTGCGGCCTCAGGGGCGTGCGGGGCGGCGGATTGCGTCGGCGCGTCATGCGACGCTCTGCCTCCTTCTCGAGATCGGGTGCGGCCTGCGCACCTCGCTTCGGCAGGGGCGCGCGCTGGTCCGCAAGTGACAAGTCCGGAACGACTTGGAGTCGCTCCACCGACTCAAGCTGTAACACGTTCGACCGGCAAATGGCAAGCGAGGGGCTGTCCTGGGCGTGAGACCCGGCGGTGTCTCGGGCCGGATTCCGAACACAACTGGCCCCAGGGTCTCCCGGCGCGTACTATTGCTCAGGCCCGCGAAGGATTCCAAGGGCGATCACGCCCCTGGGCACAGGAGCCCGCGTTGCGACCCACGATCCCGCAGACTTTGGACCCGCGCGCGCGTCGCCGGCTGCCGTGGGCTGTCGTGGGGTTGGTGCTTTTGACCACGGCCCCGGCCGCGCCGGCCAGCACCCCGCCCTTGGGCGCCATCGCCGAACCGGACTCCGTGGTCGAACGCCGGCTTGGCTTCCGGCCGGCGCCCCATCCCGGCGACATCTTTGGTGTTTCTAATTTGACAGTGAGTTACGAGCAAACAATCGCGTCATTCTCGAACCCAACATCGCGCCGCAACCGGGATCTTGCGTGGCTCGACCGCTACGGGAACCAGCCGCCGCGGGTTGCCGAGACCGATTCGAGCAGCATCCGTTTGGTCGATGAAGCAAAGCGCCGGGCCACCGAATTGACCCCGACGGAGAAGAAGGCGCTCGAGCCACCAGCGCCGCCCGTGCATGTCGGGATTCCGAGCCCGGTCGCGGTCGGCGCGTCCTTGGTCGGCGGCATCGCGCTCCTCGCCAAGGTCATTGCGGCGCTCCTGCGCTAAGTCAGGCGCGCGGTTCCAATCCACACTCGGTTCGGATCCGGTCGCAGCCCGCGGTGAATCGCGCCCGGCGCGCCTGGCGCTCGAGCGCCGGCAGGAACGCCGCCTCCAGCCCCGTGATCCCGAAGCCCTCGACCGCATCGACCGCCAAACCATATTCCGTGCGGGCGCGCTCGAGTTCGCCACCGAGAGTGGTGGCGAAGAAACTCGGGTCGTCGGCGCCCAGGGTCAAGCGCAGGCCGGCGCGCAGCAGTTCGGGCAACGGGTGGCGCGCCAAATCCGGCACGACCCCGGTGCATACGTTGCTCGTCGGGCAGACTTCGAGTGTCACCTGGCGGTCCACCAACGTGCGCACCACCGCCGCGTCTTCGAGGCACCGGATCCCGTGCCCGATGCGCGTTGCACCCAACACTTCGACCGCCTCCCGCACGCTCGCCGCGCCATCCGCCTCGCCGGCATGCGCCGCGCGGCCCAAGCCGGCTTCGCGGGCGATGTCGAACGCGGCTTGGAAGTCGCGGCCTGGGAAGCGGACTTCATCGCCTCCCAGGTGCAAGCCGACGATGCGCGGATGCTCGAGGCGCACGATCTCACCGGCGAGTTCGCGGCCCGCTTCGGCGCCAAAGTTGCGCACCAGGTCGATGACGAAGTTGTAGCGCACGGGCCCATCGGTGCCGGCGGCCAGGGTTCGTTCAGCATCGGCCGCCGCCTCGCTCACTGCCGCCATCGAATCCGCGAGGGGAATGCCCAGCCGCGCGAAGATCGCCGCCGAGAAGATCACCTCCGCATAAACGACGTTCTCGGCGGCGAGATCGGCGCAAAGATCGGCCGCAATATCGTGGAGATCCTGCACATCCCGAAACGAGGTCACGACGAAGCGAAAATGATCGAGGAATTCCCCGAAGTTCGCGTGGCGGAAAAGGTGGGCGATCGCCTCGGGCGTCCGCAGATGCGAGTGCACGCCGTGCCGGCGCCAAATCGCCAGCAAGCGCGCCGGGCGCACCGCACCTTCGAGGTGAACATGCAGCTCGACCTTCGGCATGAGCTGCACATAGCGCGCTGGGTCAGCGGCGCGCACGGCCGCGGCTACCGGCGCGGGCACGAGCCCGCGGTGCAGCCTTCGTCGCGGGTTTGTGTGCCGGCTTCGGCGCCGGTTCGCGTGCCGCTTCGCGCTCCAAGAAGTCGACCAGCAACCGCACGCCGACCCCGGTGCCGCCCTGGGGCCGGTATCCCTCCGGCTTGTCCAAGTACGACGTGCCGGCAATATCGAGATGCGCCCAGGGGGTCGTGCCGACGAACTGCTTCAGGAACGCGGCGGCGGTGATCGTGCCGCCATTCTTGCCGCCGGTGTTCTTGATGTCGGCGATCGGTGACTTGATGAGTTCTTCGAACTCTTCCCACATCGGCAGTTCCCACAGGCGCTCGAAGGTGCGCTCGCCGGATTCGATGAGACGTTGGGTGAGCGGCCGGTCGTTGCTGACAACCGCCGTCGCCGTTTGCCCGAGCGCAACCAAAACGGCACCGGTCAGCGTTGCCAGATCGACGACGGCGCGCGGCTTGTAGCGCTGCCCATAGGCCAGTGCGTCGGCCAGGATGATGCGCCCTTCGGCGTCGGTATTGTCCACGAACACCGTCTTGCCGCTTAGCATGCGCAGGATGTCGCCGGGCCGGTAGGCGCTCGCGCCCAGCAAGTTCTCGGTGGCCGGCACGAGGCCTATGATGCGCACCGGCAAATGCAACCGTGCCACGGCTTCCATCAAGCCGAGCACCGCGGCGCCACCCGCCATATCGCCCTTCATTTCATCCATCTTGGTGGCCGGCTTGAGGCAAATGCCGCCGGCATCGAACGTCAGACCCTTGCCTACGAAGAGGTACGGCGCCGACTTGGCCGGTGCGCCGTCATACTCGAGGACGATGAACTTCGGCGGCTGATCGCTACCCTGCGCGACCGCCAGCAGTCCGCCCATGCCGAGCTTCTGCATCTCACGTTTTTCCAGAACTTCGGCGCGGTAGCCGAACTGCTTCGCGGACGTCGTGGCGCGATGCGCCATTTCGGTGGGCGTCAGTTCATTGCCGGGCGCGTTGACCATGTCGCGCACTTTGCAAACCACGTCGCCAAGGACGAGACCGCGGTCGATGCCGGCATGCACGGCGGCGCGATCGGTATCCTGCACGGCGACGAGAGTCAACGTTTGCACGCCGCGCGGGCCGGCCTCACGCGCCGAGAGATAGCGATCGAACTTGTAGTCGCCGAGCGCCGCACCCTCGGTGAGGGCCTGCGCCACGCCCCGTGTATCGAGTGCCGTGCGGCTCGGGAAGAGCAGCGCCATCTCCTTGACGCCTAATTCGCCACCGCGCTTGACGGCGCGCCCCGCGGCCTGGCGCATGCGCTCGAAATCCAACTGTTCCGGCCGTCCAACACCCAGCAGCAGAATCCGGCGCGGGCCGGCGCTTTCAGTGTTGTAGAGCAGCGCCTGCGACCACAGCCGCCCGGTGAAATCGCCGCTCCGGGCGAGCGCGCCGACGACGCCACCCGCGACGCGGTCGAGCTCACTGATCCACCCACCGCGTAGGTTTTCGCCCTCGAACAAAGGGACACACAGGAGCGGTACGCGCAGGCGCGCTGGAACGCCGCGCTTGAAACCGATCTGCATCAGAAAATCTCCCCTCGGCCCGTGCGGCCGTCGAACGAAACCCGCAACCACACAATAGTTCGGCGCCTGGCCGGCATGGCAGAAGTCACGCCAGACGGCTGCTCTGGGATAGGGCTGGCTCGCCTGGGTACTCTACCTGCGCGGCCGGGATCCTGGCAACCGCCACCGGGAGGCCCCGGAGGGCCCCCACCCCGCATCCCCGTGCGGCTCGCCCCGGCCCCCTGCCGATCCGTGCGATGGAACCTCCCATGGCGGCGCGGGATTGCGCGTTTGACGGCTCACCGCGTCGTGCCTAGACTCGCCCCGCCGCCAGTGCAAAGGAAAGCTCGCATGCCGTTGTCCCCGGGACAGCGTTTGGGAACGTACGAAATCATCGCGCCCCTGGGTGCCGGCGGCATGGGGCAAGTGTTCCGCGCCCGCGACACGCAACTGGGCCGTGAGGTCGCGATCAAGGTTCTGCCCGAAGCGGCGGGGCCGGACGCGGTGCGCCGGTTGCTCGGCGAAGCCAAAGCCGCCTCGGCCCTCAATCACCCGAATATTCTCGTCGTTCACGGCGTTGGTGAACACGAGGGCGCGCCCTACATCGTGACCGAGCTGGTGGAAGGCCACACGCTGCGCAAGATCGCCGCGGCCGGTCCGGTCCCCATCGACGTCGCCCTCGACATCGCCTGGCAAACGATGTCGGGTCTCGCCAAGGCGCATGATGCGGGGCTCGTGCATCGCGACCTGAAGCCCGAGAACCTAATGTGGACGGGCGATGGAATCGTCAAAATCCTCGACTTCGGACTCGCGAAACGCACCGCGGGCGGCGCCGCGGCCAACCTCGTCGATTCTCTCGGCACGGACCCGACAGCCACCGGTCTGGTGATGGGCACGGCGGCCTATATGAGCCCCGAACAGGCCCGCGGCCAGCGCGCCGACGAACGTTCGGATCTGTTCGCCTTCGGTGTCGTGCTGTACGAATTGCTTACCGGCGTGCATCCATTCCGGCGCGCGACGCTCGCTGATACGGTGTCGGCGGTGCTGCGCGACACGCCGCCACCCGTGGCGCAAGTGCGAAGCGGCATTCCGCCGGCCTTCGCGGCTCTCGTCATGCGCTTGCTCGAGAAGGATCCGGCAGAGCGGCCCGCATCGGCGCGCGTCGTCGAACGCGAACTGGCGCTCGGAACGGGGTCCGGGGCGCGGCCGGGCCGCCTGACGCGCGGTTCGTCCGGCGCTTTGGGAGTTGCCGCGAGCGGCGCCACGCGCGGGCGACGGATGCAGGCTGCAATCGCCGTCGTTGCACTGGTCGTGGTGGGTGCCGTGGGCGGCGGCGTTTGGCTCCAGGCCCAGCGGCGCGCCGCACCGCTTCCCGGATTGTTCGCGCCTGGCACGCCGGTCGTCGCCGTCATGTCGATCGACAACAAGACGACAGACGCCGATCTGGTGCAATCGGATGTCGGGCGCGTCTTGTCGGACGCCTTCGTGCAGATTCTGTACGACTGCCAAGGACTGCAGGTCGTTTCGCCCGTCCGCATCCAGAGCTTGGTGATGGGCCGCAAGCGAACCTTCGCGGACACCGGACGCGATTTCAATTTCGCGCAGGACATTTGCCGGCGCGCGAGCGCCAATGGCATGTTGGCGGGATCGCTGTCGCAGATCGGCGCCAATTTCGTCTTGGATGCAACCCTCACCGATCTGGCGACCGGCAAGCTGCGCGGCAAGTTCAGCGCCCACGCGGATGGCAAGGAAAAGCTCCTGGATGCGCTTACGAGCGAACTCGCGCTCGAGGTCAAACAGGCGCTCTCGGCCGGCAATGCCCCCGAGCTTTCACCGATCCGGCCGGTCAGTGAGATGACGACGCATTCGTACGATGCCTACGTGCACTACGCGCGCGGCCAGGACTTCAACGGGGTAGGTGAATTCGACAGCGCCCGGCCGGAACTGGAAGAAGCCGTGCGCCTCGATCCCGAGATGGGAATCGCCTGGTCGGAGCTGTCGTGCGCTTACTCGTTCCTGGGCGATCGCGCCCTCGCCGAAGCAGCCAACCGGCGTGCCCACGAGATGCGCGACCACATGAACCGGCGGGAGCGCATGTGGGCCGATGCGAACTCATTGTGGGTCGAGGGCGAACACGGCGAAAAGGACCGGGCGGCGATCGAGCAATACGTGCACGAGTTCCCGGACGACCGGCAAGCGTTCTTCTACGCCGGGCTCGCCTATGAATTCCTCGACAAGGATTGCGCCAGCGCGACGCGGCAATTCGAAAAGGCCTACGCACTGACGCCCGAGTACTACCCCATCACCAAGGGGCTTGCCGACTGTGCGAAGGAGAGCGGCGACACGGCCGGTGCACGCCGCATCCTCGAACGCTACCTGCGCGTCGTCAAATCCGGCGCGGGCGCGAGCCAGGCCCGCGGCTACATGCAGGGACTACGCGGGGCTCAGGGCTGAGTATGCTCGGCCGGCCGCACGAGCGGCTCGAGGCCACGTGCCAGTACGCCGTCGCCGGCCGATTCGGCCGCTTGCAGCAGCGAGCCCCCAACCCACACCTGCGTCCACAGTTCGCGCGAGGTGATATCGAAGGCGCGATTCTCGACCCGCAATGCCGCCGGCGGCTTTTGTACGACCTCGAGCCCCGGCCGTTGTGGATTGGACCAGCAGGGCGTGAGTTGCGGCGGGTACAGTTTGTCGCGTGAGGCGAGCACGTAGCGTTCGGCGCCGGCGAGCGCCGCCCACACCGCGAACAAGCGCGTGCCGGTCTTGTTGGCGATGCCGTGCGGCAGGATCGCATCCGTGCCAACGACGAAGATACTGTTGGCATCCAGAAACTCGCCGAGCGCTGCATCACAAACCAACGTGACGCCGTAGCCTTGGTCGGCGAGCCAACGCGCCAGCGCCGTGCCCTCCAGCAACGGGCGTGATTCGGCGCAAACGACGTCACTCAACCGTTCAGCCTGCCGGAGTGCTTGCAACGCTTCGATGACGGCGGCGCTCGCCGACGTCGTCACGACACGCACCGGCCGGTCGATGTGCGCGGTGAGCGCGGCCGCGGCGGCGCGGCGGTCGGTCGCAACAGCGCGCCGCAATGCGTCGAGAGCAAGGCCGACCGAAGGCGCGCCCAGTTGCTCCAAGGCACGCAACGCGACATTGGCCGTGCAAGCCAGGGCCGCCATGGCCGGTTGGGCGCCGACGACCGCGCAGGCGACGCGCGGCAAGTCGGCGGGCGCTTCGCGGGCTACTTCTTCGAACAGCACCGTGGCGCGTTCAGCAAGAGTGCTGGACGGGGACAAGTGATCACCCGCGAGCGCCGCGATGGACTCCTGCCAACGATCGGTCATGTGGATTCCCTGCCTTGCACTCCGTCGCCCCTTTTGGGTGCGGCGCGAAGGTGCGGCTCAAAAAAAAACGACGGGCCGGCGGTATTTCGCCGACCCGCCGCGAGATGGTGCGCCCAGGAGGAGTCGAACCCCCAACCTCCTGATCCGTAGTCAGACGCTCTATCCAGTTGAGCTATGGGCGCGCGTTCGTCGTCTCCTGGCCTGCACAAGCAGGCGACACTGGCGGAGAGAGAGGGATTCGAACCCTCGGTAAGAGTTTGTGCCCCTACACTCGCTTAGCAGGCGAGCCCCTTCGGCCACTCGGGCATCTCTCCAGCTTGCTCGAGCCCTGGGCGCCCGGCGCTTCGGCAACGCCGCTCGGCGTTGAATTCGCGCCCGCGCGCGCGCCAACGCCCCTTGGCCCGGGACGGCCGACTGTAGTCGGGCCCGGCGCGGTCTGTCAATCGGTCGGCGAACGCCGCAACCGGACGGGTCCGTCCAGCTCCGCCAGGCCGACGACGGCCAGGAGTTCGGCGGCGAGAACGGCCGGACGGCCCGCGACGTCGCACCATTCGCCGCGGCTGTGCGCTTCGTGCCCTTGGACGCCGTGCGGCAATGCCACGGCCGGTACGCCGAGACTCATGGGCAAGTTGGCGTCGGTCGACGAACTGCCGAGCACGACACTCAAGTCTTGAGTCGCGAAGGCCGCGACCACCGACTGCACAAGGTTGCCGTCGGGAGGCGTGTGGCCGACAGGCCGGTCGCCGATGACTTGCACGTCGAGATCGAGCGTGCCGCCATGGCTCCAGTCGCGCTCCCGCGCCAAACCCTTTTCGAGTCCGGCGCGAAATGCCGACTCGAGCGCTTCCAGTTGCGGCAGGGCTTCGCTTCGCAAATCGAGCCGCAGTGACGCCGATTCGGGAATCACATTGACGCCGCTGCCACCCTCGATGACCCCGACGTTGTAGCTCGTGCGCGCGCCCTGGGGCAGCGGCGTCTCGAGGAACGCGTTGAGCGAGCGCGCCAGGGCGTGAATCGGATTGGGACGTCCGAAATCGCCCCAACTGTGACCGCCCGGACCGTGCACGGCGGCCAGCAAGCGCCGGCTGCCGACGCCTTCATTGACGATCTGCACTTGCGAGCCGAGATCGAACGACAAGAATGCCGCGACGTTGCCCGGCAGAAGGTCGGCGGCGAAGAGATGCTTCACGCCCCGCAGGTCGCCCTCGCCTTCCTCGCCGACGGTTGCGGCGACGACGACATCGCGCCGGAGCGGCACGCGCGCATCATGCAACGCCCGCGCGATGGCGACGACGGCCGCCAAGCCGGCCGCGTCATCGGCGATGCCCGGGCCGCGCAGCACAGTGCCTTCGCGCACAACTTTGATTTCGGTGAGTTCTGGAAACACCGTGTCGAGATGCGCCGACAGCACGACCGCCGGCAGGTGCCGGTCGGTGCCGGGCAACACGGCGAGGACGTTGCCGGTTGCATCCTGCCGCACGTCAGCGAGGCCGATGCCGCGCAAGACTTCTTGGAGGTGCGCGGCGCGGAGCGGCGCCCGAAAATCCGGCGCCGGGATTTCGGCCAGGCGGATTTGCAGCTCGGTGATGTCGGCATCGCGGGCCCGGAGTGCGTCGATGGCTGCGCCAACGCGCTCGTCGAGGCTGAGCGACTTGAACGTGCCCAAGCGACCCGGGTCGGGCGTCACCGGCGATGAATTCGTGGGTGCCGACACGTCGGGTTGAGCCGCGACGCGCCCGGCGCAGAGCAGCAACGCCGCAAAGGAAAAGAACGTCCGCACACGGCCTCCACAAGCAAAAAAATGGCGGAGGATGAGGGACTCGAACCCCCAGGACCTTGCGGTCGGCAGTTTTCAAAACTGCTGCCTTGCCAATTAGGCTAATCCTCCGCCGGATGTGTATCTCATGGCCTGGCGCGATGTTACAACACGCCTGCGGAGACGTACAGGTGACGTTTTGGCCGTTTGGACGCGTCTTGCACACGGTCCGCAAACGTTGATCTTCCGCGTCGCGCGACTGCCTCCTCCGACCTGCCAGTAGGTGCGCACAGCAACCCCCGGTCCAAGGGGAGAGAGAACTCAGCGCAACGTGGTGATCCGGGTGGTTGCGAACCCACCGGGCGACTGCAGTCGTACGACGTAGACGCCGGCGGGAACACGGCGGCCGCGATCGTCCAATACCTAGAGTAATCGGTGCAGGAACCCAACGCTACGCATGGGGTTGTAATCGCACTGGCGACAGGTGCGGCATGGCGGAGGATCGCAAGCGCCGCCTTCCATCCGACCTGACGCCTCAACCAGGCGCGATTCCCGCCATGGCCCGATCGTCGGGTTGAAGATCGGCTTTCATGGTCGCCGCATGGAAACGAGGCCCATCGCATCGTGACCCTCGAGGTGTCATACCAGTCTTCGAAAGACGCCCAAGGAACCACTCTGGACCGTCGAGAAGTGTACTACCAACCGGGCTGGCACGCGTGGCAGGCTGGGTCTATGCTAATTGCGTTGCCAATCTTGCCCGGAGGTACCGTGATGCACGTTCTCGCTAATCGACGGGTCTCGGCACCGCATCTGCGCTTGCTGCCAGTGATTTCAGGCTTGATGCTGACTGTCGCCACGGCCGCCGCGGCGGTCGAACTACGGCCGGTCGTCGAATGCTCGCAGCCCACCGGGTCTTCGTGGTGCGCGCTCACCGGACCGTCGCTTTCGGCGGACGGCCACTGTGTTGTGTTTGCGCACGAGGAGTCGTCACCTCCGACCTTCCAGTGGTGGCCGTACCTCGTCATGACCGGCATCGATGGCACGTCATGCAGTGGGACGTTCTACGTCGCGAATGCGAGGTCTCCAGCCTGGTCCCCCGATGGAACCCGGGTGGCGTACGCGATCGGCACCTTCGCCGTGGAGAGTTCTGGGATCTGGACCAGGTCGGTCGGCAACCCACTGGTTCCCCCGCCCACGCATGTCGCGAGCGGCGCCTTCGCCGATCCAGCCTGGTCGCTCGACGGGAGCTCGATTGCGTGCGTCGGAGTGGGCGGAATCTACATCGTACCGAGCGGCGGTGGAACGCCGATGATGGTCGCGGGCGGCGGGCATTTCCCATCGTGGGGGCCCAACCTGCAGTTCGTCTTCGAGCGCGGCGGGGATCTGTGGATCCGCAGCAGCGATGGCTCCGAACGACAGCTCACCCAAACGCCGGAATTCGACGGCGAGCCCGCGTGGTCGCCGCAAGGGATGTGGATTGCGTATGCGTCCGACCGCAACGGCAACCGGAACATCTGGGTGATCGCGGCGTCGGGCGGCACTCCGGTTCAAGTGACTTCGGGCCCAGCGTATGATGCGCATCCCTCGTGGTCGGCACAAGGTGACCGGCTGGTGTTCGCGTCGTCGTTGAACGACCAGTACACGATTTGGCTGGCGACGAATCTGCCCGATTGGACGATCGGCGTACAGCAGAAGTCCTGGGGCGAAATGAAGCAGCTTTTCCGGTAAAACTGCGGGAGATGTTTGCCGTGAGTGGCGGCCTGATGCACACCGAAGCGATCACGAGCGCAGGAAGCGCCGACGCGACATCACGATCTCCAAGACGGGCGTGACTCGCCCTTATCTCCTGTAGAGGGACTTGACGTAACTCCAAGTCGAGGGGGACTTGGCAACCGATGCCTGCGCCCCCAGGTCCTCCCATCGATACAGGAGAAACTTGCCCTCGTCACCTGGCAACTTCGCGAGGTCGTTCACGACCACGAAGTATTGGGACCCATCGACGCGGTATTGCGTCTCACCATGAGTTTGGAAGAACACCGACGCCGCATAGTCCGTCTGCGAAACAGCGAAGTCCTCGCGGTGGAAGCCGGTCGGATTTGTAGTGGGGTCGTAATAGTAGGTGGTCGCGTCTCGAAACCCGTCGCGCGCGGTAAGCGTAATGTCGACACTCACGAGCCACAATTCCGCCGGCACGGCTGGTTCCGGCGGCTGCACCGCCTCCGGGCGGAACATGCGGAAATGAATTCGCGATTCCTCCGCCTGGCCCCACTGCGCGGTGCCATCGTACGCGGGTTCGTTCAGGAAGAATGCAAGCCCCGGGTGTAAGAGACGACGAAACCCGTCATAGTCCCGCGCCTGACACGCCATCTTGAGCTGACCGATGAGTTCGTCTTCGCTTTGGGCGTGCCCCCAGTTTTCAGTCGCGGTATGGATCAGGTTCGAGATCGCCGCCCGATTCCCGGCGCGATCCGTGGCGCGGAGCGCGAAGTAGTGCACTGCGTGTGGCGTCAGCCCCGCGACCGTGAGTTCCTGGGGAGTCCCGGCAGCCGCGGGGTTCGGGACGTCAGCGGCTGCGACGGCCGTCGCGGCATCGAAGGAACTGTCAGTGATCGGTGCCGCCGAGTGGCGGACGTCGTACCGCGCGGCGGTGCCGTTCGACCCGTCGTTCCCAGGCGCCGTCCACCGCAGAACGACCGAGGTGGTAGTCACATCATCCACGTGCAAGTCGACCACCGCCGCAGGTGGCGCCAGGTCGGGCACGCCCGTCGTGTTGTCGCAACCAGTGGCGGCAGCGTTGATCCACAGCGGTATCCCGATGAGCACCAACACATTTCGGAGCGACATCGTTCCCCCTCTTAGTCGCCATAGAGCATTTTCACACTGGCCCATGACGTGTTCTGCCGTGCGGACGATTTACCGTTCCCCCACTCTTGCCAGCGATAAAGGAGGAACTTCCCGGAGGCACCCACCGGCTTCGAGAGATCGTTCACGACCACGAAGGTCTCGGCGCCGTCGGCGCGGTATTGCGTTTCGCCCTGGGTTTGAAAGAACACGCTCGCCTGGTAGACCGCCTGGGTGACCGTGAAACTCTCGCGATGGAAACCACCCGGATTCGTGACGGGGTCGAAGTAGTACGCGGTCGCGTCCCGAAACGAATCGCGTGCCGTGAGCGTGATGTCGACGCTCGCGAGGTACAAGTCGGGCGGCACGGGATGTTCGTCCGGCCGCACGTCTTCTGGACGGAACATCCGGCGGTGAATACGCAGCTCTTGCGTCAGACCCCAGCTCGTGGTGCCGTCTGGTCGACTGAAATCAGATTGGTACCCCGGGTGCAAGGCTTCGCCGAACGAATCGTAATCACGGTGCTGGTACGCCGCTTTCAACTGGCCGATGAGTTCATCTTCGTTTCGAGCCGCCGCCTGCCAACAGGATTTGCACACAATGAGTGGAGAGTCTGGGTTGCGGCAACCGGTAACGGCCACGCTGCTCCATAGAGAAACGCATACCAGCGCAAGGAACTGTCTCGGCGCCATTGCGATCTCCGGTCGGCCAGGAGGAGGACGGCATTGTGCCTCTAGCTGTAGAGCTCTTTGATGGAGCCCCAGGTCTTCGCTTCGGCCGTGAGCGATCGACCGCTTCCCAAGTCTTCCCAGCGATAGATGAGAAATTTCCCCTCGTCGCCCAGCGCCTTGGCGAGATCGTTCACGACCACGAAGTTCACGGCGCCGTCGACGCGGTATTGAGTTTCGCCCTGGGTCTGAAAGAACAACGACGCCACGTAGTCGGCCTGCGTCACTGCGAAATCCTCGCGATGGAAGCCGTCGGGGTTCGAAATTGGGTCGAAGTAATACGACCGGGCGTCCTGGAACGGGCCGCGTAGGTTGAGCGTGATATCGATGCTCACCAGCCACAGATCCGGCGGCACCGGGTACTCCCCAGGGAACGAATCCTGGGAACGGAACATGCGCCGGTGAATCCGCAGTTCCTCGGTCAGACCCCAAGAAGTGGTGCCATCGGGCTGCGCCTGGTTCAAGTAGAATCGGTAGTCCGGATGGAAGAGAAGGCGAAACTTGTCGAAGTCACGGGTCCGATACGCCATCTCGAACTGACCGATGAGTTCAACTTCGCTTTGGGCGCGTCCCCAGTCTTCGGTCGCGGCAAGGATCGAGTTCGAGATTGCGGCCCGATTCCCAGCTTGATCCGTTGCGCGCAGGGCGAAGTAATGCACCTGGTGAGGCGTCAGTCCCGCGATCGTGAGTTCTTGGAGTGTCCCAGCAGCGGCCGGGCTCGGGACGTCAGCCGCGGCGACCGGAGTGGCCGCGTCCCAGGAAGTATCGGTAATCGGCGTGAGCGAATGCCGCACATCATACTGTGCGGCGGTGCCGAGTGTTCCATCGTTCCCTGGCGCTGTCCACCGCAGGACCACCGTCGTGGAGCTCACACCATACGAACCCAAGTCGCCAATCGCTGCCGGCGGCGCGAAGTCCGGCACACCGGTGCTGTGGTCGCAGCCGGTGACGGCCAGGTTGATCCACAGCGGAACAATCGCGAGTGCAAAGGCGCTTCGGCGCGACATCAGATTCCTCCCACCCGATAGAGCGATTTGACGCCGGTCCACGTCGTCTGCGACTTCGACGACGACGCGAAGGTCCCGAGGTCTTCCCAGCGGTAGATCAGAAACTTGCCGTCGTCTCCCAGCACCTTGGAGAGATCGTTCACAACCACGAAGCTCGCCACACCGTCGACGCGGTATTGGGTTTGACCCTGGGTTTGGAAGAAAATGGACGCTGCGTAGTCCGCTTGCGTCACGGCGAAATTCTCGCGAGCGAATCCCGTGGGGTTCTCGGGACCGAGATACGCGCTAGGCACGTCGCGAAATGCGTCGCGCGCGACGAGCGTGACATCAATGCTGACGATCCACAATTCCGGTGGCACCGGTGGGATTGTGCCTTGGGGATGAAACATGCGCTGGTGAATGCGCAGTTCGTCCGTCAGACCCCACAATGTGGTGCCATCCGGTTGGGCTTCGTTCAAGAAGAATTGATAGTCGGGGTGGAAGAGGGTTGCGAATGTGTCGTAGTCGCGTTTCTGATATGCGGTCTTCAACCGGTTGATGAGTTCGGCTTCGCTTTGGATGCCGCCGATGATGATTGGCGGATCGGCCACATGGTGGTTACAGCCGGTGACGGCCACGCCGATCCACAGCGGCACGCTTATGAGCGCAAAGAAGTGTCGCGGCGACATTGTGATCTCCGGACCTTGGAGTCGGCAGACTCGTTCCAAGCATAGGCCCCCGGAGTCCGACAAGCAAGCCGATCGCCGTGAACCCAACCCACGAGATCCGTTGATCGGGCGGCTACGATGCTGGCTGGACCGGCCGGTGTGGCTTCTGCACAAGCGCCGCGACCCGCGCGGCGACTTCGACGGCACTGCGGCCCGTCGTGTCGATGGTGTGGTGCGACTGCGCATAGAGCGGCGTGCGGGCGGCGAGCAGTGCCCGCAACTCTTGCATGGCGGCGGGATTGTCGCGCATTGGACGGCGGTCGCCCTGGCGCATCACGCGCTGCCAATGCAGTTCGGGTTCGGCGCGGAGCCAAACAGTGCGGCAACGGCGGCGAAGCAATGCGTAGGTCTCGGGGTCGGTGACGAGCCCGCCGCCGGTGGCCAACACGCCGGCGGGTGTCGTTGCCAGAAAGCGCGCCAGCGTTTCGCGCTCGAGCCGGCGGTAGTACGCATCGCCCTGCAATTCGAAGATCTGCGCCAGCGGAATCCCCGCGGCGCTCTCAATGAGCGCATCCAACTCGTAGAATGGCACGCGCAGGCGGCGCGCGAGACGATGGCCGACGGTGCTCTTGCCGGCGCCGCGTAGACCCAGCAAGGCGACCAACGGGCCGCCGGTCGTCGCAAAACGCGCCGCGAGCCAGTCGCGCACTTCCTCCAGTTCCGGTTCGGTGCGGCTGGCGATCAGCGCTTCGACCGCGGCGCGAGATGTCGCGCGCTGCGTCACGGAGCGACCACCGCCCGGTGTGACCGGCGCCGCAGCTCCAGGTGCGGCCGATCGTGACACACTCGCCGATTCCAAAAGCGGCGCCAGCCCGAGCCCGAGTGCTTGCGCGACTTCGTGCAAGCGCAGGAGTGAGATATTGGCGCTCCCCGACTCGAGTTGCGCCAAGAAGCGGAGCGATACGCCGGAGCGCGCGGCGAGCGCAGCGCGACTTTCGCCGCGCGCCTCGCGCTCCCCACGCACCCGCTGGCCGAGTGCACCCAGGAGATCGCCGGGCGAAGAATTGGACTTGTTTGCGGCGCGTCCGGGGTTCGGCATGACATGCACTATAGTGCATCAACGAAGCGATTGCAAGACACTCCACATGCAGTATACTGCCGCACCGGCGCGCGACGCTCGCGCGCCCAAATCTTCGGAGCGTGCATGGACCCGATTCGTTTCGAGACCCATCCCGATCGCTACGTGCACTGGAAACTGGCGTTCGAGGGCCCCGTCGCACGGCTCGTCATGGACGTGCAGGAAGACCGGCCGTTGCGCCCGGGCTACGTCCTCAAGCTCAATTCCTACGACTTAGGCGTCGACATCGAACTCGCCGACGTCGTGCAGCGTTTGCGCTTCGAGCATCCGGAAGTGCGGGCCGTTCTCATCACGAGCGGCAAGGACCGCGTCTTCTCCGCCGGCGCCAATATCCACATGCTGGCAAGCTCGACCCACGCCTTCAAAGTAAACTTTTGCAAGTACACGAACGAAACGCGCCTGAGCCTCGAAGACGCCAGCGCGGGAAGCGGCATCCGTTTCATCGCCGCCTGCAACGGCACAACAGCGGGCGGTGGCTACGAACTAGCGCTCGCCTGCGATGAGATCGTCCTGATGGACGACGGCAGCTCGGCCGTGAGCTTGCCCGAAGTCCCGCTCTTGGGCGTCCTGCCCGGCACCGGTGGCCTGACGCGCGTCATCGACAAACGCCACGTGCGGCGCGACCGCGCCGACATCTTTTGCACATTGGCCGAAGGCATGCGCGGCAAGCGCGCCGTCGATTGGCGGTTGGTGGATGCGATCATCCCGCGCAGCAAGTTCGAAACGGAAGTACAGAAGCGCGCCCAGGACGCGGCCGCCAAAGCAACCGCCAAAGCGGGACCGGGCGTGACACTGAGTGCGCTCGACCCCGAAGTGACTGCGGATGCCATCCGCTATCGCTACGTCACCGTACAAGTCGACCGCGCCAAGCGCCAAGCGCGCCTCATGGTGCACGGGCCGGCGTCGGCGCCGCCCAAAACCGCTGCCGAGCTTCGCGCCCTCGGCGCCGAAGCCTGGAGCTTGCGAGTGTTCCGCGAAATCGATGCCGCACTCCTCCACCTGCGAT
This sequence comes from bacterium, assembly GCA_031362565.1. Classification (GTDB taxonomy): domain Bacteria; phylum Krumholzibacteriota; class Krumholzibacteriia; genus JANLSU01. The sequence continues at coordinate 14,977 of JANLSU010000022.1, read as the reverse complement.
TCAATGAGCCGACCTGCGGGCTCGTCGTCGTCGAAACACGCGGCGACGCGAACGCCGTTGTCGCCTGGGACCGGGCGCTCTGGGACCTGCGTGACGATTGGTTCGCGCGTGAGATCCTGCTGCAAGTGGCGCGCGTGCTGCGGCGCATGGATCAAACGGCGCGCAGCTTCTTCGCGCTTGCCGAACCGGGTTCGTGTTTCGCCGGCTCGTTGCTGGAACTGGCGCTCGCCGCCGATCGTACCTATGCGCTCGACGACGCCAAGCAACCCGTGCACTTCACCATGAGCCCGCTGAATGGCGGTGCCTTGCCCATGACGCACGGCCCGACACGCTTGGCGGTACGCCACATGGCAACACCGGGGCGTGTCGCCGAGATTCTCGCCGGCGGCCCGTACGATCCGGAAGCCGCGGAGGACGCCGGCATCGTCACCTTCGTCGCCGACGAGATCGACTACGAAGACGAAGTGCGGGTCGCAATGGAAGAACGCGCCAGCTTCTCGCCCGATGCACTGACCGGCATGGAAGCGTCGCTCCGCGTCGCCGGCGCCGAGAGCATGGGCAGCAAAGTCTTTGGGCGGCTTTCCGCCTGGCAAAACTGGGTCTTCCAGCGTCCGAACGCGGTCGGTGACCGCGGCGCGCTCAAATTGTACGGCCGGCCCGAGCGGCCGAGCTTCGACTGGGGGAGGACGTAGTCATGTCGATGCAGCTCAACGAAAAGATCCCGAACAACGTCAACCTGTCCGAGGATCCCAAGCTTCTACGGGCGCTCGAGAAATGGCTCCCCGACTATCAGTCGTGGTGGCGCGAAATGGGTCCCGAAGGTTTCCAAGAAAAAGAAGTGTACCTGCGGACCGCCATCTCGGTGGATGCGAAGGGCTGGGCGCATTTCGACTACGTCAAGATGCCCGACTACCGCTGGGGCATTTTCCTGGCGGAGCCGGAACCGGATCGCAAGGTGGGGTTCGGCGACAATCAAGGCCAGCCGGCGTGGCAGGATGTGCCCGGCGAGTATCGCGGCATCTTGCGCCGCATCGTCGTCACGCAGGCCGATACGGAACCCGCGAGTGTCGAGCAACAGCGCTTGCTCGGCATGACGGCTCCCAGTCTCTACGACCTGCGCAATCTTTTCCAAGTGAACGTCGAAGAAGGCCGGCACCTTTGGGCCATGGTGTACCTTCTGCACCGCTATTTCGGGCGCGACGGACGCGAGGAAGCAGAAGCCCTACTGCAGCGCCGGAGCGGCAATCCCGACAAGCCGCGCATCTTGGGCGCTTTCAATGCACCCATCGACGACTGGCTGTCGTTCTACATGTTCACGTTCTTCACCGATCGCGACGGCAAGTTCCAACTGCTGGCGCTCGCCGAAAGCGGTTTTGATCCGCTCGCCCGCACGACGCGTTTCATGCTGACCGAAGAAGCGCACCACATGTTCGTCGGCGAGACGGGCGTCGGGCGCGTTGTCGAACGCACTGCCGAACTCATGGCCAAGGACCCGAACGGTGACGCACGCGCCCAAGGCGGCATCGACCTTGGCATCATTCAGCGCTACATCAACCAGTGGTACTCGCTGTCGGCCGACTTGTTCGGCGGCGAGATCTCGTCCAATGCCGCCGACTACTTCAGTAGCGGCATCAAGGGCCGCGAGGGCGAGGAGAAGATCGAGGACCACATGGCGCTCGAAGGTTCGTATCGCATGACGGTGCTGGAAGGCGGGCGGTTGACCGAGCAAGACGTGCCGCTCCGCAATGCGCTCAACGAAGTGCTGCGCGACGCCTACATCAAGGATTGCCAACGCGGCGTCGATCGCTGGAACAAGATCCTCGAGAAGGCGGGCCTCGCGGCCCGCCTGGTGCTGCCGAGCCGGCGTTTCCATCGCCAGGTTGGGCTGTACGCCGGACAGCATTTCACCCCGGCCGGCGACCTGATGACGGCCGAGGAATGGAACGCCAAGCGGGACCAGTGGCTGCCGTCGGCAGCGGACTTTGCGTACGTCAAGTCTCTCATGCAGCCGGTGACGGAGCGCGGCAAAATCGCGCAATGGGTGGCGCCGACGCGCGGCGTCAACGGCCAGCCATTCGATCTCGAATACGTGCGCTTGAACTGACGCCTTCGAATCGAGAGCAGCACGACAGTGGACGGGGCGGTTTCCAGCCGCCCCGTTTTCTTTCCGGGAATGTCCAGATCGACAACCCAAATCACCTTGGAACGCGAGGTGCAAGTGTCCACACGACGGACACCGCTTTGGTGCGCCTGAGTCCGTGCGCGACGGCGCGCAGCGTGGTCGAGGTTGTTCGTGGGACATTGCCCGATGCAGTTCCGACTCCCGATGCGGGCGCCGCCAGGCGGCCCGGTGGACCAAGCTGGTCCGCCAGGGCACCCTTTCCGACGCCGGATCACCCAACCCGCTTGGGTTGCCTGGATTGCCTTGGCGCTTTGTGGGCCGGTCCACGCGTTGCCGGTGATCGGTAGCGCTACGGTGACACTCGGGGCTGACCGGGTCATCGCTTCGACCGGCGACCCGATCACGGCGCGTCTTCAAATCAACCAGTCCGGACTTCTGCTCGTCGGCACCATCGACTACGTGTATTCGATTGCTTCGACCGCGCGCTACGTTCCGAACAGCATCACGTTGAACGGCGCCGCGATTGCCGATACCGATCTGCGGGTGAAAGTCTTCGCGGACTCGTTGCGGCTGTCGATCAGCGCGCTCGGGATTGGTGCCACGACGCTCGTCGATCTGCAAGTGCGGGCCGTGGGCAGCATCGGCCAGCCCGTGCATCACCTGGGTGTCGTGCGCGGTTTGCTGACGGCACGCCAAGTGGCGCACGGCGCGCCAACCTGGATCGAGGACGAAAACGCCGTTGCGATCGTCCCGGCACTGCAAATGGACACCTATCTCCACCGAACCAACGGCGGGAACCAGAACAACTACGGCGGCGCGGCGCTGGTCAACTTCGACACGAGTGACAACCGCCGCGGCTTGCTCCAGTTCAACTTGGGACTCACGCCAGTGCCGGTCGGCTACGACGTGGTAGCCGCGTATCTGGAACTCTGGCCGGCTGCCGCATCCGGCGCCCCGATCACCATCAACGTGAACCGGCTGCGGCAAACCTGGACCGAGGGAACGCAGGATGACGCCCGGTGCGTGGGCGGCGCCACGTGGGACACTCGTGACTGCACCAACAACTGGACGGTCCAGGGCGGCTACTATGATGCAACGTTGGCGGGGTCGACCATTGTCGACGCGAGCACTTCGTTTGCCGCGATCAATTTGCGGCAGCTCGCGGCAGACTGGATCGCCGGGACGCGCACCAATCAGGGCGTGCTCTTGCGTGCGACATCTGCGACCAGCGGCCGCAGTGTGACGTTCGCGACGCGCGAGGCACAAAGCGGCTCCAACCGCGCGGCGCGCCTGGTCATCGTGCTGGCTCCGCCAAACACGTACACCGCCCCGGCAGTCGTCAGTGCGACGGCCGAAATCGTTCCCAACGACGTGCTCACCAATGTGCCAAACCAGCGCTTCGTCTATACGGTTCGCGGTGGCTTCGACGCGGCGACCACCGGGATGAACCGGGTCACGATCACCGTGCCGGCGGGATTCACGCCGACCCGCGTTGATTCCCTTCGCGCGGCGGGTCTGCCTCTGACAGCCAACACCGACGCCCGGCTCACAAGCGGCGAGTACGAAGTGTGGGGACTGGGCAACGTCATCGACGTGCGCTGGAGCCCGCCAGTCGGACTTGGGAGCATCGATCCGCGCCTCGACCTCGTGTTCCGCGCCGGAACGCCACTTGTTGCGAATTCCTCCGGGGACGATTTCGCCTCGATCATCGACCATGACCGGCGCGGCTACACGACTCAGGCGGCGTCCAAAGGCAACGCGAACGGCGTTCCCGGCGACGGCAACACGTGGACCGTGCGGACAACCACCGGGACGATCACCAGCATCGCGGTGACCCCGGCCGATACGACGGTCGCCTCCGGGCATTCCGTCCCCTATCGAGCCGTCGCAACCTACAACACCGGCGACACCGCCGACATCTCGGAGTTCGCAACCTGGGCGGTGACCCCCCCGGCCTTGGGCACATTCGCCGGCAAGCCGGGCGTGTTGACGACTGACTCCACCGGCACGGGCCAAGTGAACGCAACGTTCGCCAGCCGGACCAGTGCCGCGGCACGCTTGCAAGTTGATCCCCCGGCACTCGTCCACGTCCGGGTGCTGCCGGCCAGTGCTTCCTTCCCTGCCGGCGTCACCCAAGCGTATGACGCCTACGGTATCTACGAGAACGGCGACAGTGTCGCGGTCACGGCGAGCGCCACGTGGGCGAGTTATGACCCGACGGTGGCCCATGTCACCGGGCCCGGCCAGATCCAAGGCGTGCGGAACGGGACAGCGAAGATCACGGCAACGCTCTCCGGCATCGAGTCGCCGCCCGCGACCGCCAACGTCACGCCGGCGGAACTCGTCTCCATTCACGTCAGTCCCACGGACACCACCGTTGCGCTCGGCTTCTCGGTGCAGATGCAGGCGCAGGGCACGTATACGGACGCCAGTACGCTCGACTTGACGAGTGTCGTCACCTGGACACCTGCGCCGCCCGGAGTCGTAGACCTGGACGCCGATGGCTTCGCACGCTCGCTTGCCGAAGGTTCGGCCGCTATCACGGCGACGCTCGGCGGCGTGACAAGCAACACGGCAACGTTGACGGTCAACCCGCCAGAGCTCCTGTTCATCACGCTGACGCCTCCGGTGTCGACAATCGCCCTCGGAGACGGCGTGCAGCTGCATGCCGCCGGAACCTATTCGAGCGGGCCCTTGCTCGACGTGACCGGAACTGTGACCTGGAACACCGTGCCGGGCGGAATTGTGACGGTGGCCACCGACGGCTTCGCGAGTTCCGCGGCCGTCGGCACGGCATCCGTCAGCGCGACACTCGGCGGGGTCACGAGCAACAACATTTCCATCTCGGTCACCCCGCCCGTCGTGGGTGTCGTCGACAGCGTTCGCGTCTCGCCGGCACCGATCGCGCTGCCGCCCGCGACTGACTACGGATTGACGGCAACTGCCTTCTTCAACGACGGCACCCATGCCGACCGTACCGCGCAGTCGACGTGGGCGACGACTGATTCGACAGTCGCCATCGTCGACTCGACGGGCGTCTTGCACACTGGCAGCCCGGGTGTCGCCCTCGTACAAGCCACGTTCTCCGGTGTCACGTCTCTGCCTTGCACGGTGCGCGTCGGGGACACGGCCATGGACTCGCTCCACATTGCACCCGCCGATACGGTCGTCGTCTTGGGGGCGACACTGCCCTATCGCGCCTTTGCACACGCCGATGCCAGCGTCTACGACGTCACCAACCTCGCCGTGTGGTCGACAGCCGACACGCTGGTGGCGACCGCCGAGGCCGGCGGACTCGTCACGACGCATGGCGTCGGGTTGACGACCGTCGGAGCATCGGTCGGCGGAGTGCAGGCGCTTGCCGCCCGCCTGCAAGTGAATCCGGCGACGCCGACTTTGGTGAGCGTGCTGCCCGCCAGCACGACACTGCGGCTCGGCCGCACCAAGCAGATGACGTCGCGCGCGACGTTCAGCGATGGATCGACCGCCGACGTAACGGCGCTCTCGACCTGGGCATCCGACGCGCCGGGTCTCTTGTACGTCGATGGGAACGGCGTTGCGACCGCGATCGCGCTCGGCACCGTGAACGTCACAGCGACCTACGCCGGCCTCACGTCGGCCGCCGCAACCGTGACCGTGCTGCCCGCCGTGCAAGTCGAAGCCCTGGCAGCCGGCGATCAAAGTGTGACGCCGGGAACGCCGGCCGCATTGCTGCTCACGCTGCGCCTTACCAATCGCTATCTGGATGTGCGCCGCCTGACCGCGTTGCGAGCCCAGGTCTCTGGGCCGCTGACGGCGCTCCACCTGTGGCGCGACGATGGTGACGGTGGCTTCGACCCGCCCCAGGACACGGAACTCGCCATGGGCGCGCCGAGTGCCGGGACATGGACGGCGACGGGGTTGAGTGTCGACCTGGCGGTGGGTACGTCGCAAACGTTGTTCGTCACCGGCGACGTGTCGATGACCGCCGCCGCGCACGGCAGCACCGCGGATGCAGGCGTTGCGGCGGTTGGCGACATCTTCTGGGCGGCGGCGACGGCGCTGGTCGCCGATTTTCCACTGCAGAGCGCGGGTGCGGTTCACGTCCATGACTTCGTGCAGGCGCAAGTCGTCTTCCAGCCGGTCGCGGCCGGAACGATCGTCGCCGGAACCACCGATCACAGCGTGTTCGAACTGCGTTTACCGGACGACGGCGGCAGCGCCGACTCACTCACCGCGTTCGGCGTCCGGCAGCTTGGAACGGCGCGGGCGGGACTCGAGATCGAACACCTGAAACTCCAAAGCGGTCCGTCGCCGTGGACGGATGTGGCCGATCTCGTGCACACGGGCGGCGGCCGTTGGGCGGCGAGCGATCTGCATCTTCCGGTGCCGGTCGCCGGCCTTTGGGTACGGGTCATCGCCGATGCCGCGCTCGGGAGCGAAGCCGGCCGCACCATACAGTTCGAATTGCCGCTCTCGAGCCTTGATTTCGCGTCGGGACGCACGGGTCCGGTCGACGCGGCGTGGGACAACCCGAATGTGCTGACGCTCGAGTCACCGCATACACTGTTCGTTTCTCGGGCGCCCATCACGGCGCCCGGCATCGTGCCGCGCGCCTCGACCGACTTGGCGGTCTTGGGTCTCGAATTGACCGCGGTTGCAGCGGCGCCCGATACCTTACGCCTGCTCCGCCTGCGCAACCTGGCGAGTGGCCCGGGCGGCGCCCTCGCCAACCCCAACGCCGAATTGGTGCGCGCCGCACTCTGGTCGGACGCCGATGGCAACGGTGTCCGGAGTGATACCGATCCGCTTCTCGAGGCAATCGTCCCACTGCCGGGTGATTCGCTGGTATTCGGCGCCACGGGTCTGTTGCATGTCGTTCTCGATGCGCAACCGCACCGGTTCCTTGTGACGCTGACGCCTGACTCGCTCGACATCCGCGACGGCGAGCAACTCGCGGTGCGGGTCGCGAATGCCACGGATGTCGTGACCTCCGGCGCACTCAGCGTGCAGGTCTCCGGCGCGCTGCAGACCCTCGATCCGCCGGTCATCGATGGGCAATCGGCAGCGGGCTATGGCGTCCGGCCCATCACGAACCGCATTCTGGCACCCGGCAGCGGCGAGACGATCGCTCTCGACTTCGAACTGCCGGCGAACGGTTTGGAGGACGATGTCCTCACCGGACTGCAAATCGAGAACAATGGAACGGTGACGGCATCCGATGTCGGAGTGGTCGCATTACGCCACGAGGATGGCGACGGCGTCCTCGGGGCCGGCGACGCACTCGTCACGCCACTCGTGTCGCAGGGCGATCGCACCTGGGTGTCACCCACACTCAGCCTGCCGCTGCGTGCGGGCTTACCGCAGCGTTTTATCGTCACCGTGCGCCCCGCAACCGGCGCCACGACCGGCCGGACGTTCGAGGCGCGGGTGCCGGCGGGGGGCGTCACCGTCACGAGCGGCAACGATGGTCCCGTCGACCACGAACTGCGTGGCGGCGGACCGCTGGTCTTTGCATCGCCGAACCAAGTCATCTGGGTGGCCGGCGTCGTGGGCGACCATACCGTCGATCCGGATGGGCGCGATCGCACCATTCTCAACCTCGAAGTCCTGAACACTTACTCCCAGGCGCGCACCTTGGTTGCACTCGACGTCGCGACGCGCGGCACGGCCGGGGATCTCGAGTACGACGTTTGGAGGTTGTACGCGGACACCAACCAAAACGGCATCGTCGACGCGAGCGAAGCACCACTCGCGACCGCCACGGCCAACGCCGGCAGCGTGCACTTCGGTTCCTTCGCCTTCGACGTCTTACCGCTCGTACAGGCGCGCTTGCTCGTCGTGTATTCACTGGCGGACGGCAACGCCCGAGATGCGTCGACTGCCGATGCCGCCATTGTCGATGCCAATTCGTTCACCTATGCGGTCAGTGGCCAGGGAACGACGTCGACCGCGGCCGAGTTCGAGATCAATTCGCCGGGCCTCGACACCATCGATGGAGTGTTGGCGCGGGCGATCGAAAGCCGCGCCATCGTCCCACAGACCCTTGGTGGCGGCGAAACAAACGTCGTGACCCTGGACCTGCGCGTGCCGTCCAACGGCCTCGACAGTGACGTCTTGGAGGCGCTCACAGTCGAGTTCGTGGCATCGCCCACGGGGGCTGAGTTCGGACCCGACATCGCGGCGATTCGCCTCTGGCAGGAAAGCGACCTCGATCCCGCGGCGGCGCACTTCGATGCGGCGACGGACATCCTGTTGCGGACACTCACCCCTGGGGGCGGTGCGCTGCGGTTCGGGGGACTCGCGGCACCGATCGCCACCGGCGGACACCGCTTCTATGTCACGGTCGATGCGGCGCCTGCACCCGGTGACGGACGAACCATGCAATTGCAGGTGCCGCTCGGCGGCTTGCAGGTCGCATCTGCGAACGATGGGCCGATCGATTCACCGGTTGTCGGATCCACCGTACATCACATGTCCGCCAGCGCACTCCTCGCGACGACATTCGTGCAGCCGCTGCGCGCCAGCCGCGGCCAAAGCTTGACGGTGCACATCATGGCCCGCAACCGCGGTTCGGTCGCGTTGGACAGCATCGCGCCACTCCGCTTCGAAGCGGCGCCGGCGCTCCCATTCCAGATTGAATCGGGCCCGGTGCCGGCAAGGGTTCAGCTGGCACCCGGAGTGAGCGATACACTCGCCTATCGCATCCACTTCGACGCCGCGGGTTCGACCCAATTGATCGCCGTCGTCGGCCGGCCTGACAGCAGTGTCGAGAGCGCCCCGGCTTCGAGCGCCGGTATCGAAGTGCAAGAACCGCCGACGGGCCTGGGTGTCACGATGCTCTCGAGCCTGCCGGCCCTATTGAGCCGTGGGCAGAGCGGCATCGTCGCGTGCACCTGGAAACTCCTGCATCCCGATCACGGTGCGCAGGCCGCCCCCATCGTCGTGCAACGCTTGGCGTTCGTCGTCGAAGATCAATCGGGAGTAGCGGAACGCGCCTCTGCGGTGCTGTCGGCATTCGACATTCGGAGCGGCAACACCGTCTATGCGGCCTCGACGAGCCCGCCGGACACCTCTTGGGTGCAGGTCGATCTCAGTACGCCGATCGTGCTCGCGCCGGACGAAGAGCGGAGCGTCACGCTGCAGGTAGCGATTGCAGCAACGGCAACCGCGACAAGTTTCCGCCTGCGCGTGGTGGATGCGACAGGTGTGAGCGCCATCGACGCCAACAGTGCGGCGCCGGTCACGATTCAAGCGTCGCTGCCCTGGACTTCGCAAGCCGCGGCACTCCGGACGCCGACCCCGCATGTCGATGCTGCCATCGTTGCCCTTTTGCCACCGCGCCTCGACCGCGGCCAGACGAACATCGTGGCCGGCCGAATCACGTTCACGGTCCCGGGGCAACCCGGTGAGAGCGAAGTCCGGCTGACGCAGATCGCTCTCGACGTGCGTGATGCGGCAGGCGCGCCGCTCGATCCAAGCACGGCGCTCGGACGGCTCGAAATCCGCAGCAACTCGACCATTCTGCTCTCGACGTCGACCTTTGACACCAGCAGCGGGCGCCTGCAGTTGCCGCTGACGATTCCGAAAACGATCGCCTCGGGAGCGCCGGAACCGGTCGACGTGGTCGTCGACATCTTGGCCAATGCGACGGCGAGTTCGCTGCGCTTGGAACTGGCGGCCGCGACCGATGTCGTGACACGCGACGCCGTGAGCGGCGTTCTCGTGCCGGTCGAGCCAGTCCCGGCCGATCCCATGCCGCGCACCCTGGGCCTCGCGACTCTCGAAACCGCCGCCGTCGACGCGATCGCAGGAATCGTCTCACGGACGCCCGCCAGTTCATTTCCGGGCGCCGCATCCGTGGCTGTAGCCGATGTCGTCATCCGCGACGTCGATCCCGTGGGCAGTGCCGCGATCGAGCTGACGCAACTCGTTGTCCGCACCCTCGACGATGCCGGCAATGGGCTCGTGCCGCGCGGCGTGCTCCGCGCCTTGCGAGTTCGGCAAGCGGGAGTGATCGTTGCATCGGCGCCGGCAATTCCGGATGCCGGAGCCGCAATCAGTATTCCGTGGACGTCGCCGGTCGCGATCGCCCCGGGCGACTCCGTCGCGCTGACACTCGAAGCCGATCTCGTGTCGCCGCTCGAGCATGCGTGGGTGCGGTTCGCATTCGATGCCGACGCGCTGCGCCTGCGCGATGCAAATGATCCATCGCGACCCCTCTTGCCGGCCGGATCACTGCCGTTTGCGAGCGATCTCATTCGCATCGTCACCGCGCCCACCCAAGTCGCCCTGGGTGTCACGACCGGACCGCCCGCCAACGTGACCCGTGGCGCCAGTGGCGCCGCACTCCTGGGGCTCCAGATCGCTCATCCCGGCAACGCCAATCAAGCGGCGCTGGCACTTTCGACGCTCGTGGTTCGGGTGCAAGACGCGAACGCCAAGCCGCTGGCAGCCACATCGTTCGCTTCGGCGGCGCGGTTGGTGGCGGCGGGCACGGTGGTCGCGGCGACTCTGGCCGGTGACAGCCTGCAATTCGACTTGGCGGCGCTCGCGCCGTTGGCGCCGGCGGCAGCGCTCGATTTCGCACTCGAACTCGATATTCGCGCCGCGCCTGCTACCGACGACGTGCGGCTCGTCATCGGAAACTCGGCGCTGGTGGCGACCTCCGGCGGCAACACCTTGACCGCGGTCGGACTCGACGGCAGGACGCTCCTGTACACATCGCCGACCGTGCACGTGTTGGCGCCAACGGTCGAAGCCAGCTTCAGCAACTATCCGAACCCCTTCGTGGCGGGACGGGAATCGACCCACATCGCTTTCTACTTGCCAGCCGATGCGCGCGTCACGGCAGAGATTTACACCCTGACCGGCGACCGTGTGGTGCGCCTGATCGACGGCCGGGCGTTGCCGGCCGGCCTCTTCGACACCTTGCTCTGGGATGGGCGCAATGGCGCCGGGCAATTCGTCCGCAACGGCACCTATCTCCTGCGCCTGCAAATCGACGGACCGCAGGGCGGCCGGTATCTGCGCAAACTGGCGGTGCTGCGATGAAGCGCGCCATGTCCATCGTTGTCGTAGTCGCACTCATCTGCCGGGCCACGGGCACCCTCGCCGGGGACGACAGCCATGGTACGGAGAGCCCACTGACACTGGGTGCGGGCGGGCGCGCTTTAGGAATGGGCCGTGCCACGGTCGCGCTGACGAGTGATGCGACGGCCCTCTATTGGAACAGCGCGCGCCTCGGGTGCGTGCAGCAGAGCGAGTTGTCGCTCTTCCACACCGAGCTGTTCGTGGACGGTGCGGTCTACAGTACGGCGTTCCTGGCGCTGCCGACCCTCGACCTCGGAACCTTCGCCGTCGGCTATCAACGCAAAGCCGTCGGCGGGATCGACCGGCGCGACGACCGCAACCAGTCGCTCGGCGAAGCCCGTGACACCGAATCGAGCCTCTTGCTCGGCTTTGGACGCACCCTCGGCAGTTCCTTGTCGTTGGGTGGGGCGCTACGGATTCTGCAGCAAGAACTCGCCACTGCGAGCGATGTCGGCATCGGCTGCAACCTGGGCCTGTCGTACGAGCGGGATTTGGGCGCGTCGCGCACCCACCGCGTCGGCATCGGGGTGTCGATCGAAAACGCCCTCGAGCCCAAGCTGCATCTCGTCTCCCAGGACGTCGCCGACCCGCGCACCCTCAAGCTGGGTGCCGCATACACGACGGCGATGACCGGGGCCCACCTCCGGTGGGCGTTCGCCGCCGACTTCGATGTGCCGGCCGGAGCTGATCCGCGCTTCGGAACCGGCGCCGAATGCCTGTATCGCGACGTTCTCGCCTTCCGCGCCGGACTGGACGCCGGCCATCCGACCTTCGGTTGTGGTGTTGCGTGGCGGCAAGTGCGGCTGGACTATGCGCTGCGCGCCGACGATGCGCTCGGACGCAACGATCGCTTCGCACTCGCCTTCCGCCTCGGACAGCGCACCGAAGACCGGCGTGCGGCGCGGCGCCGCCAGCGCGAAAGCGAGGTCACCGAGCAACTCGCCCACCAGCTCGAAAGCCGCGAAGAAGCCGAGCGGGCGCGCTCGCGGGCGGCCGGCGATTCGGCGCTCGCGGCCCAGCGGTATGACGATGCGGTGCACGACTACCGGCGCGCGCTGGCGCTCGACCCGAGCGATGCAGCGGCCGATCTCGGGCTGCACAACGCCGAACTCGGTGTGGCGCTCGGACGTGCGAACGCCCTCTTCGCAGGCGGCGACGCGGCCCGCGCCACGACGGAATTCCAGCAGATCCTGACCGGCTGGCCCAAGGAACCGCGGGCGACGCAGGGTCTCGAGCGGGCGCGCGGCCAACTTCAGAGTGCCGCCGACCGCGAGCGGCAGTTGAATGCACTTTTCCGTGACGCGCTGGCACGCTTCACTGAAAGCGACTATGCAGGCGCCGAAACAGCACTGACCGAATTGGCGCGCCTCGATCCGAACCACGCCCTCGGCCGCGAGCTGTATCAACGCGTCCACACGGCGCGCGCCGCGCGCGGCTCGGAACTACTCGACCGGGCGCGAGCCGCGGCGGCGGCCGGCGATTACGACACGGCGCTCGGTCTCTTGGTGGACACCCAACGCGTGCTCGGGAAATCGACGCAACTGACGGCGCTCCTCTCCGACTGGACGGCGGCGCGTAGCCGATCACGCCACGATCGCGACGTCGTGCGGACCGCCGAGTTGGAGAGCCGCACCGCGGCTGCCGCGGCGCGTACGGCGGTGCGCAGCAACACCGACTCCCGCGCCGTGCATCGCACCCTTTCGACGGACGAGCGGCGCGAAGTCGAGCGGCGCTATCAGGCCGGATTCAAGTCGTTCCAAGGCGGCGACTTCGAGACCGCAACCCGCGAATGGCAGGCGGTGTGGTTGCTGGCGCCTGACTACGAGAACATCGGCGATCACTTGGTGAAGGCGTACCTGTATCAAATCATCGGGCTGTATGGCAGCGGCAACTACGCGGCGGCGACCGACCGGTGCCGGCGCGTGCTCGAAATCGATCCCAAGAACGACAAGGCGTTGCGATACCTCGCGCGGGTCCAGGAGGAACAGAGTGAGCTCGAGCATATCCGAGGCAACGGCAGCGCCCGGTAGCCTGGCGCTGCATCGCCGGCTGGGCGTACAGCTCGGCTTGGCCGTGGCCGTCGTCGTGGGCGTGAGTTTTCTCACCACCGGCTGGATTGCCGTCGAACGCCAGCGTGAAACGCTCACCCGGCAGTTCACGCTACGCTTGTTGTCCGAAACGCGCAGTTTGGCACTGGCGGCCTCGGGACCGCTCTTGCACCGCGACCCCGAATTCGAATTGCGGCCGTTCGTCGTCAAGGCGTTGTCGCAGGTTCCCGATTTGGTGGATCTCGTCGTTCTCGACACCCAGAACAAGGTGCTCGGGCATCGGGATCTGCTGCAAGTCGGGCGCGACTTGACGCAACGGCCGATGGGAACGCGCGTCGTTCTGCCGGGCATTGCGGCCGGCGACGCCTGGCTCGAAGGCAATGAAATCGTCATCGAACAGCCGATCCTGCGCCTCGACGAGCGCATCGGCACGTTGGTGGCCCGCGCCAGCCGCGCCGGGATCGAGGCGTCGCTGCACCGCGCCCAATCGCACCTCATGTGGTTGGGAGGCGCCGGCACGCTCGTGGCCATCGCCGCCGTGCTCTTGCTCGTGCGGCTCAATCTGCGGCCGCTCGACGAGTTGCGGCGCGGCGTGCTGCGCCTGGCGTCCGGCGATCTCGCGACCCGCGTTCGGGTGCGGCGGCGAAACGAACTGGGCCTGTTCGCCGATCTGGTGAATTCCATGGCCGCCGGACTGCAGGCGGCGCAGACGAACCTCATTCAAAAGGAGCGGCTCGATCGCGAGCTCGAGATCGCCCGCGATCTGCAGTCGATGCTCCTGCCACAGGCTGCGGCACCGCCCACCGGCTACCAGCTCCAAGCGCACTACGTGCCGGCGCTCGAAGTGAGCGGCGATTACTACGATGTGCTGCCGCTCGACGCCGACCGGGTGGCTTTGGTGACCGCCGATGTGAGCGGCAAGGGCGTGCCGGGGCTCGTCGTCATGTCGATGCTGCGCACCGCGCTCCACATGCTCGCGCCGGTGGATGGCGACGTCGAGGGCGCGCTCGTGCAGGCCAGCCGTATGTTGCGGAAGTCGCTCCGGCCCGGCATGTTCGTGACCTGCCTCTATGGAGTGCTGAACACGCGCCAGAATACCTTTCACTACGTGAGCGCCGGGCACTGTCCGCCGATTCTGTTCGGGGCAAAAGAGCCACGCCTGCTCGAAGCCGGCGGCAAGCCAATCGGTTTGTTTCCGGACGCCATCTTCGAACGCAGCCTGCGGGCTCATACCGTGCAACTCGAGCCCGGTGCGGGTCTCGTGTTGTACAGCGACGGCCTCGTGGAAGCCATGGATACAGCCGGTGGGACGCTCGGGTTCGAAGCCGTGCTGGGACGGCTGCGCGCCTTGCCGGCGGCGCCGCCTAGCGCCGTGGTGGGCTCGCTCTTGGACGCCGTCGACCGGCATCGCGGTGCACGCGCGCATAGTGACGACTTGACGCTCATCGTGCTGCGCCGCGACGGGCAGGGCGCCGCGGCCGGCACGGGGCGTGCCACTGACACCGTGAGTGCTGTCGACAACGGGAGGACCGGTGCATGATTCTCCTCCGTTGTATTGATTTTCAACGCGCCTGCGCCGAGTTCGTCGTCGAAGGTGCCGACAGTTTTGATTCCGTCGCGGCGCCGCGCGAGCGCGCGATCGGCCGGGCGCGCGCCCGCCCGTTTTGCGAGATTCGTGTTATTGTTGCATCGGGGGCGACCCGCGTGTTCGCGGGGGAAAAACCCATCGGCCGTG
>JANLSU010000012.1:0-11259 GCA_031362565.1 bacterium | reverse complement strand
AACGAGTGCCGCACTCGCCGCATTCACCGCGATCGCGTTACCGCACTTCCTCTGGCGGCTCTGGTACTACGGCTATCCGCTGCCAAACACCTTCTACGCGAAGGTGGGCGGGACGGCGCAGCAGATCGAAAACGGCGCCGTATATGCCCTGCGTTTCCTGATCCCGGCGTTGCTGCTGCTCGTTCCGACGGTCGTCGCGCTCGTCAAAGGGCATTGGGCGCGCGGCGTCTCCAACCGTGCGGTCCTGCCGGTCGTGTGCGGCGTGTACCTGTTGTACGTGATCCTGGTCGGCGGCGACAGCATGCCGGCGTTCCGGTTCTTCGCACCAATTCTGCCGCTTCTCTGCTTGATGGCCGCGCTCTCCGTGCAGCGGTTGGAAGGCCTGCGCCGGCATGCCGTGCCGTTCGCGCTCGCCGCCGCCGTCTACGGTATCGCCGTGACCCACTTCGATCCGGATATCAACGAGCGCATTCACCGCGATCCGGTGTCGAAGTCCGGCATGGCGGTCGGAATGTGGCTTGCCCAGCACGTGCCGCCGGATGCAGTCCTCGCGACCAACACCGCCGGGACCGTGCCCTACTACTCCGGCCTCCGCACGATCGACATGCTGGGACTCTGCGACGCGCACATCGCGCACCGCAAGATCGAGCACCTCGGGCGCGGCTTGATGGGGCACGAGAAACATGACGGCGATTATGTTCTCTCGCGCCGCCCGGATCTCATTCTGTTCGCCGCCAGCATCGGCGCACTGACGCCCGGTTTCCCGAGCGACGAAGATCTGTACGTGAATCCAAAGTTCCATGAATTGTACGAACCGCAGGTCTATCCGGTGCAGATCGAAGGCACGTCGTATCCACTGACGCTGTATCGCTTGAAGGGCTTGCCGTACCCCTGACGCCGCGGCAACAGCCTATTCCTCCGCCAACCCATACTGCCCCTTGCGCGGCGCCGGCAGCTTCGCCTCCTGCAACCTCCGCAGTTCCTCCAGCAGCTCCTTCTCGCGCCCCGACGGCGTTTCCGGCGTGTGCACGATGACGCGCACCAATTGGTCGCCGTGGCCGCCGCCATTCAAGCGCCCGAGGCCTTTGCCGCGCATGCGCAAAATACTGTGGCTCTGCGTCGCCGGCGGAATCTTGAGCGCCGACTTGCCGCCCAAGGTCGGCACTTCAATCTTGGCGCCGAGCGCCGCATCGCCTTGCGTCACGAACACATCGGTAATGATGTCGTCGCCAACGCGCTGAAAGAGTTCGTCTTCCTCTTCCTCGATGAGCACCAGCAAATCGCCGGTCGGGCCGCCGCGCCGCCCGGCATCACCCAGACCACGCATCTTCACGTAGTGCCCGGTCGCGACTCCCGCCGGCACGCCTACCTTCACGGTCTCTTCGTTTTGCTTCACACCCTCGCCGCGGCAGTCCGCGCACCGGTCGCGGACGACGCGGCCCTCGCCGTGGCAGGCGGCGCATTCGACGACCGTCATCATGCGGCCCAAGAAGGACTGTACGACGCGTTGCACTTGGCCGCGGCCTTGGCACTCGCGGCAGGTTTCGGCCGCGCTACCGGCCTTGGCACCGCTGCCGCTGCAGACCGTGCATGCCACCTTGCGCCGGATGCGGAGCGTTTTCGTGGCACCGGACGCGATCTCGGAGAGCGTCAGGCTCAAGCGAATCTGCAAGTTCGAACCGACATCGCGCCCGCCCGACCGCCCGCCGCCGCCGCCGCCAAACCCTTCGAAGCCGCCCATGCCGAATTCACGCATGACGCGTTCGAACACCGAAAACGGGTTGTGCATGTCTTCGAAGCCGCCGCCACCACCGGCTTGCTGGCGCAAGCCCTCGGAACCGAATTGATCGTACATGCGGCGCTTCTCGGGATCGGCGAGCACTTCGTACGCTTCGGTCACGGTCTTGAAGCGGTCTTCCGCCGATTTGTCACCGGGATTGCGGTCCGGGTGGTACTGCAGGGCCAGCTTGCGGTATGCCTTCTTGATGTCGTCCACCGACGCGTCGCGTTCGACCTCGAGCGCCACGTAGTAATCCTTGGCCATCCGCCGCTCCTCCACCGATTGTCCGACCGCGTCCGCGTTCGCGTCCGTCCGGAACACGAACGGCGGCCCGCTTGGCCGCCGCTCGTCGACTGGCATGTACCACGCGCCGTCGACGGCGCGCGAGCGTTACTTCTTGTCTTTGTCCTCGTCCACGACTTCGTACTCAGCGTCGACCGTGCCCGGCTCGCCGGCGCCGCCGCCGTGACCGTGGCCCGGGCCTCCGGGCCCGCCACCCGCACCGC
Source organism: bacterium (assembly GCA_031362565.1). Classification (GTDB taxonomy): domain Bacteria; phylum Krumholzibacteriota; class Krumholzibacteriia; genus JANLSU01. Next base: position 8,973 of record JANLSU010000012.1, on the reverse strand, counting down.
CACCGCCGTCCGCACCCATCCCCGCGCCGCCCGCGCCACCCGCCGCTGCCGCCGACGCCTTGTAGATCTCTTCGCCAAGCTTGCCGGCAGCCGTCGTCAGCTTGTCCATGGCGGTCTGGATCGCCGCCGGATCCTCGCCTTCACGCGTCCGCTTCGCATCTTCGATCGCGGTTTCGATGTCGCGCCGCACATCCGCCGAGACCTTGTCGCCGTGCTCGCGCAACGACTTCTCGGCCTCGTAGATCATGGCGTCGGCACGGTTGCGCGCTTCGATGAGTTCCTTGCGCTTGCGATCGGCATCCGCATTCGCTTCGGCATCCTTCACCATGCGCTGGATCTCGGCATCACTCAGGCCGCCGGTATTCTGAATGACGATCTTCTGTTCCTTACCCGTACCCAAGTCCTTCGCCGACACGTGCACGATGCCGTTGGCGTCGATGTCGAAGGCGACTTCGATGCGCGGCACGCCACGCGGCGCCGGCGGAATATCGGCCAGGTCGAACTTACCGAGGGTGCGATTGTCGCCCGCCATCTCGCGCTCGCCCTGCAACACGTGGACGCTCACGGCCGGCTGGTTGTCGGTCGCGGTCGAGAACGTGTCGACCTTGCGGGTCGGGATCGTGGTGTTCCGGGTGATGAGCTTGGTCATCACGCCGCCCAGCGTCTCGATGCCGAGCGATAGCGGCGTCACGTCCAGGAGTAGGACGTCCTTGACGTCGCCGGTCAACACACCGGCCTGGATCGCGGCACCCATGGCCACGACCTCGTCCGGGTTCACACCCTTGTGCGGATCCCTACCGAAGAACTTCTTCACCATCTCCTGCACGGCCGGCATGCGCGTCGCGCCGCCCACCAGGATGACTTCGTCGATCTGCTTCACGTCGAGCTTGGCGTCGGCCATGGCGCGCCGGCACGGTTCGACGGTGCGGTCGACCAGGTCGCGCGTCAGTTGCTCCAATTTTGCCCGCGTGATCGTCAGATCGAGGTGTTTGGCACCCGCCGCGTCGGCCGTGATGAACGGCAGGCTGACGTTGGTTTCCAGCACCGTCGACAATTCCATCTTGGCCTTCTCGGCCGCTTCCTTGAGACGCTGCAGCGCCATCTTGTCCTGGCGCAAATCGATGCCGTGCTCCTTGCGGAACTCGTCGGCAATAAACTCGATCACTTTGGTATCGAAGTCGTCGCCGCCCAGCATCGTATCGCCGTTCGTGGACTTGACCTGGAACACGCCGTCCGCCAGTTCGAGCACCGAGATGTCGAACGTACCGCCGCCCAAGTCATAGACGGCGATCGTGTGGGCGTTTTCCTTGTCGAGTCCATAGGCGAGTGCGGCGGCCGTCGGTTCGTTGACGATGCGCTTCACATCGAGCCCGGCGACGCGGCCCGCGTCCTTGGTGGCTTGGCGCTGTGCGTCGTTGAAATACGCCGGCACCGTGACGACGGCTTCCGTCACCTTCTCGCCCAAATAGGCTTCGGCGGCGTTCTTCATCGACTGCAGGATGAAGGCCGAGATCTGCTGCGGCGAAAACTTCTCGCCACGAATCTCGACCGCGGCGTCGCCGTTCTCACCGGCTACGACCTTGTACGGGAAGCGATTGATGTAGGCGCTCACATCACTCAGCTTCTTGCCCATCAAGCGCTTCACCGAGTACACGGTGTTCTCGGGGTTGGTGACCGCCTGGCGCTTGGCGACCAAGCCGACGAGGCGTTCGCCGGTCTTCGAAAAGCCGACGATCGACGGCGTCGTGCGAGCGCCTTCCGGGTTCGGAATAACGACTGGCGCACCGCCTTCCATGACGGCGACGCACGAGTTCGTCGTGCCGAGATCGATGCCGATGACCTTGCCCATTCTGATCCTCCTCGAAACCCGGGTTGCGTCCCGGCACGTTTGAGTTCGCGTTGTTGCGGCTGCGCCTTCATGCGCGCCGCGGTCAGCAGCCGCCCCTTACTGGGCGACAGTCACCCGAGCCGGCCGCAGGACTTCGCCCTGCAGGGTGTACCCACGTTGCACTTCGTCGACGACGTGCTGGCTCTCCACGCCGTCCTTTTCCACCATCAGCACGGCCTCGTGGCGCGCGGGGTCGAAAGGCTGTCCAACGACATTGATCGGCTCGACGCCCATTTTGCGCAACTTAGCCTGAAACTGCTGGGCGATGAGGTCGACGCCCTTACGGAGCGCCGCGGTGTCCTCGGACGGCGCCTTGAGGGCCCGGTCGAGGTTGTCGGCCAGTTCCAGCATCTCGCGCAGCACCTCGGCGGTCGCGCGCCCCTGGTACTCGCGCCATTCGCGCGCCGTGCGCTTGCGGAAATTGTCGTATTCCGCCGCCAGGCGCAGATAGCGGTCGTTGAGGGCCGCGTACTCGGTCTCGAGGGACGCAACCGGCGCGCTGTCCGCGGCGCCGTCCGGGCCACCCGGACCGTCCTCGAGCCCGTCCACGTCGGCGCTCGTCGCGCCCGGTTCGTTCTTTTGATCCATCCCTACTCCACGGTTCTCGTCCTCGGCACGTGCCGCGGCGGCGTCCGTTGCACTCCCGCCCTCGCGACCCGATCGCCACTTCATTGCGGGCCCGATGCCTCGCGCATGCTCTGCGCGACACTGTTCACGAGCGACAGCGCCAGCGAATAGCGCATGCGCATCGGCCCCAAGATCCCGAAGAAACCCGGCAGGCCGGCGATCGTGCACGGCGCCATCACCAAGCTGAACGGCGACAACTCCTCGCGGCGTGATTCGCCGCCAATGGTGATCGAGGTCACGTCCCCGCGCACCTGCTCGACCAGTACCGACTCCAAGCTTTCGGGATGATCGAGAAGGCGCACCAGATTGCGCAGGTTGGCCGGGTCGGTGAACTCCGGCTGGCCCATGATTTCGCTTGCCCCCTGCACGTGCAGGGTCGGATGCGGCCAGTCGGCGAATACCCGGTCCTTCTGGCGCGCCACCTGCTGCGCGACGTCACTGCCGTTCCCGATGCGCTCCAGCACGGCGCGTTCGAGATGCTGGCGCGCCGCGGCCGGGGTGCGATCGCAGACGATCTGGTTCAGCAACTGTGCCGCCGCTTCGAGCGTCGGTTGCTCTACGCCGCGCTCGAGAGCCAGAACTTCGGTCCGGACAACGCCGTTGTCGAGCGTCACGACGACCATCGCCCGGCCGCCTTCCATCCCGACCAGCTCGACGCGTTGCACGTGGGCCACGGGCTCGGTCGCGAGCGCTAACCCGACGCCGACGTTGCTCGACATGGCGGCCAAGAGCTTCGAGACGCGCCCAAGGATGTCACTCACGTCGTTCGCCGACTGCACTTCGTTGAAGATACGTTGCACCCAGGCGTCCGGCAGCCGCACCGGTTTGCAGCACAGGTCGACATACAGCCGGTAGCCATCGGCGGTCGGCGCGCGCCCCGCGGACGTGTGCGGCTGCTGCAGGAGCCCTTTCTCCTCGAGCCCGTGCAGCACATTTCGGATGGTCGCACTCGACAGATCGACGCCCAGTTCCTTGTGCAGCGCCGCCGAGCTGACCGGACTCGCATCCCGCACATAGAGGTCGACGAGCGCCTCGAAGATGGTGCGTTCGCGATCGTTGAGCTGCTGCAAATTCACGGCTCCTCGCGGCGACATTCGGGTCCGGGTCGATGCAGGGCGCCCCGCGGTCGCCGGAGAGGCTTGGGTCGCGCCGTTGGCCGCCCGTCGGTTAGCACTCACGCCAGCCGACTGCCAGATAGTCCAATGTACCGGCGCCCGGCCGCCGTTGTCAATCCGGGGCCCGGGCGACGCTCACGACGCAACTAATTGTAAAACAATGGAATCCGAGATCAGCCAGCCGCGCGGCGTGAGCCGGAAACGGTCTCCCTCGAGGCGCGCGAGCCCCGCGGCGTCCAGACGCTCGAGGAGCGCGCGCCGGGGCTCGAGTTCGAGCGCCACGATCGAGACCCCGTCACGGAGACGCAGCCCGACAAGAATCCCTTCCTCCCGCCGCATGGTGGGCGTCAGATCCTCCAGCGTGTGCGGCGCCTCCGCCCCCGCCTCGACGGCCTCGAGGTAGCGCCCCAGGTCCGGCACATTGGCGCGGCGCGTCGGGCCATCGAAGGAGTGGGCCCCGGGCCCGAGCCCGACGTACGGACGTCCCGCCCAGTAGGCCGAGTTGTGGAGCGCCCGGTACCCCGGCCGCGCGGCATTGGAGATTTCGTAGTGCTCGAAGCCCTGCGATTCGATCCAGGCCGAGGCCCATTCGTAGAGATCGGCTTTGGCGCCCTCGGAGGCAGTGGTCTGTGGATCACCCAGCCGGCGCGCCCGCTCGGGCGGCATTTCCAAACAGTAGAACGACAGGTGCGGCGCACCGGTGGCGACAACTTCCGCCAAGCCGCGCTCCAGCCGCCCGACGTTCGAGCCGGGGATGCCGAGGATGAAGTCGGCGTTCCAGGCTGCGAAACGGGCGGCGACATCGCGAATCGCACTGCGTGCATCGGTGGCGTTGTTGCCGCGTCCAAGCGTCCGCAGATCGTCGTCATCGAGGGCCTGCACGCCGAGGCTGACGCGTCCGACACCGACCGCACAAAGCGCATCGAGAAGCGAAGGCGTCGCGGACTCCGGGTTGCATTCGATCGTCACTTCGTCGAGCGCCTGCAAGCCGCCCGGCACGTCGTGCCCCGCTTGCGCCAGAAACGCCACCAGCGCGTCGCCCGGCAAATCGCTGGGTGTGCCGCCGCCCAGATAGAGCGTCCGGAGGTGATCGCCACGCTGGAGGAGCGGGCGCACACGCGCCAGCCATTCCTTCTCGACCGCTTGGAGCCAGCGCCGCATCGGCGCCGCATCGCCCGGGCGCAAGACAGTGAAGAACGTGCAGTAGGGGCACTGCACGCGGCAGTACGGCACGTGCACATACACGGCAAAGTCGGCGCCGGCGGTTGGATTCGGATTCGGATTCGATCCACTCATCATTTCACGCGCCACGGCGCGCCGGCGTTGCCACTTCTTCAATGAATCAAGTTGGCAAAGCGGCGGAGCCGGATATGGGGCGGGAAGAAACCGCGCTGCGTGTCGATCGAGAAGTAGATGAACATCGCCTTGCCCTTGACGTTGCTGATCGGCAGCGGCCCCCAGTAGCGGCTGTCGGCGGAGTTGTCGCGGTTGTCGCCCATCATGAAGATGTGGCCTGGCGGCACGATGAGCGGCCCGAAGAAATCCCGCGGACTGCCGGGCGTCTGAACGAGGCGATCCTTGTGCACCACGAACGGCTCCACCGGCCGCTTGCCGTTCACATAGAGATCCTTGTTGCGCACCAGAACCGTGTCGCCGGCCACCGCCACGCAGCGCTTGATGAAGTCGCGCCCATCGGTGGGCGCCTTGAAGACGATGATGTCGCCCTTCTGCGGCGCCCGCACTTTCGGGAGGCGCGTCTCCACGAACGGCAGCTTGGCGCCGTAGAGAAACTTGTTCACGAACAGGAAGTCGCCCACCAGCAGCGTATTCTCCATGGACTGCGATGGAATCCGGAACGCCTGCAAGACGAACTGCCGGAACACCAGCGCCAGCAGAATAGCGATCCCGAACGACTGTATCGTTTGCCATGTTTGGCTGGCGCTGCGCTGCGACATGTCCCGAATCCCCCAATGCTGCGCCGCTCCGGGGCGGCGCGCTATTCGCAATTAGTCTTGGCGCAACTTCAGCACCGCGAGGAATGCCTCCTGAGGCACCTCGACGTTGCCGACCTGCTTCATGCGCTTCTTGCCCTCTTTTTGCTTCTCGAGCAACTTCCGCTTGCGCGAGATATCGCCGCCGTAGCACTTGGCGGTGACATTCTTGCGCATGGCGCCAATGTTGGTGCGCGCCACGACCTTGCTGCCGATGCAGGCCTGGATCGCGACCTCGAACATTTGGCGCGGAATCAGTTCTTTGAGCTTCACGGTCAAATCGCGCCCATAGAAGAAGGCCTTGTCGCGGTGCAGAATGATCGAGAAAGCGTCCACCCGGTCGCCATTCAAGGCGATGTCCAGCTTCACGAGTTCACCGCGCCGGTGCTCGAGATACTCGTAGTCGAGGCTCGCATGGCCGCGTGATGACGACTTCAACTTGTCGAAGAAGTCGAAGATGATCTCGGAGAGCGGCAATTCGTACTTGAGCGCGACCCGCTTGCGGTCGAGATATTGCATCCCCAAGTGCACGCCGCGCCGGTCCTGGGCCAACTTCATGATTCCGCCGACGTATTCCACCGGCGTGATGATCTCGGCGCGCACGAATGGCTCTTCGATCCATTCGATCTCACCTGGATCCGGCAGCTCGGCTGGGTTGTCGACGGACTTGCGCACGCCCTTGGTCGTCATGACGTCATACACGACGTTCGGCGTCGTGGCGATCAGCTTCATGTTGTACTCGCGCTCGAGCCGCTCCTGGATGACTTCCATGTGCAAGAGGCCCAAGAACCCGCAGCGGAACCCGAAGCCGAGCGCCACCGAAGTCTCCGGTTCGAACACCAGCGCCGAGTCGTTCATCTTGAGTTTCTCGAGCGCCTCGCGCAGTTCGACGTAGTCGTCGGTCTCCACCGGATAGAACCCGCTGTGCACCATCGGCTTGGAGTCGCGGTATCCCGCCAGCGGTTCGGTGGCCGGATTCACCGCATCGGTGATCGTGTCGCCGACGCGCGTGTCCGCCACATTCTTGGCGCCGGACACCACGTAACCCACCTCGCCCGACACCAGTTCCTCGCTCGGGATGCGCCCCAAGCGCAGCGATCCCAGTTCGAGGATCTCGAATTCCTTACCCGTAGACATGAAGCGGATGCGCTCGTTCTTGCGCAACGTACCTTCGCGCACCCGCACGTAGGCCACTGCGCCCACGAACTGGTCGAAGAGCGAATCGAAGATGAGGGCGCGTGGTGTCGCATCCACGTCGCCGGCCGGCGCCGGCACGATCCGGATCACGGCCTCGAGTAATTCGCGCACCCCGACGCCGGTCTTGGCGCTCGTCAGCAGGACTTCTTCCGGCGCACACCCCAACAGGTCGACGATCTGTTGCGTGAACTCCTCCACCTGCGCACTCGGCAAGTCGATCTTGTTGATCACCGGAATGACGGTCAATTCGTTCTCGATGGCGAGATAGAGATTCGACAGCGTCTGCGCTTCGATCCCCTGGCCGGCGTCGACCAGCAGGATGACGCCTTCACACGCCGCCATGCTGCGCGACACTTCATACGTGAAGTCGACGTGACCGGGCGTGTCGATCAAGTTCAGTACGTAGGTGTTGCCGTCCGCGGACGGGAACGTCATGCGAATCGGATGGCTCTTGATGGTGATGCCGCGCTCGCGTTCGAGATCCATGCTGTCCAGCACTTGCGCCTGCATGTCGCGCTTGGCCAGCGTCCCCGTCACTTCCAGGAAGCGATCGGCGAGCGTCGACTTGCCATGGTCGATGTGGGCCACGACACAGAAATTGCGAATCAGTTTCGGATCCATGCGGTTTTCGGTCGTCTCCCTAGAAGCGCCATTGCAGGGCCGCGCCGGCGCCCGCTTCGGGCAGCACCGCGGCGCGAATCGGCAGCGGAGAATCATCAAAATCGGACATGTGTGCATCGACGTACGACTGCACACCACTCAGCAGCGCCGACAAACCGAAGAGCCACGTCGCCTGCGTCCGGTTGTCACGATGCAGTTGAAACTGAACCTTGTCGCGATCCTCGTTCGTCGCGTTCGCGACGACGCGCCAACGATTCGTTTGCCGCTGTTCGGCCACCATGGTGCCGAGAAAATAGAACTCGACCCCGGCGGCCACCATCGCCCAGAACTCGCGTTCGTTGTACAACTGCCCGAGTCCCGGCACGAGCAACGAGCTGAAGAGCGCAGTGCGCGGCGACTTGCGGCGCTGCCAGGTGCGCAAGGGCGCCTTCGCCGGCGACCGCCCGAACCAGTCTTCCGGCACCAGCCACGGCGCTACATCGGGCCTTGCCCCGGCGTTGGTCGCGAACCGGAATCCAAACGGCGTGCCGCTCGGCGCGAGCCCGCGATCCGTCAATGGAGCGCTGTCGTTCGCGAACCCGGCACTCGCCGCCGTGCAGACGAGGGCGCAAAAAAAAGTGCCGGCCACCCGGCCGCCCACTGCTTGCCTCCCCTTAAGGATCTCATGGCGGGAATGTGTGGGAATCGAACCCACCTCGGATGTTATTAGCACCCGACAAAGGGTTTGAAGCCCTCGCGGCCCACCAGGACCGATCCACTCCCCTCGGCCGGTCCGCTTTGGCCGGGCCGCCGCTCATGGTAGGCCATGCGCCCAACCCCGGCAAGCGAGCGTCCAAACGCCTGGGCCCTGGGGGCGTTACCCGAGCGCGATGATCGCCTCGATCTCGACGCGCGCCCCCGCCGGCAGCCCCGCAACCGCGACCGTCGTCCGCGCCGGCGGCGGCGTTGGAAAGAATCCCGCATACACGCCGTTGAAGGCCTTGAAATCGTCCATGGTCAGCAGATAGACCGTCGTCTTGACGACGTCCTCGAGCGAACGCCCCGCCGCTTCCGCAATACCCTGCAAGTTTTCCAACGCCCGCCGCGTCTCGGCCTCGATTCCGCCCGTCACCAGTTGGTGATTCTCGGGATGCAATCCCACCTGTCCCGCCGTAAACAAAAACGCCCCCGCAATGGCCCCCTGGCTATAAGGCCCAATCGGCACCGGCGCCTTCCCCGTAGTCACAACCCGTCGCATAAGTTCCTCCCCAAGCCACCCCCAACGGCAGCTCCCGCGCATGCTACAGCCCCCGCAACAACCAGCGGAAGGCCGCGAGCGCCCAAGGCGTATCGCCATCCGTGACGCGCCGCCAACCATGGCCGTTAGCCTGCGAGCCCAAGAGAGCGCGCTGCCCAGGCTTGATGAGCGACCAGCAACGCGCCGCCCGGCGGCGAGCGCAGCGAGCTCGCCCGCCAAGCGCTGTGGCTTCACGCGCAACGACCGGCGCAAGCTCGCCCGCAACGCCGGGCGTCCGCGGCGAGCCGCGTGCGGGCG
>JANLSU010000128.1:0-33684 GCA_031362565.1 bacterium | reverse complement strand
TATGCGCATACGGCGTGGAACGTCGTCGCGGCGGGCTACGATCCGCGGCCGGTGGTGGCCGATTCGCGTCTCTCGTACAACAAGCCGGTGGGGTTTGCATGGATGGCGGCGCCCTTCGTCACCCGTCTCGGAGCGCACGCTCTTGCCCGGGCCGATTTGGAAACAAGACGCGGGTTTGGTGCTTTGGCTTGCAACGCTCGGGCCACTCGTTCTGTATCAATCCTGGTCGGCGCACCCGGACTCGTGGTTCGCCGCGCTCTGCACGCGGCGCCCAGACCTTGCGGCCCGCAGTGCGGCGGGCCGGCGCGCTGGCCTTTTTCGCCGTCAACATCGCGACCGGACTCGTGTTCAATGTTCCAGCGGTGTTCGAGATCGCGCGACCCGCGTTGCCCGAACTGCAGGTCGGGTGGCTCGACGGCGGGCCGCGCCTGAGCCTGCTCGACAATCTGCGCATGGAACAGCACCGCGAGCAGGCGGCATGGCTGCGGACCATCGACCAGAACGTCGAGGCGCGGCCCCTTTCCCTCGAGGCCCTGGGCCGGGTGACGGACTTCGGCAACCGGGTGTTTCGCGTCGAACCCGCGGCAATGCGCCCAAGCAATTGACCCAAAAAGGATTACCGCGCCATGACCGGGCGGGCCGAAAGGGCTTCCGGCGCCTGGGAAGGCCGCATACAATGTAGTTTGTGTCGGTTTTCACAAACTCTGCCCCCGGCGGCTCCTTTCCTAAGGTCTCGAGAGGCACGCACCGGACCACCCGGAGGGTCCCCTGGTGACGGCCCACATGTTCAGGCGGTCTCGACGTGAAGAACACGCGCAACGGCGGCGCGCCGGAAGGCGACAAGCGGCGCCCCGATCTGTCGATGGACCGGGCGTCGGTTGCGACGATCACTCGGCTCTCGAGTTACTACCGGGTCTTGGTCGAATCGGAACGCGATCACGTCGGGACCATCTCATCGCACGTGCTCGCCGACAAATCCGGTGTGACATCGGCGCAGGTGCGTAAGGATTTGTCGCGCTTCGGCAACTTCGGGCGCCGCGGGCTGGGATACAACGTGCTCCAACTGCGCGGCCAGGTCGAACAGATCCTAGGACTCGGGCGCCACTGGTGCGTCGCACTCATTGGCGCCGGCAACTTGGGGCACGCGCTCTTCGCGTACAAGGGTTTCAAGAAGCAGGGCTTCCACATCGAGCACGTGTTCGACTCCGACCCGGCGAAAACCGGCGAGCTGTGGGGCGAAGTTCATATTCGGCCGGTCTCCGAGTTGCACGCCGCGGCCGCGGCACACCACATCGAAATCGCCATCTTGGCGGTGCCGGCCGAGGCCGCGCAGCAGGTCGCGACGATGGTCGTGAACGCGGGTATCCGCGCCATTCTCAACTTCACGCCGGGACAGCTCACCGTCCCCGCCGCGGTGGCCGTGCGCCACGTCGATTTGTCGATCGCGATCGAGTCGTTGTCTTACACGCTGACGAAATGAGCGCTGCTTGCCGCTTCTGAGCCTGAGCAAGGTGGACTTCGACTATGGGCGCGAGACGCTCTTGCGCGAAATCACCCTCGACCTCGAACCGGGGGAGAAGGTCGCGCTCGTTGGCGTCAACGGCAGCGGCAAGTCGACGCTGCTGCAGCTCATCGCCGGCACGTTGGTGCCGGACAACGGCGAACGCCATCTGACGCGCCGGGCGCGCGTCGTGGTGCTGCCGCAAGAAACCGCCGCCGAAGGCGAAGGCTCGCTGATCGAGTGGGTCAAGGGCGCCCACGAAATCGAAGCCGTGTCGGTCGAGATCGAGGCGCTGCACGCGCGCATCGACGGCGGGGAAGCGCTCGACGAGGAGACGCTCGAGCGCTACGGCGACCTGCAACACCGGTTCGAAGCGCTCGGCGGCTACAAGCACCAATCGCAGGTCGAGGCGACCCTGCATGGGCTTGGGTTTCGCAGCGCGGACTTCGACAAGCCGATTCGAGTGCTGTCAGGCGGCGAGCGGCGGCGCGCGGCGTTGGCGGCGACGCTCTTGCAGGGCGGCGACTTGGTGCTGCTCGACGAACCCACGAATCATCTGGATCTGGACGCGCTCGAGTGGCTGCAGGAGTACATGCATCAGACTCCGAGCAGCATGATCCTCGTGTCGCACGACCGGTACTTCTTGGACCACACCGTGAGCGGCGTGTGGCTGCTCGCCAATACCCGCATGACGTACTGGCCGGGGAACTACACGCAGTTCGTGACGGCGCACGCCGGTTCCGTCGACCAGCAGGAAGTGGCCTACGAACGGCAGCAAGAGGAAATCAAGCGCACCGAGGACTTCATTCGCCGTAACATCGCCGGCCAAAAAACCAAACAAGCCAAAGGCCGCCGCAAACAGCTCGACCGCCTCGAGCGCGTCGAGCGGCCGCGCGAACAGCACACGAGTTTCAAGCTGCGCCTGCGGCTCGCGAAACGCGGCGGCAACATTGTGCTCGACGCCAAGGGTCTGGCGAAAAGCTACGGCCCCCGGACGTTGTTCGACGAACTCGACCTGCAGCTCGTGCGTGGCGACAAGGTTGGAATCGTCGGCCCGAATGGCGCCGGCAAGACGACACTGTTGAAGGTCTTGGCGAGCAAGCTGGAGCCCGACGTGGGCACGGTGCGGCTGGGGGCGGAGATCGACCTGGGTTACTTCGACCAAGAACTCGAGGTGGCAGGCACCGCGCCGACGGTCTTGGAAGAGATCTGGCGCATGGACCGCAATCAAACCGAAGAGATGGTGCGCGCCTGTCTCGGTGGCTTCGGGTTCGGTGCCGACTTCGTCGACCGGCCGGTCCGAGTGCTGTCGGGCGGGCAGCGGAACCGGCTCGGGTTGCTCAAGCTGATGCTCATGCAGCGCAATTTTCTGGTGCTTGACGAGCCCACGAATCATCTCGACCTGGATTCCGTGGCGTTGCTGGAGGACGGCCTGCGCCATTTCGACGGCACGCTGTTACTCGTGTCGCATGACCGGCAGCTGCTGTCGCGTGCCGTGACCAAACTGCTCATTGTCGCCGGCGGACATTGGCGGCTGTTCCATGGCGGCTACGAAGAGTATGTGCAAGCGCTGGGAGGCGCGCCGCTCTGGAGTGAAATCGCGGCGGTCGAAGCGGAGCGGACAGCAAAGCAATCGGCGCTCGCCAAGTCGCGGGCCGCGGCGGCACACGCGCCGGCCGCGGCCGCTGCGGCTGCCGCTGTGGCGTCGGCGGCTGCGGGCGCCGGCGATGCGGCCGGCCCGCTCAGCAAGAACGCCTTCGCCAAGCTGCGCAAGCAGCTCGATGCGGTGGAGGACGAGATCGCGTCACTCGAAGTCGATGCCGAAGAATTGACCGAGCAGCTCGCACAATCCCATACGATGCGGCCGGAAGACATCCAGACCGCGGCGCGCCGTCACGCCGAAAACCAGAAGAAACTGCAAGAGCGGTATGCAACCTGGGACCGGCTGTCGGAAGAAATCGGCGCCCACGAAACCGCGGCAAGGAAGGCGGCCCGATGACCCGGAAACGGCCCGACGACAATCTCAAACAGACCAACACCGGCAGCGGGCGGGCGCGGACTCGCGTGCTCGACCCGGATCGCGAGCTGCGCGCCGGCGAGCGCAAGGAACGCGACCGCAACTGGGACACCGGCCGCGAAGCGGAGCGCGCCATCCTGGTCGCCGTCATTGGTTCGGGGACGACGCGCGCGCAAGCCATCGAGCATCTGGACGAGCTGGCGCTGCTGACGCGGACGGCGGGTGCCGATCCGGTGGCGCGGCTCACCCAGGAACGCCTCAAGCCCAACGTCCGCACGTTCATCGGCAAAGGCAAGGTCGAGGAACTGCAGCAACTATGCAAGAACCACGACGCCAATCTCATCGTCTTCGACGATACGCTGTCGCCGGCGCAAGCCCGCAATCTCGAAAAAATCGTCCAGATCAACGTCATCGATCGCACCGAAGTCATTCTGGATATCTTCGCGCGCCATGCGCGCAGCCGCGAGGCGCGCATGCAAGTCGAGCTGGCGCAACTGCAGTACATGCGGCCACGGCTCAAGCAGTTGTGGGACCATTTGTCGCGCCAGGATGGCGGCATCGGCACGCGCGGTCCCGGCGAAACCCAGCTCGAGAGCGACCGGCGGCGTGTCGACGAGAAGATCTCGCGCCTGAAGCGCGAACTGCTCGAGCGCGAAACGGCGGCGCGTACCCAGCGGGCGTCGCGCACCGGCACGTTCACGGCGGCATTGGCCGGCTATACCAACGCCGGCAAATCGTCGCTGATGAACGCGCTGGCCGGCACCGACGTGCTGGTCGAGAACAAACTCTTTTCGACCCTCGACGCCACGACGCGCCGCGTCGACCTGGGAGACGGGGACGAGCTGCTGCTCACCGACACGGTGGGATTCATCCGCAAACTGCCACACGATTTGGTGGTCAGCTTCCGCAGCACCCTCGAGGACGTCAATGGCGCCGACCTCTTGCTGCACGTGATCGATGTTACGAACCCGAGCTTGGAAGAACACTTGGACACCGTGAACCGGGTGCTGGACGAGATTCTTGACGGGCCGCGGCCGACCCAGCTCGTTTTCAACAAGATCGATGCCGTGACCGACCCGACGCAACTACAAGCACTGCAGCGGCATTACCCGGACGCTTTGTTCACCTCGGCGCACACCGGCGCCGGAATCGAGACCGTGCGCAGCCTGCTACGCACGAGCGCAGCCAAGGGCGCAGTGGTCGTCGACCTCGGTCTGCCACAGGATTCGGGCGCCGTGCTCGCCTACTGTTACCGCGAGGGCCGGGTGTTGGCCCAGGAGCACGGCGAAGACGGACAGCCACGCCTGCGGGTGCGGTTTTCGAAGGCCGCCTACCAGAAACTGTTGCATCTCTACGCCGGTGAATTGACGTTGATGACACCGGCTGCGAAAGAAGCACGATGAGTGCGGCGGCGGGGCCCCGCTTGGCGGTCGTCTCCGGCATCACCGGGGCGCGCGGGCGAACGGCGCGGATCATCGCGATCGTGAGCCTCGTGGCGGCACTCGCGGCGTACTTTGCGCATGCCCGGCTCTACTGGACTTGGACCGAAGACGACGCCTTCATCAGTTTCCGGTACGCGCAAAACGTCGCGCATGGCCACGGGTTCGTCTTCAACCCGGGTGAACGCGTTGAAGGTTATTCGAACTTCACTTGGGTAGTAGTTGCGGCGGCCGCACTGCACGGTGGTGCCGACCCGGAACAGGCCGCCAAGGCCGTCGGGCTCCTTGCCGGCGCGCTGGCGCTCGTTCTGTCATGGCTCTTGGCGCGGCGGCTCGTTGGCAACTCGGGACTCGGGGCTCTGATCGCGCCATTTCACATCGCGATCTCGCCGGTGCTCGTGCAGCACGCCGTCAACGGGCTCGAAACGGCTTTCTTCGCCGTGCTCTTGGTGGGCGCGGTGTTGCTCGCCACGGGTGCACCGGCGCTTTGGCGGCGGGCGTCGTTCGTCGTCGTTCTAGTCTTGCTGGCGATGACGCGCCCCGAGGGACCGCTGTTTGCGCTGGTGATTCTCGCGGTGCGCGGCATGCAAATGCGCTCCAACGATCGCACCTGGCGGCCCGCACTCCTGGACGCGGCCGCGTTCGGCATCCTCTTCGGCGCCTATTTCGTCTGGCGATGGAGCTACTTTGGGCTGCTGTTCCCGAACACGTTCTACGCCAAGACCCAGGGCGGCACGCACGGGTTGATCGACGGGGCACAGTACTGCCTCGACTTCCTGCGCGATTCAGGCGGCGTGTTGTTCATCGCGCTGGCGGCGGTGCCTTGGCTCGTCGGCCGCGCTGGTGGTGCGCACACCATCGCCATGGCCGTCGTCTTGACGGGATTTGGATTTGCCTTCGTATCGGGCGGCGACTGGATGTTCAACTACCGGTTCTTCGCCCACGTCTTGCCGGTGCTGGCAGCCCTCATCGCGGCGGGATTCGACCGGATCGTCGCCTTGCCGCAACCGGGGACGCTGCGTGCGGTGCTCGCGTACGCGACGCTCGCCGTCGTGCTCATGGCGACGCACCTGAGCATTGCCAACACCGAATTGCGTATCGCCCGCACCGTGCTACCCGCCCTTGCAGGCCACAATTATTTGTCGCAAAACTACGAAGAACTGGGAACCTGGTTCCACGACAACACGCCACCCGAATCGTCGATCGCCATAAGCGACGTGGGGGCCGTGGGCTATTTCTCGGAGCGCCATATTCTCGACATGTTCGGGCTCATCGACCCGCACATCGCGCACCTGCGGGGCCGCATGCACTTCAAGGCGGACCCGACGTACATCCTGTCGCGCCGGCCCGACTACATCGTGCTCGTGTCGTTGAACGACGACGGGCAGGGGTATTCGTTCCAGCGCATTCCGGACTACCGGATGAACCGCGAGGCCGATTTTCACGACCGCTACGAACTCATCCGCACCGTACCGCAGTACTGGCAGAACGAATTCGTGTTGGTGTACAAGCGCCGGAGCTGAGCCGCTCGCCGCCCCGAGCGCCCAGGCCCGCTTCACACGATGCTTGCTGGACACCGTGACCGGCGTTTGCAAGAATGCCCCCCGCGAGAGTCGGCGCGCCCAGGCTTACCGGCCTCGCTCGTCTCCCCGCGGAACCACGGTTCCTCCAAGGGCATTCACGCGGCAGCAATCATTCGGGGGAATCGGTCTTGGCGAAGAAGAAAACAGCAGCACCAGCGGCGCACCGGACCTCGAAGGCAAGCGCAGGGTCGAGCGCCAAGCCAACCGCGAAGTCGAGCGCAAAGCGGGCGCTCACCGCCTATGGCACGGGCTTCAACGACAAGCTGCGCCCGACGGTGCCGCTCGATCTGGCGCGCATCCATAGCGTTTCGGATCTCGTCGAGGCCTACGCCAAGACCGCCATCGGGGCGCGCCAAGTCGGCGAGGCTGCCGAAATCCTGCAAACCATGGCCGAGGACCGCGACTGCTTCGTGGTGTGTACCGTCTCCGGTGCGATGACCGTCGCCAAGATGGGGCTCGTGCTGTGCGACATGATCGAGGCCGGGCTGGTGGATGCGGTGATTTCGACCGGCGCGCTCATGGCGCACGGTTTCGTGGAAGCCGCCGGCAAACTGCATTTCAAGTATGACCCATCGATGAGCGACGACGAACTCTTCGAGCGGGGCTACAACCGGGTGTTCGACTCCATCGAGCTCGAGCGCAACCTGGATGATGTAGAGCACATTTTTCGCACCGTGCTCGAAGCCAATCCGCACGTCGATACCTGGTGCAGCCACATGCTGACCTACGCGCTCGGCGGGCATCTGTCGAAGCACGACCTCGGCCGCGGCATCCTGCGCTCGGCGTACGAGCATGACGTTCCGGTGTATGTCCCCGCGTTCAGCGACTCGGAGCTGGGACTCGACTTCGCCATCCACAGCCACCGGCGCCGCAAACGCCAGCAGCCGCCGTTGCGGTTCGATCCCTTTCTGGATGTCGAGGCCTACAAAGAGCGCGTTGTCGGCGCCAAGAAGCTCGGCATCTTTACGATCGGCGGCGGCGTGCCGCGCAACTGGGCCCAACAGGTGGGGCCGTACTTGGACCTGCTGCAGAAGCGCGCCGGGATCGGCGACGGCATTCGCCGCTTCGAATACGGTGTCCGGATCTGTCCCGAGCCGACCCACTGGGGCGGCCTGTCGGGCTGCACCTACAGCGAAGGTGTGTCGTGGGGCAAGTTCGTACCGGTTGCCGAAGGCGGCCGCTACGCCGAAGTCTACGCCGACGCCACCATTGTATGGCCGCTCGTCGTAAAAGCCGTGCTCGAACGCCAAGCCGCCGCACGCAAAGGCAAGCCCCGCGCCGCCAAGCGCCGCCGCGCCAAGTAGCGCCGCGCAAGTAGCGGCGCCCCAAGATAGCCCAGCGCGAAGCGGCCTGACGAACGACGACAGACAACGTCGGGACAGTGATCCCTTGTTTCTCGCGACCGCGCCATTCATCCGGATAGAAAACGTCTGCGCAATTCGTCGGACGCCTCTACGAAGCGGCCCGCAGAAACCGCGCGAATCACGCCCCCGCGAGACTTTGTGAAATATTTCACAACTAGTTCTGGAACGAGTGTGCGCAGAGAGCGAAGCGGCTGGCGTGGCCCCGTTTGCTGGGGCTGACGAGGACGGATTACCTCGGGACAGTGAGGCCCTCGGGCGGAAAACGTCTGCGCGGGGCTCCGCTGCATTCGCACCGAAAGGCCTCGCGATCGCGAAGGTCTTCGCGCCTCGCGCGGTGTTGATTCTCAAAGAACACATCGGCGCTCGACGGGGCGGATGGGCCGGTGGCCGGACGAAGATGCGCAAACGGCGGGCCATGAGGGGTCTTGGTCAAAACCGGCTCTGCGACTGGGGTTTCTCGAAGGAGCCGCGCGCTGATTGACCACCGGCATCACGGGGAGCTGTCGATGATGTTGACACGTCGGGGCCGGACAGGGCTTGGCTGCGGCGCGCGTTTGGCCCCTTTGACAATCGTGGCGGGCTCTCGTAAGCTCCTGCGGTTCCGTCGTTTCCCCACGCGGCGCACGAATGAACCTCTGGTTTTGGGGTCGAAACGCAGGAGGCCTTGGGCATGCGCGTGCCGAGCGATCGAGGCGGAGTCGTGTCACGGGTGCGATGGACAAACCCATTTCTTGTGGTGGCGGCAGGCTTGATCCTGGCGCTTGGCGCGCACCGCGCCGCAGCCGCGGACGATTATTCGAATCGCATCGGACTCATGCTCGGCGGTGGCGCCTACAAATTGGTGGGCGGCAATCTCGATCACACGAAGGTTGGCCCCTGGGCGACGACTGGATTGCGCTTCGGCTGGCGCAGCCACTGGGACGTCGAGGCCTCATACCGTTTCGGGTACAACTGGGACGACACGCAGAACTTCCGCACCCGGACCACGGGACTGGACCTCGGACTCGTTTTTAACGGCCGGCCTGACGCGGGTTGGACGTGGCAGGCGTTTGGCGGATCGGGTGTTTTGTGGTGGAACGTGGTCGACTTCCGCGCCGGCAAGACAAGCCCCGGCCCCTTCGACAGCGGTCCCACGGCGTCAGGTTTCCGCGATGACCGCAACTTCGCCTTCTTGAACGACAACAACTTCAAGTTCTACGGTGGGCTCGGCCTGGAGACGCATGTGGTTTCGAGCCTGACGTTCCGAGTCGGCGCGCGCATCGACTATTTGTTGAAGCAGCACACCGACAATACGGGCGCCAGCGACACGCTGCGCATCTTCCCCGTCCAGCCGGACCCGCCGGCGCCGCGACTGCCGGCACCGCCGCGGCGCGGCGGCCCCAGCCAAGTCGACGCCAACAATTGGATTCCCTCGGTGTTCGGCGCGTTCACGTGGTGGTTCGGGGACCGCGACGCCGACGGCGATGGCATTTCGAACCGTCTCGACAAGTGCCCCGATGTCGCGGAAGACAAAGACGGCTTCCAGGACGAAGACGGTTGCCCGGATCTCGACAACGACAACGACGGCGTTCCGGACGTGAAGGACAAGTGCCCCGATGTCGTGGAAGACAAGGACGGCTTCCAAGACGAGGACGGCTGTCCCGATCTCGACAATGACAACGACGGCATCCCGGATGCGCAAGACAAGTGCGCGGATGTGGCCGAGGACAAGGACGGCTTCCAAGACGAAGACGGCTGCCCCGATCTCGACAATGACGGCGACAGTATCCCCGATCCCGCCGACCAGTGCCCCGACACGCCGGCCGGCACGCACGTCGACTCGACCGGCTGCCCACTCGCCAAGACGGTGCGCGAGCAGCAGCTGCTCGACACCGGCATGATTCGCTTGAGCGGCGTCAAGTTCGACACCAATAAGGCCGACATCAAGCCGGAGTTCGCGGCAACGCTCGACTCGGTCGTGGCGATCCTCGGCAATTGGCCGGTGCTGCGCATCGAGATCGGCGGCCACTCGGATTCCAAGGGCAGCGACGTGAAGAATCAGGAATTGTCGCAGCGGCGCGCGCAAGCGGTGCTCTACTACTTGCAGTCGAAGAACGCCAACCTCGACGTTACCAAGTACACGGTGCAGGGCTACGGCGAGACGGTACCGATCGCCGACAACACAACCGACGCCGGCCGCGCCGAGAACCGCCGTGTCGAATTCAAGGTGCTGAACCGCGACGAGCTGCAGGCGGAAATGCAGCGGCGGATGGGTGCCGGCGTGCAGGAAACGATGCCGCCTCCGGAGCCCGAAAAGACACCGGGACCAGAACCGAAGAAGGAATGACCGAAATCGCCTCCGACGCCGTGCTGCGGCTGCACGAAGCGTTCGCGGATTTGCCGCTCGAAGCGCTCTTCAAGGAAGACCTGCTGCGGCGCGGCATCGGGTTCACGGACGCGGCGTTGCGTTGGTGCGCCGCTTACAAGACCAAGGCCTACTTCATTTTTTCGTTCGACCTGGTGCCGGTCGATGCCATGGCCCAGGCCGAAAACCTGCGCGCCCCGGAAGAGATCGCCCTGGTCGGCGGACCACTCGGATTCCGGCGCACCATTGTTTCGGTGCGCGTCAATCCCGCGTCACCGTACCGCGCCGATCTCGAAGGCGAACGCTTGGTGTTGCACTGTGGCCCGGACCACATTGCCGACATCCTCGTCGGCCCGAACCCATCGTTCTATCGTGCCCCGCTTCCGAACGGCAAGATGATGAGTGAGGTCGCGCCGACGATCGAGTGGGGCTATCTCATTTACCTGACCGTGTTCCGGCAGTGCCAATACTTCGGCACCGACGAAGAATGCCAGTTCTGCGACATCAACGAGAATTTCCGGCAGCAAGTGCGCGCCGGCCGCCCGTATCAAACCGTGAAGAGCATCGAAGACGTGCTGGGCGCGCTGCAAATCTTGGCCGACGCCGAGGATCGCGGCGGCGCAGAGTTTGGCGATGACTCGGGGTCCGCGACGGGCTCGAACGGTGCAACGCCAGGAGTGCTGCCGCTCTTGCGCACGCACGCCTACACGATCACCGGTGGCAGCGTCACCGGCAAGCTGCGCGGCCAGTCGGAGGTCGAGTTCTACTGCCAGTACGCAGCGGCGATCGAAGCGCGGTTTCCGAATCGCTGGCTCTCGAAGATGGTCGTGCAGGCACACGAACCCGACGACGTACAACGTTTCAAGGATGCGGGCGTAAAGGTTTACCACCCCAACTACGAAGTCTGGGACGCGCAACTCTTCGAGAAGATTTGCCCCGGCAAGACGCGCACCATCGGGCGCGACACGTGGATCCGCCGCATTCTGGATGCGGCGAAGGTCTTGGGGCCGTCGAACGTCATCCCGAACTTTGTCGGCGGCGTGGAACTCGCAAAACCCTACGGATTCGCCACCGTCGATGAAGCGCTGCGCTCGACCGGCGAAGGTCTCGACTTCTTCATGTCGCACGGTGTCGCGCCACGTTTCACCACGTGGTGCCCCGAGCCGCTCTCGGTTCTCGGGCGCGAGCAGGGGCCGGCGCCGCTCGAATACCATGCCGGCCTGCTGCGCCTGTGGCGGGACACGCACCGCAAGCATGGACTGCCGGTGCCGCCCGGCTATGGCGAACCCGGACCCGGGAACGCCGTCTTTTCCGTCAGCGCGTTCATGGACGTCCTCGAGCCGCAAACCGCCGACGCGCACGGAACCGCCAGCCGGTGACTTGACAAACGTCCGCTGTGGCGTTTCCTTCCCCGCGTCGCCAGGTTTCTGAGCGGCAACGAAATCCAATTGTCTGTCGCAGGCGAAGTCCCCACCAAGCCGGCGTTCGTGAGCTGGGCCGCTGCAATTCAAGCGGCCGATCATCGAGGGTACCCGGCGTACACGGGTGGGGACTGAAGCCGAGGGTTCTGATTCCGGTCGTACCCAAGGCGGATGTCGTCGTTGCGCCGGGTGCCTTTCTCGCCCCTACTCCGCTATCATCGCGGTCGTGCCGTCGTTCTTCCCGTGGATCGGAGTTGGCGTGAAACGAGCTTGGATCACTCGCCCCGCGAGTGCCGCCGCAACTGCGCTCGCGGTTGCGATCTTGGCGGGTTGCAACCCGGACGAGCCGGCGTCGCCAAACCTGCCGCCGGAAACTTTCATTACTTCGTCGACGCCACGCGATTCGAGCCGGGTTGGACACCACGTCGACTTCCTGTGGTTCGCGGCCGACCAGGATGGCAGGCTGGCGTACTTCGAATACGTCCTCGACACGTACCCACGCTCGGTCGCGCGGATCGACCAAGTTCACCCGGTTCCACCGGGAATTGACGACGTACGGTGGACGCGAATCGACGGCAACGGGCATACGTTCATCCTGCCGGCGGACACGCTGCGCGTCGACCCGCGCACCACGGTTGGACCGCTCGAATTCGATCGCTGGCACTCGTTCTACCTGCGCGCCGTCGATAACGATGGCACGTTCGACGCCACGCCCGATTCGCGCACGTTTCAAGCTTTCACCCAAGCGCCCCAGCTGGCGCTCGTGGCGCCGGCGCTACGCGGTGCGCCCGCAACGTTGCCGCGCACCAGCGTTATGCATTGGACCGGCTTCGATGTGGTGGGCGGTGGGCCGGATCCCCAGAATCCGCAAGACTCCCGCTGGGTGTTGCTGCACGCGACACTCGATGGACTCGGGAATCCACTCGGGTTCCCGGATTCGCTGTATGCGCTGCGTGAAAGCCGCTGGTCGCCGTGGCAAACGTGGAACACGGGGACGGGGACTTCGCATGTGTTGCGGGATGTCGTGCCGGCGGGGCCGACGCAACAAGCGTTCGTCTTTGCGGTACAAGGCCGCGACGATGGCGGCGCGATCACGGCGCGCTTCGACGCGACGACGATCGACGCCAACAACTACGCCGTCCTCGTCTTGGACGGCAATCTGCCGGTCGGGCCGCGCATCACGGCGTACGTCGCGCATGCGACGACGGACACACTGAGCATTCCACCCGGAACCCCGCCGCCATTCAATGTTTCGGCGGGTACCGACAGCGTCCGCGTGTCGTGGACCAAGCCGGATGCGAGTAGCTACGGTGCAAATGCAACCGAAACCCGCTACGGCTGGAACATCGCCAACGTCGCCAATGACAACGAATGGACCGCGTGGTCCACGGTGCGCAGCGCCGCGCGCCAAGCGGTGCGGTCGACCGGCGATATTTTCTTCCTGCAATGTCGTGACAACGTCGGCAGTGGCAACCATGCCCTCGACCTGGTGACGTCGGCACGCATCGTCATCCAGCCCCTCCCGGCGGCCGCGAAGGCGGCGCGCCGTCGCTAGCGGTCCAGCCTTGCTCCAGGAGATTTTTTCCGTTACAACGGGCTTTCGGAACGAGTCGATTGGAGATCCAAGATGTCATGCCTCATCCACTCGGCGGCTTTCGCGGCGCTCCTGGCGGCATCCGCGGCGTTCGCGCAGCCCGCTGCTGTCGTCCCCGCACCTGCCGGTGCGCCGCGCAGTGTGCGCGAATTGAGCGATGGCCTAGATGCCTTGGCGGCACAGGTGACGCCGGCCGTGGTGCAGATCCTGGTCAAAGGCTACGCGCCCGCCGAAGGCAGCAGCGGCGAACTTCTGGCGCGCCGCGCCGGCACCGGCTCGGGCGTCGTCGCGACTCCAGATGGCTACGTCATCACCAATGCGCACGTCGTCGCGGGAGCGCGCACCGTGCAGGTGCAATTCGCGGCCGAATACCGCGTCCCCGGCGGCAAGTCGATTCTGAAATCACGCGGCAAGGTGGTCGGCGGCCAGATCGTCGGCATCGATCGGGAGACCGACCTCGCGGTCGTAAAGATCGACCCCGCGACTCTCGGCGGCGCGACGCTTTCGACGTTGCCGCTCGGCGATTCCGAGGAGTTGGCGCAGGGCCAACTCGTGTTCGCCTTCGGCAGCCCGTTCGGACTCGAGTCGACGATCACGATGGGAGTCGTGAGCGCGGTCGCCCGCCAAGTCGAACCCGACGCTCCCATGGTCTACATTCAAACCGATGCGGCGATCAATCCGGGCAACAGCGGCGGCCCACTCGTGGATGCCAACGGCCGGGTCGTGGGCATCAACACGTTCATCCTGTCGCGCTCGGGTGGCAGCGAGGGCGTGGGGTTTGCGATTCCCAGTAATATCGTCAAAGCCGTGTTCGAGCAATTGCGCACCAATGGGCGCGTCCGCCGCGGCATGATCGGCGTGCATGCGCAAACGGTAACGCCGTTGCTCGCCACGGGCCTCAAGCTCGGGCGCGACTGGGGCGTCGTGCTATCGGACGTGTTTCCGGATGGCCCGGCGGCGAAAGCCGGATTGCACTCGGGCGATTTGGTACAGACGCTGGATGGCAAGACGATGGAGAACGCGCGCCAATTCGATGTCAATCTGTACCGTCGGCGCGTCGGCGACACGGTGCTGCTGGCTGTCGAGCGCGGCGGGCAGAAGCTCGAGGCGCGCGTCCAGATCGTCGAGCTGGCGAGCGACCCCGGGCGATTCATGGACCTCGTGAGCCCCGATCGCAATCTCGTGCCGCATCTAGGGATCCTGGCGCTCGAGTTGAACAAGCAGGTGGCGAGCCTCATGCCCACGCTGCGCAAGCAAACGGGCGTCGTTGTCGCGGCGAGCGCAGCGGCATCGTTTCATGAAGAGGAAGTTTTCGCGCCCGGCGACGTCATCTATGCAATGAACGGCGCGCCGGTCGCGGGGCTCGCCGCGCTCCGCGAAGCTGCGGCCAAGTTGCATCCAGGCGATGCGGTCGTCGCCCAGGTGGAGCGCCGTGGTGAACTCGTGTACGTAGCGTTCGAGGCGGAATAGACGGGTCAGCGATCCGCATCGAAGAGATCGTTGAGTTCGGCGAACGACGCCGCTTCGGCGAACGAGTCGAACGTGCCCGTCGTTGCAATGTCACGGGCAGCGCGGATGAAGGCTCCCCAGGCGACGCGCGCCAACGCCGAGCCGACGGAAACGCGCCGCACGCCGAGTTCCGCGAGCCGCGCAACCGACAGCGCCGGATTGGGCCGCGAGATCAAGACGTTGACCGGCTTTGGCGCGACCGCCTTCACGATCATGGCAATTTCAGCGGGGTCCAGCACGCCGGGGGCGTAGAGGCAATCCGCCCCTGCTGCGGCGAATGCTACGAGACGATCGAGAGCGGTGCGAAGCGGATCCGCCTGTCGGACGAGCCACGCTTCGCAGCGCGCCGTGAGCACCACCGGAATTCCAGAAGCGTCGATGGCGGTGCGTGCGGCGCGGATGCGTTCGACGGCCAAGCCCCGTTCGTAGAGCGGCATAGCGCTTTGCCCCGTTGCGTCCTCGATCGACAGGCCGGCGACTCCCGTCGCAATGCAGAGCGTCACGTTCGCCGCGACGCCTTCCGGGTCGTCCGCATACCCGGTTTGAAAATCGGCGTTCACCGGCAACGATGTTGCGGCAGCTACGGCCCGGATGTGCGCCAGCATGGCATCGCGCGGCACCGCTGAAGCCGTATCCGGTTTGCCGAGCGCGAAGGCCGCTCCGGCCGAAGTCGTAGCGAGCGCAGAGAACCCAAGATGCTGCAGATACACCGCCGTGCCGGCGTCCCATGGGTTCGGCAGCACGAAGCACCCGGACGCGTGCAGGGCGCGAAATTTCGCAATTGCGGCCGTTTGGGCGGAAGACGCGTTGGCCATGCGGCAATCCTAGGTGACGCGGTGCGGGCGCGCCAGCAGGGCGGCGATCGCTTGCGAGCGGTACATCCGGCCACCTGGCCGTGCCGGCCAGGGGGCGGTATACTCTTCGCCACTGCCCCCTTTCCGGAAAACAGCCGCGCCGAACATCTCTGGGAGGAGTCATGCCCTTGCGTGCCACTCGGCCCGCCGACCTTGCATCCCGATTTGGCCGCAATCGGTTTTGGCCTGCGACGCGCAACGTGGTTGCGCTGGCGCTGGCCTTGGCGTTTGCGACGTTGCTTGCCGCAGCGGGCACGGTGCAGGCTGCGGTAGCTCGGCCGGAGGCGGCGCGCACCTTGCGGTACGCAGCGCGCTTTGACGCGGCGGCGCTCGACCTGGGGCAGGCGTTCGAACGGCACGAGCTGCACGCCGGAACGTTGGCGCGCACCTGGGAGCGTGGCGCGGCGGAGCTGCCGTATCAAACGCTGACCTTTCTCGTGGCGCGCGGCTCCCGCTTGGTTGGCCTGCGCGCGCAGGCAGCCGGTGAACCGCTGGTTGTGAATGGGATCACACTTGCGCCGGCCGCTCCGATGGCCGATGAAAATGGCAATGCGATACAGGCCCCGTTGCCGCGTCCGGCGGATACGCTCTCCGATGCCGTCGCTGCAAGCTCCGAGCTCTATCCGGCCGCATTTGCCGAACCCGCCGGCACCGGCATGCTGCATGGCTATCAACTGCTTTCGGTGCGCGTCTATCCGGTGCACTACGACGCGGCGCACGCTCGCGTCCTCATCCACTCCCGCATCGACCTCGAACTCGACCTGGCGCCGGGCGGCGCCGAGCCGGTGGCGCGTGAACGGTTCAGCGGCGCGCTCGAAGCGTCGGCGCGTGCCACGCTGAAAACCCTCGTCGCCAACCCCGAGGCACTCGAAAGCTACGACCGCCGCATCGGCATTCTCGTCGAGCAGCCGGGCGGATTCCGCCCGACGGATGCTCCGAGCTTGGAAGGCAGCGACGTCGACTACATCATCATTACGACCGACGCGCTGGCGGCTCGCTGGCAGGTGCTCGCCGACTGGAAGACGCGGCGCGGCGTGCCGGCCGTGGTGCGCACGGTGGAGTGGATTCAAGCCAACTACCGCCACGGTAGCGATCTTCAAGAGACGATCCGCATCTTCATCAAGGACGCCTATGCCAAGTGGGCCGTGCAGTACGTGCTCCTGGGCGGCGACACGGATCTCTTGCCGGCGCGTTACGGCTATTCGGGCTTCGTGAGCGACGATGATCAGCACGTGCCGACGGATCTCTATTTCGGCTGCCTCGATGGCAACTGGAACAAGGACGGCGACGCACTTTGGGGCGAGGGAGCGCTGAGCGCGGTGGCGCCCGTCGATTCGACAGATCTCTATCCCGAAGTGCATGTCGGGCGCCTGCCCACGAGCACCGTCGCGACCGTCGACGCCATGGTTGCCAAGGTGATGGCCTACGAGAACCCCACCCAGACCGCGTACCAGAACAAGGTGTTGTTGCTGGGCGAGGTTCTGTTTCCGATCGACTGGGACCCGTCGCAGACGGCGACCCAGGATGGTGCCGACCTGTGCGAGTCGGTGGCAACCGAACTCGCCGGATGTTCGTCCGTCATGAAACTGTATCAGAACACGGTCGATTTTCCGGCGGCGACCTTGCTCACGCGCCAGAAGGCGATCGACGAAATGAACTCCGGCTACGGGTTCGTCAACCATGTCGGCCATGGGTATCGCTACAACATGTCGGTCGGCGATGCGAGCTTGCAGAATAGCCACGCAACGGCGCTCACCAACACCGACAAGACGTTCCTACTCTTCATGCTGAACTGTACGGCGACGGCGTTTGACTTCCCATGCCTGGCCGAGGCTTTCTTGGGTTCGCCGGGAGGCGCTGTGGCGGCTTTGGGCGCGAGCCGCACCGCCTTTCCGCTCACCGTGCAGCCGTACAACACGAATTTTTTCGACGCCGTGTTCCAGCAATCGAAAGTGCACGTCGCCGAAGCGTGGGATCAAAGTCGCCTGGCGCAGACGCCCAACGCTCTGCTCGACAACGCCGACCACTACACGCACTTCATGTACGCCTGCCTGGCGGACCCCGAGATGGTGCTGCATACCTGCATGCTCGGCACGACCGCCGCCACGTTCCCGTCGACCATCAACCCAGGCCTCGTGAACATCACGGTGAACGTGACCGTGAACGGCGTGGCGCGCGCCGGCGCCCTCGTCTGTTTGCAAAAGGGGACGGAGGAATACCGCTTCGGGACGACGAACGGCGCGGGCGCGGTGACGCTGCCCTTCCGGGCCGAGAGCGCCGGGCTCGTGCAAGTCACCGTGAGCGGCCAGAACATGCGCACGCTCCTCGGCAACATCACCGTCTTGACCGGCGGCCTGTCGTACGTGCGGGCGCAGAGCGTCACGATCGACGACACGCCAACCGCGCCCAGCAACGGCAATAGCGACGGCACGTTGGATGCGGGCGAGACGCTCGAACTCAGCATGACATTTCAAAACAGTGGCAGCGCGGCTGCCAATGGCGTTACCGGCATCCTGCGTGTACCGAGCCCGTACGTCACGGTGCCGGACAGCACCTACAATTTGGCGAACATGGCAGCCGGCGCCACCGCTACGTCGACCAATCAAGTGCGCTTCTTGGTGACGTCGAACGCGCCCGACGGGACGGTGCTGCCGCTCACATTCCTGTCGACCAAGGCACCGACGACCTACACCGACATCGTGAATCGCGTCGTGCACGCACCCGTTCTGCGGCACGTCCTTCTGAAGGTGGACGACACGCCAGCCGGCGGCAATGGCGATGGCGTGATTCAGGCGGGCGAAACGTTCGACCTCCTCGCCACGTTCAAGAACTATGGTTCCGGGGCTGCGGATGGGCTCGGGGCCACCCTCACGTCGGTAGACCCGGACGTGACGATTTTCAATGCCGCGGTCTCCGTGGGCCGCGCCAATCCGCTCGCGGAAGTAAGCGGCGCAACGCGCTTTCGTCTGCGCGAGAGCCTGTTGGCGGAAAACGCCCTGACGCTGACCTTGACCGACAATTATGGCCGGGCACTCGTTGTGCCCATCACGCTCCGTGGTCCGGCCACGCCGGCGCTGCCGGTTCTGGACGTGACGACCGGATCCAACGTCATCCTGGTGAGCTGCACGCCGAACGTCGATGCCGACCTGGCGGGCTATCACGTCTACCGCGCCACCAACGCCGCCGGCCCGTGGACTCGCGTCACGGCCGACCGCACCCAGCGCGTCGCCTATTTCCGCGACACGGGACTCCTGCCCAACACGCGTTACTACTATGCGATGACCGCGGTCGATGCGTCCGGCAACGAGTCGGCGCGTTCGGCCGCCGCGAATGCCAGCACCAATCCTGCGCAGGTTCTGGGCTGGCCGATCGCCATGCTCGCCCCGACTTCGTGTCCGGTCGTCGTCGGCGACATCACGGGTGACGGCAACAAGGAAATCATCGCCGGCAACGAGCACCTGTATGCCTGGACATCGGCCGGCGTCGAATTGCGTGACGACGACAACAATCCACAGACCTGGGGCGTCTTCGCGAACGAAATCAAGACGATCACCGGCGCGATCGCGCTCGGCGACGTCGATCGCACGCGCCCCGGATTCGAAGTGTGCGTCGGCGCGTGGGACGATTCCAACAAGGTGTTCGTAGTGCGCGGTGACGGCTCGTTCGCACCCGGCTGGCCGCAGAACCCCGACCCCTCGTCGGCGCAAAAGGGCAATTGGGCCGGGATCGCGTCGATCGACGTGGATGGCGACGGACGCCCCGAGATCTTCTCACCTGCCAAGAACGGCAGTGTCTACGCGTGGCACTGGAACGGCACGCCGCTCGGCGGCTCGGCCGCGTTCAAAACCGGCCTCGGGATCTACGCGCGCACCCCACTGTCGTTCGCGAACTTCGATGGCGATCCGTACTCGGAAATCGTCTACGGAGCGCCCAACGGCGTGCTCAACGTGTGGAACGCCGACGGCAGCGTCGTAGCCCCGTTCCCGAAGACGCTTGGCAGCGAATGCCTGTCGGGGACGGCGATCGGCGACGTCAACAAGGACGGCGTCCTGGACATCGTCATGATCACCGAGGGTGGCGCGATCCACGTCATCAACTCGAAGACCGGCCTCGAACTGCCGGGCTGGCCGAAGTCGCATCCCATCGCCAGTGCTTCGAAGTCGCCATCGCCGGCACTCTGCGACTTCAACTTCGACGGCTTCTTGGACATCGTGGTGGCGCACAACGACATCGCGCCCGTCGAGTGTGAGGTCGACGTGTACAACCACCTGGGCGTGCTCGAGGCCGGCTGGCCGCGCATCGCCGCCGGGGGATCGTCGGAGAGTTCGCCGATCGTCGCTGATTTTTCGGGCGACGGCATTCCCGATATTGTCTTTGGCACCGAGGGTGGGCTTCTCCTGGGTTGGGACAAAAACGGCAACGATCTCGCGGGCTTTCCGCTCGTCGTGAACGATTTCGTGCGTTCGACGCCGTACGCCGACGACGTCGACGGTGACGGCGACATCGATCTCGTGTTCTCGAGTTGGAATCGCAACGCCTACGTGTGGGACTTCCCGGCGGCGTGGAATGCAACGGCCGCACAATGGCCGACCGTCATGCACGACAATCAACGCAGCGGTTACTACGGGCACCGCGTCGACGCGCCGACCGATGTAGGGAACCCAGACGAACCGGTGACCGCCGGGCCGCCGCCGGCGCAAGTGTTTGCGCGCAATTTCCCGAACCCGTTCAATCCGACGACGACGATCGAGTTTGGAGTTCCGGCAAGTGCTGCGGCCGCAGCGCATGCGGTACCGGTGCAGCTCGACATTCTGGATGTGCGCGGCCGGCTCGTGCGCCGCCTCGTGGATGGCGCGCGTGCGCCGGGCGTGTATCGGGCCACGTGGGACGGCCGCAACACCCGCGGCGTAGCGATGCCATCGGGTATCTACGTCTATCGCGTGCAAACGCCGGCCGCAACGCTGGCACACAAGCTGGCGCTCCTGCGCTGACCCAACTCGTGTAAGATGCGACCTCGGGAGGGCGGGATGTACGGGATGCGCGGGTCGACTCTAACGCGAGGCGTCGCCTGGGCGGCGCTACTCGCGGCACCGGCGGCGCTCTGTTCGCCCGCGGCCGGAGTGCCGCATGTGGCTTCACATCCGCCCCGCGCCGCGACGTTCGTCGAGCGCGGGACGCCTCCTGGACGCTACGGCCGCTACTCTCCCTGGTCGCCAACCACCGCTCAGTTCGCCTATGCGGACGGTAGCGGCATTCTCGTCTTGAACCTCGAAAGCACAACGGCGCAGCCGGTGCGCGTCGTGAATGCCGTCGACACCGACTGCACGTGGTCGCCGGACGGAACGTGGCTGCTCGTACGCACACCATCGATCGCCAGGGATGCGGAAGGCGCGGCGCTTGTCGTCGTACCGGCCCGCGGCGGCGGCGCCGCGACATCGGTCGCCGATGGCGTGCTCCTGAGCGATTTTGTTTGGGCCGGGGACGGCAAGATCTACTACTGGGACTACACATCACCAAAGCCGCATGTCGTCGAACCGCCCGCAGCCTGGACGGCGGCGCGGGCGCGCACACTGGCGGCACGGCCGGTCCTGGTCTTCGAGTTCGGCGGCACACTGCCGCGCGCAGCGTATTTCGATGCGCGTGTTCCCAAGGCAACATCGCCTGTGGCCAGCGCCGCCAATCTGTCGCGCTCGCTCCTGCGCTCCGACGGCTTCGCGGATGGACGTCTGCTCGTGCACGTCTTGAGCGACACCGAAGGCAAACCGGGTGCGAATCTCATCGTCGATCCGACCGGCAAGATGGCGGGGCAAATTCGCGCCGCGTGGGACGATGGCGCGTTTGCCGCGACCTCGATCTCGGCCGATGGAACGTATGCGGCGGGCGAACAAGTGATGGGCGATGAGGACCAAGTCACCGGATCGAAGATCTTCCTCGTCGCGCTCAATGATGCCTGGCGTGTCGGGGTGTCCGGAGTCGCCTGGGGCGCCGACCCGCGCCTCTCCCGTGCCGGCAGCTACCTGGCGTTCACGGATGCCGACGGCAATGCACACACCGGTGTGCTCCAACTGCAAAACTGACCGCGCTCCAAGCATCTCCAGACTCGCCGGGCTCGTGACGCCCGTGGCTGCCGGTAGGCGGCCGCGTTTCCAGGTGGGGATGGCGCTCTTCCTGCACTATTATAGTCGGTGAATCGCGGCGGCATTCGTGGGGCGCCGGGCGCGAATGGGTGGAGGATCGGCGGGATGGGTCTGGAGTCCACGGCTGGAAAACGCGGCGCGCTGGTGATCGCACTCGCGCTCGCAACGGGGATTTCGGTGCCTCGTCTTGCGGCGCGGGGCGAAGCTCGTGCGGTAGTCGCGCCGCCCCCGGGCGGCGCCAGCGCTATTGCAAATGCGTCGACATCGTCTCCCAAGCCCCAAGCGCGTTCCTTCGGCCGCTCTCACCCCGCCGACCCACGTGTCTTCCGCTTCACCAACGGCACCGAGCCCGAAGTGCTCGACCCGGCTCTCATGTCGGCGCAATCCGACGGCCGCATTGCCCGCGGAATCTTCGAGGGCCTAACCACCGAGGACCCCCGGACTCTCGATCCGTTGCCCGGCATGGCGACGTCGTGGGACATTTCGACAGATGGACTGAAGTACACGTTTCACGTGCGGCACGGCGCCCTTTGGACGAATGGCGATGCGGTGACCGCCCGCGACTTCGAGTACTCGTGGCTGCGGGTGCTGCATCCGGATACGCCGGCGCGCTATGCCGACATCTTCTATGTCATTCGGAATGCCCGCGCCTATAAGAAGAAAGAAATCATCGACGCGCAGCAGGTGGGGATTCGCGCCGCCAACGACTCGACCTTTGTGGTCGATCTCGCGACCCCGACGCCCTACTTCATGCAACTCGTGAGCTATTACCCGTTCTTGCCCGTGCACAAGGCCACGGTCGAGGCCTTCGGCGACCGCTGGACGCGGCCCGAACACATCGTGACGAATGGCCCCTTCCGGCTCGGGGTGCACAAACCGAACGATCGGATCGAACTCGTGCGCGACCCGGCCTACTGGGATGCGGTGCACGTCCGGCTCGACCGCATCATCCTCTACGCGACGGAAGATCTCTCGACGATGCTCAACATGTACCGCGCCGGGATGACGGACTGGAATCCGAGCGGCTACCTGCCGGCGCAATATGTTCCGTACGTGCGTGACTACAACGATTTCCGCTCCGGCGCTTATCTTGGCACCTATTTCTATTCGTTCAATGTCACCCAGAAGCCCTTCGATGACGTGCGCGTGCGGCGAGCGCTGGCTTCGGCGGTAGACCGCGAGAAGATCGTCAAGTACTTGCTCTATGACAGCAAGACTCCGTGGGGCGGGATCGTGCCGCCCGGATTCGAGAAATATCCGTATCCCCAGGGTGTGGTGTTCGACCCCGAAAAGGGACGGGCGCTGCTGGCGGAAGCCGGCTTCCCGGGCGGCAAGGGCTTTCCAAAATTCGAAATCCTGTTCAACACCAGCCAGGATCATCGCAAGATCGCCGAAGCCATTCAGGAGATGTGGAAGCGCGAGCTGGGCGTCGACGTCAGCCTTTCCAACCAGGAATTCGCCAGCTACATGAAGGCGACGGTCGGCCTGCAGTACCAAGTGGCGCGCCGTTCGTGGATTGCCGACTACAAGGATCCAAACACCTTCCTGTACATGCTGCGGGGCGGCGACGGCAACAACCGGAGCGGCTGGACGAACGCCCGGTTCGACTCGTTGGTGACGGCTGCAGGCGCCGAGATGGACCCGGCCCGCCGGATGCGAACGCTGGCAGGGGCCGAGCAGATCGCATTGAATGAGATGCCGTTCCTGCCGATCTACGCCTATCGCACCGTCGAGCTGGTGGCGCCCTACGTTCGTGGCTGGTACCCGACGGCGCTCGACAACCACCCGCTCAAGTACCTGTGGCTCGAGCGCGTGGCCGGCACGGGAGGCGGCCGATGACACGATTCGTGGTGCGGCGGTTGCTGTCGATCGTGCCGACGCTGTGGGTCATCGTTACGATCACCTTCTTCCTGATTCGGCTCGCACCGGGCGGACCGTTCGTTTCGGAACGCGAGATCCCGGCCGAGGCCAAGGCGGCGCTTTCCGCCAAGTACGGGCTCGACCAGCCGATGCACGTGCAGTACTTCCGGTATCTGACGAATGTCGCGCGGTTCGACTTTGGGCCGTCGTACAAGTTCCCATCGCGGAGCGTGCGCGAAATCATCTTGGGAGCGCTGCCGACGTCGCTCGAACTGGGCGGGCTCGCGCTGCTTTTCGCCCTGGTGATCGGCATCCCCATCGGTGCCATCGCGGCCATGCGTCAAAATAGCGCCTGGGACCACGTGCCCATGGGTTTCGCCATGCTCGGCGTCTCGATTCCGAACTTTGTACTGGGGCCGCTGCTGATTTTCGTCTTCGCGCTGACGTTGCGTTGGTTGCCGCCGGCGCTCTGGGGCGGCCTGAGCCACAAGATCCTGCCGGTCATTACACTCTCGGCGATCTACGTCGCCTACATTGCGCGTCTGACCCGCGGTGGCATGCTCGAAGTGACGCGGCAAGACTTCATCCGCACGGCGCGGGCCAAGGGCCTGCCGGAATGGCGGATCGTGGTCCGGCATGCGCTCCGCGGCGGGCTGCTGCCCGTCGTCTCGTTCCTGGGACCTGCCGTGGCGCGCGCCGTCACCGGTGCAATCGTCGTCGAGAAAATCTTCGCGATTCCGGGCGTCGGGCAATACTTCGTAAATGCCGCCTTCAATCGCGACTACACGCTGGTGATGGGCGTCGTCATTTTTTACGCCGGTTTCCTGATTCTCTTCAACATGATCGTCGACGTGATGTACGGACTCTTGGATCCGCGCGTCCAGATGGAGTAGTGGCTGAGAATGACCGTAGCGATGCAAGTTTTCGACGACGCGGACGAAGCGCCGGACGCCGGCACGAGTCTGTGGCGCGACGCATGGCGCCGGTTGTTGCGGAACCGCATGGCGGTCGCGAGTGGCGCGCTCTTGGCGGTCATCGGCGTCCTGACCTTGGCGGCCCCTCTTCTGCCGGGCGTCGCCGACCCCACGGCGCAAGACCTGGCGCTCGGGGCGCGCGGGCCTGCCTTTGCCCATCCGTTCGGCACCGACCTCTTGGGGCGCGATCTTTTTGCGCGGGTGTTGTACGGCGGACGCGTATCGATTCTCGTTGGGTTGGTGGCGACGCTTGTGTCGTTTCTGGTCGGAGTGACATTCGGCGCAACGGCGGGCTACGTCGGCGGCCGCACCGATAACGTCATGATGCGCTTCGTGGATGTCCTGTACTCGCTACCGTACATGTTCTTGGTGATTCTGCTCATGGTGTACTTCAGCAAGAGCCTGTGGATGCTCTTCGCGGCGTTGGGGCTCGTGCAGTGGCTGACCATGGCGCGCATCGTGCGCGGCCAGGTGCTGTCGCTGAAGCAGCAGGAATTCGTCGAGGCGGCGCGCGCTTTGGGCGCAGGCCCGGCGCACATCATCTTCCGGCATCTGGTGCCGAACGCGCTTGGGCCGATCATCGTGTATGCGACGTTGACCGTGCCGGCCGTCATGCTGCAGGAGGCCTTCTTGTCGTTCCTCGGTCTCGGCGTCCAGCCGCCGCAGGCGAGTTGGGGAACGCTCGTCAATGAAGGCGCGACGGTGATGGCGTTCTTCCCGTGGATGGTCATTTTCCCGGGATTCGCTTTGGCGCTGACGCTCTTCTGTCTCAATTTCTTGGGCGATGGGTTGCGCGACGCGCTCGACCCGCACCTGCGGCACGAGTGATGGACGGGCGAGGAATGAAATGAGCCAGCCGATTCTGCAAGTGCGCGATCTGCGGACCGAGTTCCGCACCGAGGGTGGTGTCGTGACCGCCGTCGACGGCGTGTCATTCGACGTCGACCGCGGCCGCACGGTCGGCATCGTGGGTGAGAGCGGCAGCGGCAAGAGTGTGACGAACCTGTCGATCCTGCGACTCGTGCCCAATCCACCCGGACGTATCGCCGGTGGTTCGATCCTCTTCGACGGCCAGGATTTGCTGGCACTACCCGAGGCCGCGATGCGCGGCATTCGCGGTAAGCGTATCTCGATGATCTTTCAGGATCCGATGACGTCGCTCAATCCGTATCTCCGCATCGGGAGGCAGCTCACCGAAGTGCTCGAGCTGCACGAAGGGGCCTCGCGTGCCGACGCACGGCGGCGCAGTATCGAAATGCTGGAGCGCGTCGGTATTCCGAATCCATCCGAGCGCATCGACCGCTACCCGCACGAATTCAGCGGCGGCATGCGCCAGCGCGTCATGATCGCGATGGCGCTGCTTTGCAAGCCGGAGCTGCTCATCGCCGACGAACCGACGACGGCGCTCGACGTCACGATCCAGGCGCAGATTTTGGATCTCATCCGCAGCATGCGCGACGAACTCGGCATGGCGGTCATCTTGATCACGCATGATCTCGGGGTCGTAGCCGGAACGACCGATGACGTGATCGTGATGTACGCCGGGCGGGTCGTCGAGCAAGCGCGCACCCGCGAGTTGTTCCGTGAGCCGAAGCATCCCTACACGCTCGGGCTCCTTCGGTCGATCCCACGTCTCGATCGCGACGACGCGCGCTTGACGCCGATTCCAGGGCGCCCGCCCGATCTCACCCGCCTCGCACCCGGCTGCCCGTTCGCGCCGCGCTGCGAGTTCGCGATCGACCTCTGCCGCGCCGAGCGCCCGCCGCTTCGCTGCGTCGGACACGTCGGCGGCGAACACGTCGCAGCCTGTTGCGTCGACGTGCCGGAGCCGGCGCGGAGCTGAGCGGCACGCACTCCCGCAGGCCACCGGACGCTACCCCACGCCCCACGATGAAGTGCGGTATTCTTCGCCGTCCGTTCGTTTGAAAGGACGTCGATGGATCGACCCAATGCGACATCGCGCCTGGCCGGAGTGACGGTACTGTTTTGCCTGGCGCTCGCTTTGTCGGGTGGGTCCCCGCCGAAGGCAGCGCCGCGAGTCCGCGTGACCCCCGTTGCCGAGTTGCCGGGTTTCCGGCTCCCGCAAGGCGATCCCTGGGCTCCGAACCGGGCGCGGCTCGCCGTCGTCGATCACGCGGGGCTCGCGATCTGGACCGCCGCGCAGCCCAAGGCTGCGGCAAAGCGGGTGCTCGATGCGCTGGTGGATGAAGTGCACTGGTCGCCGGACGGCACCTGGCTCTGCTGTCGCGTGCGCGTCATGAATGGGACGAAGGGCGGCGCCGTGCGCTTGCAGTTTGTCCCGGCGGATGGCGGATCCGCCGAGTACCGCATCCCCAACGCACCGATCGGCATGTACGTCTGGGCCGACGACGGGTACGTCTATCTCTGGCACGCACAAACCGGCGCCCGCCTGCGCGTCCCGCCACCGCGCGTTTGGTTGGATGGCAAGCCGCGGCTGCCGGCGCGGCCGCTCCCGGAGCTGGTGATGGTCACTGGTGGCAGCAAAATGCGGCGCTTGCGGCCAACGTTGTTCACTCCCGCCACGGCGGCCATCGCCGCGCGCGAACAACTCGTCGATTCACTCTTCGCACTGCAAAGCGTGCAGCCTTGGTGCCGCTACCTCGACGCGGGTTCGAAGCAGGCGCGGTGGGTGGTGACCCTTACCGAAGCAAAGCACAGCGTGACCTGTAGCGTCGACTCCGCCGGCTGCAATCGAGTCTTGCTCGGCGGCGCCGGAGGCGCATCGTCGCAAGCAGCGTTCTGGGCAACGGTGTCGAACGACGCCCAATGGGTGGTCAGCTCATACCCGCCGAATGCCCCGAGTGCCGGCGCCTCGAAGCCGAGCATTCAAGTGCACTCGACGAGCGGCAGCGGCCCGTATCCGGTACCGCAGCTCGTGGCGCAAGTCGCCGCATTTGCTCACTCCGACCCATTCCTTGCCTATGCTGACTCGACCCGCAGCGTGCACCTGGCACGCATCGAGGTCGAGGTGCCAGGCGGGCACCGCTGAACGTCGCCGCAGGTACCGCTCACTTCGTGACGATCATCTTTACGGACCGCGTTCGCACGACGCATAAAACGACCTCCCGGGACGGGCGAGAGGGGCTTGCCGGCGCCGGAGCGGCCTCCGGCGCTTCTCTGTCCGTGTCCCTCCTATACGTCCGAAGGGCTCCGGGCGAACGGAAGACGAAATGCCAGCCCCTCAGTCGCAGACATGCCTGCTGCGTACGTATTCGTATATGACCCCGTACGGTCTTTCGACCATGATACCTGCCAGACGGCGGAGGAGTTGTCCGTGTCGAGGAGTGTTGGGTACGTCGTGTTCTGACCATATGGGCGATGACTTTGTTTCGGTGCTTGAGCAATCGGCATGATTGATCTCGGCTGCGCCTCGGTTCCAGTGCCGGGCGTCGCCACCCCCGTGGAAGCGCCGCCCGGTTCGGTTCCACGAGCCCGTGAGCTAGTTGCCTCAGCATTAACCTGTCGCTGCTCAGCCACTGGCCGCACCAGCAACCCAGAGAAATCGAGCGTGCCAGCGAACTGCCAGATGGGATCCCTAAAAACGTTCACTGGTACCTCGTGGCCGCGGAATACGTTCCCTCGGGGAGCGGCGAAAGCGCGAGTAACTCCGGGATGACGCGGCCGCTGCCAATCACAAACTGGAACGCCAGGCCGTGGTCTAGGTTCGAGTCGAGCTTCGTCCCATCGAGGCGACGAAACGTGTAGTCCAACGCGGCGGTCTGCCCCACATCGGCGGTGGGGCCCGTTCCCAGGACGAAATCGATGTATTGAAGCCCGAAGCAGTCGTATGAAGACCACGGGGCGGCGCGGTCGCGTCGCTACTGCATCCGGTCGTCAATGCAGCGACGGCACGCCAAGCGATCAGCGAAACCCGAAGAATCGCACGTCCCGCGCCGCCCATTCTCATCGCTTACCGGTCCCTCTGCGCGCGCTCCCAACCTTCCCAAATGATGCGCGCGCGGGCTACTTCTTTAGCCCCACTATTCCAATGCGGTTTCCGGCCGGGTCTCGGAACAGAACGAACTGTTCGCCGGTAGGCGTTGGCAGCTTCGGGGTCTCGAGGGTCCCGCCGGTGGCCTTCACCTTGGCCATCGCTGCGTCGAGGTCCGTGACGCCGATGTAGATGATCTTTTCCGGCGGGTCCTGGCGCAGGGTGCCTTCGAGGTTGGGCGTCTTGATCATGTTCGACTTGGCGATCTCCCAGCCGAAATTGCCGGCGTAGAAGTCCTTGAGCTTTGCGGCATCGGGACCGGCGATATCGAAGAACACGATGGGTGCCGACGGAACTGCGGCTCCTTCGCCAAAGGCCGTCGATGCGAAGAGCAGGGCGGAAAGTACGATGAGTTTCTTGCGCATGGGTCCTCCTCCAGGGTGCTGGGTCAAGCGATCGAGTGGCTGCTGCTGGTTTCTCCGAGGGCCTTTCGCCTCAGGACGCCGGCAGAAATCAAGGTCACCAGCAGCCCAACGGGCAGCGGTTCGAGAAAAGTGATCGCGATGTTCATGAACGGATTCCTGTACATCTCCTTGAATTGCGTCATCTTCTTTGTCTGCGCGTCGATCTCGGCCTGCGGCGCGCCCGATTTCTTTACCTTCTCCACGGCGTACGCGGCGTATTTGTCGCCAAAATCCGGGGCGACTTTGTAATAGATCACTTCCCAGGTGGCGACGTAGCACGCCGAGGCGACCACGGTGATCAGCAGTCCCACCTTGAGGGCGCGCCCGAAGCTGATCGCCCCGCCGCCCACGGTGTCGCGGTACGACCTGACACCGAAGAACGTCATGAGGAAGGCGAGGACCATCGTCGTGTAACCGATGACCTCGCCGCGGTCGAACCCGATCTGGTCCATGAATCTACTGGTGATCACCATCATGACGGCCAGGATGGCGCCGGCAATCAGGCCGAATGTCAGGACGATTCGCTTCATTTGAGTCGTGCTCCAAAGGTTGAGGACGGCGGATTCTAGCGACCGTCCCGCAGCGCGCGCGTCACCCGAACGGATGATTTTCGCCGCAATCACCAAAAATCATCACTTTGGGTGACGGCTGGGGGGCCTTGGTGCGGCCCGAAAGGCAAAAGGGGCGGCCAAGACTCAGGGGATGAGCCGCAACTCCTTGCCCAACTGCACGGCCTGGGTTCGCCGCCGGGCCCCGAGTTTGTCGAACACCCGGCTCAAGTGGGTCTTCACGGTGTTCTCGCTCACATGCACCCGTGCGGCGATTTCCTTGTTGCTCAGCCCGGCGGCGATAAGCTCCAGCATCTCCAGTTCGCGCGGCGTGATGCCCAGCGATTCACGCTTGGCCTCGTCCGGGGTGAACGGCGCCGATGTGGGTTCCGGCGCGGGCGCCGGAACCAGGACCTCCCGGACAACGACCGTCTCGGTGTGGCGCGTGAGCTTGAGGCCGAGCCAGATGCCCAGGCTGGCGAAGAGCGCGGCCACGAGCGCGCCGTAGATCTCCACGGAATGCTCGACCACGAGCCACCGGTACTCGATGCCCTTGAGCACGGCGATCAGCAGTCCGCCGAGGATTCCGTAGAGGAGGATGTGTTTGCGCACGCCGGATTCTAGCAGGGCGGGACAGATTCGGCAGGCCGCGCCACGGCGTTTGCCGCCGATCTGCGTTGCCTGGAAATCACCCTGATATTCGCCGCATATTGTGCGGTAAATGACTTGACCCTTGCGGTGAATGGGCGGTACAATCGCCGCAACATATGCGGCGAAGAATTGCGTACATCCACGAACAGGCCGGCTGGCCGGAGTTCACCTGGGACGGCGAATCGCTCGCCGGGCTTTTGGCTGCCGTGCGGCACAAACAGGGTCGATTGCTCGGGAGGATGGAGGCGCTGGGATTCGACTTGCGGGTCGAAGCGAGCCTCGCCGTGTTGACCACTGACGTGGTGAAGTCCTCTGCCATCGAAGGCGAAAAGCTGAACCCGGACGAGGTGCGGTCCTCGATTGCGCGGCGGCTTGGACTCGACGTGGCCGGTCTGCCGAAGGCAGGCCGGGATGTCGAGGGCGTCGTGGAAATGATGCTCGACGGCACGCGGCACTTCGAAAAGCCGCTCACGAAGAAGCGCCTCTTCGACTGGCACGCATCGCTCTTTCCGACTGGCCGCAGCGGGATGAGTCGAATCACGGTCGGGGCGTGGCGGAAGAAGGAAGCAGGCGCGATGCGCGTGGTCTCCGGTCCAATGGGACGGGAGAAGGTGCATTTCGAGGCGCCGGAAGCGGACCGCCTCGAAGCGGAAATGGCCCGGTTCATCAAATGGTTCAATGCGCCGCCGGCAAATGACCCGGTGCTCAAGGCGGGAATCGCGCATTTCTGGTTCGTCACGATCCACCCGTTCGAGGACGGCAACGGGCGCATCGCCCGTGCGATCGCCGACATGGCGCTCGCTCGCGCCGACGGCACGAAGGATCGCTTCTACAGCATGTCGTCGCAGATTGAGGCGGAGCGGAACAACTATTACCTGAAACTGGAGTCTGCCCAGCGCGGGGACGTGAACATCACGAGTTGGTTGGACTGGTTCCTCGGCTGCCTGGACCGGGCCATCGGCGGCGCCGATCAGCTGCTCAGTGCCGTCCTGAACAAGGCCCGGCTGTGGCAGCGCATCAACCGTCGGCCGGTCAATGACCGGCAGCGAGCGGTCATCAACCGGATGCTGAACGGCTACAAAGGGGTCCTCTCAACCTCGAAATACGCGCAGCTGGCCAAGTGCTCGACGGACACCGCCCTGCGCGATATCCGCGAACTGTTGGAGCGCGGCATTCTGGTGCAGAATCCCGGCGGCGGTCGGAGCACGAGCTACCGGCTGGGCGAGCCGGAACATGTCACCGATTGAGTGCAAAGGAAGGCGTGCGCCGCTTCGACTGCAGCCCCTCCAGCTTCTCTTGCCGGTACTTCTCGCGCCAGTCGTACCGACTACGCCCGCAGTACTGCCGAATTCACGCGAGGGCGTCTCCTCACTGTTGACAGGTTGATCATAGGAGACAATATGGTGATCGACAGTCTCGGGTGGCGCAACCAAAATTCGTGCGCTTTTGGACCGGAGCCCCGTCGGCGTGAACTCGCCGGGCAACGACAATCGCAACTTCACGCTGAACGTCGTTCGCTGGCTGGCAGGCGCGCTCGACGAGCCTGCAGTGCGCCACTGAAGCGATCCAACGGCGTCTATTTCTACGCCACCGCCGGTTTGCGTTCGAGCCCCAGTGCTGCGATGCGCGACGCGAGCGTGGTGGGTTTCATCCCGAGCAGTTCCGCCGCACCGTCGGGGCCGAAGATCTTCCCGCCAGTCTGTTGCAGCGCCGCCATGAGGTTGTTGCGTGTACCGGCCCAAGCTGAACACCTGTTCCGATCCAACCTGAACGCCCGTTCCGGCAACCTGAACGCTGATTCCGGGAATCTGAACACCTGTTCCGGTGATGGTGAACAGCCATTCCGGGAAGGTGAACACCGATTCCGGTCAAGGTGAACACTTGGCCGTCGGGGGGCGGCGGGGTTTGGGGGCGATGGTGCAGGGTCCGACCGGGGCCAAGCGGCCCGCCGCAGTTTGGTGCTGCGTCGGCGAGCCGCCCGCCCCGGAAGGATCTTCAGATGGCCGCGGTTCGAACAGCGATGCGCAAGACACGAGAGATTTTACGACAAAAGTGGGAATTGGGTCAGAGTCACCGGCAAGTGTCGCGCAGTGTGCGCGTGAGCGTGGGCACAGTCTCGGAGACGGTGTCGCGGGCGCAGGTGGCGGGAATCGTCGAGTGGACTGCGGTGCAGGCGCTCGATGACGCGACGTTGGATCTGCGTTTGTACGGCGGGATCACGCCGAACGCGACGCGCACGATGCCGGATTTCGTGGAGATCCATCGCGAGCTTCACCGCGCCGGTGTGACGCTACAGCTCCTGCACTTGGAATACCTCGAGAAGCACTCGGATGGCTATCGGTACTCGCAGTACTGCGAGCATTACCGCCAGTGGCGCGGGCGCCAGCGGCGGTCGATGCGTCAGGTGCATCACGCCGGCGACAAGTGTTTCGTGGACTACGCGGGGAAGACGCCGCACTACATCAATCGCGCGACGGGCGAGATCGTCGACGTGGAGCTTTTCGTGGCGGTGCTGGGAGCGTCGAACTACACGTACGCGGAAGCAACTGCGAGCCAGCGCGGTGTGGACTGGATTTCGAGTCACATGCATGCCTTCGAATACTTCAAGGGCGTGACGGCGGCGGTGGTGTGCGATCAGCTGAAGTCGGGCGTCGCGATCGCGTGCCGGTATGAGCCGCAGGTGCAGCGGACGTACGAGGAGCTTGCGACGCACTACGGCACGGTGATTTTGCCGGCGCGGCCGCGGAAGCCCAAGGACAAGCCGAAGGTGGAAGTCGCAGTGCAGGTGGTTGAGCGCTGGATCCTGGCGCGGCTTCGCAACGAGGCCTTCTTTTCGCTTGCGGCGTTGAATGCGCGAATCGCGGAGCTGCTTACGCAGCTCAACGATCGCATGATGCGTGTGTACGGGGTCAGCCGCCGGCAGCTTTTCGAGCAAATGGATCGGCCGGCACTTCGGGCGCTTCCCTACGAGCGTTTCACGTACGGCGATTGGGCCAAGGCCAAGGTGAACATCGATTATCACGTCGTGTACGAATTTCACTACTACTCGGTTCCGCAAGCTCTCATTCACGAAGAGGTCGAATTGCGGGTGTCGGCGCAGATCGTCGAGGTCTATTTCAGGGGCCAGCGAGTCGCTTCTCATACTCGAAGCTTTGTGCGTGGGAAACACACGACGGTACGCGAGCACATGCCGAGCGCACACCGGAAGCACGGCGAATGGAGCCCGTCGCGCCTCATCATCTGGGGCGCAACGATGGGTCCTCAGACAGCGCGCATGATGGAAGCCTTGATGGCCGATCGCCCGCACCCGGAACAAGGCTATCGATCGTGTCTCGGAATTCTGCACCTCGAACGTGTCGCTTTTCAGGACCTTTCCCCCCACGTTTTCAGAAGCATTCCCCCCCTGGTCCCCGTCGGCGTAGCGGTTTGAGTCTGTCTTACCTCCGCGGTTTCTGTCCAGCCGGCGGCGCTG
>JANLSU010000126.1:0-85525 GCA_031362565.1 bacterium | reverse complement strand
ATGCGCCTCGTCGATGATCTCGTCGAGGGCGCCACCGGTGCGCCAGCGATCGTCCCAGTCGGGAGTCATCGCATACTCGGCGGCGATGCGGTTCGCGAGCCAGTCGGTCATCGTGCGCCGGCCGCGGTTCGAGATCACGGTCGAATCGATCCACTCGGCCGGCGAGATGACGCTTTCTTGGTAGCGCCCCGACTCGGCGTGGAAGAGCTGCGGCGAAATCGCCGCGACGATCTTGACGTTGAGCCCCGCCTTGTCGAGTTCCGGGAGCAGCTTGACGACGTTCGCAGTCGTCGCCGTACCGCTGACGATGATCACGCCGCGCTTTTTCTGCCCGGCCTTGTAGTCGCGCAGCACATAAGCGCCGCGCGCCGCTTCGAAATGCGACGGCATGCCGAGGGCGGCGCGATCCGGGATATCGACCGGCGGGCGCGTCAAGTGCAGCGCGATCACATGCGCGCCGTGTTTGAGCGCCGCTGCGAGTACGACCGGCACTTCGTTGTGCTCCCACGGGTGTAGGTCCACGACATGGTTGTCGGGCATGAGCTGGGTCACATAGGGCTCGTAGATGCCGAAGTGCGTGCGGGCATCTTCCGCCGTTTCAGGTCCCGAATGGCCGGCGATCCACAGCACCTTGCCGACTTGGATCTGTGAATCCTGGGCGAGTTGCGCGAAGAGGCGCATCGGCCCGAGCTTCAAGTAGGAGAACGAACCGTAGGTCGAGCAGGCGGCCATGAAACCCTGCCACTCTTCGAACGGCCGCTCCGACAAGTTGGTCGAAGCGATGCCGCAGGTGATGCCGGCGTTCGCGAACTCGGTGATCTCCTGTGGTAGCAATACGCCTTCGGGGT
Source organism: bacterium (assembly GCA_031362565.1). GTDB lineage: Bacteria > Krumholzibacteriota > Krumholzibacteriia > JANLSU01. The sequence continues at coordinate 84,677 of JANLSU010000126.1, read as the reverse complement.
TCTTCGTGCGTTCGTACCAATCGTAGCCGGCGAAATCGCCATACGCCTTCGCAAAACCGGCGACATTCGTCGAGTCCGCGAGATCGGCCGACATGGCCATGAAGAGCGGCCGGCCGTATTTCTCGTGGCACCAGGCGTTCACCCAGGCGCCCCACTTGGAGAGCGCGGCGCGATTCGGTTCCTTGGTGCCGGGGGCGACGTAGAGATCCTTGGGGTAGTTCTTGAAGTCGTAGAGCGCCGGGTCATCGACGGGATTCTTGCGGGTGTCCATTCGGAATGTGGGAATCGTGCGCGGGATCGATTCGCCGACTTCCACCAGGCGATTAGCGAGATACTCGAGAAGCGCCGTATCGTCGTGCAGGACTTGCATCACGCGCTCGAAGTTGGCGACGACTTGATTGCGGAAGTCGTCCTTGTTGTCGGGTGCCGGCTTGTCTATGCCTTCGAATTCGATGCCGTACTTGGCGCCGAACTCGCGCCGGCCTTGCCAGTACACCTCGCTGTTCGGCTTGTGCGGCGTGCCGTGCGACTTGTAGTCGAGGACGCCGTAACCGCGGCCTTTGCGGGTCTTGAACCAGGCGACGCTCGGCACCCCTTGCTGGTTTTCGCCGTGCACGGCCTCGAGGAGCGGACGCGTCACCGTCGGCCAATTCATGCCGTCTTCGGTGCCGAAGACGCGCCAGCCGTAGGGGCGGAACCAGTCCTCGGGCGAGCCGTGCACGACCGTGCTCGCAGCACGCGGGTCGATTCCGAAGTCGTTCCAGTCGACCAAGTAGACGAGGTTGTCGAGGCCCAAGCCCCACGCCGAGTTCTTGGTTTCGTGATGCGAACCGGCCGTGAGCCCGCCTTCGCCTTCCATTGCGAAGACGCGCACGCCCGTTGCCCCGGCGCGCTTGAGCGCGAAGGCGATCCCGGCCGCCGGCGGTGCGCCGTGCGCGGTTGGACCGGTGTTGGCTTTCACGAACAGCGTCTTGCCTTCCATTTCGGCGTGGCCCGCGAGGCCCTTATTGCGGCGAAATCCGAGCAAGTCCTCCCAGACGAGTTGCCGGTGCTCGGCTTCGGGAACGCGGTAGCGGTCGTCGCCGGTTTCGCGCCACAAGGTGCGTAGCGGTTCGTTCAGCACCGCAAGCACGGAATAAAGGAGCGGCGTGCAGTGTCCGGCGATGAGCACGAAGCGGTCGCCGAAACGATTCTCGGGATGCCGGATGTCCCAGCGCATGGCGCCCGAGAGCAACGTCGCCAGCATCACATGAACTTTCGACCGCGAGCCGCCCGGGTGGCCGCTCTGGCGATAGTTCAGCATCATGTCGATGCACTGGTCGACGATGTCCTTGGTTTTCTCCCAGTGCGCGAAATGCTGCGCCTGTTCGGCGTACAACCCGTCGATCCGGCCGGTCGTTGTGGTCGAGTGGGCCACGGTGCTACGCTCCTTCTCTCGCTGCGGCGGCTTTTCCGGCGGCGCCGGAGTCGCAGCCCGCAGTGTTGGATGTGCCGATCTTGCCACTCCAGGGCCGAACGGCACAAGGCAGCAGACACCCCGGTGCGCCACCTTCCTTGGAGCTGAACACATGACACGCCGTGGGTTCGCAGTCACCATTCCGATTCTCACGGCCGCGATCCTCGCGCTCGCGGTGAGTTCGTGCGAGAACCCGGTCGGCGCAGTGCCCGGCGTCACCGCGGTGTCGACGAATCCACTGGAGATGGGCGTTGCAGCGCACACTCACCGCTGCACCATCCCGGCGTCCGACATCGCGGATTTGCCGGCACAAGCCACCTACTTCACCACTACAGCCGAAGGCCACTCGCACCAGGTGAAGCTCAGGCAAGCGGATCTGCAGACTCTCGCCGACCACAACGGCGCCGTGAGCGTGACCTCGGAGCCCGCACAAGTCGAGACGCCCACCGAGCACACCCACCGGTTCGTATTTCAGAACTAGGTATTTATACGTAATCAGGCGCGAGCATTTCAGCCGCAGACTCGTGCGCTACACCGCACGCCGGCCGAACCGGGGAATGTCACCGCGCCCGCCCGCCGCGCCTTCTGCGGGTTGCGACCGCCGCCGCCGCCTGCTAGACTGCGTCTACCTCGCGCGCGACGGCGTCCGGGGGACACCGCAACTCGAACGACGGAGCACGCTGCGTTTCCACCCTCGGACTCGCGGCCCGTACGACGAGGTTTGTTCGCAGTCTTGCCCTCGGAACATGTAACCGGCGCAACGCAACTTGCAGGCGCCGCGGCCGAAAGGACACGATCGCCGCCGTCTCGTCGACGGTGCTCAGCGTCCCCTCGTTCGCTGTTTCCGCCACATCAAAGGCAACGCTCTTCGCAAGGCGGCGATCTCGGGCGAACATGATCAAGAAAGTTCTGACGTTTTCGGACAACATCCAGCACGTGCTCTCCGGCGCGCACGGGCTGTGGATCGGCCACCAGGGCGGCGTGTCGTATCTCGACACGGCGACCGGTGTTGCCTGCAAGTGGACAACCCTCGAGGGGCTGCCCGCGCACCCGGTGTTGCATGTCGCACTCGACGGCGAGCGGCTCTGTGTTGCGACGCCGAATGGCGTCGCCTGGGTTGACGATGTCGAGGCGCTGATAGCCGACGGCAGCGCGGCACGCGGTAAGGTGCGCTGGCGGCACGGCCTCTCGCTTCCGACCGGCGCCGGCGCCTTCATCAACGGTGTGGCGTTCGTGCAAGGCCGCATTTGGGCGGCCGCGGGTGGCGGACGTGCGTATCGCGAAGGCGCCGACGGCTTCGAACTCCTCGAATTGCCGCTGCCGCAGGCCCGGCTGGTGCGCATTCTGGCGCTCGACAGTCCGCCCGGCACGCGGCGGATCCTGATGCTCACCAACAACAACGGCATCCTGATGGTCGCGACCGGCGGCACGGAGTCCGGGCTCTACCAGTGGTCCGAAAACGAGGGTCTGGATTCGCGCTACGCGACCGCGCTCGCGTTGGCGGGATCGCACGTCGCGGTAGCCGTGCATGGCGCGCTGCATTTCGTGACCCAGCGCGCGCTCGTCGAAGCTCCGGAACACATCTCACGTTGGGGCACCGTACAACTCGCGGAGGTTTCCGGCTCAGCGGAGCGCAACCGCGTCTCGGCGCTTTGTGTGCACGGCCGGTTCCTGTATGCAGGCACGGCAACCGGCTTGCATCGTGTGCGGCTCGAGGACTTGGGCGATGCCATGGCGGAACCCTCGACCGCCGAGATGGTCGATGACTTTCCGGTGCGCCACCTCGCGAGCCACGCCGGCGAACTGTGGGTGGGGCAGGGCAGCACATTGGCGCGCTGGTCCGACGCTGTGGCCGCGCCGTCGACTCCGCCCGAGCACGCGAGCGCGGCACGTGGACGCTGGCCGCGGGTCCGCGGTGCGTCGCGTCTCGAAGAATTCGCGCCGCGCGTCGTCGCGTCGCGCCGCCCGCGCTTTGTCGTCGAGTCACGCTGGCGAACCGCAGCCGAGCCGGATTTCAAAGTCTGCCGGGCGCTCGCAGCATCGCCGGAGTCGCTCCTCGTGGGCGGCGAGTCCGGCCGTGTCGTTTTGTTCTCCGAGGGACGCTGGAGCAACGAACTCGTCGTCCGCATGCGCCGGCCTTCCGATGTGCACGCATTGGCGTGGGACCCGGAGGGCATGATCTTTTGGGCCGCCACCCGCCAAGGCCTCTTCCAGCGCGATCCGCGCGGCAGATGGCACCGTGATTTGCAGTTTCCAGGCCGGGCCGTGCACGCCCTTGGCGTGTGGGGCGGCAGCGTGATCGCGGTGGGTGCGGCGGGACTGCATCTCTTCGTGCAGAACGAATGGAACGAAGTCGACCTCGGGCGTGAGCACATCGCGTTGTTTGCAGCAGCCGCATCCGACTCGGCGCTGGCGCTCGGTGGAAGGCCCGGAACCGGCTTCTGGATCTGGCGCAGCGGTGCGGCGCGCCCCGAGCCCGTCGTAATCCCCATGGGGCGCGCGAATTGCATGGCATGGGGCGATGGCGGCGACCTTTGGCTGGGCGGCGACCGGGGCGTCGTGCGCTGGCAAGGTGAGACGGCGACAACGTTTGCCTGGAACGACGAACGGCGCGATCAGATCACCGCGCTACTCGAACACGACGGCAAATTGTATGTCGGGTCGCAGGCGGGACTCTGGGTCGTTGCCGTTCGGAACTTGCGGCGTGGGGCAGCAGCGGAACTGGAATCGCAAGGCGAGCGCGTCGGGCTCCTGCAAGGATTGCCCGACACCAACGTGACGGGTTTGCTCGCCCACGACTCCCGCGTCTGGGTCGCGACACAAGGCGGCCTGGCCCGCCTCGAATGAGCGCCGCCATCTGGACCACCGCCGCTCGTACCGCCTGGAATCTTGGGCCGAGCGTCGGGACGCTGGAGGCACGTGGTGCGGCCGTTGTTCGCGATCATTCCGGCGATCCTCTTCCTGGCGCTCGCGACCAGCCATTGCGTCCGTTCCGGTGTGCAACTCGACGACGCGGGTTACATCGCACTCCGGGTTGCCGACAACGTGCGGCACGGACACGGCATCGTCTTCAACCCCGGTGAACGGCGCGACCTCGTCGACAGTCCGGTGTGGCTCGGCATTCTCACCGTCCTCTCGGTTTCGGAACAGGCACCGCTCCTCGTGCAAGTGACCGGCATGTTGCTCGGCGTGTGCGTCTTGGTGCTCGTTCTGGCGGGGCCGCGGCTCTTGGTCGCAGGGGCGTGCGCGAGTTTGTTTCTTGGACTCGATGGGATGTTCGCGGCCAGCGTTTCATCGGGCACGAGTTCGCTCTTGGCGTCGGCGTATTTGATGGGACTGTATCTGCAATTGCGCCGCGCCCGCGGGCGCGACGAAGAACCGCGGCATGCCAACGTCATGCTGGCAGTGTGGGCGGCGGCCGGTGTTCTGATGCGCTACGAACTGGCGCTCGCCGTCGTGCCCGCCATGATCGGCTGGGCAGCGACGGATTGGCGGCGTCCGCGCGCTTGGCTGCCGCTCGGCTCGGCGCTCGCGTCGGCGATGCTCTGTTGGGCGATTCGGTCGCACTATTTTCACGCCCTGCCGGCGACCTGGCAGCCGTGGCCGCCGTCACCGGCCAGCCTCCAAGCGGGATTGCGTTCGCTCGGCGATCTGGCGGTGCGCCGGCCGCTGGTCGGCATCGGCGTCATCGTCATGCTTTCGACTTGGGTGCGAGGCAAGTTTCGCATTGGGCGTTCGACGGGTTTCGGCTGGGGACTCTTGGTGCTTGCAGCATTCGCGCTCTTGCCCGGCGCGGGGCATGATGTCGAGCGCACCGTGACGATTCTTCTTGCGCCCGCGTACTTGCTGGCGGTCGAGTCGGTGTGGCGCGGGACGCGGACCCGGCTCGGGCTCGTGGCGGCGCTCCTGCTGGTGGGTGCGCAGCCGGCGCGAACATGGATGGCGCGCACGACGACTCCGGAGTCGCGCGCCGGCTATGCGAAACTGGGTGAATGGTTGGCAACCCACGCTCTTCCCGGAACGGTCGTGGGTGCGCGGCAGGTCGGTGCGCTCGGGTATTACAGCGGGCTCGAGATGGAAGACGTGTTGGGGCAAGTGAGTCCGCGTGTCGCCGCCGCACGCCGAGCATCGGATGGCGCCCCCGCGGCCCATGATTTTGCGCCGATGTTGCGACAGGAACCGGATCTCGTGCTCACCGCTCATGACGAACCGGTGCCGTCCGGCATCCTGTACGTGCCCAACTTGGATGCGGTGCCGCCCGCGTTGCGAAGCGACTACGGTGTGTACCGCTGGGCCGGCAGCCCGGTGTGGCGCACGCCAACGGTCGCAACGGCGGCGGCGCCGGCAGCCGGACGCACGCCATCAACCAGCGCGCCGCCCGTGCATTGATCCCGCTGCAAGTGCGATCCAGCCGGCGATCCACGCCGCGCCACCGATCGGTGTGACGGCGCCCAGTCCGCGCCAGCCGGTCAACGCCATGGCGTACAAACTGCCGGAAAACAACACGATGCCGGCCGCGAAACACGTCCCCGCGACGACGCGCGGCGTTTCGCGCACGTGCCCTGCTCCAAGCCCGGCCGCGACCAACGCCAACGCATGCAGCATGTGATAGCGCGCCCCGGTCTCGAACCATCCCAGCGCTTCGACACTCGATTGCGTGCGCAGCGCATGGGCCGCAAACGCTCCCATCGCGACACCGAGTGCCCCGGCGACCGCGCCGAGGGTGAGAAACCGGTTGGTCATCGCGCCGTCTGCACCGGCGGGACGTTGTTGTCGGCCGGCCGCAACGGCGGGCCTTCGCGCTCGAAGAATTCCTTGCGGGCGCGCAGCGCATGCCGGATGAGGTCGCCATCCCGGTCGAAGTCGATCAACCGCTCGATGCTATGCGCTGCCGCATGGCGGTCGCCGTGCGCCGCTTGGATCTCGGCGATGTGCACGAATGCGAAACACTTGAAGAAGCGCCAGCGGTCCGGAAGCTGGGCGGCGGTGAAACGGTCGAACGCCGCGAGCGCGTCGTTGTCGCGATGCGTCAAGCGCGCCAGCTCACCCTGGTAATACACGACACCGGGACTGGATCCGGCCGGAATGGCGGCGAGTTCCTGCTCCGCTGTCGCAAAGTCACCGGCGTAGAGGGCCCGCGCGACCCGTTCGAGGCGGCGCAACGCGGCAACCTCGGAGTCCGGCGCCGCGGCTTCCGGCGTCTTCACGAAGCGCAAGCGCTCCTCGAGCCGGCGTTGGGTGTCCACCACCCACGGCGGGTCCTCCGCGTCGGGGGGCTGGGAAACCGTCGCGTAGACCGCGATGGCGGCTTCACGATCGCCACGCAAGAGTTCCGTCTCGGCGGTGCACAACATCACGGTGCGCTCGAACCAGTCGGGGTACGCGGGAGCCGAGCGCCGGAGTGTCTCCAGCCGCACTGCCGCGTCGTCGACCGACCCCGACACCAAGTCGCCGATCGCGTGGTAGAAGAACAAGCGCTGCGCGAGCTGGCGGTTCCACGTATCCGTGCTGTTCATGTGCTCCGTCGCGGCCGCGGCGATACGCTCGGCGTAGCCATCTTCGGGATGCAGCGGGTGCATCACGGCGAGCGGTTCCATGAGACGCGGGTTGTTGGGGTACTCCAGCAGGAACGCGTCGAAGTCCCGGGTGGCGGCTTCGAAGTCGCCTTCGAACGCGAATTCAATGACCGCGATGAGAGCCCGGGCATCGAGCCGCACGTAACCGTTGCCGCGTGATGCATGATACATCAACTCCAAGCCGCGCCCCCGATCGCCGCCCGGCACGCGGACGATCGTCCGCGCCAGCTTCACGACTCTCGGTAGCACGTCGGCGAAGTAGAGGTAGCTCCCGAGAACGCCTTGGGCATCGATGTTGTCCGGATCCAATTCCAGGGCCCGGTCGAGGTCGTTCTTGCCGGCCTTCGCCTGGCGGCCGGCGCTCCAGTATTCGTTGCAGAAGGTGTGCATCTGCGAACGAAACAAGTGCGCCCAACCGCGATACAGATAACCGGCCACCGAACGCTCGTCGGCGTTGACGAGCCGGTCGGCCATGGCGATCGCCAAATCGGATTCGGCTTGGATGGGCGCCGACAACGCTTCGAGATGGTCGCCGGTCGAATTCTGATCCGGGAAGGACTCGCGCAACACCCGCGCCATGAGGAGGTGGGAGCGCGGATCCTCCGGAGCGGCGGCGAGCAACGAGTCGGCAACCTCCTTGGCTTCCGAAAGGCGGTTGCGATACAGCAGTTCCATCACCGAATGGCACTGGCGGTCGATCACGGCTTCGAGGGCCGCTTCGTGCTGCCGTGTTGGAGTTCCGCCGCGCCTGGGATGGTTGTCTTGGGCGTTGCCGGCCGCTGCCGCCAGGAGAGCGGCGAGTAGGATTCCGGCGCTGGATGCGATCTTCACGAGGCCTCCCGACGGCGAACTGGCGGCAACTCTGTGGTGACGGGATCCGAGTCCATCGGCAGGCGCACGTCCAAGCCTCGGGCGGTACGAAATTCATCTTGCGGAGCCTGTCACATGCTCCAGTACCCTATCAGATCACCGCTGCCGCTCCAAGGCCCCGACCCGCACCTGCAGACCGCAGCCCACTCGGCCTGATGTCAAAAGCCGGTTGCGGCGGCCGGCGGTGCCGATTCCGCCGCCGCGGCGGCGAGCAATTCACTGACCGAGCCGATGGCGTATCCCTGGTCACGCAGCCACGGCAAGAGCACTTCGACCGCATCGATCGACTGCCCGCGGTCGACGGCGCCGCGGATGCTGCCGTCGTGCAGGATGACGATCGATCCCGGCGCAATACGCGCCCGCACTCGCTCGATGATGGCGGCAGTGCCCGGACGGAACGCATCCTGCGGATACACGTCACCCAGAACCGGCCGGTACCCTTGCTCGGCGATCGTATGCAGCACGGCGCGGTTGAACCAACCGAGCGGCGGACGCATGAATCCGGGCCGCACGCCGGTGGCACCATGAATGGTGTCACTGGCGCGTTGCAATTGCTGCACGAGCGCGCGCCGCGTCAAGAGCGGCAACGGCAAATGATCGTAGGTGTGATTGCCCACCTCGTGGCCGCGGGCGACGATTTCGGCGGCCAATGCGGGGTGGCGCTGCACGTTGCGTCCGATGAGGAAAAACGTCGCGTGCGCTCCGTGCTGTTCGAGGAGGCGCAACAAGCGCGGTGTGTGTGCCGGGTTGGGGCCGTCATCGAAGGTGAAGGCGACGTGCCGGGCGCGGAGCTGCACGCTGCACACCATGTGGCGTGACACGTAGTCGAAAACGCGCCGGGTGTGCAGCAGATTCAAGGTTTCGTCCCTCCGGCCGGCGGCTCGAGCGCGGCTAAACGCTGCCGGACCGCGGCTTCGCGGCTTCCCAATGCACCGGTCGCGAGCGCCGCCGTGAGCGCCGTGCGTTCGTCACCCGGGACGCCAAGTTGGCGATAGGCGTCGGCGCGGCGCCACAGGAGTGCGGCGCCGGTCGGCGCATCGGGCCGAGCATGCAGTCCGGTTTCGCAGGCCTGGAGCGCGCCCGTTGCATCACCGCGCAGGAGCCGGATCCCGGCCAAGCTTTCCGCAATGTTGGCCGCGTGCCCCACATCGAGCTCGAGGGCGCGGGCTACCAGTCGCTCGGCTTCCGCGCGGTCGCCACCGCGCTCGGAGAGAAGCACACCGAGCGCGTTGAGCGCCAGAGCGTGGTGTGGGTTGCGCTCCACTGCGGCGCGATAGGTGGCGATCGCGGTGTCGAATTGCCCCTTCTGTTGATAGGCGTACGCCAGTTTGTACTCGAAGTCGAAATCGATCGGCGCCCGGACACCAAAGGCCGGGATCGAGCAAACCAGGAACGCCGCCGTGACGACGCCTGCCACTTGCCGGCGTCCGGCGTGCGTCCGGCGCCAGCGTTCGACGAGTTCGACGAGCGTCCAAGCGGCGAAGATGCCGAGGACCGGCATCCACGGCAGGCGGAATCGCGCCACGACAAAGAAGGGCAGCAGGCTCACGACGTGTGACAACACGTAGGCTTGCCCGAGTGCGGTCGGACGTTTTCGCGGCACCAGAATCAGGCCCGCAAGTCCCAGTGGTGCCAGCAGCCACGTGCCGACGGGCAAGTGTCCGAGCCAGCGCAAGCGGCGCCCGAGGCCGTCCAAGTCTTCGTTGTCGCTTATTTCCGCCGCGTTCCAGGCGAAGAAGAGTTTGCGGAGCACGAGCCCCGCCGCCCGCAGCGGTTCGGCCGCGTCGAAGGCGAGGCCGCGTTGCAGCCAGTACGCACTGATCTCCGAGGGCCGCAACGTCCGGCCGCGTGCCGTCTCGGCGAGCGTGCGTGCGGCACGCTCCGCGGCACTTGGATTCGCCGGCAGTTCGGCGGCGGCCGCACTCCTGCCATCGGCGCGCGGATTGTTTCCCAAATAATAGTTGAGGCCCAGGTTCGACGACACGAGCACGAAATCGTCACCGCGGACCGCGTTGTGAAGTGTGGCGGGGGCGAGGCCGAGCGCGATTCCCATGAGGAGCGGCAGCGCGCCGCGCTTGCCGAGCCACACGAGTGCCGCGATCGCAAAGACGAGGAGCGTCGGCCGCGCCAAGCAGGCGATCCCGAGGCCGAGACCGGCGACGACCGCCGAACGCCGGGTGGCGCCCGGGCTTCCGGCCCGCAGCACGAGCGCCAGCGATCCGACATGCAACAGGGTCGCAAGACTCGTTTCGAGCAATTCGCCGTCGAAGTACACGGCGGTGCGATGCAATGCGTAGAGCAGGCCGGCAACGAGCGCGACGCGCGAGCCGAACCAACGGCGCGCGATCCACCAGGTGACGCCGCAGGTCAGGGCGCCGGCGATGGCGCCGGGCAAGCGCAGCAACCAGAACTGATCACCGCACAGGCGCCACAGTGCCGCCAGGAGCGCCGGATAGAGCGGCGGCTTGAAGAAGACCGGCGGCAATCCGCCTTGCGCCCAGGTGCGGGCCGCGTCGAGATAGAGCGCCGCATCGACGGTCGGGCGGTCGAAGAGCGGCAACCGGGAAAGTTCGGCAAGATGCACGAGCCGGGCGGCGAAACCGGCCGCGACGACGAGCATCAGGGCGTGGATCTCTTGCGGGCGCATCGATTTCACGCCGCCGATTGCACCACACGCGCGGGTGGCTTGGCCACCCCGCACGCGTGGAATTCGATCAGCGCGTCGGTTCGCGGCGCGGCGCCGTCACGGCGGCGGCCGTTTCCTGTATCGCCGCGGCGGGAGCGGCATCCGGGAATCGCAGCGCGAAAACGCTGCCGCCGGCGTCGCTCCGCACGAGCTCGAGTTGCACGCCGAGGTCGGTGGCCAAGCGGCGCGCGAGCGCCAGTCCGATCCCCAGACCGCGTTGCTCACGCGCCAGCGACAGTTCGCCGGTTTCGAAGAGGCGCCAGATGCGGTCCTGGGCTTCGGCGGGAATTCCGGGTCCGGTGTCCACGACGCGAATGATGGCGCCCGCGTCCTGCGCTGCGAGTTCGACGCGCACTTCGCCGCCTGGCGGCGTGAACTTGAGCGCGTTGTCGAGCAGGCACTCGATGAGCGTCTCGACGAACGCCGCATCCGCATACACGGCGAGCGGCGTGCACTCGGCGGTCAGATGCACCGAGTGGGACGCGGCATCCGGCCCGCGTTGAGCGACCAGGCCTTCGACCACGTCCTGCAGCAACACGCGCTCCGGCTTGGCGGTCAGGCGGCCGTCGACCAGGCTCGCGAAGCGCAGGGCATGATTGATCCGGCCCGTCAGGTGGCGGGTGTTCTCCAGAATCACATCTAGGAAGCGGCGCGCCTCCTCCACATCGACGTCGTCATCGCGCAGCGCTTCGCCATAGCTCAGCACGCGCGCCAACGGGGTGCGCAACGCATCGCCGACGCCATTCAGGATGGCCGACTTGAGATCGTCGATCTGCATCAGGCGGGCGTTGGCCGCGGACAGCTCGCGATTGCGCTCTTCGATGGCTTCGACGAGCAAGAGCCGGCTGCAGGCCAATGACGTCGCGTCGAACGTCGCACGCAGGAGCGACAGATCGAATTCGTCATAGTCGGCGCCCGAGAGCTTCGGCCCGACCAGGACGAGCCAGTCGACTTGCTTTTCGACATTGAGCCACGCCGCCCGAATGAAGCCGAGCCCGGTGAGCCGCCGCGCCGCATCGCCGACCGCTTCGGCCGCCGGCGGCAGTAGTGTCGAGAGTGGCGCCACGTGTGGCAGGAACGGCGCGATGCGCGCCGCGAGTGCCGGTGCGTCTTCGTGCAAGGCTGCCGGCACGTCGCCGATCTCGGCCACGGATTCAAAGCTGCGGCTCGTGCGGTCACGGCGCAGCACCACCAAGCGTTCGCACGCGAAACTGCCGGTGAGCGCCAGCCCGAGCGTGCGCGCCAGGTCGGATTGCGAAGTCGAACTCGCAAGTTGGCGATGCAGGTCCAGCATGACCATTTGCAAGGTCATTGCCCGCCGTGCCAGCTCGTGCGTGTCGCCGGCATCGACGAGTTGCTGCAGCCGGCCCTTGCCCTCCAGCCCTTTGCGCGGTGCCGTGGTTTCGCTCTTGCGCCGTGCTGCCATGGTCACTCCTTCACTGTCGATTTCCGGGACACCGATCCCGCCACGCCGGTCTCGTCGGCCGCCGTCTTGCGTTGCGGAAGTTTCATGGTCAAAAAAACGAGGTTGCCGCCGTCGCGCGGCACGTTGTGCACGAACGACTCGCACATGCTGTACAGAATGAACAGGCCCATGCCGCCGCGCTGGCCGCTGTCCGGTGGCGGCGCTTGGCGGGTGGCAGCGTGCGCCGCGACGTCGAAGGTCGGGGCGATATCGCGCACCGCCAAATGCACCGCGCCATCCTGGAAGCGGACCCGCACGCCGATCGGCTCGCCCAGCGCCTCGCCGTAGCCATGCCGGTAGACGTTGCTCAACAACTCGTCGAGCAGCAAGTACACGCGGCTCGTGTCGTAGCCGGCGCTTTGCGCCGGCGCCAAGACCGGCCGCAGTTGCGCGAACGTGTCCTCGAGCATGCGGGGCGAGGTGCGGACGATGATCTCGCCCGGGCGCGGGTCTTGGAAGGCGCGCATCTCACGCTCCCCTTTGGCTCGCGGCCCCGCAGAGAGCGGGTTCCGCATCGATCGGAACGGCGTCGACTTTCAACGCCAGGGCCGTAATGTCATCGAACTGTTCGCCGTCGCCCGCATAGGCTTCGAGATCGCGGCGCAGTCTGGCGAGGAACTCCGCCGGCTCGAGGCCGGCGTGCGATAGCGCGAAAGTGCGCACCCGCTCGTCGCCGAAGAGCTGGCCGTCCGTCGCATGCGATTCGTTGACGCCGTCGCTGTAGCCGAAGATGAGATCGCCGGGCTCGAGCGTAATCTCGCGTTGTTCGAGCAGATCGCCGAAGCGCTCCCGCGGCAGGATGCCGAGCGCCACGCCGCGCAGGCGCAACGACTCGATGGTGTTGGTCCGGGCCCGGCACCACAAGACCGGCGGATGTCCGGCATTCGCGACCTGCAGGGTCCGCGCTTCGGGATCCAGCACCATGCACAGCACGGTGAGAAAGGTCGAGCGGTCGAAGTCGCGCAGGATCTGGTCGTTGAGTGCCGCCAAGGCCTCGTGGGCCGACGACGTATAGCTGAAAGCGCTGCGTGCGGCGCTGCGTGCATAGGCCATCACCAGGCCGGCCGAGATGCCCTTGCCGGCCACGTCGGCCACCAGGAATGCGGTGCGTCCGTCGCGCAGCGGCACATAGTCGTAGAAGTCGCCGCCGACGACCCGCGCCGGCACGGTGAGGGCCGCAACGCCGAAGCCGTTCACCTGCGGCGGATGCGAGGGCAGCAGCGCCGACTGAATCTTCGCCGCCACTTCCAGTTCCTTCTCGAAGAGTTGCTGGCGCAGAATCTCTTGCTGCGCTTTCTGCAGTTCATCGGTCATGTGATCGAACGACTCCGCCAGGATGCCGATTTCGTCCGTCCGCCGCCAGTTCATCTTGTGCTGCAGATCGCCGGCCGCGATGCGCCGCACGCCTTGGACGAGCCGGCCGATGGGGGTCGTCACGGTGCGGGCGATGAGCAGCGTCCCGACGAGGCCGAGCACGGCGAAGAGGGCGACGACGCGCATCGCCGACATCTTGGCCTGATCTACCGCCGCCAGGAGCGGCGTCTTCGAAACGCTGACGCACACCAGCCCGATGCGTTCCGGCGCGGCGCCGAGCGTCGACACGACGGGCGCCCAGACCTCGATACGCGGCGCGCCTTCGCCATCCTTCACTTCACGGAAGGCCTCGCCTTCGGTGAGACCGCCAATGTCGGCGGGAATCGCCAGCGGCTGGCCCACGAGGTGGACGTCGCTGTGCGCGAACACCGTGCCGTCCGGGTGCAGCACCGCCGCGAATGCGAAGTCGTCCATCTTGCGAAGGCCGCGGAGCGTCGTGAGGAGTGCCAGATCGTCGTTGGTCTCGAGGGCTTCGCGCGCCTGCACACTCAGGCTCGACACCTGGAGGTCGAGCCGCTTGCGCAGTTCGCCGAGCAAAGCATCGTGTTCGTGCTCGAAGAGCGAGTGTGCGAGCAGCAACATACTCGCGGTCACGAAGCCGACGAAATAGAGCACGAATTTGACGCGTAAACTGCGCAACAGGGTCATCGGCTGCCTCGTGGTTCTTGGGCCCGCTTGAGCTTGGCGTTCGCCTGGTTCATGTAGCGGCGCACCTGCGCATTCTCGGGTTCGAGTTGCAGGGCTTTGCCCCAGATGCCGATGGCTTCCTGCAAGTGTCCTTCGGTGTAGCGTTCCAATCCGCAGACCCGGTAGACGCGCAGCAGGTAGTGGTCGACTTCCTCGTAGTGCGGCGCTTGACGCGCCAGTTCTTCCCAGGCCTGCATCGCCGCAACCAGATCGCCACTGCGATACATCTGCATGCCGTGCTCGTAACCGGCCGAGAGAACCGCCGGCGGCACCGGGGCGCGGTCCTCACGCGAGGATTCGTCGCGGCGGGCGGCGGCGAGGCGCCGGTCGGAGTTCCGCCGGTCCTGGAGGCGTTTCTCCTGCGCCAAACGCTCGCTGTCGCGGTCGGCCTGCGCCATGAGCTGCAGCGCTTCGGCATGCGCCGCGACGAGTGCGAGAGCGCTCTTCAAGTCGGTTCGGGCGGCATCCAAGTCGTGTTTGTCGAGCTTGCCTTTGGCCTGTGCCACGAGGGCATCGGCCTGGCGCTGCACGGCGGCGTGGGCGTTTTGCAGGAGTTCGGTGGCGGCGGCATTTTGGGGGTCGAGTTTGTGCGCCGCTTCGAAGCAGCGAACCGCGGCGGTGTAGCGCTGGGCCACGTACGCGTCCATCCCGAGGCGCATTTGTTCGACGGCGTCGGAGCGGGTGCGGTCGGCGCGTTTCATGGTGCGCCGGATGTCCTGCAGTTGGGCGGTCGCGAGGCTGTCCTCGGGGAACAAGCGCAGGACACTCTCCAGTTGGCTCGACGCGCTCCACAAATCCTTCGACACCACCAAGCTGTCGGCTTGCAGCATCATCGCGGCGCGTTGGGCGCGCCGCAGCCCTTCGCGGGCCTCGGTGTGTTCGGGGCTCCACAGGAGCACGTTGCGGTAGAGTTGGGCCGCTTGGGTGTGGTCATGGCGGGCCGCGGCGGCACCTGCGTCATCCAGCCAGACCTCGACTTGGCGGGCTTGGCGGGCGGCAATTTCGCGCGTCAGGCGTTCGGATTCGAGCGCCTCGGCGCGTTCGCGCGCCTGCAAGCGTTCGGCGGCGAGCGAGGCGCCGAATTCCCAGTGCAACGCCAACGCGGCGCGCGATTCGTCACCGCCGCCCAGCATCGACTCGAGGCGCACATCGCCGGCGCGCATGCTGCAACCGAGGCGCCCGGCGTGCCGGCTCACTGCACCGGTCAGATCGAGGCGGCCGCGCCATCCGGCCCGCGCTCCGAGCCACGCCGTGCCACGCTCCGACGAGGAGGTGGTTGCGGCGATGCCGCCACCCAATCGCCAGCTCGGGTTGACGTTGCGCGTCCAACCGGCGGCGGTTTCGAGGCGGCGCGGTTCCTGTTCGTCGACGGCGTCAAAACGCACCAAGGGCCGTACTGCACCGCGTACGACGGCGCCGACATCGACCCGGTCACGGCCGCTGGACCACGCCATCGCATTCACGCCCAAGTCCAATCCGTCGCTCGTGTCGCTTGCGCCGGCCACCGATTCGCGGCGCAAGTGCAACGCGGCGCCGATCGACAAGCGGGTTCCGAAGCCGCGTCCGGCACCCAAACGCCATTCGGTGCGCCGCCGTTCGGCGCCCCGTGTGGCGGTGCGGCTCTGCGCCACGTCGATCCCGAAGCCCAAGTGGTCCCACGTTGGCAACACGAGCCCAGCGCGTTGTGGCCCCGGTGCGTCGCTCGAAAGCCCCCACTCGATCGAACCCGCGGTACGATCCGCGCCGGCCAAGAGCGCCGGGTTGCCGCCGACACTGGCGCCGAGATCCGGGAACGCGATGCCCAGTGGACCCAACGCTGCCGCGACGCCGCTCGCCGCCGGCAACGGCCGTGCACCGGCGATGCCGGCACTCAGTGTCAGCACGAGGACCAGAAGGATCATGCGCTCGAGCACTCGCTGCATGATCCTCCGTCACGGCACGATTCGGGTGCTTTACAGAGTCGCCGGCGTCAACGTGCGCCGCAGTGCGAAATCGATTTCCGTGTCGTCGCGATAGTCCATCTCGACCGAGAACAGCATCCGCTGCCCGGCGGCGATACTCCACCCAGGCGCGCCGCGCCGGCGCTCGCTGCTGGCCAGATCGACTTGATACGTGTGTCCGGCGAGATCCGGGTCATAGGGGAGCGTGAGGCGCACGTCGGTTTGTTCCTCGCTGTGTGGCGGCAGCACGAAATCGCTCGTCTCGAGGTGGATCCATCCCCGGTCCGGAACCGGCAGCGCGCCGCGCCGCAGATCGTGGCGGGCGGGAATCACCGCGTCCAAGTGAATGCACACCGTGTCGTCGCTCGTGTTGCGCACGACAACCGGCGTTCCTGAAAGACGCCACGCGGAGTACGTTCTGCCGATCGCGACGCTCGGGATTCGAACCTCCGCCAACTCCGGCACGCGACCGCCCTCTTGGGCCGCCGCGGGAAGCAGCGACAGAGTCACGACGCACACAGCGACGCTCGACCGGACGGATCTCAGGTGTTGCATCGCGCCTCCCACCGGCGCGTCGAAGACAGGGGCCCGGCGCCCGTGGCCACCCCGAAAACCGAGGCGGCGGGCAGGACCCCATTGGTGCGAGAAGCAACACGGATGCCACGCCTGTCGCGGGGATGCGGTGTGGAAAGTGCGGCGTTTTAGGTCATCCAAAGGAACCGCCTGGTCAAGGCGTCCCCACCGGCGTACCGAAGCGATACGCCAGCGCGTCCGGTTCGACACGCCACCCGGGATTGACAGGCTGCGGGCCGGGGACGCAACTTCGGAGTTTCGCGTCAGGAGGCCTCGATTGACCGAATTGCTGTTCCACGGCGACAGCTACCTGAAGACGTTCGAAGCGCGTGTCGTCCGGGTGGATGGCGAACGAGTCGACCTTGATCGCACCGCGTTCTATCCCACCGGCGGCGGCCAGCCGCATGATGTCGGCTGGCTGATGGTGGGCGGCGCGGCGCACGCGCCGGTGACCGAAGTGCAGAAGGACGGTGGCGTGGTCTGGCACACCTGCCCGGGGCACCGGCTGGAAAAGGGCGCCGCGGTCGCGGGTGAGATCGAGTGGGAGCGGCGGCATCGTCTCATGCGCACGCACACCGCACTGCACGTCTTGTGTGGAGTGATTTGGCGGGAGTTCGGGGCGCCGGTGACCGGTTCGCAGATGGAACCGTTGCGGGCCCGCATGGACTTCGAGCTGGCGTCCATGCGATCGGACTTCGTGCACGCGGTCGAGAAGGCCGTACAAGCGGAAATTGCCGCCGACCGCCGCAT
Source organism: bacterium (assembly GCA_031362565.1). GTDB lineage: Bacteria > Krumholzibacteriota > Krumholzibacteriia > JANLSU01. The sequence continues at coordinate 67,300 of JANLSU010000126.1, read as the reverse complement.
CGAAGTGCGCAGCTTGCCGCGTGCGGCAGCCGAGAGCATTCCGGATCTCGTGCGCACCAAGGTGAACTTGCTGCCGGCGGGCATCGCGACGATTCGCATCGTCGACATCGTCGGGCTCGACCTGCAGGCCGATGGCGGCACGCATGTCCGCACGACCGGTGAGGTGGGCGTGATTCGCGTCGTCGATTACCGCAGCAAGGGCAAATCGAACAAACGCCTGGTCATCGAAATCGCCGACGCCTGACGCTCAGGGCTGCTTGAGGCGCGGCGCCCAGTTGTTCACATCGGCGCCGACCAGCACCGCGACACCCGTTCCGGGCTGCAGTGGGAAATTGTTGCCGCGCCAGGCGTCCGCGAACCACAGCCAGCTTTCCGTGCGGCCGGTCGCCGGATTCAGCCACGCGACCTTGGTCACGGGTCCGGCGAGCGGGCCGCCGTTCAAGGCCTGCACCAGCGATTGTGCATCGGTGTAGATCGCATTCAGCGGCAGCGACAGCAGATTCACGTTGCCGACGTTGGTGTGGAACGCCAAGTCGTACGCGGGTGCGACGTTCTCCGCGCCGAGCAGGTTCCAGTTGAGCGCGGTGGCCACCGTGACCTCGATCGCATCGCCCGGCACGAGCGCGAAGTTGATGCCGCTCCAGCTGCCGGATTGGCGCAGCCATTCTCGACGGGCCTGCGTGGCGCGATCGATGTGCGCGATGCGCGTCACCGGGCCGGTGCCGCCGCCGTTCATGCTCGTCACCAAGCTCGCGGCATCGCCGTACCCTTGGGCGGCGGGTAGCGCCAGCCACACGGTGCGTGCCGGCGCACCGGCCGGGTCGATGCTGATTCGCCGGCGCAAGCCGAGATTCGAGAAGTGGCGCGATTCGACGCCGCTGGCGTTTTCCGCGGTGACGAAGTAGTACAGATCGGTGCCGACGTTGCCCGAGCCCAAATCCCGGAAGGTCGTGCCGCTGACGATACCGACGCGGTTGCTGTGGCCGGCGCGATCCGGTAAGAACGCCGGTGTCGTGCCGCGATAGATGTGATAGCGCGTGATGGCGACGAGTGCGCCGGTCGTATCCCGGGTCACGGCGTTCCACTGCAAGTCCAGGTCGGGGGTCGTGGCGGCGACCGTCAAACCGGTGACGCGTTCGGGTGCCGGGGCGTTCGGCGGCGGCGGTGGCGGTGCGTCACCTTGATAGGTGAATTCGACGAAACAGAGTTGGGTCTTGGTGGAACCGCCGGCACCACCGATTTTCACGTCCAGCCGGCCATCGAGCACCGTCACGTCATAACCGGAAATCGTCAAGAATTGCCCTGCCGTGGTGACCTGATTGTTGAGGAGCACTTGGCCCTCGACTTCGACGCGCTGCTTGCCGCTGGCGTCGGCGGCGCCGGCCGTGAGGGAGACGCGATACACGCCGTTGGCGACATCGTAGGACCACAGGGCCTTTGACGAACTGTTCTTGCGCTCGGCGTAGGTGTCGAGGCGCGCATCCGCCAGAACTCCGGAGCGCTTCATGGTCGGAGCGGGGCCCCAACCGAAACCGCGATCGAGATTGTACGACTGGCCGCTGTCCGGGTCGTACCCGGGCGGGATGGTGCCCGTGGCCGGCTGAAAGTTGATTTTCTTGGCGAGCGCCACCGGGTCCATCGCGGCTTTGAAGCGCGTCGTAACGGTGGCGGCATGCGGCGGGTAGGCGCCGTCCTCGACCGACGTCGTGATCGAGTAGATATGGCCCGGCGTGAGCGGCGTCGGCGGAACCCACGATAACAGGTAGTCGCTGGCCGAGCCGGCGATGGTCGGTACGATCGGCGTGCCGTCGAGAGTCATGGCGATCGAGCTGCGGCGCACGCCGATACCGGCGTCCTGGGCCCGCAACTGGATGGCGGCCTGCAGCGCCACACCGGCCTGATTCGCGATCGGATCGACGGCGGCGACGGTGGGTTTGTCGGTATCGAGATTCGTGTAGCCCCAGTCGCCATGCCCCGAGCGGCTCGCAGCCGCCAGAATGCCGGTGCGCGACGAAACGTGCTGTTTCGTCGTCGTCGTGTTGTTCAACGACAAGGTGCCGGCCGGCAGGTACACCGACGGCATTGAAACCACCATGGTCGACTTCGGCATCGTGACCCATTTGATTGGGTTCGGCGTCGTCGTCCAATCGGTGTAGAAGATGTGCAGCGCATTCTGCGTGTCGTCGATCTCGATGCTCGGCCGGGTACAGTTGCCGCGGTTGATGTCGTCCCAGACCTTGCTCCAGCCGCCGGCCGGGGCGCGGGTGTATAGCTGGAGCGTGTTGAAGAGGTTCTTACCGCAGAACCACAGGCGCCCATCGGTATCGGCTTTGACGTTGATATGGTCATCGACCTCGTCGCCAACATCGACGACTTCGAGCCCCTGCCAGGTATCCGGCGGATCGAGATCCCGGTGATACCGGAACCCGAACCGCCATGCGGCATCGTTTCCTTGGTCGGACCACAGAACACCGATCTTGTTGCCGCCGAATGCCACCGTCGTGGAAATGTCGTCGGCGCCGACCTGGGTTTCGATGATCGTGCCGGTCAAATCCCATTGCAGATGGTCGGCCGATGTCGTCCAGATGACGTGAATGTCGGTGTTTTCTTCGAAACTGGCCCACAGGCGGCCGGTCGAATCCTTGTCAATCACCATGCACTCGAGTCCGGCGATGGGCAGATCGACCGGGAAGCCGGCCAGGCGGTGATAGGTCTGGGTCGGCGGATCGTAGGAGAATTGCGAAAACTTCGGCAACGTTGCGTGCCAGTTGAGCACATACAAGTAAGTGCCGTCCCATAGGACGTCGGCACGCGAACCGGCGCGCGAATCGACCGCTGCATCCGGGTACGCTTGCTCCACCATCGTGCCGTTGTCGAGCTTGTAGATGTTCTGATTCGTGCCGTCGTAAAAGATGCCCCACCAGGCGCCATCGTTGAACCAGAGCTTGGACTGCGGTTTGTGGTCGGTGTCGCCGCCGGCGCCGGTCGCAATCGAGCCCGAGATGTCGGGCGCGGCCGCGGCATGCGCGGCAACGACGAACGGCAGCACGAACGACAGGAGCCAACCGCGATGCGGCCGGATCATGGGGACCTCGGATGTGGTGCGGGAATCAAAAGGCGGCGCTGGAGAAGCGAAATCGATTTAGGGGCGCTCTCGACGCTCCGAGACCAAAGAAAGTCTAGCACCGGGGCTCGGTGGTGACAATAAAAATATCGCCGAATCTGTTGCATCACAACGACATAGAGAATCAATGCGGAGGTGTGTGCAACGCGCGGATACGCCGGCCCGCGCCGCTGCCATCGGCACCGTGCGCGGCCATTCGCCGCCCTGCGCCGGTGCGCGCTTGCCCGGCGCGCCGTCGAACGACTAGGGTTGCGCCAGATCACGCAAGCCGCGGAGGCCGTTCGTGCTCGACCCCTTGGCGCTGACGCGCCGCTTCATCGACATCCCGTCCGTCACCGGCGACGAACTCGCGATGGCGGAGGCAAGTGCCGCATGTTTGCGCGAAATCGGTTTCAACGTGCAACTGCTTCCGGCCGCGCCCGGCCGTCCCAACGTATTGGCAACACTCGACCCGCCGCGGGTGCTCCTGTGCACGCACCTCGACACCGTGCCGCCGCACTTTCCGGCGCGCGATCAGGGCGACTACATCTATGGGCGCGGGGCCTGTGACACGAAAGGGATTCTGGCCGCGATGCTGGCTGCAGCCGAACGCCTTGTCGAGTCCAAGGTACGTGACGTCGGCCTGCTGCTGGTGGTGGGCGAGGAAACCGATAGTCTGGGCGCCAAACGCGCCAATGCGGACATCGATTTACCGAGCGTGCGCTACACCGTTGTCGGCGAGCCCACCGAGTCGGCCTTTGCAGTGGCGCAAAAAGGCGGCTTCAAGTGGACGGTTCGTGTCACGGGCCGGGCGGCGCATTCGGGGTATCCGGAACTCGGCCAGTCGGCGGTCTTGGAACTGTTGCGTATCTTGAACGTGGTGCGCGACGCGGACTGGGGGCACGATCCGGAACTCGGAGCCGGTACCGCGAACATCGGCGTCGTGCAGGGCGGCCTGCGGGCGAACATCGTGCCCGCCCGCGCCGAGGCCGAGATCTTCGTGCGCGTCGTCGACACGGCCGATGCGGTGCGTGAACGCGTCCGGCGCATCCTTGCCGATTCGACCTTGCCGGTCGAATGGCACGAGGAGACCTCGAACGATCCGCAACGCTTGGCGACGGTGCCCGGCGAACCGACGACGGTTGTCGCCTTCAACACCGACGTGCCGCATCTCGGGCGTTTCGGGGCGCGGCTCCTCGTCGGGCCGGGTTCGATTCTCGATGCCCATGGTGCCGAAGAGCGCATCGGCAAGGCGGAAGTGCTGTCGGCGGTCGACCTCTACGTGCGCACCGCGCTCTACTTGCGAAAGGAATCGCGGTGAACGCGGCGCAAACCGTACTGCAGGCCGCCTATTCCGGCGCCCGGCCGGCGGCCGATCCGGAAGTCGAAGCCGCCTTTCAAACTCTTCTCGAGCAGCTCGAGTCCGGTGCGGTGCGGGCTGCGGAGTGCGGTGCGGACGGACAGTGGCGCGTGAACCTGTGGGTCAAAGAAGGGATCCTGGTCGGGTTTCGCACCGGGCGCGTGGTCGAGTTGCCCGCCGCGGGGCCGCTCCGTTTCTTCGACAAACACAACTTGCCGCCGCGCGCCTTACGTCTCGAGGACGGCGTCCGGGTCGTACCGGGTGGGACGGCGGTACGGCGCGGCGCTCACGTCGCTGCCGGCGTCATCATCATGCCGCCGGCCTTTATCAATGTGGGGGCGTCGATCGGTGCGGGTTCGATGATCGATTCGCATGCGCTCGTCGGTTCGTGCGCCCAGATCGGCGCGCGGGTGCATTTGTCGGCGGCAGCGCAGATCGGCGGCGTTCTCGAACCGCCGGGTGCCCGGCCGGTCATCATCGAAGATGATGTCCTGGTGGGCGGCAACTGTGGCGTCTACGAGGGAACGCTCGTGCGGCGCCGCGCCGTGTTGGGTGCAGGAGTCGTTCTCACGGCATCGACGCCGGTGTATGACGTCGTCAACGAACAAATCTTGCGTGCGCCGCCGGGCGGTGGGCTCGAGATTCCCGAGGGTGCCGTCGTCGTGCCCGGAACGCGGCCGTTGCGCGGCGCCTTTGCCGAGACCCATGGACTGGCGCTCGCGACACCGCTCATCGTCAAGTATCGGGACGCCAACACCGACGCCCGCACGGCGCTCGAGTCGGCGCTGCGCTGAACGTCAGGGTGCGGTTGGGACGTAGGCGGCCCAGCGCGCGTCGTGCAGGGCCGCAGCCCGCAGTAACTTGCGCGCCAGGGTTGCAAGCGGCAGGGCGCGGCATTCTTCGGCAGTGACCCATCGCGCTTCGAGTCCTTCTAATTCGAGTGTCGCAAGCGCGGTGCCGGCGCGGGGCGTGTTGGCCGCCGGCGCGGCCGAGGTTCGGGTGCGGCGCCGTCGCGACACGGCCGCCGACCACGCGGTGACGTGCAAGTCGTGCTGCAGAATGCCGTGCCGCACGCGCGCCGTGCGCCGCGGCGCCGCGCACGTGCAAGCGAAGCGCTGTTCGACGGTGGCGATGAGCGTCGGCCGCGCGCCGGCGCGATCGCTGCCATGGGCTGTCGGCAATTCCCACCAGTCGCGCAACAACCGGCCGTGCGAACGCCGCACGACAAGGACCCGTTCTTGGTCGTATGCCAAGAGCGCATCGAGCGCGACGCGCTGCGGTTCGGGGCGCGGGCGCGGCAAGGGTAAGGCTCGTTCACGCCCGGCGGCGCGGGCGACGCACGACAACGCCACCGGACAGCGTTCACATGCCGGTGACGGTTTCGTGCAGACGAGAGCCCCCAATTCCATCAGGGCTTGATTGGCGTCGCCGGGGTGGGCCGACTGCGCCCACGCCGTCGCCCAGCGCCACATCGTGCGCTGGGTTGCAGGCGCTTGCACGGCGGTCTCGACCGCGAAGAGGCGTGCGAAGACACGCGCCACGTTGCCGTCCAGAATTGGCGCTTTGGCAGCGAAGGCGATACTGCGAATCGCGCCCGCCGTGTAACGGCCGACTCCGGGGAGCGCTTCGAGTGCCGCCGGGTCCGACGGCACGATGCCGGCGTGGTCACGCACGACGCTGGCCGCGGCAGTGTGCAGGTTGCGGGCGCGCGAGTAGTAACCCAAGCCGGACCAGGCTTGCAGCACCGCCGCGAGCGGCGCCTGCGCCAGCGCTTGCACGGTGGGGAAGTGGTGCATGAAGCGCTCGAAGTAGGGAATGACGACATCGACACGGGTTTGCTGCAGCATGATCTCGGAAACCCAGATGGCATAAGCGTCACACCGGTGGCGCCAGGGCAGATCGCGGCGCTCGCGCCGGTACCAGGCGAGAGTGCGGCGGCGCAAGAGTGGAATTGCATCTTCCGGACGGGCGACACGCGGCATGCGGCCGAGTCTAGCAGGCGCCGGCGTGGTTGTATCGCCGGGGTGCGGCGCGTATTCTGCCGCCGGAACCTCGGCACGGAGGATGGCGATGAGATTCACCCCGGCATTCATGGCCGGATGTGGAGTCCTGATCGTTGCCGGCTGCAACCCGCCGCCGCCGGCGGATCTCGTGGTGCAGGGCGGCAGGATCTACACCCTGGCGGGAGAACCTCCGGCCACGGTCGACGCCGAGCCCACGGTGGAAGCGTTCGCGGTGCGCGACGGCCGCATTGTCTTCGCCGGCACGGCGCCGGACGTGCAGCGGCTCGTGGGCGCTGGAACCCGGATGATCCAACTGCAGGGCGACACCGTTCTGCCGGGCTTCGTGGATTGCCATGTGCACTTGGCGAATCTCGGGCGCTCGCTCATCGACGTGAACCTGGTCGGCACGACGAGTTGGGACGCCGTCGTGGCGCGGGTCGATTCGGCGGCAAAAATGGCGGCGCCAGGGGCGTGGATCACCGGCCGCGGTTGGGATCAGAACGACTGGCCGGAGCGTGAATTCCCGGACCACGCAGCACTCTCGGCGGCGATCGGCGACCATCCCGTGTACTTGCGGCGTGTCGATGGCCATGCCGCAATCGCCAACGCCATGGCACTCACGCAGGGTGGGATCGGCAGCGACGTCGCGGATCCGAGTGGTGGGCGCATCCTCCGGCGCAAGGATGGCACGCCGACCGGCGTTCTCGTCGACGCCGCGACGGAACTCGTCACGGCGCACATTCCGCCCTCGACACCCGCCGAACGGCGCTTGCGGCTCGAACGCGCTTTTCAACACTGCGTGCATGCCGGCCTGACGGGCGTGCACGATGCGGGCATGGCGGCAGCCGACATCGATGTCGTGCGCGCGATGCTCGCGACCGGCGACTTGCCGTTGCGCCTCTATGCGATGTGGGATGCGACCCCCGACACCGACGATCATGACGTCGTCCAACGGGCGGTGCGCGCCGGGCCCGAAGGCTTCGATCCGACGATGCATTTCGCGCTCTGCACCGTGAAATTGGCGGTCGATGGTGCTTTGGGCTCGCGCGGCGCGGCGCTCTTGGCGCCGTACGCGGATGCGCCCGGCGAGAGCGGCCTGCCGCAGTACACCCTCGAGACCTTTCTGGAGCGCGCCCGGCCGTTGCATGCGGCCGGATTTCAGCTCGCGACGCATTGCATCGGTGATGCGGCGAACCGTCTCGTACTGGACGCGTACCAGCAACTCGCCAAGGAAACCCCGCGCCCGAACGCCCGGCATCGCATCGAGCACGCACAGGTCCTGGCGCCGGAAGACATTCGGCGCGTTGCGGCGCTCGGCGTACTGCCCTCGATGCAACCGACGCACTGCACATCCGACATGCCGTGGGCACCGGACCGGCTCGGGCCGGCGCGGATTGCCGGGGCGTACGCCTGGCGATCTCTGCGTCAGACCGGCGTCATTCTGCCGGGCGGCTCGGACGCGCCGGTGGAATCCATCGAACCGCTCTTGGGCGTCTATGCGGCAATCACCCGTCAGGATCGCCACGGCTTTCCGCCCCAAGGCTGGGCGGCCGATCAATGCCTGACGCGTTCGGAAGCGTTGCGCGCCTTCACGTCATGGGCCGCGGTGGCGTCCTTCACGGAGCACGACCTGGGAACCCTAGAAACCGGCAAGCGGGCGGATTTCGTCGTTCTGGATCGCGATGTCCTGCACGTTCCAGCCGCGGAGATCCTTGCGACGCGCGTCCTTCTGACGGTCGTCGGCGGCCAAACGGTCTCTGCCTCCCGGCCCAAGCCCTGACGGCCTCCCCCGGACCGGGCCCGGGCGAGGTATATTAGAGGTGGCCGACGGGAGCCCAGGATGAAACTGCCGATCTACATGGACTGCCACGCCACGACGCCGGTGGATGGGCGCGTCTTGGACGCGATGCTGCCGTATTTCAATGCCGACTTCGGTAATGCGGCGAGCCGCACCCATTCGTTCGGGTGGGCGGCGGAGGCGGCGGTGGACCGGGCGCGCGAACAGGTGGCGGCGCTCTTGGGTGCCACGCCGCGCGAGATCGTCTTCACGAGCGGCGCGACCGAATCGAATGCGCTGGCACTGCGTGGAGCGGCGGCCATGCTGCGAGGCCGCGGCGATCACTTGGTCACTACCGCCATCGAGCACAAAGCGGTGCTCGACACGTGCCGCCAGCTGGCGGGCGAAGGGTTTCGGCTGACCGTCGTGCCCGTGGGGCCGGACGGCATCGTCGATGCCGAGGCCATCGCCGCGGCAATGGAACCGGCGACGATTCTCGTCAGCGTCATGGCGGCGAACAACGAAATCGGTACGCTGCAGCCGCTCGCGGCCATCGGCGCACTGTGCCGGGCCGGCGGCGTGCTTTTCCACACCGACGCGGCGCAAGCGGTAGGCAAGATTCCGCTCGCGGTCGATGCGCTCGGCATCGACATGCTGTCGTTCTCGGCACACAAGTTGTACGGCCCCAAGGGTGTGGGCGCGCTGTACCTGCGCCGGCGGGTGCGGATCGAGCCGCAGACGCAGGGCGGCGGCCAGGAGCGCGGCTTGCGTTCGGGGACGTTGAATGTGCCGGGAATCGTCGGCCTTGGGGCAGCGTGCGCGATCGCTCTGGCGGAAATGGCGGTGGAAGAGCCGCGTCTGCGCGCCTTGCGGGACAAGCTTTGGAGCGGTATTCGCACCGCGTTGCCCGATGTCACCGTCAACGGGTCGATGCGCGAGCGCCTGCCGCACAACTTGAACGTCAGTTTTGCGGGCGTGCAGGGCGAATCGCTGCTCATGATGATGAACGACGTCGCGGTGTCGCCGGGCGCCGCCTGTGACTCGGCCAACGCCGAGCCGTCACACGTGGCCCGGGCCATCGGTGTTCCGGACGACTTGGCGCGCAGCTCGCTGCGCTTCGGCCTCGGCCGGTTCACCACCGAAGCTGAAGTCGACTACGCTATTCAGAAGGTCGTGCAGTCGGTCGAGCGCTTGCGCTGCGAGTCGCCGCTGTACGCGTCGCGGGAGGACAAATGATCACGGTTACGGAGAGCGCGGTTCGCATGGTCCGGCAGATCATGGGCAAGGAAGGCCGCGCCGCCGACCTGCTGCGGGTCGGCGTCAAAGGCGGCGGTTGCTCGGGCTTCTCGTATCAGATGCAGTTCGAGGCGGCGCCGCGTGACGGCGACACGCGCTACGAATTCCACGGCCTGCCGGTCATTGTCGATGCGCGCAGCCTGGAGCTGCTGAAGGACATCACGCTCGATTTCCGTGAGGGCATCAATTCGGGCTTCGAATGGAACAACCCGCACGCCACCAAGACGTGCAGTTGCGGCGAGTCGTTCAGCGTCTGAAGGAGTTGCCGGTGCCGAACGTCAGTTTGAGCTGGGAACCGCACGCCAACGTGACGGCGTTGCCGGAGGATGAGATCGCGGCGCGTACCGCTGCCGCGAAGGCCGTGCTCGGCTCGCAACTCGTCATTCTCGGACACCACTACCAGCGCGATCCCGTCATCCGCTTCGCCGACAAAATCGGCGATTCGTTCGGCTTGTCGCGCTACGCGGCCGAGAGCGGCGAGGCCCGCTGGGTGGTGTTTTGCGGCGTGCACTTCATGGCGGAAACGGCCGATATTCTCACCGGTCCCGAAGTCACCGTGCTCTTGCCCGACATGAAAGCCGGCTGTTCGATGGCCGACATGGCCGATATCGACCAAGTCGAGACGTGCTGGGACGAATATACGAGCGTGACGAGTTCCACCTTGGTCCCCATCACCTACATGAATTCGACGGCCGCCATCAAGGCGTTCACCGGCGATCACGGCGGGCTGGTGTGCACTTCGTCGAATGCCGAGCGCGCGGTGCGTTGGGCGTTCGACCGCGGCGAAAAGGTGCTCTTCGTTCCCGACCAGCACCTGGGGCGCAACACGGCGTTTTTCCGGCTGGGAATCCCGCGCGAGGCGATGATCCTTTGGGATCCGCACCGCGCTCTCGGCGGCAATACGCCGGACGCCGTGCGGCAAGCGCGCGTGCTGTTGTGGAAGGGGCACTGCAGTGTGCACGCCAACTTCCAGCCGGCGCACATCGACTTGGCCCGCAAGCGGGATCCGAACGTCAAGATCCTCGTGCATCCGGAATGTAGTTTCGAGGTCGTCGAGAAGGCGGATCTTGTCGGGTCGACCGACTTCATCATTCGCACCGTCGACAAAGCGCCGGCGGGATCTTCCTGGGCGATCGGCACGGAACACAATCTGGTGAGCCGGCTGGCGGCGGCGCATCCGGAGCAGTCCATTCACACGTTGTCACCGTTCGCCTGTCAGTGCGCGACCATGTACCGCATCGATCCGATCGATCTCATGCGCACGTTGGAAGGCTTGCCGCACGGTGAACTGCGTTTTCCGGTTCACGTACCGCCCACCGTCGCCGCGTCGGCGCGCCTGGCGCTCGAACGCATGCTGGCCCTGCCGCCCGAGTAAGCAAAGGCGGAAAAAGGTGGGAAGCTCCGTGCGTCACCCGGCTGTTGTTGTCCTCGTCACGTTGTTTGTTGCCGCCGCGGCTCGCGCTGCCGGTGACATCGAAGTGCGGCTCACACCCGCTGAGAGCCGGGACTTGCTCGAACCCTGGACACTCGAATACGAGTCCGAGACGGCAGAGCCGCTGCTCGTTGGGCAGCCGGTGCCGGTGGCGGCGAATCCCGACACCGTGGCGGCTCACACTGCGGCGCCGCTGCGTCCTGCGCCACCCGCTGACGATTCGGAGGTGGGTGGAAGTGTCGGGCGTGAAAAGGTCCTGGTGGTGCGGTGCCGGCAGCTGCTGGTCGGCCAGCGGCGGGCGGCGGAGCGGTTGGCGCGCCTGCTGCGCGCTGGTGCGCCGTTGGAAGACGCGCGCAAGGCGATCGGCTCGATCGACATCGATGACCGGACGCGTGACTACGCGGTCGAGGATCTGCAACCCGACCTCCGTACGGAAGTCGAAACACTGCCCGAAGGAGCGTGGAGTACGGTGCGCGATTGGAACGGCCGCGCGGCGCTCTTTCAGGTCGTCTCGAAGCAGACGCGCGAGCGGCGTTCGATTCCCGAGCTCGGCGCCGGGCTCGGCACCGACGAACAGAACCGGCTGGCGCGCGAGCAGCGCCCGATCCCGCCGTCCAGGCCGCGGCCAGCCAACGACGAAACCTCCGATCTGGAGGGTGCCGAGGTCGTCAACCAAATCACTCCGGAGTATCCCGAGGGTGCGACGAAAGCCGGCGAAGTCACGATCCTCGTCACCGTCGGCCGCAGCGACGAGGTCACGACGTTGGAAACCCTGTCGTCGACGGATCCGGTCTTCGACCAAGCAGCCCAGGATGCGGCGCGCCGCTCGACGTATCGCGCCCAGCGCCAGAGCGGAGTGCCGGTGGGCGGCACGGTGCGTGTCACGTTCCGATTCCCGGCCCCGCAGACGCAACAACCGCACGACTGATCCCGAGGCCCGAAACGCCGACGGCGAAGCCGAAGCTCCGCCGTCGAGTCGTGGCACGTGGCCGCGAAATATTAGAGATGCTTCTGGATCGTGTCCACGAAGTGGCGCTTGGGAAGCGCGCCGACAATCGACTCGACGACTTGGCCGCCCTTGAACAGCATCACGGTCGGGATGCTGCGGATCGAATAGCGCATCGCGACTTCGTTGCTCTCGTCGGTGTTCACCTTGACGACGTTCAGGCGCCCTTTGAAATCGGTGGCGATCTCCTCGATGATCGGTGCCAGGGCCCGGCACGGTCCGCACCACGGCGCCCAGAAATCGACGAGGGTCGGCAGCGGGGAGTCGAGGACCTCCTTCTGGAAGTCGTTGTCTTTTACGTTCAACAGCTCGCTCACTTTCGGACCTCCAAAACTCGCTTCGGACTCCCGCACCCCGGACAGTCCGGGCTCGCTTGAAGACGATACGGCATCGTTTGGTTCCCGGCAACCCTAAGGGGTTTGGACGCCTGCACGGCCTACCGGTGGACCATCGATCCGCGTGGTGGCGCATCGAGCCGTGTTTGTTCGATGTCCGTCACCTCTTCCACAGCCCACTGGCCGTCGACCTTGCGGGCACGCACCACCATGGTTTGCATGGCACGCGTGCCGCGCACGCGCAGTTCGAAATCGCCCTCGCTGCTGCGCCAGGTCGCATTGGCGTGCGGACTCGTGCGTCCGACTTCGGCGGCGAGCGGGCCGCCCAACGCGTCGGCAAGATGTGGATCGCCCAGGATCGTTGTTTGCGCGAGCTGCAGAGCGTCAGTGCGGCCGATACTCGGACGCCGCACCAGGGTGGTGATCACCGCCGAACCGCCAATGAGCACGGCCGCCGCCGCGGCGCGCACCGCGAGACCGCGTCCCGACGGGACGTAGACCGCGACGCGCCATGGGGTGCGGCGTTCGAAGGCCGGCACGAGTCCGAGCGGCGAGAGTCCGAAGGGCACATGGCGCAGGCGGTCGGCGAGCGTCGTCGGAGCACCATTCGCCATCTCGAGCCGCAGTCCGAGCATCCACTTCGCGAGACTCGCGCCCGAGGCTACGTCGCGCAGTGCGAACAGTACGAGGGTTGCGACCCAGACACCGCGGTCGAGCGGCACGAGCGTCGTGCCACCGGTGTTCGACACACCGTGCGCAATGACGGCCAGCACGAGTGCAATGGTCGCATCCACGAACGCCGCGACGCCGCGTGCGGCGGCGGTGGCGGTTGCCGACAAGGCTCCGGGTGTGGTCACGGGCAACGAGCACTCCTTGGTAGGACGGCGGTTCCGCCTTGGCGCGGAACCGCCGCCTTGCACCCAGCGGCGCCGGATCAGGTACCGGAACTGTAGTCCGTCGCGTACTTGATCTGCTCGGGTGTCAGTGCGTCGAGGCCCATGCCCATCGTCTGCAGCTTGAGCGTGGCGATTTCCTGATCCTGCGCTACCGGAATGTCGTGCACCGTCTTGGCGAGGGTGCGGCCTTCCTTGGCCAAGCGCACCATCGACATGAACTGGTTCGCGAACGACATGTCCATGACCTCGGAGGGGTGGCCTTCCGCGGCGGCCAGGTTCACCAGGCGGCCGTCGGCCAGCACGTAGATCCGGCGGTTGCCGCTGACGGAGTATTCCTTGTTGTTGGCCCGGACTTCACGCACCCGCGACGTGAGTGCCGCCAGGTCTTGTAAGTTGATTTCGCAGTCGTAGTGGCCCGTGTTGCACACGACGGCACCGTCACGCATCGATTCGAAGTGGCGCTTGACGATGACGTCCTTCATCCCGGTGGCGGTGATGAAGACATCGCCGACCTTGGCGGCTTGGTCCATGGTCATGACCGTGAAGCCTTCGAGCGTCGCCTTGAGAGCCGCCGTCGCCTTGACTTCGGTGATGATGACGTTGGCGCCCATGCCGCGGGCCCGCATCGCGACGCCGCGTCCGCAATGGCCGAAGCCGGCGACGACGAAGTTCTTGCCGGCCAGCAGAATGCTCGTCGCCCGCAGGATGCCGTCGATGGACGACTGGCCGGTGCCGTAAACGTTGTCGAAGTCCCACTTGGTCTCGGCGTCGTTCACCGCGATCACCGGGTAGCGCAACGCGCCGTCGGCCGCCATGGCGCGCAGCCGGTGCACGCCGGTCGTCGTCTCCTCGGTGCCGCCGATGATCTTGTCGGCCAGCGCGTGGTGATCCTTGTGCACGGTGAAGATGAGGTCGGCGCCGTCATCGAGGGTCAACGTCGGTTCGAACTCGAGCGTCTTCCGGATGCACCAGTAGAACTCGTCGACGTTCATGCCGTGCCATGCGAAGATCGACACGCCCTCGGCGGCGAGCGCCGCGGCGACGTCGTCTTGTGTCGACAGCGGGTTGCAACCCGACCAAGAGACGTCGGCGCCGGCGGCGTGCAACGCCCGCACCAGCACGGCGGTTTCCTTGGTCACATGCAGGCAGCCGGCGATGCGCATGCCCTTCAGCGGCTTCGTCGCCTCGTAGCGCTTGATGAGCGCCATCATCACGGGCATGCGGGACTCAGCCCACTCGATGCGCATCTTGCCGGCGGCAGCAAGACTCGGGTCGGCGATCTTGGCGTTCTCGGTATTCGTGCTCATGACCTCTCCTGGGTTGACGGACACTCAGACGGCGTGCGGCTTGCGGCCGCGCACCACGAACAAATCGGGCATTGCCGGCGAGCCGGCGCGCGGGCGGCGGCGCACGGTGCGCGTGTCGATGCCGGCCAGTCCCGCGGTTGCAAACCATTGGGCGACGCGTTCGGCCGGAAAACCGAGCCAGGCGTGCGCCAGTTCATTGCGCATCCACTCTTCGGTGTGCGGCACGAAGTCGCTGACGACGACGCTGCCTCCCGGCCGCACGGTGCGCGCGAATTCGGCGACGACGGCCTCGGGCCGCGCGGCGTGGTGCAGCGCCAAAAGCGAACACACGCCGTCCACCGTGGCGTCCGCGAAAGGCAGGGCCGCCAGGTCGGCGCGCACCAGCGCCACGCCGCTCAAACCTTCGGCCGCGATGCGCCGCCGCGCCTCCGCCAACATTTCGACCGACCGGTCGACACCCACGAGACGCCGGGCGGCGGGCGCGAGCGCCGGCAGCAACGCACCCGTGCCGGTGCCGGCGTCGACGAGGTCGAGTGTACCCGGCAGGAGCCCGGCCAAGAGGCGCCCGTGCAATCCCTCCACATCGAGTCCGGCACGCATGCGGTCCCAGGTCGGCGCGATGCGGGCGTAGAACTCGTGCGTCGAACGCGTCCGTGCTTCGAGACAAGCCTCGAGCCGCTGCACATCGCGGCCGCCTTCCGGCAACTCACGCCACCGGGCGCGGAGCGCGGTTCCAAAACCATCGGCGTTCCAGCCGTTGCCGGCGGTCACGCTATAGAACGTCCACTGGCCATCGCGCCGCCGGTGAACGAGCCCGGCGTGCAGCAGCACTGCCAAATGGCGCGACACGGTGGGCTGCGGCAGCTCCAAGACCTCGACCAGCTCGTTGACGTTCAACTCCGCCTCGTCCAGGAGGCGGAGGACTCGGAGCCGGGTCGAGTCCGCCAGGGCTTTGAAGAAGTCGGGAAGGGCGCGCATGACCACCTTATCTGCGAATTCGAATATCTTAATGCAACGGCCAGGCCTGGGTCAAGCCACCCCTCGGTCGCGCCAAGGGGCGTAAGCTGGCGGGCATGCGACTTTTCGTCGGCCTCGAATTGCCGCCTCGCCTCAGGGTCGAAATCGCCGCGCTCCAGGCACGCCTGCGCGCTGCCGAACCGGGCGGCGGCCGGCGCTGGGTGGATGTCAGCGCCATGCACCTGACACTCGTTTTTCTGGGCGAAGTGGCGGCGGCGCGGGTGGACGGCGTAGCGGCGGCGATTTCGGGCCCGGTCGAAGGGGCCGTGGCACCGTGCCTCGGGCTGGGCGGTCTGGGGACGTTTCCCGGTGTCGATTGGGTGGGAGTCGTGGAGTTGGGCGAGCGGCTCGTGCCGCTCCAACGGGGCATCGAATCGGCGCTCGTGGCGCTCGGATGGCCGGCGGCGGCGCGGGCGTTTCAGCCGCACGTGACTTTGGCGCGTGGGCCCGGGGCCGGCCGGTTCGTGGTGCCGGTCACGCCAGGTGGCGTGGAACCGCTCCCGGCGCCATGGGTGGGGCTTTTCCGCAGCCACCAGAGGCCGGCCGGGCCGCCGCGTTACGAGGTGCTACGGCGCTGGCCCCTACGGAGTCCTGAAGAGCGGTGAGGCAATCGGCGCCGCGCCGTACAGGCGCTTGATGTCGGTCCATGAGACGGGCGTGACCGCGGTGACCGGTTCGTAGATCAGTTCGAAGCCCCAATCGAGCGGGTCACTCGCGACGTTGTTGAAATAGTGCAACCCGTTGTCGTGCGTGAAGAAGTCGCACGCCTGATCCGGCACCACATGGTCGACGATGATCCCCGGACCGACACCGAAGTCGGTCAGGTGGCCGCCCTCCGGAAACCGCAAACAGATCCAGACATCGACTCCGGAGGTGACGACAAGTGCCGGCGAGTTGTTCGGAAGCGTCACGGTGACAATGGCGGTATCATGCGCGGTCGGCACATTTTGGACCTGCAGGGCGTTCAGCTCGGTCGAGTTAGGAAACCGGCCCGGGTCGAACGGCGTGACGACGACTCCGGCCGCCGGGAAGACGGTGCTGCCATCGTTGCTGATGAAGCGAAATCCCACGATCCGATGCGGCGTCGCGAATGTCGGCACGAAGTCCTGAATGAAGACCTGCGATTGATGCGAGATGCAGTCGCCGCCCGAGGGCGGCGCGAGCAAGCGGAAGCAGCCCGGATTGAGCGCCAAGTTCAGGGGGCCCTCGAAGCACGTCACTGAGGTGTCGGCGGCGGCAATCCACGGTTGAGTCTTCGTGGTGACGCCGGTTCGCAGCTCCACGCCACCGACGCGCTCGGCTTGGACAAAGCCCGGACGCGGACTTGCGGCGGCCGTGACGGCGAGGAGGCCGATTCCCCCCATGAGACATCGCGTCCAGTGCATCGGTACTCTCCCAAAGTTCGGCGCCGTTTCAAGCGAACCATGCCGGGAATGCCAAGTCAACCGTGGTATGCAAGCGCGGTGCCGTGGATTTTCCGTTGACCTGGGCGGCCCCGAGCGTCCATTTGTGACTGTCACGTTGCCGGGAGGGGGCGGGGTTGCATGTTGTGGGTCGAACTCTTGAATCGGGCGTTGGGATGGGAAGAAGAGGCACTCTTGCGGGCTTTTCTGGGCGAATTTGCGCCGGGGGCTGCCTGGACAGACGGTGCCGAGGTGGCGCTGCGGGCTGACATCGCGGGTTTGCGGGGTGCGGCTCAGGAGCGGCTGTCGGCGGGCCGGGT
Source organism: bacterium (assembly GCA_031362565.1). Taxonomy (GTDB): domain Bacteria; phylum Krumholzibacteriota; class Krumholzibacteriia; genus JANLSU01. Next base: position 50,045 of record JANLSU010000126.1, on the reverse strand, counting down.
CGGCGCCCTCGCCGCGAATCAGTGGCTTGCGTCGGTCACGTTGCGGGTTGCCGAACCGGAACGCCGTGCCGGCTTCGAGCTGCCGCCGCTGCGGGCGGCACGCGTCCGCACGGCACTGCCCGCCGCCGTCGAGGAACTCCTGAGCACGGCGCTCGTGGACTTGATGTCGCGTCCGGCGCTCGACGGCGTCGTGGCACGCTGCGCCGGAGTGATCCGCAGCGGCGGGTCCGAGTGGCGCCAGTGCGCGCGGCTCGTGGCGGGACCGCGCAGCGGCCAGTACTGCGGCAAGGCCTGCGCCAATGCGGCGTTCGCCTATCGCAAGGCGGCGCGTGAACCCGAATACTTCGCTCGCAAACAGGCGACGTATCGCGACCGCCAACGCCAGCGCGGCGCCGCCGCCGCGGTGCACCGGGACGATGCGTTCACGTTCGTGGATTGACGCCTCAGTCGTCGACGATGGTGCGCGGCGGTTCGTCCTGCATCCCGAGTTCGTTCAAGAAGCGATCGCGGATGCCGTTCACGACCTGGTGCCGCGCACTGCGATCTGCCGGCACGTTGGTCACCTTGCCGCCGGCCATGAGGCCGTGGCCGCCGGCTTGGCCCAGACCGCGCACCAGTTTCTGGATCATCTGTCCGGCACCGCCGGCCTCGCGATTGGTGCGCAGCGACAGGATGAGCGTCTCGCCGTACACGCCCATGCAGAGCGCCCAGTCGACGCCTTCCAGGCGCATCACCATGTCGGCCATTTCGGCGACAAAGTCGGGGTTCGGAATGTCGCCGATGTAAGTCACGGCGGCGGGGCCATACAGCATCGTGCGGCGCGTCACGTCGCCCAAGATACGGAAGTACTCGAGCGATACCTTGGGATGGGTGATTTCGAACAACAGCCGCGGATCGGTGGCCTGAAAGAGTTGGAAGTAGGTCTCGCGATCGTGCTCGTTGGCGCGCACGCCGAGATCCTGCGTCTCCGATTTGATGGCGTAGACGAATGCCGTCGCGAGCAGGGTCGGAACCGCCACCTTCTTCTGTTGCAGGTACGTGCAAACGATGGTCGCCGACGCGCCGAAATCGCTGCGCACGTCCACCCAACGCGCCCGCTCCGTGGTCGTGGGGCGCAACGGATGATGGTCGATGACGAGGTCGATCTGCGCCGCCGCCGGGATCGAATTGTTGCCGGTCTGCGGCTGCGAGTCGACGAGCGCCAATGTCGTGAAGGCGTTCAAGTCGAGTTGATCGAGCGGCACGACGGGAATCTTGCAGGCCCGCACCAGGGCGCGATTTTCGGCGCGGCCGATGATGCCGCCGTAGCCGATCGTCGTCTTGCGGCCCAGCACGGCTTCGAACAGGGTCTGGAGTCCGTAGGCGGACGACAACGAATCGGGATCCGGATTGTCGTGCGTGACCACGAGCGCATCGCCTGGGATACGAAAATCGTCCAGGAGACGATCGAGGAACGTCGCGGGCTCGATGAGTTCCTGGCCTCGCTGTGGCATTGGAGGAGCATGCGGCAAAGCGGCTCGCGCCCGCAAGGGGCTTGATCGTGCGCGCCGTGCCGCGTAACGTCGCCCAGCCGAGGCCGCTTCCGAAGGAGCCTTGATGACCACCGAAGCGCCGCTCGTCGTCACGTCGCGCGCCGATGACATCGTCACCTGGACACTGAACCGTCCTCTGGCACTCAACGCATTCAATCGCGGCTTGCTGGAGGCCTTGCTCGGCGCCGTCGACGCCGTGCGCGGCGACCGGAGTGTGCGCGCGGCGATTGTCACCGCGGCGGGCGACAAAGCCTTCAGTGCGGGTGCCGATCTCAAAGAGCGCCAGGGTATGACGCTCGATGAGACACGGGCTTTCGTGCGCCTCATCTCGCAGGTCTTCGATGCGGTCGCACGATTGCCGTTTCCGACCATCGCGGCGGTGAACGGCGTCGCCTTCGGCGGCGGCATGGAATTGTTGCTGGCGTGCGATCTGCGGGTGTTCGCGGCGACCGCGCGTTGCGGCCTGACGGAGGTCGCAGTCGGGATCATGCCGGGAGCCGGCGGCACGCAACGCCTGCCGCGCATCGTCGGTCTGGCGCGCGCCAAGGAAATGATTTTCACGGCGCGGCGCATCGATGCCGCCGAGGCGCTGGCCTCTGGGCTCGCGACGCGTGTCGTACCGGCGTCCGAGGTGTTGCCGGCGGCACAGGCGCTGGCGCGCGAGATTGCGGTCAACGCGCCGCTCGCGGTGCGCCAGGCCAAGCAGGCACTCGATGCCGCACTCGAGGTCGAACTCGCGGCCGGTCTCGCTCTCGAGCAGCAGGCCTACGAGGCGCTCTTGCTGACCGCGGACCGGCTGGAAGGCCTGCAAGCGTTCCGGGCCAAACGTCCGCCTGTGTACCGGGGAGAATGAAGTGCTCGTCCTGCCAGTTGTCCGGCTCAAGAAGGAACGCTCCAAGTCGGCACGTGCCGGCCACCCGTGGTTGTTCTCGGGGGCGTTCGAGACGCTGCCGGACCTGGATCCCGGGAGTTTGTGCCGGGTCGAGGACGAGTTCGGGAAATTCGTCGCGGTCGGCTACGCCAATCCATCGCGCAGTCTGGCGGTGCGGCTCTTGGCGTGGCACGAGATCGAAAGCATCCAAGAGCTGCTCGAGGTGCGCATCGACGCCGCACTGCAGTTGCGCGCCGCGGTGATTCCGCCGGAGACCGACGCCTACCGGCTGGTGGCGAGTGAAGGGGACTTGCTCTCGGGACTCATCGTCGATCGCTACGCCGATGTGCTGGTAACGCAAATCCAAACCGCCGGCATGGAACGTTTGCGCGATCGTGTCGTCGAGATCCTGGTGTCGCGCCTGCACCCGCGGACGATCTACGAACGGAGCGATATTCCGGTACGGCGTGAAGAAGACTTGCCGATGCGCAAAGGCGTGGTTGCCGGCGAACCGCTCGCGGACGAGATCGAGATTCGCGAGCTCGGTTTGCGATATGGCGTCCAGCCGGATGCCGGCCAGAAGACCGGCTTCTTTCTCGACCAACGCGACAACCGCGCCCGGGTGCGCGCCCGTGCCGCGGGCCGGCGGGTGCTCAACTGCTTTGCGTACACCGGTGCCTTCGGCATCGCGGCGCAAGCCGGCGGCGCGACCGCGGTGACCAGTGTCGAGTCGAGCGAAGCCGCGGTGGCGCTCTTGCGGCGCAACGCGGCGCGCAACGGTTTCGAGGCGGGCGAGGTCGTGCAGGGCGACGCCTTCGATTTTCTGCGCGATGCGCAGCGCCAGGGCACGCGCTACGATCTCGTGGTGCTCGATCCACCGGCGTTCGCCAAGAAGAAGCACCAGGTCGAAGCCGCGCTCCGCGGTTACAAGGAAATCAACCGCCAGGCATTGGAAATCCTCGCCCCGGGCGGCGAACTCTTCACTTTTTCCTGCTCGCAGTACGTCGACATGGTCGCCTTCCGGCGCATGGCCTTCGCGGCCGCCGCCGAAGCGGGTGCCGCCGTGCAAGTGCTCGACCGGCTCGGTGCGCCTGCCGACCATCCCGTGGCGCTGGCCCACGCCGAGGGTGAATACCTCAAGGGCCTGCATCTGCGCCGCCTCTGATTCCAGGCATTGCTTCCGGCTTCGTTCCTGCAAACGCCGGCGTGCGGCACCGCCGCGCGCGTTGGCGCGATGCCGGGTGCAGTTCTTGCTGCTTGCCACACGGCTCGCGCGCCAAGGCGAGATTCCCGTCGGCCGATCCGACCGCTCATCGCGTCAGGAGAGGGACAGAATGGCAGCGAAACCCGAACGCCGCGTGCTCGAGGCCGATGATACCCGGCTGGACGTCATGCGTTACTTCCGGCTGATTTGGCGCCGGCGGTTGTTCGTCATTCTGCCAGTCCTGTTCATCACCAGCATTACGGCGGTCGCGGTTCGTTTCATGAGTCCGCTGTACATTTCCCAGGCGCGCCTGCTGGTCGAGCAGCGCACCCGCGTCAACAACGAACTCGAGCGCGCCATCGTCGGCGAAGACAAGCGGACTCGCCGCAAGGACCAATTGGCGGACGTCCGCACCCAGGTCGAGGGGCGCGAATTTCTGGAAGGCGTCATCCGCGAGCTGGGGCTGCAGAACGATCCGACGATTCTGGCGCGCGCCAAAATGATGCACGACACGCGCAATCCGGACGTCCCGACGGAAGAAATCGCCATGCGCCTGCTGGTTCGCGGGCTGCGCGAGAAGCTCGACGTCAAGGTTGCCGACAACAACATGTTCACCGTGGCGGTTGCCGACAACGACGCCGAGAGTGCCTATATTCTCGCCAAGGTAGTCGCCAGAGACTTCGTCACCGAAGTCAAGCGCGAGCGCATGGACAAGCTCGAGGAACTGTTCAAGTTCTCGTCGGCCCAGCAACGCATCTACAGCGACAAGGTCGAAGGCGCGGAAAAAGACCTGCGCGATTTCCAGTCGAAGCTGATCCGCGAACAGAATGCCAGCGGCACGGTCAACGTGGCCAATGTGGCCAGCGCCAAAGCCGAGCTGCGGCGCATGCAGGCGGACGTGGATCAAGGCGAGCACCGCACCGACAACTTGCGTGAACTCCTGCGCAGCGTGCTCGAGGCGCTTCCCGACGTGAAGGCCTTGCGCGCCGACAAGGAAGTCGCGGCCCTCGAACGCCGGCTACGGGCCGGGCTCGAAGACGAACTGTCGGACGACGTGCAGCGGGCGCCCGGTACGAACGGCACGGCCCTGGACGGCAACGGTTCGACGCGCAGTGCGCTGCGGGCACGATTGTCGGCGCTGGCCGAGGACAAGTTCGCGCGGGTCGACGCGTTCTATCGCGAGCGCATCGCGGAGTATGCCTACGAAACCGTCGCCACCGACGTCTTGCGCAGCGTCGCCAGCGACCTCGATCGCCAGCTGGGCCGCTATTCGTCACGCGCCGAAGCCCAGCCCGAACTCGAATTGCAGTTGACCGCGCTGCAGGATCGGGCCCTACAAGCGCGCTCCGATCTCGAAACGTTCGAGCGCACGATCAAGAGCGCCGAACTGTCCGAAACCATGATGGCGACCGAACTCGCGGGCGGCGTCAGCGTCGTCGATCCACCGGAGAAGCCGGTGGCGCCGATCAAGCCCGACAAGAAGCGCCTGACGCTCTTGGCCTTCGTGCTGGCTCTCTTGGGTGGCGTCGGTTCGATCCTCGGCCTCGAGTATCTCGACAAGTCGTTCAAGGACGTCGAAGAGATCGAACGGGTGCTCAACTTGCGCGTCGTCGGGACGGTGCCGCTGGTTCCGAACGGCATGCCGTTCGGCGGCATCCCGGCCAGCCGGCGCCGGCACTTGGTGCTCGGCAGCTCGATCCTGTTGCTGGTGATGGTCATCGGCGGTATGGCGTTGTACGAGAAGCTGCTCCGCAAGCAGCACGTCACGGTGCCACGGGCGCGCGCCGAAGAAATCTTGCGTGGCGGCGTCACGCCGTCGGCGGTACGGCCCAGTGTGAACCCCGTGCGCCCGGCCAGCATCCCGGCCCCCTCGAGGTAGCGGAGGAAATCCGTGAGCGACAAGGACAAGATCACAGTCTTCGACTGTTACTCCGAGGAATCGGCGCTCGGCATCGAAATGCGCCGTCTGTGGGGCAAGCTGCGCCAGAAGACGCGCGCCAACAACAGCAAATCCTTCATGGTGACCAGTGCGACGCTGGGCGAGGGCAAGAGTACCGTGGCGGCGTTCCTGGCGCTGACCATCGCGCGCCACAAACGCACCAAGACGATCATTATCGACGCCGACTTGCGCCGCCCCAAGGTGCACAAATACTTCGGTGTGTCGCGTCAGCCGGGACTCGTTGAAGTGTTGTCGGGCGAGCGCGATGTTCTGGACTGCGTGCAGGATACGCCGTGCGACACCCTGAAGATCATGAGCGCCGGGCGCCCCGACCCGACGCCGTCGTATCTGTTCGACACACACCGGCTCGCCGAGGCTCTCAACGAGCTGAAGTTCTACTACGATACGATCATCATCGATTGTCCGCCGGTGATTCCGGTCAGCGACCCCATGCAGGTGTCGCCCGAGGTCGACGGCGTCCTCATGGTGGTGATGGCGGGTGTCACGCCACGCGAACTCGTGGTTCGGGCCCGTGACGTGTTGCTCGATGTCGATGCGAACATCCTCGGTGTGATCGTCAACAACCACGCCGAGGTGCTGCCGTACTACTACGATCACAAGTACTACGGCTATCGTGACGACAGCCGCCCGGCCACCGGCAAAGGTGCGCCGGAAGGCAAGGAGACGGTCGGAGCGGGATCCAAGTCCTAGCTGCCGCGCCCACGGTCGAGTGCGTATACTCCTGGCCATCCAGCGGTACGCCCGCACAACCGTCAGGAGTCCCGTCATGACCAGCCTGAAGGGCATGACCCTTTCGCGGTTCATCGTCGAGTGCCAGCATCGCCATCCCGAGGCGACGGGCGCGTTCTCGGGGTTGCTCCTCGACATCCAGATCGCTGCCAAACTCATCTCGCGCGAGGTCAACAAGGCCGGGTTGCTGGACGCTTTGGGCGGCACGGGCAAGACCAACGTCCAGGGCGAACAGGTCATGAAGCTGGATGACTTCGCCAACGACGTCATGGTGAAGGTGCTCGATCACACCGGTTACCTGTGCGTCATGGCTTCCGAAGAGATGGCCGACCCGATTCCGATTCCGCAGCAGTTCAAGAAGGGCCCGTACGTGCTGGTCTTCGACCCGCTCGACGGGTCGTCGAATATCGACGCCAATGTCAACATCGGCACGATCTTCGGCATCTACCGGCGGCGCAATCAGCGCGCCACCGATGATGGAACACTGTCGGATTTGCTGCAGCCGGGGCGCAAGATGATCTGCGCCGGTTATATCGTCTACGGGCCGAGCACCATGCTCGTGTACACCTTCGGCCAGGGCGTCTATGGCTTCACGCTCGACCCGAGCGTCGGCGAGTTCTTGCTGTCGCACGAAGCGATCACCACACCGCCAAGCGGCCCGCTCTACAGTTGCAATGAAGGCAACGCTAAGTATTGGTCGGCGAACATGCAGGCGCTCGTCGATTACCTCAAGGGTGAAGTGGGCAACGGCGCCGAGGGCCGCCGGCCGCGCAGTCTGCGCTACATCGGTTCCCTGGTGGCGGACTTCCACCGCAATCTGTTGTATGGCGGGTTGTATTTCTACCCGTCGGATCGTAAGGAAGCCAAGGCGTCGCGCGGCAAGCTGCGGCTCCTCTACGAAGCCAATCCACTGGCGTTCATTGCCGAGCAGGCCGGTGGCGCCGCGACCGACGGCGAACGCAATATCCTCGATATCGAACCACAAGATTTGCACGAGCGCACGCCGCTGTTCATCGGCAGCCGCGACGACGTCGCGCTGGCGATGCGGTTCTTGAAGGGTGAGCGCGCCTAGAGTCTCTCGGCGGCCAAGTCCCCGGCGGCGATTTTGACGGCCGGCCCCGCCATCCACAGGTGGCCTCCGGCACCTTCCCAGACTTCGACCGAGCCGCCGGGTTGGTGCACCTGCACCCGTTGCGCTTCGAGCTGGCGCGTGCGCCGCGCGACTGCAAATGCGGCACACGTTGCGGTGCCGCACGCCAGTGTCGACCCGGAGCCACGTTCCCAGGTGCGCAGATGCAGTCCCTCGGCATCGACCGCGACGAAGCTTGCATTGGCGCCGTGCGGGAACGCTGCGTGCGCCGACAGTGCGGCGCCGGTGGTCGCGAGCGGGATGCGTTCGAGGGTGGCTTTGTCCGTGACGAAGACGATGGCGTGTGGATTGCCCATCGAGACGGCGCTGACGTGGAGTTGCTCGGCGTTGACGGTCATCGGGCAGAGCGGTGGAGAGGCTGGATCCCAGACCGCCGGACCCATGTCGATTTCGATGATTGGGCCGGCAGCTCCAGTGGTCCGCACCCGCACCGCCCGGTCGCCGGCGTCGGTTTCGAGGCTGAACGAAGTGCCGACGGCGCCGCCTTCCCATGCCAAGCGCGCGACGCAGCGGGCGCCGTTGCCGCACATTTCGGCGCGCGATCCGTCGGCATTCCAGTAGAGCATGCGAACGCGTGGCGTGCCGTCGCGCGCCGGCCGCGGGCCCCAGGCCAGCAGCCCGTCGGCGCCGATTCCAAAATGCCGGTCGCACACGGCGCGCGCGAGCGCCACGGGATCGATGGGTGGGTTCCGGGCCAGGTCGGATTCGTGGATGATCACGAAATCATTTCCCGAGCCGTGCATCTTCACGAACGGGATCATCGCGCTTGGGTCCGTGGCGCCGCCGCGGCGGGTTGCGGCCGGGTGGGTGCGGTGCGCAACACGCGCTCGTACACCGCGGTCGTGCCCTCCACCATGCGGTCGATGCCGTGGCGTTCGGCGACGCGCCGCCCGCCTTCCACCAGCCGTTGGGCGAGGTCCGGTTGCTCGAGCAGGCGCACGATGGCGCCCGAAAGCGCGTCCGGATCGCGCGCCGGCACCACCATCGCCGAATCGCCGTGCCGGGCGATTTCCATGACGCCGCCCACCGCCGTAGTGGCGACGGGAACGCCGGCGGCCATCGCATCGAGGAGCGCCGTGCACAGGCCCTCGACATCGGAGGATAGCGCGAACACCGACAGAATGCCGTACGCCGTACTCACATCTTCGAGCTGCCCCGCGAACGTCACGTGCGCCGCGATCCCGAGGCTGTTGGCGCGCCGTTCGAGCGCTGCACGTAACGCGCCATCGCCGGCGATCAGCAAATGCACGTCGGGGATCTGGCGCCTGACCCGGGCAAATGCCTCGAGCAAGAGCGAGTGGTTCTTCTCACGCGTCAGGTGTCCGACGGTACCGATGACGCGGACGCCGCGCAGTGCGAGGCCCCACGGATCGTCGACGTGGCGCGCCGCGGGTGGGCGCGGTTCGACACCGCTCGGCACCACGGTGATATGGGCCGGGATGACGCCATTACGTCCGAGTGAATCGCGCACGGCGTTGGAAATCGCGATGTAGGCGACACCTGGTTGGCCGTATTTCAGGCGGTCGAGCCGGCCCGCCGCCTGGCCGATGCTGCGCCGGGTGACGATCAAGTGGTCCGACAGGGCGCGATGCCGGCCGATGCCTTGCGCCGCGAGTGCGATGCTGTGGCTGTGCGCGTCGTGGGCGTGCACCAAATCGAAGTCGCCGTCGCGCACCAGCCGCACCAGCCGGACGGCCGACGCGAAATCGAGCCCGCTCCGCAGCGTCAGAGGCTGGCATGGAATGCCGGCTTCGACGGCGCGTTCATGCAACGGGCCGTGCTTCGGACAGCACAACAGAACGCGATGTCCACGCCGGTGCAACCCCTGCAACAGGTAGAGGACTTGGCGTTGGCCGCCACGGAAATCACGTCCGGCGTCCAAGTGCAAACTGGATGGCAAGCTCACGGGCGCACCTCCTCGGCGGCCGGCGCCGCGTGCGGGGTGGGTCGGGCATCGATCGTCGGGCGGACCGCAACGGCCGCCGGTTCCAAGAGCCGGGCGTACTTCAGCCATACACTGTACGCCGCCAGCGTGCAGACGAGGAGGCCGACCCGGCCGTCGAGGCAGCCGCGTTGCAGGACGTACATCCGCAGGAAGCGGGCCGGCGGGCGCAAGAGCAGCGCGGCGATGGACGGGCGGCGGCCGGCGGCGCGCAAATCGGCCGCACCGCGCGCCGTATAACGGTTCAGGCGCTCCAGGTAGTCGGCAAACGAGCGATAGGTGTAGTGCCACAACGCGCCGCGCAGGCGGGCACTCCGGCCGTCCAGTTGCAGGGTTTCGTGCACCAGTTTGTCGTTATAACGGCCCTGGGTCGTGCGGAAGAAGCGCAGGATGAAGTCGCGATCCCAGCCGCAGTGGCGCACTGCCTGGCCGAGGAAGAAACTGCGCCGGTTCAAGAAGTAGCCGTCGGCCGGGCCGTCCGCGGCGAGCACACCCTGAATCTCGGCAGCGAGTTCGGGACTGACGCGTTCGTCGGCGTCCAGGATCAGAACCCACGGGTGGCGAACGAGCGGCAAAGCCCAGTTCTTCTGGCGCGCCGCGCTCTCGTAGGGATGGACCAGAACTCGCGCCCCGGCGCGGTGGGCGATCTCCACCGTGGCGTCGGAACTGCCCGAGTCCACGACCACGACCTCGTCCGCCCAGCAGACGCTGTCCAGGCAGGCCTGGAGGTTCTCGGCCTCGTCGAGCGTCGTCACCAGGACGCTGAGCGGCAGGCGGGACATGGCATCTCCATGGGGCGGCGAGGGTGCATCTCTGACTGTAAACGCCTAAGGGCGGGGATGCTAGCCCAAGGCGTCCCCCGCCGGCCTGGTGCCCTTGCCGGGGCCCGGCGCCAGTCTGTTAGAATGGCGCGTTCGTCGCCCCAGGCCAGTGCTTCGACGCAACCGTCTCGTTCGACCGGAGTCACCACCGTGATCGTCGCCGACCGCCTGACCAAGGTGTATCCGGGCAAGCGCGCCATCGAAAATGTGAGCTTTCAGGTGCGGGCCGGTGAAATCGTCGGGTTCTTGGGCCCGAATGGGGCCGGCAAGAGCACCACGATGCGCATTCTCACCTGCTTCCAGCCGGCGACCGAAGGCACGGCGCGCGTCGCCGGATTCGACGTCTTCGAGCAGGCCGACGAAGTCAAACGGCGCATCGGCTACTTGCCGGAATCGCCGCCGCTCTATCCCGACATGCGGGTCCGCGAGTACCTCGAATTCGTGGCGCGCATCAAGATGGTGCCGCGCTCGGAGATTCGCCGCCGGCTCGATGCGACGGTCGAGCGCTGCGGCTTGGGCGATGTGCAGAACCGCACCACGGGCAAGCTGTCGAAGGGCTACCGGCAACGGGTTGGACTGGCGCAGGCCATCCTGCACGGGCCACCTATTCTGATCCTGGACGAACCGACTTCCGGGCTCGACCCGAAGCAGGTGGTGGAGGTGCGGCGGTTGGTGCGTGAACTGGCGGGCGAACACACGATCATCTTGTCGACGCACATTCTGCCGGAAGTCACCATGACGTGTGAGCGGGTCATCATCATCAACCAGGGGCACATCGTGTTGGCGGAGGACTTGAAGGATTTGAGCACCCACGGCACCGACCGCGAGACCTTGCACCTCGAAATCATCGTGGCGGCCGATGTGAGTGCGGAAGTGGGTGCAGTGGCCGGCGTGCAGCGCGTCGAGGCCGCGCCGGCGACCCCCGGGCGGCGGCGCTACCGGCTGTTGTGCGAGCGCCGCGACGACCTGCGCCCGGCGCTTGCGAAACTGATCGTCGAGCACGGCTGGGGACTCGTCGAAATGCGGACCCAGGAAACCAGCCTCGAGGAAATCTATTTGCGGGTCGTTTCGGCGGAAGGGCGGGCGGCGTGACGGGCAAAGGGATTCTACCGGTCTACGCCCGCGAGATGCGGGCCTACTTCACATCGCCGATCGCCTACGTGGTGATCACCGTGTTCGTGTTGCTGGCCGGGCTGTTCTTCATGAATGCGGTGCGCGAGTACGTGGCGTTCGATACGTACCTGCGCGAGCGGATGACGGCGTCGGGACAAGAGGTGCAACCGGCCGGCTTGCAGCTGTACCTCCTCCGTCCGGTCATGACCAGCCTGGCGGCATTGACTCTCTTCATGCTGCCGTTCATCACGATGGGCACCTTCGCGGACGAGCACCGCGCCGGCACGATGGAGCTCTTGCTCACGTCGCCGCTCGATGTCCTCGACATCGTGGTCGCCAAGTTCTTGGCGGCGAGCACTGTGTTCGCCGTCATGGTGGTGCTGGCGCTCGGGCTCACGAGCAGCCTGTTCTTCTTCGGCAATCCGCACGGGCCGACCCTGCTGGTGGCCTTCTTGGGCCTCTTTCTGCAGGGCGAGGCGTTCTTGGTCGTTGGCATCTTCATTTCGTCGCTCACCCGCAGCCAAGTGGTGGCCGGCGTGGGCGGCCTCGGCGCGGTGCTGCTCTTGTGGCTCGCCGGGCTGTTGGGCGATCCGGGTTCGACTTTCGGGCAGTGGCTGAGCGAGTTGTCGCTGGTCAGCCATTTCGAAGACTTCAGCAAGGGCATCCTCGACACGAAGCACATTGTTTTTTATCTGAGCTTCGTGTTCTTGGGCCTCTTCCTGACGTTGCGCTCGGTCGATTCGCTCAAGTACCGGTAAAGGGGAGACACGGGTGAAGCAGCGCTTCTGGATCATCGTCGGCGCCGGTGTATTGCTGCTCGTGCTGGCGGTCTTCTTGTCGGCGTTCCAGGGTTGGGGCGGGGCGTTGTCAACGGTGCTCTTGGCAGCGGGCGGCGCCGCCTGGTCGCTCGCCGTGGTGCTTTCATGGCGCGACCTGAATCGCTATCTGACGCGGCGGTCGGCGCGCTACGGAGTCAACGCTCTCGTGCTGTCGGGTTTGGTCGCCATCATTCTGGCGCTGGTGGGGTTCATGGCCGACCGCCACAGTTGGCGCGCCGATTTCACGGCGACCCACGAGTTCAGTCTTTCCGACAAGTCGCTGAAGGTGTTGCAGGGGGTGCGCAAGCGCATCGACATCCATGTGTTCTTCGACCGTTCAACACGCGACACGGCGCGCGATCTGTTGCGCGAATACACCCGCCGCAATGGCCTCCTGCGCGTGCACATGGACGACCTCAACAAAGATCCGCAGCAGGCGGAGCGCTATGGCGTCAATAACTTCGGCACCATCGTCTTCGATGCCGGCGAGAAAATCGAACGGATTCAGGCGCTCGGCGAAGAAGAAGTCACCAACGCGCTCATCAAGGTGTCGCGCTCGGGGCGCAAGAAGGTGTACTTCCTGGTCGACCATGGCGAGAAGGACATGACGTCGAAGGGAATCACCGGCTTCACGGCCGCGGCCGAGGCGCTGAAGCGGGAGAACTACGATCCGCAGCCGTTGTCGCTGCAAGGCAAGGCCGACGTGCCCACCGACTGTGACGTGCTCGTGGTGGCAGGCGCCAAGTCGCATTTGCTCGACACCGAACTCACCGCTATTGCGCGCTATTTGCAAAGCGGCCACCGGTGCATGTTCTTGCTCGACCCACGATTCGATACCGGGCTCGAGGGTTATTGCCACCTGTGGGGTGTCGAGGTCGGGAACGACCGGGTCGTGGATACGAGCCCCACCGGGCAGCTTCTCGGTCGCGGGCCGCTGGTACCGCTGGTGAACCGCTACGGCGTGCACGCGATCACCAAGCAGTTTCGCCTGCCGACCTACTTCGAACTCGTGCGCTCGGTGCGGGCGTGGAGCGCTTACAACGGCCGCGCCGAGTCGGCGGTGCTGGCGTTCACGAGTCCCGAGAGCTGGGCGGATGGCGACGTCGACAACTCCAGGGTGAGTGCCGGCGATCCGAACGACGTGCCGGGGCCGGTGCCGATCGCCATGGCGGTGCGGCTGGATGTGGCCGGCATCGCCCGCGAACTGGATCCGGCGGTGAGCGTCGAGACCCCAGGTGACGCGCACGTCGAGAAGGAAGCGCTGCGCGCCGCCGGTGCCACGAGCGATACCGAGGCCCGCCTGGTCGTCATCGGCGACTCCGAATTTGCCAGCAACCGCAATTTCCCCGACATGGGCAATGGCAACTTCTTCCTGAACTGCGTCGCGTGGCTGGCGCAGGACGAGGATCTGATCGCAGTGCGGCCCAAGGATCCCGACTCGCGGCGCGTGTCATTCACCAAGGCGGAACTGGGCGCGATCAATCTGGTGTCGGTGGCTCTGCTGCCGGGGATTGTCGCCGCACTTGGCATCTTCGTGACTCTGCGCCGGCGCAGCCGGGGTTAGCGGGAGTGGAATGAAATTCAAGACGACATGGATCGTGCTCGGGTTGGCGCTCTGCTTGGGGGGGTGGGTGTACCTGCACGAAGTGATCGGCGGCCACAACCGCGCCGAGAAGCGCAAGGCCGCCGACAAGTTGCTCAAGCTGGGGACGGCGGAAGTGACGGCGGTGCGCATCACCCATTCCCAAACCGTGTTCGACCTGCAGAAGCGCTCGGGGCAGTGGTTCCTCATCCGTCCGGTTGTGGCACCGTGCGATCCAGCCACCATGCAGGCTTTTCTCGACACGCTGGCCGCGGCCAGGATCGAAGACGAGGTCGGGCGCGGCGACTACCCGCGCTATGGCCTCGACGCGCCGGCGGCGACTCTCGAGATCGATGCCGGCGGCCACACCGAGCGCCTGCAGCTCGGGCGCATCAATCCACAGCAGACCTTCGTCTACGGGCTGGTGAACGACTCCAAGAGTGTCGTTCTCACGACGTCGAGCCTGCTCACGTATTCGTTGGCGAACGCTTTCGGGTGGCGTGACAAGCGCATGGTGGACCTTGCAGCGGACGACGTGCAGCGCATCGTGGTGCGGACACTCAAGAACGGCACTGGGGCGTTTCGGCGCGACCCGCAGTACGGTTGGCGCGTCGAGGGGCCGGTGGCTTGGCGCGCCGATCCGACGCGGGCGTTGTCGCTGACGCTCGGATTGGCGAAGTTGTCGGGCGTGGGCATCGCGGCGGAAAACAAGGCGGACGCCCGGAAATTCGGCCTCGACAACCGGCGATTTGGCGTCGAGGTGCGGGGCACGGGCGACGCGCTTCTAGCGGATGTCTTGCTCGGATTTGCCGATGGGTTCGGTGCGTACTTCGCGATGGTGCCGGACAAGCCCGAGGTGTTCAAGGTCGACGCCAAGCCCTTCGACGCCGCGATCTCACTCGTGGTCGACCCGCGTGATCGCAAGGCGCTGATGACGTTCGATCCTCAGACGATCGACGAGGTGCGGGCGTTGACACCCGACGACCGGTTTACGCTCAAACGGCGTTCGTCGATCGACTGGAAGGTGGCGTCGAGCACCAGGGTCGACAGCACCTTCGCACTCGCGCCGGGCGCGGTCGACGGAATGCTGACGGACCTGCTGACGATGCAGGTCGCGGGCTTCCCGGACGCTCAGCCGGTGGCTAAAATGTACGACCCGCCGGCGCTGGCGATCCAATTGTTCAGCGCCGGGCGCCAGGTCTCCGGGCTCGATATCGGCAAGAAGGATCCGCGCGGATTCAACTTGTTCGCGCGCGGCCCGGGCGAGCCGGCGGTTTTCTACCTGTCGCCGGCCGACGTGCTGCGCTTGCCGTTCGATCTCGAGCGTATCCAGGCCGAAGAGACAACGGCGCCCGGAAGCCCCTGACGGGCGCCGGGCGTCTCAGCGGCCGGCCAACACCCTGTCCAAGATCTCGAGCGCCGCGTCGATATCGGCCTCGGTCGCGACGAGCGCGGCGCGAAAACGAATCGATCGCTCGCCGCACGCCAAGATCATCATGCCGTGTTCATAGCAGGCGCGCCGGGTCGCGTCGCGCGTGTCCTTGTCAGGCAGGTCGAAGGCGCACATGGAGCCGCGGCCGCGCGGGTTCGAGAGTCGTTCGGGGTAGCGCTGGCAGAGGCGTTCGAGGCCGGCCACCAGGTGCGCGCCGACGCGTGCTGCCCGCTCGACGAGTTTCTCCTCGACAATGACTTCGATGATGCGCCGGCTGCGCGTCATGTCGACCAGATTGCCGCCCCAGGTCGAATTGATGCGGCTCGCGACCTTGAAGACGTTGTCCGGGACCTCGTCGACGCGCGGGCCCACCCAACAGCCGCCCAATTGCACTTTCTTGCCGAACGCGATCGCATCCGGCACGACGCCGAAGTGTTCGAAGGCCCACATCGTGCCCGTGGTGCCCAGGCCCGTCTGCACCTCGTCGAAAATGAGAAACGCTTCGTGTTCGTCGGCCAAGCGGCGCAGTTCGCGCAGGAATTCGCTGCGGAAGTGGTTGTCGCCGCCCTCCGCCTGGATGGGTTCGATGAGAATGGCGCAGATGTCGTTCGGGGTCGCGGCGAACGCGGCCTCGATTTCGCGCACCGCCTCGGCCTCGGCGGCTTGCACGGCCGCGAGCCCCGCCTTGGTGAGCGGGAACGACAGCTTGGGATTGCTGATCCGCGGCCAGTCGAACTTGGCGAAGTACATGGTCTTGAGCGGATCGGTGTTGGTGCACGACATGGTGTAGCCGCTGCGGCCGTGAAAGCACTGCTTGAAGTGGATGACGCGGTGGCCCTTTTCGCCGGCGCCACGCGCCAGGTTCTTGCGGACCTTCCAGTCCATGGCGGTCTTGATGGCGTTTTCGACGCCCATGGCGCCGCCCTCGATGAAGAAGACGTGCGGCATGCCGGCGGGCTGGGCGTGGCGCCGGAAGGTGTCGACGAATTCCGCCATCTCTACCGTGTAGAGGTCGGCGTTGGACGGTTTGTTGACCGCCAGGCGGCCGAGGCGCGCCACGAACTCGGGTTCGAGCAGGCGTGGGTGGTTGAATCCGAGCGGCGCCGATGCGAAACACGAGAACATGTCGAGATAGGTACGCCCATGCTTGGCGTCGTACAGCCGCACCCCGCTGCTGCGCTCCAGATCGAGCACCATGTCGAATCCGTCGGCCAACATGACCTGGGCGAGCGCCGCGTGGACGCCGTCCGGAGTCAGCCGGTGCATCGTTGTTTGAGTCATCGTTCCCAAGGCTCCTTGCGCGGCGATCCGAATGGCTAGAGGTGTGACGAACCAGACGCGGAGGCGGCCGCGCGCGTCGCGTGCGTCTTCTGGATCACACCTCGGAATCGAGAGGAAAGCACGGCGCGCCGGGCGCCGTCAGGAGCCGGTCGTGGGCGGTGGCTTGCGCTCGATGACGTATACGAGCTTGGAATGCAGGGTGCGAAGCATGGCGGCCTCTTCGGGCTTTGGCCTCGATGCAGACATTTCGACCCCTTCACGATAGCACCCCATCCTGGGCCCTGGCAACCCTGGGGGGGGGCGGGCTCTAGAGGAGCGACGCCGCGAGTGCCGCCAGCGGACTGCGTTCCGTGCGCGTCAGCAACACCTGGCCGAACAACTCCTGGCCCTTGAAGCGTTCGACGACGTAGGTCAGCCCGTTGCTCGACGCATCCAGATACGGATTGTCGATTTGATACGGGTCGCCGGTCAGGATGACTTTGGTGTTCGTCCCGGCGCGGCTGATGATCGTTTTCGTTTCGTGCGGCGTCAGGTTCTGGGCTTCGTCGATGATGATGAACTGGCGCGGCAATGAACGGCCGCGGATGTACGTCACCGCTTCGAGTTCCAGAACCTTGCTGTCGAGCAAGTACTGTAGTTTGTCTTCGTCGTCGTAGAACGAGTCGGTGAGCATCTTCAGGTTGTCGAAGATGGGCTGCATCCAGTGTTCGAGCTTTTCTTCCTTGGTGCCCGGCAGATAGCCGATGTCGCGCCCGAGCGGCATGATGGGGCGCGACACGAACACCTTGGAGTACACGCGCTCGTCCATGACTTTGGTCAGGCCGCAGGCGAGTGCCAGGAGCGTCTTGCCGGTGCCGGCGCCGCCGACCAGCGTTACCAACTGCACGCGGTCGTCGAGCAGCAACTCGAGCGCGAACTTCTGCTGCACGTTGAGGGGTTTGATGCCCCAGGGATGCGCTTCGGTCTGGCGCAGCGGCTCGATGCGGCCGTTCGCGGCGCGTACGGCGATGGCGCTCTGCTGGGGGTTGGCGTTACTGCGCAGGATGAAACACTCGTTGGGTTGCGCCTGCCAATCGGGCTCGAATCCACCTTCGCGGTAGAAGGCCTCGAGCATCTCAGGCGCTACCTCGCGTTCCTCCCAGCCCTTGTACAGTTCCTCGAAGTTGACCTTGTTGGCTTCGAAGTCCTCGGTCTTGATGCCGAGCGCATCACCTTTGATGCGGGCATTGATGTCTTTGGAGACGACGACCGCCGGACCGAGGCCCTGCTCCTCGAGGTAGCGGGCACAGAGCAGAATGCGGTTGTCGACGACCTGCAGGTCCATGCCGTGGGGCACGGTCTGCGGCTTGTAGTCGGCGAGCACCCGCACCATGCCGCCATTGACCCGCACGCCCTCGACGAGCGACCCGGATTGCCGCAGGGCGTCCAACTCGCGAATCACCCGCCGGGCGTTGCGCCCGACCTCGTCGGTGTTCTTCTTGAACTGGTCCAACTCCTCGAGCACGTCGAGGGGAATGACGATCGTGGAACTGCCGAACGCGTGGAGAGCCTTAGCGTCGTGGAGCAGAACGTTGGTGTCGAGGACGTATGTCGTGGCCATCCTGCCTCACCGGTAAGCGTCGCCCCGATAAAGTGCTGCGCGGCCGGATTGGCTGCAAGCAGAAACCGTTCCACGGCCCTGTCGGGACGCCCGTTGACACCCGGGGCCCGGGGCTTGTACCGTCTTCAGGTTTGGTCCGCCCACAACTTGTTTTACCAACGGGAGTTACGCTTGCGGCTCGAGGACTACGCGGCACCCGACTTGATCGCACTCGGGATCGCAGCGAACGATAAACAGGAACTGCTCGGAAAACTTGTGGACCGATTGCTACAGTCTGGGCGAGTTCGAGACGCTGCCGGGCTGATGGGTGAACTGCTCAAACGCGAGCAGGTGATGAGCACCGGCATCGGCGGCGGGATCGCAATCCCTCACGCTTTGACCAACGACATCGATACCCTCGTCCTCGTTTTTGGCCGCACTGCGGCCCCGATGGACTTCCAGGCGCTCGACGGCCAGCCTGTGGACCTGGTGTTCATGCTCGTGGGTCCCAAGAGCGCGTCCAGCGTCTATGTCAAGCTCCTGGCGCGCGTCTCGCGCCTCTTGCAGAGCGAGCACTTCAAGGACCGCCTGCGGGAATCGGCCAGTCCAGCCGACGTGTTCGAAATCTTTCGCTCCGAGTCCGAGTACGTGCAGTGAGGCCGCGGGTGGCGGCGCAATTTCAGCCATGAGTTCGGAAGAGATCCACGTAAATCTACGGGAACGCGTCCGGCTGGACGTGTACCTGACACGCCGCCTGGCGCACGTGTCGCGCAACCGCGTTCAACGCCATATCCATGCAGGTGACGTTCTCGTAGACGGCCAAACCGTACGTCCGAATCATGTCCTCGTGGGCGGCGAGGTCATTCGCCTGCCGACCTTCGAGGCGCGCCAACTCGACCGTGCCTCCGAACCCGTCGACTTCAAAATCGTCTATGAAGACGCCGACATCGCTGTTGTCGACAAGCCCGCGGGGCTCCTCATGCATCCGGTCGGCCGCGAATTCCAGCGTACGCTTCTCAATGGCTTGTACCATCGCATGCGCGATCGCGGCGACGATCCAACCGCCATGGGCCTCGTGCACCGCCTCGACCGGCTGACATCGGGTCTCGTGGTCATGGCCAAAACACTCGAGGCGCGTCGCCTGCTGTCCTTCGACGTCGAACATCGGCGTGTGAACCGCAACTACGTGGCCCTCGCCTTAGGTGAACCGACCTCCCATGCGGGTGTGATCGACCTCTATATCGGCCGCGACCCGGCTCGCCCCACACGCATGCAGGCGATGCGCGCCGAGGACGTTCCCCACGCACTGCGCACGATCGTCCGTCCGCAAGTTTCCGAGAGCGGCTACAGCGACCCGCGGCTCGACCTGCGCCCACGCCCCGCTCGCACCCATTGGCGCCTCCTGCGCCGTCTGCCGGGTGCAACCCTGCTTGCCTTCACACTCGAATCGGGGCGCACGCACCAAATCCGCGTGCACTCTCAAGCCGCCGGATGGCCGCTGCTCGGCGACCCACTCTATGGGCCCAAAGGCCTGCGTCCCGAGACCCCCCTCGGCGCCGTACACCGCACCCTGGCGCGACCTGCCCTGCATGCCGCCCGGCTCGAGTTCACCCACCCCAGCACGCACGTTCGCATGCATTTTCGCGCCCCCATGCCCGACGACATGCGCGCCGCAATTCTCGCTCTCGCCTCAACCGCCCCGGAGTAGCCATCGCATCGTGCCCGAACGTCCAGCAATGGATGATTCGCAAACGGTTTGGCGGGCGCGATCATCCGACGATTCTTGCGTGGGCGATGCCGACTCGTCGCATTCCGCGTGTCGGAACTAATTGGAAATCGGCTGTGCGCTCACCCGCCTTTCGTTGCGGTACAGCACACCGTGTTCCTTGACGCCCAACCGCCACAACACATCGAGCGGCGCGCGGCCCCGGCAGCTCGCGTAGAATCCATGCTCGCCCTGATGGTGGTGGAACCGGCACAGACACAGTTGATTCCAAAGTTGGTCGCTGCCCTGGTGCGACCGGTACACGAGATGGTGGTCTTCGATGTTGCACCGCCGTGTGCAGCCGGGTGCCTGACAGCGAAAGCCGGCCCTTTCGTACACCGCATCCTTCTCGCGCTTGGGAAACCCCGCCGGGTTGTCCCAAGTCACCGCAAAATCCTCCAACAGGGCGAGCAATCCGACCCACGAGGGCACGCACCGTCCACGCTGTAAAGCGATCAGCGCGCCGCGCTTCGATGGTGCCAGCGTTTGGAGATCGACCGCGTCATCGTCCACCAGCGGCATCACTTGGGCGCTCACTCGCCGTCGCGCCGCCTCGAGCGCCGCCCGCACTCGGTTGGCGAGTTCGACCGGCAAGCGGAATCGCATCGCCGAGCCTCCGATCCCGAGAACGGATGACGTCGGGACAGTTGGATCTTCGCCCGGCAGATGCAGGCGGGCCAAACGGTCGAGGGTGTCGCCGGGTGCTCGGCGCAGACTTTGATCCCACACGGCGTCGGGCAATGGCAACCGCACCGACCGTCGGGTGGTTGCGCGCCCGTCGTTAAAGTGTGGGGAGCGAGGCGGATCGTCGGAATTCGCCGCGTGCACCGGACCGTCGGAACTCGCCGAGCGAGGCAGGCCGTCGGAGGTCGTCGAGTGAAACGCACCGTCCGTTGCTCCCACCGAGTCGGGCGGGCAGCTGCCCTCGACTTCGCACCGCGGCATCGGCGCGGCGTCGTTCCCGTACAGAGCCTGGCGGCGATAATAATGCCGCTCGTCCCGGAGACGTTTCACTTCCACCTCTTGGGCGGTTTTGATCCAGGCGCGCTCAACTTCGGCGTCGCACGGTTGCCCTTTGAGAATGTCGGCCAAGACTTGAGCGGGCTCGAAGCCGATGTGACCCTCGCGGTATGCTTCGAGAATGAGCGGCCGCCCCTTGAGATCGCGAACCACGGCAACGCGGGCATACGCTGTGCTGCGCGCCATGCCAAGCCGCTCGGTCGCATAGTGGCCAAGCGACCGGAACCCCAGTGTCGCCCAGTCATTTCGCTGGCTCATTCCGTGCAGCACGTCGCCCAGGCGCCGTTCGATGGCATCGTCGCACGCGATCAGCACGTGGAGGCGGCGCTCGAGTTCGACGGGCGACACCGCGTTCGTTTCAGCGCCTGGCATGCCGCCGGAGACAGAGCCTCGCGAGGCGTCTGTGGTTCCGGCCACCGCATCCCCATTGGTGCTGTCGACCTGAGGTGCCACGCCTGGCGCGCCCACGTTCGCGGCAACCGCTTCCGTCTCCGCCGCCACAGCGGCCTGGCCGACCACCGGCATCTTGTCGAGATGTGCCCAGTTGCGAGTCGCGCGCGCCATCGCGTGCTCGACCGCTCGAGACGATACGCCGCGGCGCAGGGGCGTCGACACGACATCGGGAGGATACGGACCCGCCGAGGCTTCGGCGACGATCGCATCCCAGAACGATCGAACCGTCGCCTCGTACCCGGAGATGGCACGATAGATATCACAGGTATCGTAGAAGGCTGCCTGCACCGATTCGGGGGCATCGAAGCGAATGTCAGCCCGCTCGCCCAGCTCCTCGGCGAGCGCGGTGGGATCGGTGCCCGCAGTATCACGAGCGTAACACTCGGGGGAATCCGAATCGTCGGTCACCGCGTCCGGACCGGCCCCGGCACCCGAGGTTGGATGCAGCTCGCCCGGCGTGGGCTGCCCCGCGCCCGCCATCGTCGCACCACCACCCGATTCCAACGCCGCGAAGGCCTCGGCGCCCATCGCGCGAAACGCAGTTGTCGCCTCCCAGAGTTGCCGCACGGTGCGGGTACGGGCCAGGCGAATCCACCAGTCCATCGACTCCGGCGGTGCGACGCGGGCCAGGTGTTCGGCGGTCACGCGACCGATCGGCGGGCCGCCGTCCCAACCCAAGAGCGCGCGCTCGAGTTGCGGACTCACTGCCATCGCGCACCCGAGTGACGCCAATTCGTGGAGCCAGTGGTCGCTGCGGTCGAAACGCTCGCGCGTGTGATCGCACAGACGCGAGAACCCGAGTCGGGACCAGGCCTTGGCCTCTATGAAATCCGCTGCTCCATGGGCCAGCATGGGCACAACGGCATGCGATGCGGCACGCAACTCGCATGCGGACCGGTCGGCGAAGCAGGCGTCGGCCGGCAATGCGGTGGCGGCGCTCGCTGCGGTCGCGAGGGACACCGGAATCTTCTCGGCCCTGGGAGGAGCCGCCCGCACGGAGTCGCGGGCCTCAAATCACGATCTGAAGATACAAGACAAATAAAAACCTGTCAAGAGATCGAGCGAAGTTTTTCGCGGGCGACATGTTCTCGGGGGCTTCGCGGCCGCACCAAGTGCTCGGCAGTCTGCGCCAGGTCCTCGAGCCGCAGTGCGCGAAGGGCCGGTGGTGGCACGGTGAACCGCGAGCTTTCGGGCGCAGCGCGCTCGCCCTCACAACGTCGCCGGTTCGATCCGAACCCGTCCGCCCGCCAAGTACGCTTGCCAAATGCTGGCTTCTGCGGCCGCCGGGCCTTCGACGCGCAAACCGCTCGCGGTGCGCACGATCGACGAACGCCGCCGGCGCTGCCACCACGCGGCCACTTCGTGCGGCAGACTGTACCAACCCGTGTCGTCGGCACCCAGGGCGTCGAGCACTGCGCCGTAACGCGCCGCGCGTTCCGGCGTGGTGTTGTAGTCGGGATGAAAGAGCGACAGCGCCAGACCGTGTTGTGACCGCACCCAGGCGGCCTTGGCGGTGCAGGCCTCCACGACATCCTGTCGCAGAACGTTGATCAGTGTATGGTCCATGGGCAGCGTGATCGGCAATTCCACCATGCGCTCACTCAACATGAACGGAAACACGCCGCATATCCCACCACGCTGGGGCTCGAGCGTCGCGTTGTCCATGAATGAGGTGTCGTAGTCGGCGTCGAGTTCCGGCAGCCAAAATGGATTGCGGTAGGTGGCCGGGGAGCGAAATCCCACCACGCCCCAGTCCCGAATGTAACCATTGATGCGGTCGCGCCGCGATTCAAATTCCTGCCGGCTCGAGAACAGTTTTCCCGAGTGTTGCAGGCCGTGCACGCCGATCTCGTGGCCGCGTTGGCGTATATCCTCCAGTCGCGCCCGCTCGACTCGATAGCGCTCCGGCACGAAGTACCATGCCGATCGCAAGCGGCGCGATTCCTCGGCCTGCGCCAGCGGTTCCAAATTGTCGTAGCCCAACGCCGTGTCCACATCGTGCGTCAAGCACCAAGCCCAGCGTTTGCCATGTGGCCAGAAGCCGACGAATGGCACGGAATCGACACCGGCGGCTTCCATTTGCTGCGCGAGCAACGCGGCGAGCAATTCGTCCAGCGTGCCGTCTTGCGGCCAGCGCGGAAACTTCACCGCATCCAAGCGCCGGCGCGCGTTGACGCGCTGCAACTCGAGCTGCAGTCCACGTGGCAGGAGCGGCTTGAGCATGTAGTAGAGCGACTTGAGGCGCCGCTCGTCGCTCGCCACCGGCCCGGCGCCATTCGCCACATAGTGCTCGAACTGTACACAGGCGATCGCATCGTCGGCGCCGAACGGCTCGCCGTCGTCGGTGCGTGGAGAGGCAGCGGCCCGCGCACCCGGTGACTCCACGGCGTGAAACCAGACCGGCACGCCACGAAACTGCCCGCGCCGAAGCGCGGGGCGCGCGCCATCGACCTCCGCGGCTACCGTTGGGGGCGCGGCGACCGCTGGGGGTGCAGTGACCGCTGCGGGTGCAGTGACCGCCGGGTCCGCAGCGAGCGGTTCCGAAGCGATTGAATTTGGACCGTGCGCGGCGGCAAGGGCAGGGAAGCCGGCGCGAAAGTGATCGTCGAGTCGCCGCATGCAACGCTCCGGCGGGGGCGTTGCGGTCGGGGCGCGGCCCGTCTTGCCGCGCCCCGCGAGCGCCGACCCGCGTCCAAGCCCTACCCGACCGTCACTTCGTAATTCTCGAGGAAGAGCACGTCCACGCCGTTGCGCTTGAGCTCGCTGATCGCATCGGCGGGGCTGCCGACAATGGGCTCTTCGTGCTTGTTGAAGCTCGTGTTGATCGCGAGCGGCAAGCCGGTCTTCCTCTGATACGCACGCAGGGCCTTGTGGATGTAGGGCTCGGTCGTGGCGCGCACCGACTGCGGACGCGCCGTGCCGTCCTTGTGCACGACGCCCGGCGCCTTCTCTTTGCAGAGCGGCGTGCAATCGACGCAGATCGTCATGAAGCGCGAGGCATACTCCGACGCACTAAAATTGTTGAAGAAGAGCGGCGCCTCTTCTTCGACGATGATCGGCGCGAACGGCATGAATTCCGTCCGGCACAAGCGTTTGTTCAGCCAGTCCATCATCGTCGGGTCGGTGGGCTCCGCCAGGATGCTGCGGTGTCCGAGGGCGCGCGGCCCGTATTCCATCCGTCCTTGGAAGATCCCGACGATCTTCTTGCTCGCCATGGCGTCGGCAATTGCGTCCGATGGGTCGTCGAGGCGCCGCCAGGTCAGTCCGTGGGCCCGCTCCAATTCGGCGCGGATGGCCGTGTCGCTCCAGTCGTCGCCCCAGTACACGTCGCTCAGTTCGTGCGGATGCGTGTGTCCCTGCTGCGCGGCAAACACCAGCGCGCTGCCCACCGCCATGCCGCCGTCACCCATGTGCGGATGCACGTACACGCTCTCGATGCCCGGCACTTCGAGAATCTTCTGATTCAAGCGCACATTGGCGAACGTGCCGCCGGCCAAGAGCACATGTGGCACCGGGTAGCGCGCGAAGGCATCACGCACGGTCTGCACGAACGTCTCTTCGAGCAAGCGTTGCGCGCCGCTCGACAGCTCCTCGATCCCGAGATGCCCGGCCTTGGACCGTACGAACTCGAACGCGTCGCGGAATGCCAGCTTCTTGAAGTTCTCCATCCCGCCGGTACGCGGGTTGTAGCCATAGATCTGGCTCAGGATCTTATAGGCCTCTTCGCCGTCGGCATACGCTGCGAGACCGGTGATCTTGCCGCCGTGGCGTTCGGGATTGAAGCCGCAGAGCTGCGTGATGATCTCCCAGAAGATGCCGGCCGAGTTGAGTTTGGAGAACGTGCTCTTGTTCTCGATGCGGCCGTCACGTGCAACATAGATGCCGCCCGAAATCGCGTCGCCGCCGCCGTCGGACGTGATGATGAGTGCTTCTTCGTGTCCCGAGGTGTAATACGCCGACGCCGCGTGGGTCAGGTGATGATTGAAGAAGTGGACCGGCGCCTCGATGCCGCGATTGCTGAGGTTCTGCTTCAGCTCCACTTTGTTCTGGCTCATGAATTTGAGAACCTGGAGCGCGCCATAGGTCGCAGCCCGCGTGTCCATGACACCGCCGAGCGTGCGCGTCAGTGCCGAAAACACTTTCTGATGCAGGCGCGGTTCGGCTTCGTAGTCGTATGCCTCGCCCGACTTCTCGACCATCGCTTCGAACCCAACCGTCACATGGTCGATGTCCTTGGGCTCGACCCCGGTGAATTGAGACAACTTCTGCAACGCCAGGAATGGGAATCCAAAGTGCATCTTTTGGCGCGAGTAGCGCTCTTCGTTGGCGGCGAAAACGACGCGGCCATCGACGACGAGGGCGACGCCCGCATCCTTGCCGTCATGGATTCCAAGGACGTTCACAGTGCATCTCCGGTCTCGGGATGGAAGCGTGACGCGAATCGCGGCGGGCGCCAGGCGGCGCCCCAGGGCGCACCGACGCCCGATGACTCCTGGCGCTGGCCTCACGATGGTAGAACCCGAGTGCCGTCACGGTCAAGACAGGCCCGGTCGAGTCATGAAATGCGGTTGCGGTCGAGGCCGCCGCGGTCTGTTCTACGCGGCGCCGGCGCGGCCGAGGACGCCGCGGAGCGCCGGCCCCAGATGCCGGCGGTCGCGGATCAGGATGCCGATGGCCACCACCACGTACACGGCGGCCACTTGCAGGCGAATGTGCTCGACGACGAGCTGCGATGCAAAGAGTCCAAAGAGCACCACCGCTCCCTTCCAAGACATTCGCAAGTTGATGAGGATGGCGACGGCACAGAGCGACTGGCATGCCGTGAGGATAATCTCGTGCTGTTGACGAGTGTCGAGCGGCAATGCACCCACATGGCGCAGGCCCACCGAATAAGCGATCGGAATCATGCCGACGAGCAGCGTCCATTGATTCACTGCCGACGAGACGAGCGCGCCGAGCCCGGCTGCGGCATCGCCACGCGACGCCCACAAGAACGCGACGATGAACTCCGGCGCCTCGGATGCGAGTGGCGCCAGCCACTGGACGAGCAGGAATTCATCGATACCCCATTGGCGCCCGGTATGCACGAGCGCTTCGGCGAAACGATGCGCCGAAACAAAGATGACGAGTCCCGCCACCAGGAACATGCCCAATGTCGCCAAGCGCCGGTGCGTCTGCGGCAGTGATCCCACGAGCCGCGCGGGCCCGACCAGTTCGGGCTCGTGCGATTCGGCCTGCGACACGCGCCAGGCATAGCCCGCGAAAATAAGCAAGAACACTGCGGTGTCCATGAGGCCGAGCGATTTGTGCAGTAACGGCGGCACGAACGAATACAGCGTTGCGAGGAATAAAAAAACGACTTCATTGCGGCGTCCGGGCTCGAGCGTGATCGGCTTGCCGCGGGAGCGCAGGAAGTAGATCAGGAAAACGGCGGGCCACGCGAGTCCGATGACCAGCCGGTTGGCGCCGGTCATGTTGGCGGCGGCGTATTGTGCGTACTGCGGGTCGGATGCCGCATGATACGAAAAATACATATCGACCGCGTATTCGGGCAGCACGCAAATCAGTGCCAAGATTGCCGTCGCGAGCGCCTGCGACATGTCCATCTGCGCCGCCTCGGCCGCCCACGATAGAATGAAGGCAGCGCCGAAGATGCTGAAACCGAACCACAGGGCCTCGACCGGCGGTGTCAGGTGGACGCCGCCGAGCCCAAGCCACAGCGCCGGAATACACGCGGCGAAGGCGGCCGCCAAACCCACTCGTTGCACGTTCGATCCTCCCCCTTGGGTGTCAGTGCGCCGTGCCGGCCGGGGTCGAATCGCGCCGCGCCGCGCCGTGCGTCGAGTCGCGCGGTGCGGCAGCGGTGAATTGCGCCCGCAGTTGCCGCCAATACGCCGCCGGGCCACCGACTTGCTGCTTCTCCGCCTGCTCCAGAATGGCCAGGGCTTGCTGCTGGCGCCCCGCCGCCAACGAGGTGCGAATCGCGCCCAACACCAAAGGCCGTACTGCCTCGGGCGGCTGGTCATCGTATCGCAGGCCGTGTAAGTACAGGGCGGTCGCGCCGTCTTGGTATCCGAAGCTCTCGAACAGGAACCCTTGACGATCGAAAAAAGCCGAGAAGGCACCTGGAAGCGCGTCGGGAACGATTGCTGGCATCGGCGGGAATGCCGTAGAGCGCCGTTTCCCGAACGGTTCGAGGCCATGTGGATTGCGATAGATGACGATGCGCGGCCCGCTACCGTCTTCGGGCCCGAATTCCTTGGCCTTCGTCCAGCGCAGAGCCAAGCTGTCGTAGAAGGCATTCTGGGCCTGGAACAGGGCGGGATTCTTGCGGTAGCGGGAAACGACGGAACTGCTCGTCACGATGCAATCGACAACCTCGTCGTACAACCCCAGCTGATAAAAGATCGCCGAGTTTTCGGGGCGCACCTGGTACATGGGCATGGTTTGAATCGCGTACACGCGCGTCTCCGGCCGTTCCTTGCGAATGCGGGTTCGCACGTCTTCGTCCAGCATCTGCAGATCGATGACGCCGAGCGGCTCAGGGCCATACGGCTCTTCGAGGATGAACGACGCTGCTGGGACGTTCTTCTCGATCCAGTCCTTGGCGAGTGTGCGCGTATCGCCGCGCAGGCGTATCAGGTCGCGTTGGTATGCGGCGAGCGAGGGGATCGCCATCGCAATTGTCGCGAGCCCCAGCATGGTGGCGGGCAGTGCGGCGCGGCGGGCGCGCAAACGCTCGACCTGTTCGGCGACAAAAGCCGCCGCGAATACCGCGGCGACCGGCAAGACAGGCAGCATGTACCGCTCGGCCTTCATCGACCATGAGCTGATGAGCCCGATGTAGACAATTGGAAAGATCGCCAGTACCGCCGCCCAAGGACGCCGCTTGATGGCCACCAACCATACGAAGCCGGCGAGCGCCAGGAGTGCGAAAGGCCAACCCAACAAGTTGCCGGAAAAAACCCGCATATAGAAGAGAAATGCCGGCGTGTCGTCGAGCCCGAAGTGCCCGATCTGCATGTGCAGTCGTTCATAGTTGAACCCGGTCCAGAAATTAGCCCGGTCGAGCAGGATGTACGGCGAAGTGATCGCGAATGCGGCCGCGAACACGACCGCCGCTTCCACGAACCATCGCCAGGTTTGCGGCCGCGTCGGAGCCGGCGACGGCTTGGAGCGCCCGGTCGCTTCGGGTCGCCGCCACACCGCAAAAATGTGCGCCAGCAGAATCGGCAAACAGAGCAGCGCACCGTTGTATTTCGTCGACGTCGCGAGGCCGCCGAAAAGCCCCGCTAGCAGATACACGCGGCGCGCCGGCTTCTCCAGAATTCGCACCGCGAACAGCGCACACAGGGTCGCGAGGGCCGTCATCGGCACATCGACTTCGATGAACTGCGATTTTGCGATGTGTGGTTGGTTGATGGCCACCAGGACGGCGGCCGCGACTCCGGCTGCGGTCCCGGCGACGCGCCTCCCCAGGCCGAAGGTGATGAGCACCGTCGCGGCTCCGAAGAGCGCCGAAATGCCGCGCCCCAGGAGGTAGAACGGCGTCTTGTCGAGCGCATACAACACCCGGTAGTCGAGAATCGAATGCACTTCGCCGGCCAGGCGCAAGATCGCGAGCAAGAGCGCTTGCCCCAAGAACTGCACGTAGAAAAAGAGGGTCGGATAGTTGAAGAAGTGCGGGTTCGGATCGAACTTGTGCGTTGGCCCCCAGCCCCACATCTGCCAGGATTTCTTGAATGGGTAAGCTTCTTCGTAGACGGCGGGCAAGCCCCAGCCGAGGCCGTAGAGACGCAATCCGAGCGCGAGTGCGACCAATCCCAGCGTCAGCAGCGTGATCCGGCGGCGATCGGTCATGGTTCTCCGTAACGCGTTCCCGGGCTCGGCCCAGGACCTCGTGCCCCGGCGCGAACGGCGATCTTACGCGGCGCAGCGGTGGGGTCGCAACGCGTTGTGCAGGTCAGAAGAATCGTGGCAGTGGCCGCCGGCGGCGCGTCTCCGCCGCCTTGCGCCGTCTTGTGGCGGCCGCCTTGCGCCGTCGAGCGCCGTCGAGGTGTGTGTAGAGCGCCAGATCGCGCTCCAGACGCAGTTTCGCGATGTAGAGAATCTGCCCCGTGTGCCCGGAGAAGTGTTCAACCACGTGATACACGGCTTGCAGCACGGTGACGTGATAGCCCTGAATGATGCGCGGCGCGAGCAATGTCTCCGGGTCGATGCGGGCCAGCACGGCATCGACCTCGCGGAGCGTCCGGGTCAGTCGTGCGAGGAGCGTCCGCGCGCTCGCTCCGCCGGATGCCAGGAACTCCGCGTCGCGGTCGCGTCCGTCGGCTGCGCCGCCGACGCCCGCCACGATCCATTGCCGCACGTTGCCGTCCAGATGCAGCAAGAGATTGGCGATCGAATTCGAGGTCGCGTTGGGGCGCCACCAGAGATCCGCGGGGGTGATGTCGCGGAGCACGTGGCGCAGCTTCGGCAGATACTCGCCGCCAAGCCGCCGGCGTGACTCCGCGATGAAGGCGTCTGCGGCCGCGCCCTCGGACTGAGCCGTCGCCCGTGGACGCGACTTGCGAGCGTGTTTCACCATGTGGGCCTCGGTGGCATGAGGGTGAAGAGGGTCGGTTGCGCGCCGCGGACGCGGGCGGCACGGCGCTTTTCCGCATCCTGGACGATACTCTGCAAATTCCAACCGAGCGGCGGGGTGCGCAGAACGCGTGGGCCGTCCTCGAAGGCAAGCCAGCCGTGCTCCAAACCGTGCCGGAACAGATCGCGCGTCAACGCCACATCGGCGCGGCAATATTCTTCCACGAGATCCAGCCGGCCGTCGCGCACCCAGGCGAGTGATTGCAGGCCGTCGGCGGTTTTCGGTGTGCCGAGTGTCGCTTGGCCCAAGTTTCCGAGGGCGAGGCGCTTGCCGATCACGGCGCGCAAGGCGATGAGCGTATCGAACGTCGGCAGCCGGTCGACCGGCCGTTCGGTGTAGGCGCGCAGCACCCGGTAGTCGAATCGCAACACATTGTGGCCGACGACGAGATCGGCGGCTTCCAGGTGCGCCACCAATGCCGCCGCGTCCGTCTCGAAGTACGTCGTGAAGGCTTGTGTCGACTCGTCGAAGATGACGCCAAGCGCGAGTCCCATGCGGTCGATGCGGCGCCAGCCACCGACGTCGGCTGCCGACCGGCGAGTTTCGAGATCGAAGTACACGACGCGCGGATGCGCTGCCGCGACGTGACCGCGGTCCGTGCGTGCGGCGGGCGGTCGCGGCTCGAGCGCAAGTGCGGCTGGAGCGGTGGCCGCGCCAGCCGGCGCTTCGAGCTGCAAAACGCGGCGCAACGCCGCCGCGCTGCCGCCTTTGTCGAGCGGGTAGTTGCCGGCACCGCAACGCGGCGAATGCACACAGCCGGGGCAGCCATTGTCGCACCGGCAGGCCTCGATGCGGCGCAACACGCCTTCCAGCAAGCGCGGCAGAATCTCGTAGGTGCGCGCCGCGAGCCCGATGCCGCCCGGATAGGCGTCGTACACGAACACCGCACCGCCTTCGACTTGCGCATGCTCCACGAAGGTGATGCCGCCCAGGTCGGCGGCATCGCAGAGCGTGTGCAACGGCGACAGTGCGATCATGGCGTGCTCGATGCCGTGCAAGCTTCCCATGCGATGGAAGCCGCTGCCGTCCAAAGACCGCGTTGTTGCGGCTTCGATCCACAGGCCTTCGGTCTCATAGATCGTCGGCGGCAAATCCAGCTCAAAGGCGCCCAACAGTTTCATGTCGCCGCTCGAGCGCTTCTCGAATCCCGTCAAGCGTTGGGTGATGCGCAGCCGTCCGTAGCAGGCTTGCGTGGCACCCAGGGGGCGGGTTTGCAGCGTCTCCAAGATCTCGGTTTGCTTCGCGACGCGCGGCATGGTGAAGAAACTACCGTCCGTGTCATCGACCGTGACCCGCTGGCGCTCGGTGTCGATCTCGGTGACCACCAAGTGCTGGCCGCGGTGCAGGTACACGGCGCCCGCATGGCACTCCGAAAAGGCGCGCGTGCCGCCGATGGTGCCGATCGGGCGCTTGGGGTCGCGGCGGTGCACGATCGCAAACGTCTCGCCGATCTGCCTGAGATCCACCAGCCGATGCGGATTGGCGACGAGCGGCACCCAGGTGTCCCCGGACGCTGTTTGCAGCAGCAGGCCGCGCTTCTCGAGTCCGAGTCGCATTTGCTGCCAGCCGAGATCGGCATATACGGGCTCGTCGGTTCGCAGGGGGAGTTCCGCGCCCGCGCACAGCAAGTGACCGGCACCGACGACCGGATTACCGGCGTCGACGACCGCCGGTTCCGGCGGCGCCGCGAAGAAATCCTGCGGACTCGAGACATAGTATTGGTCGAGCGCGTCGCCGCCCGCGACCAGGAAGATGCCCGAGGGATCGGTGCCGCGCCCGGCACGCCCGCCGCGCTGCCAAGTCGACATGATGCTGCCCGGATACCCGACCAAGATCGCCGCATCGAGTCCGCCGACGTCGATGCCCATTTCGAGCGCACTCGTCGAGACGACACCGCGTAGTTGGCCGCCGAAGAGCTGCGCTTCGATTTCGCGCCGCTCTTCCGGCAAATAACCCGAGCGATAAGCACTCGTCACGTTGCGCAGGTCCGGATGCCGTTCCAAGGTCCAGGCATAGAGCAGCTCGGTCGAGCGGCGCGACTTACAGAAGGCGATCGTCTTGATGCCGGCGTGCAGCAGGCGCGCAAAGAGCGCCGCCGAAAAGGCCAGGGCATTGTCCTGCGGATCGAGCAGCATCACATGGCGCGGTCCCTGCGGCGCGCCGCTCTCGCCGACGACGCTGAACGGCATGCCAAAGAGTTTTTCGGCCAGTTCGCGCGGGTTGCCGATGGTGGCCGAAGCGCAAAGGATTTGCGGCGCCGCGCCGTAGTGCGCGGCGACTCGCAGCAGCCGGCGCATGACATGCAACACGTGGGCGCCGAAGATGCCGCGATAGGTGTGCAACTCGTCGAGCACCATCCAGCGCAAGCCGGCAAAGAACGACGCCCACTGCGGGTGTCCGGGAAGGAGCGACGCGTGCAGCAGGTCGGGGTTCGAGAGCAAGATATGTGGCGGCGCCGCGCGCAGGCGGCGGCGCTCGGCATCCTTCACATCGCCGTCCAAGATGGCGGCCCGAAACGTTTCGTGCAGCCCGATCGCATCGCGGAGCCGCAAGAGTGATTTCAATTGGTCGTGTTCGAGCGCCTTGAGCGGAAACAGATACAACGCGTGCGCCGTCCGGCCCGCCGCCGCTGCGTCCAAGATGGATTCGACGACCGGCAGGTTGAAGCAGAGCGTCTTGCCAGACGCGGTCGGAGTCGCAACGACGACATTTTCGCCGCGCCGGGCGCGCTCCACGGCGGCCGCTTGGTGGGTATAGAGCCCGCGCGGGCAGAGCCGGTCGACCGCCGCCGCGAGTTCTGCATGGAGCGGGGTCGCTGCATGCTGCGCCGCGCGCGCCGGGAGGGTGCGCGCCGCCGCCACGGCGCCACGGAAGAAGCTGTCCTGCTGTAAATCCGCCAGGATGCGTTCGAACATCTGCCGACGCTAACAGGCGCTCCCCGGTCCGGCAAGGACCGGCCCTGCGGGTTCGCGGTGCCGCGCCTCGCCCCCAGTGCGCGCGCGGAGGCCAGGCGCGCCGCGCGATGTTCCCGAGCGTTTCCCGGCACACCCTTTGCGTTCTCGCCGTTGAGCCTTGGGTGCGCTTCATTCCGCCAGAGTGCAACGTGGGGATGGAATCGCGTGCAGAAAACCGCCTTTGGCGTCATCTCCGGCTACAACGGCCGGGCCGTCCTGTCAGCGTGCCGCACGCTCCAGGCGCGCGGCGCACTGTTTGGAATCGTGGCGCGTGGCACCGGCGACGCCATCCACCGCACTCGCTATCGGACCCAGGTTGGCGCCGAAATCCACTCGCAAGACCTGGATCTGGAATCGCTGACCGCAGCGCTGGTAAGCGTGCGAGTCAAGCTCGCGGCCGACCGGCTCGTCGTCCTGCCGAGCGCCGAATACCTGAATCGTTTTCTGCTGACGCATCGCACCCATCTGGAACGCGAGGCGGGATGCGTGTTGCCGCTGCCTTCCTTTGACGTCTATCGGCAGGTTTCGGATAAAAAACGGTTCGCGGCGCACTGCACCGCGAAGGGTCTGGCGGTGCCGGCGGAATACTCCGGCGAATCGCCGCCGTCTTTTCCATTCGCGGCCAAGCCGCGGGCCGAGTTCTCGGACGTGGGGCAGCGCTGTTATCCGTATCTCATTCACAATCGCCGCGAATATGATGCGTTCAGGAATGCGGAGCGCCTACAGGATTACTACATTCAAGAGTACGTCCATGGACGTAGCTACTACCTGCTGTTCTATTTCTACCAGGATGGCCGCTACGAATCGTTCTGCCAGCGCAATGGCGCGCAGCAGCCGGGCGGCAAATCGATCGTCTTCGCTTGGTCCGAGCCGTTTCCGGAGCCGGCACTGCAGGAGCGCTATGCCCTGATGCTGCGGGATCTCGGCTTCCAAGGGCTCGTCATGGTGGAACTGAAGGGGAGTGCGGGCCGCTATCGCATGATCGAAGCGAATCCACGGCTCTGGGGGCCGATGCAGCTGACGCGCGACAGCGGCAACGATCTCGTTGCCTGTTACGCCGCGGAGTTCGCGGGCATCCCGCGCCCACGCGTGCACTCGCGGCGGCGCCCCTATCTCTGGTTCAACGGTATTTTGCAAACAATGCATGACGGCGAACGGCTCAATTGGTTCGCCGGCGGCCGGCGGGCGCTTTGGCAAGCGCTGCCGCGGTTGCCGTTCCACGATGTGTACTTGCGTCCTGACTCGGCGCAGGTTTTTGGCCGCGAACTGACCGATGCGTTCCGGCCCCGGCCCGCGCAATCCGTCCCCGCAGCCGCCGCGCGTACTGCAAAGGACCGAGCAGCATGATGAGCACCTTGCACGAGGATCTGCGCCGCCTCTATTACGACGCTTCGAAGCACTCTGCGTATCAGAGCGTGCCGGAGTTTGTCGAGGCCGAGTTGGGCTTCACCGTCCCGCTCGATCACAACTGGCGCAGCGACAAACCGCGCTATGAGTACCTGGTGAATCACCTGGACTTCCGGGGCCGGCGGGTCATCGACATCGGCGCCAACACCGGCTACTTCACGCTCAATCTGGCCCGGACCTACGGTGCTCGGGTCGTGGCGTACGAAGCCAACCCGAATCATTGCGAGATCATCGAGCGCATCGTCGAGGAATTCGGCGTCGCGGGTGTGCGCGTCTACGCCCGTGGCATCGGCGTCGACGATGTCCGCAAGCTCGATTCGACCGACATCGTCCTGTTCAGCAACGTGGCGCACCACGCGGGCCACGACTACGACGAAATCCAGGTGCCCGAGCGGCGGGCGGTGTACGCGCATCTTGTCGCCTACGCCGGCCGCTTGGCAGAGAGAGCGGAGCAGCTCGTTTTTCAGATGGGCTACAACTGGGGCGGCAACAAGGCCGAGCCGATCGTCGCGGTCCCGGACAACTATGGCAAGCTCGTGTATACGGTCGGCGGGCTCGAAACCGCCGGCTGGCGGATCGACCGCGTGGCGATGGCCTTTCGTGATGCGAATGGCATCGCGTTCGTGGATGTGGACTGGCGGGCGATTCTCGAAGCCGGTTCGGAGCCCTCGATCGAGCGCTCGACCGACGCCCGCGCGGCACTCTGCCGGTACGGCATTTCCCAGGACGGCATGAGCGAATTCTATCGCCGGCCCCTTTTCCTTTGCACGCGAGGCAGGTCATGACCCAAGTCGATGTCTGTGTAACCGCGCCGGCTGGGCCGGCGCCCGCGAGTGCGGTCACGCTGGTGCTCAACTCGGTGTTCACGTCGAAGTTCGGCGCCGCGCAGAAACCCGCGTTGGAAGCCGCATCCCGGTCGACGTTTCTCAATCTTGGTTGTGGTACGCAGCCGATCGCGGGTTTCGTGAACATCGACCGTGAGCCGGGCGGCGATGTCGTGCTCGACGTCACTGCCGGGCTGCCATACGCCGACAACACTGTCGACGGCATCTACAGCGAGCATTTCATCGAGCACTTGAGCCAAGGCGAAGGCGCGGCGCTCTTGCGCGAGTGCCGTCGTGTCCTGCGTCCCGGCGCCGTGGTGCGCGTCGCGACGCCTGACCTGGACGAGATCGTGCAGCGCTACGGCACCGAGGCCTGGCTCGGGAGCGGCATGAAGACGCACGGCTACGAGTGGGTGCAGAATCGTTGCGAGATGCTCAACCTGAACATGCGCGAGTGGGGACATCAATGGCTCTACAACGAACAGGAGCTCGTGCGCCTCGGACGCTTCGCGGGCCTGGTGCCCGTGGGCCGGTGCGCCCTCAATCAAAGCGAGCACGCGATGCTGCGCGGCCGCGAAACGCGGCCCGAGTCGCTGCTGATCGTGGAGTTCGTCAAACCGCGCCGGGCGGTGGTCGAGGATCCGCTCGTCAGCATTCTCATTCCGGCCTACAACCCGCGCTATTTTGCCGCGGCACTCGAGAGCGCCTGCCGGCAAACGTATGCGCATCTCGAGATCATCGTGTCGGACGATTCGTCGGGCGGCGAGATCGAGGCGGTGACGTGCGCCGCGGCGCAATCCGACCCTCGCGTGCAGTACTACCGGAATGACCCGCCGCAGGGGCCGCGTGGCAATTATTTGTATTGCCTCGGCCTCGCTAACGGCGAATACATCAAGTTCTTGAACGACGATGACCTGCTGGCGCCGCAGTGCGTCGGCCGCATGGCCGAGTGGCTGCAGCGCCGCCCGGATGTGACGCTAGTGACGTCACACCGGCGTTGCATCGACGCCGACGGCGAGCCGCTGCCCGACATGGATGCCACGAAGCGCATCGTGACCCGCGACAGCCGCATCGACGGTGTCTCACTCGCCAACTACGTGATTGCGACCGGTATGAACGTGATTGGCGAACCGACGACCGCCATGTTCCGCGGCAGCGATGTCGCGGACGTGGCAACGGACTTCCTATGCCTGGCCGGAATGCCAATGGCAGGCATCGGCGATGTCGGGGCCTGGCTGAGTCTGCTCAGCAAGGGCGACGCGGTCTATCTGGTCGAGAGTCAAAGCAGCTTCCGCCAGCATCCGGAACAGTGGCAGCGCCAACCGGGTGTCGCAGAGAACGGCCGCGCGTCGTGGGAAAAGCTGCGCTACCACGGCCAGCGCCTGGGCCTCTATTTTGCGAACCGGCCCGCGGCGTTGAATGCGACCATGCTCGCGACCGCGGCGACGCAGCGGAGTCCCGAGGAGTACTACGCCGCCGCCCGCATCAGCATGACGGCCGGCGACTACGGAACGGCGCTCGAACTCCTCGAGCACACCATCACCGCCGACCCGTGTCACGCGCCGGCCCACAACGACGCGGGGCAACTGCTGTTGGCGTTCGGTGATCCGGGGACGGCGATCGTGCTCTTGCAACGCGCCCACAGTCTGGCGCCCGACGACGCGAACATCGCGGTCAATCTGGCCGTGGCACTCGCAAAACCGGAAACGTCGGAGTTTTGACCGGACGGGCAAAGCCGACGGCGCAGGTGATCGGCGGTCGTCACCACAGGTGCGTCAATGCAAGACCACGGCCTTGCTGCTACGACGCGTGGCACCGGATTCGATCGTCACGATGTACAAGCCCGCCGGCCACGCCCGCGTGTCGACAGACTCGGGGTGCCAACCGGCGCCACGCCAGGCCGAAGGCATCCGCAGGCGAATCCTTCCCGCTACATCGGTGATGGAGATCGCCACCGGCCGCGCCTCGCGCAAGGCGAACGCAAACGCCAGATCCCCGTGGCACGGATTGCACGTGCGCATCTGCACGGCGTCGGGCGTATCGAA
Organism: bacterium; assembly: GCA_031362565.1. GTDB lineage: Bacteria > Krumholzibacteriota > Krumholzibacteriia > JANLSU01. Next base: position 12,919 of record JANLSU010000126.1, on the reverse strand, counting down.
TCCGGCCGAAGTCGGCAGGTCTCCCAAGATCCCGGCGGCGCTGATCTGCTTCATGGAAATGTTCCGCCCTTGACTCGTGCGGAAGGAGGTATAGGCAACCAACGCGCCGCCGCCAACACTCGGCACTGCAACGGGTAGTTCCTGCGGTTCGGGGTTGGTGGCCACCGCGACACCATTCGCACCCCACGCCTTCGCTCCGGCGGCGGTGACGCGTTGGGAGAAGACATCGAACGAAGCATTCCGCGTGTCGGCCCACGTGACGATGGCGCCGCCCGTTCCATCGGAGCACATCTGCGGATCGCTGACTTGCCCCGCGATGTTGCACACCTGGACGAGCGGTGTTGCAGGGTAGGTTCCCCAGGGTTGGCTGCCGTCGGACGCCAATTTCTGCAGGTCGAAGTACCCGCTGATGTTGTGGGGCCAGAAAGACACCAACGCGCCACCGGCACCATCCGAGATCATGGTCATCCGCCCGGTGTGGCCGAAATGCACGCCCCCTGGCGCCCACAATCGCTGTCCGTTGGCATCGATGCGCTGGGCCCGGGCATCGTCCGCTGTTGCATAGTCCTGCCACGCCACGATGGCGCCGCCCTCGCTATCAGCGGCAATCACCGGATTGCTCTGTGGCCCCGAGCCCGCAAAGACCGGGATGCCATCGGCCGCCCAAGCGGGAGTTCCGCTCGCATCGACCCGCTGCGCGTAGATATCGTCAGTTCCATTGCGATAATCGCTCCATGTCGTGATCACCCCGCCGAAGCCATCCGACGCGGCTCGGAGGTGATATTGATCCGACGGATCGGTGCACACGGGCACGCCACCCGTCGCCCACGCGACGGTGCCATCGGCGTTCACTCGTTGCGCGAACAAATCGGCGCCAGTACTGTGCCACACGGCGATCGCACCGCCAGCGAGGTCGCTCACGAGTTGCATGGCGCACTGCCGTACATCGTCATTGCCGCATGTGGACGGACCGTATGCGGAAGTGACACCTGCCGGGCTTGCCCACTGGCTCGCCCCGTTGGCGTCGATTCGCTGCAACAGGAGCTGATTTCCGACCGACCAGCATAGAATCGCTCCGCCCGCGTCGTCACTGATCGCCTGGTGCAAGCCCTCTTGATTGCCCGTCGTTGCGACTCCGATCCCGTTCACAGCCCAAGGTTTGTCCGCATTGAAGGTGACGCGCGCGGCGTAAACATCGAGGTTCCCACTGCGCGAGTCGCCCCAAGCGGTGAGCGCGCCGCCGACTCCATCCGGAACCGCAAACACCAATGCCTGATCGCCGCTCGCGGTGCACACCGGAAGGGCCCCGGCCGACGTGGTCGGCCAAGTCCCTCCGAATGCGGATGTCGCTAGAAATGTCGATAGGATCAGAAGACAAAGAGACGACTTCTGACGCATGGTTACCCCCTTGAGGCGAGCCTGCACGAGGCTCCGCCAAGCAATTCAGAGTGTCGCCAGCATACCCCCCCCTCGCCCACCATTTCTAGAGTCTTTTGCGTAGATTCCCGCCCCGGGCGCACGGCCGAGCCAGGGCTGGCGCCCCGCCGCCCTCCGGGGCTACCCTCGCCCCTCATCGACCGCCGTACTCGAGCGGCGGCACGGAATTGGTGCGCGCGGCGCTGGGATGCGCGCCGTACCTCGAGAAAGGGTCATGATGCAGATCCCGTTCACTGAACTCGATCTTTACGGCGTCGACGAATTGTTCACCGAGGAAGAGCGCCTGGTGCGCGACAGCGTGCGGCGCTTTGTCGACGAACGAGTCCTGCCGATCATCGAAGAACACAATCGCAACGCGACGTTCCCGAAACACCTGATTGGTGAGATGGCGGAACTTGGCCTCTTGGGCGCCAACCTGCACGGCTACGGCTGCGCGGGACTCGGCGCCGTGGCCTATGGGCTCATCATGCAGGAGCTGGAACGCGGTGACAGCGGGTTGCGCAGCTTCGTCTCGGTGCAGGGCGGGCTCTGCATGTACCCGATCTACAAGTATGGCACCGAGGAACAGAAGCAGAAATACCTGCCGGGCATGGCGCAGGGCAAGATCATCGGCGCCTTCGGGCTCACCGAACCCGACTACGGCAGCGATCCGGGCGGCATGATCACGCGCGCCCGCCGCAAGGGCGACAACTGGGTCTTGAACGGCACCAAATTTTGGATCACGAACGGCAGCGTGTGTCAGATCGCGATCATTTGGGCCAAGGACGACGAGGATGTCATCCGGGGCTTCATCGTCGAATCCAACCGGCCCGGATTCAGTTCGACCGACATCAAGGGCAAGTTCTCGCTGCGCGCTTCGGTGACGAGTGAGATCAGCTTGCAGGATGTCGAGATCCCGGATTCGAACCGGTTGCCCGGCGCAAAAGGCCTCGCGGGCCCGCTTGGCTGCTTGTCGCAGGCGCGCTACGGCATCGCCTGGGGCGCGGTCGGTTCAGCACAAGCGACGTTCCATTGCGCGCTCGAGTATGCCAAGACGCGCATCCAGTTCGGCAAACCGATCGCCGGATTCCAGCTCGTCCAGAAAAAGCTGGCCGACATGGCGAGTGAGATCACCAAGGCCCAGCTCCTGTCGCTGCAGTTGGGGCGCCTCAAGGAAAAAGACAAGATCACCTTCGTGCATATTTCGATGGCTAAGCGCAATAACGTGCACATGGCGCTCGAATGCGCCCGCACCGCGCGCGACATCCTGGGCGCCAACGGCGTCCATGACGAGTATCCGGTGGGACGCCACATGTGCAATTTGGAATCGGTCATCACCTACGAGGGCACCCACGACATTCACACCCTCATTCTGGGCGAGAAACTGACCGGCATCCCGGCGTACCGCTGATTCGATCGCGACGTGCGAGCGGGCCCGAGGGGCATTCCCTGGGGCCCGTGTCGTTTCCGGCCCGGGCGGCGCCGGTCGCAGGCAGGATTCGCCGGCAAAGGTGCGGAATACCAAGCCCGTCCGGCCGGTACATCGCTCGACGGCCGCGCCCGCGTCCCGACGGTCACAGGGAGGCTTCTGATGTTCGCGAAGTTCGTTCCGCAGCCGCGCCATGCCCTCGTTCTCGGTCTCGCCTTGGGGTTGGGAGGAGCCGTCGCCGCCCACGCCGGCGACCTCTCGAGTACTCCCGCCGACCGCAAGGACGTCAGCGTCACGATCTACAACACGGACTTGGCGCTCATTCGCGAACGGCGCACCGTACCGCTCCACCGCGGTACCTTCCGGCTGCGTTACGAAGGCGTGACGCGCGGCGTCGACCCGAGCACCGTGCACCTCGAGTCGCACGGCCCGGGCAGCGTGCAGATCATCGAGCAAAACTACGAATACGATCTCTTGTCGCGCGACAAACTCATGCAGAAGTATGTCGGCCGCGACGTCGGGTACCGCCAGCCGGACGGCACGCTTGGCCGGGCCCGCCTCCTCGCCATGAACGAGGGTCCCGTATACGAAATGAACGGCAAGATCGCCTTCGATTTGCCCGGTCCCATCGTGTTGGACGCCGTGCCGTCGGAACTCTCCGCCCACCCAACGCTCGTGTGGACGTTGGACGCGGATCGCGACGGATCGCAAGATGTCGAAACCGCGTACTTGAGCGGCGGTCTCTCCTGGCGCGCTGACTATGTGCTGTTGCTGGACGAAACCGAAAAGCAGGGCTCGATCGACGGTTGGGTGACGCTCGCCAATACGAGCGGCGCGACATTCGAAAACGCCCAGCTCAAGCTCGTCGCGGGCGACGTGAATCGCGTCCGGGAGGAACTCGATCGCGGTATGGCGATGCGCGCCGACATGGTCTACAAGTCGGCAGCGCCACAATTTCAGGAGGAATCGCTCTTCGAGTACCACCTGTACACGTTGCAGCGCCGGACCGATGTCCGCGATCAGCAGACGAAGCAGGTCCTCTTCTTCAACGCCAATAAGATCGCGGTCGAGAAGGAATACACGTTTCGGGCCCAGCCGCAGTACTTCGTGCAGGGCTTTTCGCCGCCGGCGGGCTCGGAGCACGTGGACGTGACGCTGCGCTTCAAGAACAGCAAGGAGAACGGCCTCGGCCTGCCGGTCCCGGCCGGCATCCTGCGCGTCTACAAGAAGGATCGCGACGGCGGGCCGCAGTTTCTGGGCGAGAACCGCGTCGGGCACACCCCCAAGGACGAAACGCTCGAGTTCGCCGTCGGCCGGGCCTTCGACATCGTCGGCGATCACGAGCAGACCGATTTCCAACGTGTCAGCGACCGGGTGTCCGAACTCGCGTATCGGGTCAAGATCCGCAACCACAAGGGTGAAGCGATCAAGGTGCGCGTCCTCGAGAACTTCTACGGCGACTGGACGATGCTGCAGAGTTCGACCACGGCCACCAAAGAGAACTCGACAACGGCGAGCTTTGCACTGCCGGTCGCCGCGAACGGCGAGACGGTGCTCACGTATCGGGTGCGGTTGCAGCAGTAGCGCCGGAAACTCAGGGCGTGGTGCGTTTCGCCGCCGGAACGTCGGCGTTCTTCATGCGCAGAACCATGATGCCTTTGAAGCGCTCCTGGCGTTTGGCATACGTCAAGAGCGGGACGCGCACCACGTGGTTGCCGGTGTACACGCCGCTCAAGTCCGACTGGGCGGCGTGAATCTGATACACCGTCTTGCCGTCGACGTCGATGAGCGCCTGATGTCCGACCAGGAGTCCGTAGTCCCGGCGCAGTTTGCGCGCCTTGTCGTTCTTCTCATCGAGGACGTAGAGCACGAGATCGCCGTCGTGTAAACGGTCGAGGCGGATCTTGCTCTTGGGAATGTAATAGCGGGAGCCCGCCGGGTAGCGGCTCGTGCCGGGCTTCTCTTTGATGGCAAGGCCGACGTCGCGTGTGACGTCCTGACCCCAAAGCCCAGTCGCCGCGAAATCCTCCGAGTAGTCGAGGTGCGCCGGGTCGTCGTAGTCGACGGCACCGGTCGGCCGGACGACATGAGTCGGATCGCCACCCGCGAAGCGCGTGCCGAGCGCCAGCAGGATGGCATCACGCGGCGTCGCGGCGCGCGCCAGCTCCGTACAACGGTAGAACAACGAGACACAATCCAATTTGTAGTCCTGCACGAGGAGGCTGTCCGCGACGTAACCGCCCGCCTTCGGCCCGAAGCAATAGACGTTGTCGTTGCGATCGACGAACAGATTCGCCCAGCGTGCAACGCGCTCGCCGACGCCGAATGGCGCCCAGGCCGCGAGACGATTGGTGAGAAGTGATTCGGGCAGGCTCACGGCCGGTGCCAGATTGCGCGCCACGAGCCGTTCGAGGCGCGCCGCGTCGACGGATGACACCGCCCCGGGGCCGAGCCGTGCGGCAGCCGCCGGCACCGGTGCCGGCGTCGCCGTTGTCGTAACGTGCTGGGACGCGGAATGTGATTCCGAATGCGACGAAGCGCAGCCGCAAGCGGGCGAGATCACGAGGAGCGCCGCCAGGCTCGTGGCCGTGAACGCGCTACGTCGCGCCGGCCGCAGAATCGATCCACCCAACATCCCAACCTCCTCAGTGGACGCGGGTCTTTGGACCAAGCGTCTCGGGGCGCGAAATGCTACTTCCGTGGCCAGCGATGCGTCCACGGAAGTCGCAGAGTCGGCCGCGATCCCGCACCACCGTTGCCCCATGCCACCTGGTCTGGCGGCGCAAATCCACGCCCCGCGCGGGTTTGCTGGGTGTGTGGAACGGACGCTTGCCACGAATTGCAGCATTCTTGCATAGTGGGGCGCTCCGTGTGGCGGGATGCGTCGCACGTGGAAGGTGAGGACGGAGCAACATGGCGATTCGAATCCGACGTGCGACCGGGGCCCCAGTCATTTTGGGCGGCGGTGCGGAGAGCGCAGCGAAGCGTTCGACCGCGAAGCCGGCGCCCAAATCCAAATCTGCCGCACCCGAGTCGAAGGCAAAGCCGAAGCCCAAATCGAAGTCGTCGGCGATTGCGCCGGCGCCGGGCGCGAAGCAGGCGGGCGTCTCGAAGGCGCAGTCGAAGGCCGAGCTCGCATCCAAGCTGGCCGCTGCCGAGAAGAAATCCAAGCGCGCCGCTCCGACCTCGCGACGCGCAAAACGTGCTGCGCAGCCGGATCTGTTTGCGCCGGAGCCCGCGGCGTCGAAGCCCAAGCGCGGCGCCAAGCCGGCCACCAAGTCGCCGCGCGCCCAAGCCACCAAGCCCGTGGCCGAAGAGCCCGAACCGCTGACCGCCGACTTCGCTCCGCACGATGACGGCCACGCCGAAGCAAAGGGGACAGCCGCCGCGCCGCGCCGCCGCGCCACTGCTGAGTCCATGGCCGGCAAACAGCGCGAGATCTCGGTGAGCGAGTTCTTCATGAAGAACCGCCACCTGCTCGGGTTCGACAGTCCGGTGCGCGCCTTGCTCACGACCGTCAAGGAAGCGCTCGACAACAGCCTCGATGCGTGCGAAGAGGCGGGCATTCTGCCGACCGTGCGCGTCGAACTTGTGGAACTCGCCGAAGACCGCTTCCGGGTCATCATCGAGGACAACGGTCCGGGCATCGTCAAAGCGCAAATCCCCAAAGTCTTCGGCAAGCTGCTGTACGGTTCGAAGTTTCACCGCCTGCGCCAATCGCGCGGCCAGCAGGGCATCGGTATTTCCGCCGCCGGGATGTACGGCCAGCTCACGACCGGTAAGCCGATCGTCATCACGTCGAAGACCGGCAAGGGCCGTCCCGCGCATCACTTCGAGATCGTCATCGACGCGACTCGCAACACGCCAAACGTCATCAAGGATGACGAGGTCGATTGGCCGCGCGATCACGGCACGCGAGTCGAGATCGAACTGCAGGGCATCTACAAGGCCGGCCGGCGCTCGGTGGACGAATACGTCGAGCAGGTGCGGATCGCCAATCCGCACGCCGAGATCCTGTACCAGCCGCCCAAGGGGCGGCCGCTCGTGCACACGCCGCGCGCCACGAATGATCTGCCGCGCGAACCGCTCGAAATCAAGCCGCATCCGTACGGCGTCGAACTCGGCATGCTGCAACGGATCCTGCAGGAGACCGAAGCCCGCTCGATCCTTGCCGCGCTGCAGACGGAGTTTTCGCGCGTCACCCCCAAGGTCGCGGAGGAGATTCTCGCCAAAGCCGTGATCTCGCCACGTGCCAAGCCCGGGGCCTTGAAGCCGGGCGAAGTCGAACGGCTGCACAAGGCGATCCCACAGGTGAAGATTTTTGCGCCGCCGTCGGCGAGTGTCGTACCCATCGGTGAGGATCTCATTCGCAAGGGGCTCGAACGCGAAATCCAAGCCGAGTTCTATACCTCGGCGACGCGGCCGCCGGCCGTGTATCGCGGCAATCCGTTTCAGGTCGAAGCGGGGCTCGCGTATGGCGGTGACTTGCGCGGCCGCATCGGGGACGACGACTTGAGCCCCGAAAAGACGGCCCGCGAGGCCGACGCCCAGCAGGGTCCGATCACGCTCTTGCGGCTCGCGAACCGGGTGCCGTTGCAGTACCAGCAATCATCCTGCGCCACGTTCAAGGGCGTCATCGACACCAATTGGCGCGGTTATGGGCTCGTGCAGCCGCGCGGGTCGCTGCCGCAAGGACCCATGGTGCTCTTGGTGCACATCGCGTCCGTGTGGGTGCCGTTCACGAGTGAGTCCAAGGAATCGGTGGCGCACTACCCGGAAATCCTGAAGGAAATCAGTCTCGCGCTGCAGGAATGCGGGAGGCGCCTCGGCAGCTTCTTGCGCCGCCGCGACGCGGAGCGCCACGACCAACGGCGCCGCAGCATTTTCGAAATGTACATCGGTGAACTCGTCGATTCGCTCGACAAGCTGACCAAGGTCGATCGGCCCGCCCTGCAGAAGGACCTCCTGCTCCTCGCCCACAAGCACACCGGCGATGGGAACGAGGACGTGGCCCTGGTCGTGGGCGCCAGCAAGGCGGTCGAGAAGCGCGACGATGAACTCTCGAAGAAGGAACAGGAAAAAGCTGCCGGCACCAAGAAGCCCAAGCGCCGCAAGACGGCATCGCCGCAGCTCGAACTCTTGAATGACGGGGAGGAAATCGCGTGACCGCTCGCAAATCCACTCGCAGCCTCAAAGCGCGTGGCGGGGACGCTGCTCCCAAGATGGCCGACTTGGCGGCTCGGGTTGTCAAGGAGATCCACGCCCATCGCAATCCATCGCTCAGCATTCCAGTTCGGACGCTCGCCAACGTGACGTTCGACCGGAAGAAGTCGATCATCGAACTCGGCGGTCAACGCCAGAGCCGCTATCTCTTCAACGTCGGCCAGGCGCGCAAGTTCATGCAGACGTTCCTGGTGGCGTCGGCGTGCAAGGAACTGTTGGACGCGGGCAAGACGACCAGTATCCGCGATCTCTACTACATCACCAAGCACACGATCGGCGACACGCGCCAAAACACCTTCGAGGAGCAGGAAGAGTCGGATCCGATCATCGAGGATCTGGAAGTGACTCTCGATTCGCTCCGCGAGGAGATGAACCTCTTCGCCGCCAACCGTGGCGCCATGGTCGGCGGCCTGACACTGGTCGACGCCGGCGACACCATCGATTTGCGGCGGCTCGGTTCCGGCGGTTGGAGCGTGCCGTCCATCGTCGAAGACAATGTGATCCAATTCAAGAAGTGCGACGCCGAGATGATCCTGCTGGTCGAAAAGGATGCCGTGTGGCGGCGCCTGAACGAGGACAAGTTCTGGCGCAAGCACAAGGCGATCTTGCTGCACGGCCAGGGTATGGCGTCACGCGGCGTGCGACGCCTCTTGTCGCGCATGGTGCGGGAACTCAAGCTGCCGCTCTACGTGCTAGTCGACAACGATCCGTGGGGCTTCTACATCTACTCGGTGGTCAAGCAGGGGAGCATCAACCTGGCGTACGAGAGCGTGCGCATGGCGGTGCCGGAGGCGCGCTTCCTGGGCCTTTCGTCCTTCGACGCCGAAAAGTATGCACTGCCCGGCAACGTCACGATCCGTCTCGACGAAACCGACGAGAAGCGCGCCAAGCAGATGCTCGCCTACCCGTGGTTCCACCGCAAGGAATGGCAGAAGGAACTGCAGCACATGATGCACCGCGGCGTGAAGCTGGAGCTCGAAGCCCTGTCCTCGAAGGGTATTTCGTTCATCTCCGAGGAATACCTGCCCGGCAAGCTGCGCGACAAGCAGTGGCTGGTGTGAGTGCCCGGCTGAAGCCGATGCTTTGCGCCGCGGCGCAGGGGGCGAATCAGCCTGCTTGATTCAAGGTGTTCGCGGCCCTATGCTTGTCCAATCGGAGACGCTGTCCAGCGCTGTGGCTCTCTGCTTTGCGCTCGCCTCCGGTGCTTTGAAAGGGGCGCGGGCTATGTCCTGTCGTACTTATTATTCACGCCTGAGTGCGCTGATCGGACATCGACGGGGTTTTGTCACGATCCTGCTTGCCAGCCTGATTGCGTTGTCATCCAGTGCAATGTCCACGGCGGTCGCAAGTAATGGTGGTTCCGCTGCCCAACTCGCGATCCCGGGAGAGTGGTCCGGCGAATTCGGGCCGGTAGCCGGCATGAACGCTACCGTATGGTGCCTGACCGAATACGCCGGCGGGCTCGTGGCCGGCGGCGAGTTCACTCAGGCCGACGGCGAACCCCTGTCGCATGTCGCGTTTTGGAACGGTACGTCCTGGAGCCCTTTGGGTGCAGGGCTCGAGGGCACGGTTTTCGCGCTCGCGGTGTTCGGCGGCGAACTGGTTGCTGGTGGCACATTCTACCAATCGGGCAATACTCCACTGAACTACATCGCGCGCTGGGACGGCACGGCGTGGCGAGCACTCGGAACCGGGCTCAGCGGATCGGTGCGCGCCTTGGGGGTGCTGGACGGCAGCCTCTACGTGGGCGGGGACTTCAGTGCGGCCGGTGGGATTTCTGCACAGTCCATGGCGCGGTGGGATGGGAGCGCCTGGCATGCCATGGGGAATGGGCTCTCGGGCGGCCAGAGTGGCTTCGGGGTACGCGCGCTTACAGTCTCGGGAAACACGCTGATCGCCGGCGGTTTTTTCACGCAATCGGGCGCCACGCCCGTGAACCGCGTGGCAGCGTGGAGCGGAGTGGCGTGGACGCCAGTTGGGAACTGGACGAACGACACCGTCTACAGCCTGGTTGATTTCGAGGGTAGCCTCATCGCCGGCAGCGTTGTTTGGCAACAGGATCTCGGCACTTGGGTCAACATGATCGCGCGGCTCGACAATGGAGCCTGGACACCACTCGGAACGGGGTCTCTGTTACCGCCGTTCTCCAATGCGGTGCGCGCCCTCACGACCTTCAATGGAAACTTGATCGCGTCGGGATTGTTCCCGCTCGCCGGTGGGACGGCCGTAAGCCACATCGCGCGCTGGGACGGACAAGCGTGGATCGCGCTTGGTTCAGGCACGAACGACAACGTCGTGGCCCTTGCCGTGCACGACGGCAAGCTCTACGCGGGTGGAATCTTCGATCAGGCGGGCGGAATCGACGTTGGACATCTCGCGAGCTGGGATGGCGTGAATTGGGACGACGTTGGTGCGATCACGTCGGGCCAACCCCTCAACGCCCCGGCCTGGGCGCTCAGCGTGTATGGCGGGCAACTCGTCGCCGGCGGTGACTTCACCAAAGCAGGCCACACATTCGCACAACACGTTGCGCTGTGGGATGGCGCGTCCTGGCATCAACTCGGTGCCGGGCTCGAAGGAACGGTATTTGCCCTGACGGTTTTCAATGGTGATTTGATCGCCGCTGGGAACTTCTACCAATCCGGCAGCACGGCGGTGCCCAACATCGCGCGTTGGGACGGAACGGCATGGAGGCCGCTGGGCCTCGGAGTCGATGGATCCGTTCGCGCCATGGTCGTCAGCAATGGAAGCCTGTACGTGGGCGGTGACTTCTACTACGCGGGCAACGTCCCGGCGATGAACATCGCGCGCTGGGATGGCTCCACTTGGAGCGGCGTCGGGGCCGGATTGGGTGGATCCCCGAACGGACTCGGCGTGCGGGCGCTGACTCTGTCCGGGGGGCAGGTCATTGCCGGTGGTTTCTTCGTCACCTCCGGCAGCACGCTCGTGAACCATGTCGCGCGTTTGAACGGCGCGAGTTGGCAGGCGATCGGAACTTGGAGTGACGATGCAGTGTACTCGCTGAGTTCCTATGGCATCAATCTCGTCGCGGGCAGTGTCGTATGGGTTGCAGGCTCCGGCACTTGGGTGAACATGATGCGCCTGTGGAGTGGCGCCGCGTGGGTTCCGCTTGGCGCGGGTGTGCTTGCACCGCCATTCTCGAACGCCGTGCGGGCGATGGCCTTCTACAACGACAATCTGATCGCGAGCGGTGTCTTCCCGTTGGCGGGGGGCACGGCGGTAGGCAACATCGGGCGCTGGGACGGCCAGTCGTGGTCGCCGCTCGGCTCCGGAATCAACGACAACGCAGTGGCGATGACGGTTGTCGATGACAAGTTGTATGTCGGTGGTCTCTTCACTCGCGCCGGCGGCCGTCCATCCATGTACGTCGCACGCTGGACTGACAATGATGGCCCAGTCCCGGTGGAGGTCGAAGACCTGAAGGCCGTGTCGACGTCCGGGTTGGTCCGGCTGAGTTGGAAGTTGTCCGACGATGCGACTCGCCTGGTGGGAGGCGTTAGCGTACAGCGTGCCGAGTCGGCGGAGGGGCCGTTTACCGAACGCACCACATCACGCCTCGCGCCGCGCCGCGACATGGCTTTCGAAGACACGTCGGTGGCTGCCGGTGTGGACTATTGGTATCGTCTCGTCTTGGCCTTGGAAGCTGGCGGTGACGTTGCCTCAGGCACCGTCTTGGTGCGAGCCGCGGTCTCGAGCCCGCGCACGGCGCTCTCGACGCCCCGTGAGGCTGGTAGCGGTGGGCAGGTTGAACTGCACTTCAGCATCGGCTCCCAGCACGGTCTCGCAAGCCTGCAGATCTACGACGTGCGCGGCAATCGGCTGCGTACCCTGGTGCAGAGCACGCTGCAACCTGGCGAGTACTCGCAGACATGGGATCGGCGCAGTGACTCGGGGCAGCACGTCGGGCGCGGATTGTACCTTGCTCGGTTGCGAACTGGGCCGGCGAGCGTGACGCGTAAGTTCGTTCTTCTTCACCACTGAGGTGAGTCCGAACGCAGAATGTCGGCGGTTCGCCATCTCGTAGCCGATGAAGGTCTCGTTCCCGCCCGCATTCACACGCCGGGCGGGATGGGGCACGCTGCAAGGCGCGGCGTGTTGCCGGGCCGGCGCACGAGTTGCTTCCGAAAGCGCAAGTGGCGCTGCCGCGTCAGTTCCACCAGCGGGCGCCAGACCGCTGCCGTCATCCGGTAGCGGATCAGGAAATACCAAATCGCATTCGACCGCTTGTACAGGTAGGACATCGCGAGATACGGCGCCACCGCCTTGGCGTCGGCGGGCCGCCGGCGCCAGATCGATGCATGGGAAAACAGCCGTTCGTAGCACCACGCGTAGCCTTCGGCGAGTTGTTCAGCGGTCATGCGCCGCGGCCTGAAAACCACGTTCGCAGTGTCGTAACGCGACCAGTCCCGATGCAGAAGCCGGCCCTCGCGCTCCATTTGATGGAAGAGCGGCGTCCCGGGATAGGGCGTCAGGATGTGAAACGTCGCGCACTCGAGCCGGTTCTCCTCGACCCACTGCGTGGTGCGTTCGAAGACGTCGTGCTCATCATGGTCGAATCCCAGCACGAAGCTGCCGTTCACCTGAATGCCATGGTCATGCAGAAGCGCCACCCGCCGTGCATAGTCCGAGGGCCGTGGGCTCTTCTTGCGCGCCTCGATGATGTTCGCCGGCTGGAGCGACTCGAAGCCGACGAAGACTCCGGTGCACCCAGCGAGCGCCATTTCCTGCGCCAGCGAGGGATCATCGGTCACGTCGATGGAAACGGCCGCGCTCCAGATGATCCCGAGCGGGCGCAATGCGCGGCACAGCGAGCGCAGGTAGTCCGGCCGC
>JANLSU010000110.1:0-18718 GCA_031362565.1 bacterium | reverse complement strand
TGCGCGCGAAGCGCGCGGCGCGGCCCGTTCTGTCTGAGTTCCCATGCGCTCCGCGCACCCGAGTCTATGAAACTGGGTGTAGTCTGGAGGCGCGCCGTCGGCATAGAGGTCGGGTTTTGCTTGGTGCTACAAGCCCGGGTCTGAGTTTGACCGGAGGCCCTCCGAGCACTCGTGATTGTCGCCAGGGACGCTCGTGTCCTAGAGCACGTTAGGTAGACTTCGATATTCGAGGGCCTCACGCCGGCGGTGTAGAAAGCAGGTGTTGCGTGGATACGCTGCATGCACGTTGCGCGGGTTTAGACGTACACAAGAGGACGGTCGTTGCGTGTCGGCGAGTCGGCTCGGGTGCGAATTTGCGTCAGGAGGTGCGCACCTTCGCGACAACAACGCGGGGCCTGATGGAACTGTCCGACTGGCTCCGCGAGGTGGAGTGCACGATCGTCGCGATGGAGGCAACCGGGCCGTACTGGAAGCCGGTGTGGCACGTCTTGGAGGGTGACTTCGAACTGGTGCTTGCGAACGCGGCGCATATTCACAATGTGCCTGGTCGCAAGAGCGATGTAAACGATGCGACCTGGATTGCTCAGCTGTTGGCTTGTGGGCTGATTCGCAGTAGTTTCGTACCGCCGCCCGTGATTCAGGAACTGCGCGACTTGACGCGCACGCGTCGACAGCTACTCCGCGAGGTCGTGCAGCACACACAGCGAGTGCAGCGGATCCTCGAGGATTGCAACATCAAGCTCGATTCGGTCATCTCGAATGTGCTTGGGTTAAGTGGCCGGGCAATGCTCGATGCGATAGTCGCGGGGGAAACAGATCCCAAGCGGCTGGCAGCGCTGGGCAACCATCGACTGAAGTGCTCGAGGGAATCCTTAGAGGAAGCCCTTCACGGGCGCGTGCGGCCTCACCACCGTTTTCTGCTTCGCCAGCACCTGCGGATGATCGACAGCCTTGGCGAGGTGGTACGGGAGTGTGAAGGGCAGATCGAGTCGACTCTCGAACCCTTTCAAGCCGAAGCCGCCATTCTGATGACAATGCCAGGCATCAGCATTGCCTCGTCGCGAGTCATCTTGGCGGAGATCGGCACCGACATGACTCGTTTCCCAACCGCGGCGCATCTGGTTTCGTGGGCAGGGCTGTGTCCGCGCATGGACGAAAGCGCTGGCAAGCGACGATCGACTCGCATCCGCAAGAGCAGTCAGTGGCTCAAGCCAGTGCTCGTGCAGTGTGGATGGGCAGCATCACGCACCGACGGAACGTATTTGCAATCGCTGTTTCGCCGGATTCGATCCCGCGGAGGGTCCAAAAAAGCGGCTGTGGCAGTCGCAGCTTCCATGCTGACGGCGATCTACTACATGCTCCGAGATGGCGTCGCGTATCAAGATCTCGGCCCCGACCACTTCGTGCAACGTGATCGAACCCGGATCGCCCAGCACCTCACACGCAGACTCCGCGATCTCGGCTACGAAGTCACGATCCAGGAGGCCGCTTGAAAGAACCCCACCCCGCGGGGGGAGTTTCTAGGTAGTCGGCGGGGGGTCGCAAACCTCCGAAGACCGCCACGCGCTTGCGGTTAGCTTGCGGTTGTGCGGTTGTCTCGCGGCTGAGTTGGTTTTCCACGGAATAAGATCGGTTGGATGCCAAAAGAATGCGGCCCCGACGTTGCTCGCCGGGGCCGCATTTGTCTTAGAGCGCCTGGGTCGGCTCTTAGTTGTTGCTGTAGAGCGCCTTGACGTTCGACCACGTCTGGCGTTCGACGGCGACGGTGCAGTTGCCCGGGCCATTGATCCTGGCCTGGCCGCCGTTCACGCAGATCTTGGTGAACACCGGGATGTCGCACAGCGTGATGAGTGGGCACTGGAAATTGATGTTGCTGGGCGTGTTGTGGCGCAGCACGGCCACGTTGCGGTTCGTCTGTGCGTCCAGCGGCAAGGTGTTCACCGTGAACAACACGACCACGCCACTGCTGCCGGGCTGGCAACTGGGGAACGCGATGTTGCAACCGCCGGTAAGCGGGCTGGCGAGCACCAGATTCGAGTTCGCGTTCGGGGTCAGGGTGTTGAACGACCAGCTCGCCGGCCAGTTGTCGACGCGGAACTCGGCGCCAGTGGTCCCACCCGCCGCGGCGCCGCCTAGGTTCACCAGAATGTACCAGTTGAATGCCTGGAACAGGCCGGCGGTCAGATTGCAGTTTGCGCCAGAGGGGTCGGCGTAGATACCGATGGACTGACCGGACGCCGTCGACGCTGCGAGCGCGAGGGCCAAGACAAGCGGTGCGATAACACGGAGCTTCATGATGTCCTCCCGAGGAGTGGCTGAAATGGCAACTCTCGCCCGTGGTCCACTGACGCGAAGCAGCTCTTCCGTCGGCCGCAGTCACCCACCGCGCCAAGTCCACTGTGGGGCTCGGCGCGTACACAGAATGATTTCGGCGGCCTTCCGTGGCGGATCCAAGGGTTGGCGTATCATAGCAGACGCGCCTGGCGCGTGGAACTACCAAGGTGTAGCGGGATGTTTTTTTGACAGCGGTGGCCCAACCGGAGGACTTAAGAGACCGAATGAAAAGCCACCCCGGGGTTCAGGCCACGCCGGACCCGCCGCTGCGGATCGCCCTTGTCGAGCCCGAAATCCCGGGCAATACCGGCAGCATCGGCCGGCTCTCGATGGCGACCGGGTGTCCTTTGCATCTGGTGGAGCCGCTCGGATTTCAGGTCGACGACCGGCATCTGCGCCGGGCCGGCATGGATTACTGGCGGAGCGCCGAGGTCTACTACCATGCGTCGTTCGCGGCTCTGGCAACGGAACTCGGGGCGCCCCGGTTCCATCTGCTGACCGCCAAGGGTGTTTCGCCCCATACGGCCATCCCGTTTCAGCGCGGCGATCTCATCGTTTTCGGGAAGGAATCGGTGGGACTCGAGCCGGACTTCCTCGCCGCATACCCTGACCGCTGCTATCGCATTCCGATGTGGAACAACGCGCGCAGCCACAACCTCTCGAACGCGGTCGCAATCGTTCTCTACGAAGGTCTGCGCCAGCTCGGCTGTTACTGAACCGGGGCCACGCCGGCGGCTGCCCGCGGCAGGCGCTCGGCGCACCAGGCGACCAGGATGCCGGCCCCGGCGCCCGCCAGGTGGGACACGAAGGCGACGTTGGTATCGCCGCGGGCCGCGGCGATCGCCGCGCCGAGGGCTTGCAGCGCCACCCACACGACGCCCACCACCCGGGCCCGCACGTGGAAGACGCCGAAGCGCGGCCGCAAGTATTCCAGGTGCATGTACCCGAACGGCAGGCGCCGGTCGCGAAACCGGACGAAGCAGGCGCCCAGGAGCGCCGCGGCGCCGGCGGATGCGCCCAGGAGCAGACCGGGCGGCCCCAGCCGGGCGTCGACGCCCAGCGCCATCGCGCCCGCGCCTAAGAAGAGCGCCAGGGTCGCCACCGCCCCCCACACTTGCTCCAGGCACGCACCCGCCAAGGCGAGTGCAACCACGTTCACCAACACGTGGCCCGCGTCGGCGTGCACGAACAGGGCTGGGAGTGCGCGGAGATTCGAATCGCCGCGCCGGTATCCCCAGACCTCGAATGGATCGCGGGCGGCGACTGCCGCGAGCTCGGCACCGACTGCCGCCCGCCGGATGGCATGCAATCGGGCAGGCATGTCAGGCGCTGGGTCCAATGCCTCAACGGCTTCTGCGTGGAGCCGTGCGTCTTGCAGCTGGGCGGCTTGGGGCAGAGTCCACGCTGCGACCGCCAGATTCAGGCTGACGAGCAGGCCGGTCGCCAGTGGCGCGACCGACAGACGCGCCCGGGGCGCGAGAGGTGTGGCGAGAAACATGCGCCCTCCATGGCTTGGAAGAGCGCAAAAGCAATCTCAGTGCCGCTTCAGTGCGGCGCCCAGGCGCAGCGGCAGCCGAGGTGGTGCAGGACTTGGGTCGGCGGATTCTTGCTGCGGTTCGCAACCTCAGCGTCGGATTTGGGACTGGTGAAACTGCCGCCGCGCACGACGCGCCACGGCGTCGGTCCGACGGGACCTTGCGGATTGCGCGCCGGGTCTGACGCGTAGGCGGTCAGCAGATACCAGTCGGCGCACCACTCCCAGACGTTGCCCGCCATGTCGAGGGCACCGTATGGGCTCGCGCCCGCGGCGAAACTCGCCACCGGTGCGGCGCGCTGAAACGAATCGGTGCGGAAGAAATTCCCGGTGCTGTCCGCCCAATCGTTGCCCCACGGGTATTTGCGGCCGTCGGTACCGCGCGCCGCTTTCTCCCATTCGGCTTCGGTCGGCAAGTGCTTGTTCGACCACTTGCAGTACGCCGACGCCTGGTCCCACGTGATGTTCACGACCGGCAGTTGAGGATGGCCCAGGAAATAGGTCTGTTCGCCGTCGGGATTGTTCGGATAGAGAAAACCGGTGGCGTCGCAGAACACTTTGAACTCGGCGTTCGTCACCTCGGTGCGATCGATGTAGAACGCGTCGAGCCAGACGCGCCGCTCGGGCCGTTCGTCCTTGTCGCCATCCTCGCGCCCCATGATGAATTCGCCGGCCGGCACGAAGACCATGTTGGTCTTCAGGTCAGCGGGCTTTTTGACCGGCGGACCACCGCAGCCGCCGGAAGCGAGCTGGAGAATCAGCACCACCAGCAGTGCGGTCGACGGTGCCGAACGCCGGTGCGAACTCCAATCGAACGATCGTTGCTGCTGCTTCAACTCGCTGTCCTCCGTGGGTGGGCGCGAAACCTCGCGGCTGCATCGTAGCGGCGGCGGCGCAGCATGGCCAAGGGGGCGTGCGGGAAGCCGAAAGCGGCGAGGGCGCCTTACGGCGCCCTCGCGAACCGAACCGTTGGCGCCCCTGGACCACGGAGGAGAGCGTGGGACCTTCCCCCCATAGGCGTTCGATGTGGCCCCTCGCAACCTCGGGAAGAGGGGCGCGCAACGGCGGAGATCTCGAAGGGGTCGTCCGACTCTGCATGCAGCCGGGCGGATCGCCGGAGACCGTCCCGAGTCGTCGCGAGTGTTGTCGCGGGACTCGTCTCTCCGCTCCTCCGTCAAACCCGACCCCAGTGAAGCCGTATCGCATCACGCGTGCCGTTCTGTGCGCAGCCCGCCGAATGCCTCGCACAAGATGTGAAGCGCGTCGCGTATCTCATCGTGAAATGGTGCGTTGTCGCGGTCGCGTGCAGGTTGCTCGGGGCGGGGGGATGCGGTGCATCGGGGCCGCCTGGCGCCCGGCGCTTGTGTATCAAATCGGCGTCACATCGTCTCGACTCGATACGCTACCAAGGTGCCGTCCAAGCGTCGGGCTCGGCCACCGGCCCGCCAGCGCGCTGTAACCGCGGGCTGCGCAACGATTCGCAGGCACCCAACCCGCGCGGCTGCCGGCGCTGGTCTGGTATAGGTGTTGCGTTGAGCGAACGCAGGGCCGGCCGGCCTTCCTTTTTTGAGGGTGATGCGGCGGGTGCGTCTCCAAGGGTGACGCGCGTCCGTCCGTGTCCGAATTTGAGCCCGTGCCGCGGAGGCGCTTGGGTGCGTAGGAATCGATTCGTTCTGGGTGTGGCGGCACTCTCCGCGGGCCTGGCCGGTGCAGCCCTCCTGCCGTTGGGTCCTTTGCAGGTCTTCGAACTGCAAACCCTCGATCTCCGTTTCCGGCTCCGTGAGCTCTGGGCCCGGCGTGCGAACCCGCCGACCGTCGTGACCGTCGCCGTCGATGACGAGAGCCTGGCCGCGACTGGGCTCGGACCCTGGCCGTTTGGCGCCTACGCCGACGCGATCGAGCACCTGCGGGCCAGCGATGTCACGACCCTCGGTCTCGACCTCGATTGGGCGCCCGTCGATACGACGGCCCTCCAACTCGGGGCGGACTACCGGCGTCTGCGGGTCGTGGTCGCGGCGGGGAATGCCACCGTGGTGGCGGGCGGGCGGTTCGACGCGGCGCGCCAGGCGGACGTTGCGCTCGAGCGCGATCAGGACGGCGTCGTGCGGCGCATGCCGCTCGTCGTGCGGGCGGCGGACGGCTTTACGCCGACGTTTGCGCTGGCCGTTGCGTGCGAGCATCTCGGCATCGCGCCCGGCGACGTGCAGGTGCAGCTTGGGCACCAGATCGATCTGGCGCGGGTGCGGCGCATCCCGATCGATGCTCAAGGCCGCATGCTCGTCAACTATCGCAAACAGAACGGTGCCGATTTGGCGCTTTCCACCGTCGCCGCCGGGCGTTTCAAGCGCGACGCCGTGGCCGGGCACCCGGTGCTCCTGGGTACGACATCGCGCGCCGCTGGGCGTTCGTATTCGACGCCGCTGACACCGCAAGCGGCCGAGGTGCACGTGCTGGGTGCGGCGGTCGAAACGATTCTCTCAGGGCGATTTCTGCAGCCGGCGCCGCGCTTGCTGCAATTCGTGATCAACTGGTTGTTCCTGCTGGCCGGCGCGCTGTGGATGACGCGCTTGACGCCGTTGCGCGGTGTGGGCATGGGCCTCGCGCTCATGGTGGCGTATTTCGTCACCGAGAAGATTGCCTTCGTGTGGCAAGGCGCGTGGCTCGACTTCGTGGGTCCGATCGCCGCCCTCCAAATTGCAACGCTCGTCTGCCCGTTGTATACCTATCGCAATCGCAATCGCGCCCTGGTGGCTGAAATGGCGCGTCTCGGGCGCCTCGATGATCTCATCCTGTCGTCGACGACGAGCGGCCTCTTGGTTGCAGACTTCGACGGGCGCATCTTGAAGGCGAACCTGCGGGCCGCGCAACTCTTGGGCTGCGACGAAGCGGCGCTGCCCGGCCAATCGCTGCAGGATCTTTTCGCCCGGAGCCCGGTGGCCTTGGCGACGATCGACGAAGTCCGGCGCCGCCAAGAGGCAACGGATGCCGAGTCGGCATGCGTCCGCCCGGTGCATGTGGCGGCGCTCGTGGAATCGCATGATGAGGCGGTTCCCGATCGCATTTTCGATCTCTCGGTCGCGGCGCTCGATGATCAAAGTTCGGAACCGGGGATGGCGCGGTGCTACTTGCTCACCTTCACGGATATCACCGAGCGCGTTCGTGTCGCACAGGAGGACGAGCGCCGGGCGCGTCTGGCGGCCATCGGCGAGATCGCGGCGCGGCTTGGGCATGAGATCCGCAACTCGCTCGGCGGTTTGCGGCTCTATGTCGAAAACGTCCGCGAGGAAATCGATCCGCATGGTGACGCGGGCCGGGCGATCGACTGCATGGTGGACGAAATCGAGAGCCTGTACCGCAAGATCGACGAACTGCGCGAGTACGCGCGCGACCCGATTCTGGAAATGTCGGACTGTGATCTGCAGCAAGTCGTGGACGAAGCGCTGGCGTTCGCGGGCCAGAGAATTCGCGACAAACAGATTCAACTGCGCATCGAGTCGGAACCACACCTGGCACCGGTGCAGGCCGACCGGCGCCAAATTCGCGATGCGTTCCAGAACCTGATCAACAACGCCATCGAGGCGGCGCCGGCGGGCGGCCACTTGCGCATCGTCGTCGAACGCAGCACCAACGGCATCGCGCCGGTGGGCCACTACATGGTGCACTTCGAGGACGATGGCGCAGGCATTCCCGCCGAGATCGGCGAACAAGTGTTTTCGTTGTTTTTCACCACCAAGGCGGACGCGGGCACGGGCCTGGGCTTGCCGATCGTGCGGAAGATCGTCGAGAGCCACGGCGGACGTGTGAGCTTCAAGTCGGAAGTGGGTGCCGGGACGCGTTTCACCGTCGTGTTGCCGCCCGGCCGGCGTGGGGAGGAACCCGAGTGACCAAATCGTTAGAGCCCATCCAGACCCTGGTCGTGGATGACAACCGGGCGCACCGCGCCGCGATGGTGATGACCCTGCAGAAGCTCGGGCACGCGACGCAGGAGGCGCACACCGTAGCGGCGGCACGCGCGCTGCTCGAGCAGACGCCATTCGACGTGGTGATCACCGACATGGAATTGCCGCGCGCTGACGGCGAACCCGCGCAGCTCGAGTGCGGCATCGAGGTGATTCGTCAAGCGCGCCGTTTGGATCCCGATGCTGCGGTGCTGGCGATCACCGGTTACGCTTCGATCGAGAATGCCGTCGAGGCGATGCAGGCCGGCGCCGTCGACTACATCAACAAGGGAACCGGCTTGAGCGAGCTTCGCCTGCGCCTCGAGCGCGCTTTGGTCGGCCGGCGACTGGCGCGCGAGAACCGCCGCTTGGCGACCGACAACCTGCTGCTTCGCAACCAAGTGCAAACGCGCTATGGACCGTCGCAGATCGTCGGCCAGAGCTTGCCGATGCGCGCCGTGTTCGACCGCATCGTGCTGGCCGCCGGCACCAACCATACGGTGCTTGTACGCGGCGAAAGCGGCACCGGCAAGGAACTGGTGGCGCGCGCCATCCACTATGCCAGCGCCCGGCGTGACCGGCCGCTGTTCACGATCAATTGCACGTCGCTGTCGCATGCGCTCATCGAGAGCGAGCTCTTCGGGCACAAGCATGGGTCGTTCACCGGCGCCACCGAGGACCGCCGCGGCATTTTCGAGGAGGCCAACGGCAGCACGCTGTTCCTAGACGAAATCGGCGACATGCCGCTCGATACGCAGCCCAAGTTGCTGCGCGCCATCGAACTGCGCGAGTACAAGCGCATCGGCGAAAACTTGGCGCGGACGACCGATGTGCGCATCGTGGCAGCGACCAATCAAAATCTGTTGTCGGCGGTCGAGGAAGGCCGGTTTCGGGAAGACCTGTTCGCGCGGCTCGACGTCATTACGATCGCCCTGCCACCGCTTCGCGAGCGCAAGGAGGACATCCCGATCCTGGTCGAGCACTGCTTGCAGAAGCTCTATCCGGATGGCGGCAAGCCGCGGGTGACAGAAGCCGCGCTCGCCAAGTTGATGGAGCACTCCTGGCCGCGCAACGTCCGCGAACTGGAAAACGTGCTGACCCAAGCCAGCCTGTTCGCGCGGGACGGCGTTCTGGATTCCACACACCTGCAGCTCAACGCCCCGGCCGCCGCCAGCAAAGGTGGCGACTGGCTCGACCACTACGTGCACGGGCTCGCGCTCCGCGAAGCGCGCGACAAGCTCGAGCGCGACATGGTGCGCAAGGCGCTGCGCGATGCCGGCGGCAACATGACACATGCCGCCGAGCGTCTGGGAATGCAACGCCCGAACCTCTATCGCAAGATGCGGGAGCTGGGAATTGATCCCGACTCGACGCCCTAGTTACGGGCCGGCGGAGCCGGCCCGTCGGGGGTCGGGGGAGGCCGGGCATCCTCCCCCCCCAGTAACCTTCGCTCCCCGAACCGCGTAAACTGCTCGCATGGGGACTTCGGCGGCTTCGACGCACACCACCGGGAACGGCAAAGCCGCCATGCTGCGCATGAGCGGGCTCCACAAGAGCTACGCCATGGGCGCCAACACGCTGCATGTGCTCAAGGGCATCGACCTGGATATCGGGTCCGGCGAGCTGGTGTCGATCATGGGGGCGTCGGGCTCGGGGAAGTCGACGCTCTTGAACGTCGTCGGGCTCCTCGACAATTACGACGCCGGTGAATATGTCCTTGACGGCCAGCTCGTCAAGAACCTGTCGGAGACCCGGGCCGCCATCCTGCGCGGCCAACTGCTGGGGTTCATTTTTCAATCCTTCAATTTGATCGCCTTCAAGACGGCACTCGAGAACGTCGCGATGCCGCTTTATTATCGCGGGGTGCGGCGCGGCGAGCGGATGCGGCGGGCCGCCGAGTATCTGGATCGTGTTGGACTGGCGGACTGGGCGGGGCACCTGCCGCGCGAGCTGTCGGGCGGGCAGCAGCAGCGGGTGGCGATCGCCCGCGCCCTCATTTCCGAACCCAAAGTCATCTTGGCCGACGAGCCCACCGGGGCGCTCGATTCACAGACTTCCCTCGAAGTGATGGACGTGTTGCGCGGCATCAACGCCGGCGGGGTCACCATGATCATCGTGACGCACGAGCGCGAGATTGCGGCCTTGACCCAGCGCGTCATTCGCTTGCGCGATGGGCTCATCGAGACCGACGGGAGGGGCTGACCTTCGCATGTTCGATCTCGATGTCTGGCAAGAAATCCTCGACACCCTGCGTAAGAACAAGCTCCGGACGGCGCTGACGGGCTTCAGCGTCGCCTGGGGCATTCTCATGCTGGTCGTGCTCCTGGGTTCGGGGCAGGGACTGGCGCACGGCGTCGAGTATGGGTTCCGCGACGACGCCACGAACAGCGTCTTCATTCGCAGCGGCCAAACGAGCACGCCCTACCATGGGATGCCGCCGGGACGCTTCGTGCAGTTCACCAACGAGGACTATTCGTCCATCAAGGACGGGGTGGCGGGGGTCGAACACATCACCTCGCGGTTTTTCATTCCTGGCAATCTGACCGTCGCCTACGGGCGCGAGACTTCGAGCTACAACGTGCGCTCGGTGCACCCGGACCACCGGTTCCTCGAGAAAACGATCATTACCGAAGGCCGGTTCATCAACGACACGGACATTGGCGAGTTTCGCAAGGTGGCGGTGATTGGCGACCGGATCAAAGCGCAGCTCTTCAAGGGGCAGGCGGCGATCGGCGAATATATCCGGGTCAACGGCATTCCGTTCCGGGTCGTCGGCGTGTTCACCGATGAGGGCGGCGAAAACGAATCGGAAACGCTCTACCTGCCGATTTCGACCGCGCAGCGTACGTTCAATGGCGCCAACCGGGTTGGAATGATGATGCTGACGGTGGGTGACGCATCGGTCGAACAGAGCAAGGCGATCACCGCTGGTTTGCGGGAGCGCATTGCGGCGCGCCATTCCTTCGATCCCGACGACCAGCGGGCGGTCACCATCTACAACGCGGTCGTCGAATTCCAGCGCTTCATGGGGCTCATGAGCGGCATTCGGCTCTTTGTCTGGGTGATCGGCATCGGCACCTTGCTGGCGGGCGTCGTCGGTGTGTCCAACATCATGATGATCGCCGTCAAGGAGCGCACCAAGGAGATCGGCATTCGCAAGGCCCTGGGCGCGACCCCTTGGTCGGTCATGCGGCTCGTGCTGCAGGAAGCCGTGCTCGTGACCAGTGTCGCGGGCTACTTTGGACTGGTGGCAGGCGTCGGCGTTCTGCAACTCATGGCGCACGCCATTCAAGGTTCGGATTTCTTCCGCAATCCGGAAGTGAATCTCGGCGTTGCGGTGTCGGCGACGGTGCTGTTGGTCGTGGCCGGCGCGATCGCGGGCTTCATTCCGGCGCGCCGGGCGGCAGCCGTGCGGCCCGTCGAAGCGCTGCGCGACGAGTAGGGGAATCATGTTTGCATCGCTCTTCGACCTCGACCATTGGCAGGAGATCAAGGCGGCGCTTCTGCGCAATCGCCTGCGTACCGGGCTGACCGCCTTCGGGGTGTTCTGGGGGATCTTCCTGCTCATGGTGATGATCGGGTCGGGGGCGGGGCTTCGGAACGGCGTCATGCGCGGCTTTGCGGGCAGTGCCACCAACAGTTTCTTCCTGTGGACGCAGCGCACTCAGAAGCCGTACGCCGGCATGCCGGCCGGGCGCCGCGTGCAACTCGACAATCAGGATGTGCAGGCGATCCGCGATAAAGTTCCCGAAGTGGAAATCGTCGCGCCGCGCGCCCAACTGGGCGGGTTCCAGGGCGGCAACAACGTGACGCGCGGCCGCAAGTCGGGCGGCTTCAGCGTCATGGGCGACTACCCGGAAATCCAGCGCGTCCAGTCGATTCACGTCGAGGCCGGGCGGTTTCTGAACCCGATCGACCTCGAGGAGACGCGCAAAGTGGCGGTCATCGGCACTCGCGTTCGGGATGTGCTCTTCCGGCCGGGTGAAAACACCATCGGTCAATCCATCGTCATCCAGGGCGTCTATTTTCAGGTCATCGGCGTCTTCAAGTCGATGCAGTCGGGCGAAGACGGGGAGCGCGACACGCAAACCGTGTACGTACCCTTCACGACGTTCCAGCGCGCCTTCAACTTCGGCGGCCGGGTGGGATGGATGGCGGTCGTGTCGCGTCCGGAGGTGCGGGCCTCGGTGGCCGAAGAAAAGGTGCTGCAACTTCTCAAGTCGCGCCACAAGGTGGCGCCGGATGATCTGCGCGCCTTCGGCCACTTCAACCTGGAAGAAGAATACGAAAAGGTCGGCGGGCTCTTCCGTGGCATTCGCATCCTGGTGTGGCTCGTCGGCATCGGCACGCTGGCGGCGGGTGCGATCGGCGTTTCGAACGTCATGCTGATCATCGTCAAGGAACGCACCAAGGAAATCGGTATCCGGCGCGCGGTGGGCGCGACGCCCTCGGCAGTGGTCGGCCAGATCGTGTTCGAATCGGTGATCTTGACGGCGGTCGCGGGCTACCTTGGCCTCGTCGCCGGCATTGGAGTCATCGAAATCGTCGCGCGCTTGCTGCCATCGGGCGATGGCGCCCGGATGTTCACCAACCCGGATGTCGGTGTTGCCGAGGCATTGCGCGCCCTCGCCATTCTCGTCGGCGCCGGTGTCCTCGCCGGCCTCGCCCCGGCCCAGCGCGCCGTGCAAGTCAGTCCGATTGTCGCCTTACGCAGCGAATGACGGAGATTCCAACCCACATGTCGATCGAAAGCCGAGGGTTCTGACTCATGAAGAAGATTCTCTCCATCCTCGCCGGCGTTCTGGTCCTCGTGCTCTTCGTGGGCACGGTCTATTTCCTATGGGCCAAGTCGCACAAGACGGCAGTCGTGTACCAGACCGAGGCGCCGAAACGCACCTCGATCGTCAACAAGGCGGTGGCAACCGGCGCTGTCGTGCCCCGGCAAGAAGTCGAAATCAAGCCGCGCGTTTCCGGCATCGTCGAAGAGATCTATGTCGAGACAGGCCGCACCGTGAAGGCCGGCGATCTCATCGCCCGCATTCGTGTCGTGCCGGACATGGTGAACCTCTCGAACGCCCAGAATCGCGTCGCCCGCGCCCAGATCACCCTCGAAAACGCCAAGAAGGATTTCGAGCGCAACACGACGCTCCACAACGACGGCGTCATCTCCCAAGCCGCGTTCCAAGTGTTCGACACGGCCTATCAAAACGCCCAAGCCGAGCTCGCATCGGCGAACGACAACCTGGGCCTCATCGAAAAGGGCATTTCGCACACCTCGGGCGCCGTCACCAACACCCTCGTCCGCTCGACGATCGCTGGCATGGTGCTCGAAGTCCCCGTCGAAGTCGGGCACTCGGTCACCGAAACCAACAATTTCAACGCCGGCACGACGCTGGCCACCATCGCCGACATGGACGACATGATCTTCAAGGGCCGAGTCGACGAATCGGAAGTCGGCAAGTTGAAGCCCGGCATGGCGCTCCTCTTGACGATTGGCGCCATCCAGGGCCGCCAACTGGACGCGACGCTCGAGCACATCGCGCCCAAAGGCACTGCCCAGGACGGCGCCATTCAGTTCGAAATCCGCGCCGCCCTCAAGCCGCAGTCCGACGTCCTCGTCCGCGCCAACTACAGCGCCAACGCCGACATCGTCCTCGACCGCCGCGATTCAGTGCTCGCCATTAGCGAAAGCCTCCTGCAGTTCGAGGGCGACAAGAAGTTCGTCGAAATCGAAACCGCGCCCCAGAAATTCGAACGCCGCGAAGTCACAACCGGCCTCTCCGACGGCATCCAGATCGAAGTCGTTTCGGGCCTCGCCGAAACCGACAAGGTCAAAGGCCAAGCCGCCACGCCCGCCAAGAAGGGCAACGGCTAAACCGCCGGGCCGCGCCCGGCCCCAAGCACTGCCGGCAGTCGCCGCCGCGGCCCCGGTCACGACGGAAAACGTCGGGACAGTCGCCCTTGGCAGTGGACTTCCGTGTACCTCGACTCGACGTGGCATCCGAATGGGACACGTCTGCGGGCTCACATCCGACATGCCCATGATCGTGGCTGCTCCTGGTATTCTTCACAGAGCGGATGGTGTGGTGCGCCTCATCCGCGCTCGAAAGTCGACACGTGGTGAACATGAAGACTACGAAAAAGGCAAACGGCGCTAGCGGTCGCCGCCGGGGACGCGAAGGACTTGCGCGGGAGTATCGTCTCGACTACGAGAAGTCGCGGCCCAATCGATTCGCAGCTGACGTAACCTCGGATGCAGTCGTGGTAGTTCTCGACTCCGACGTCGCCAAGGTCTTTCGCGACCCAAAGCGCGTGAATGCGCTCTTGCGAGCGACGATTGCTGCCGTTGACAAGCCTCGAAGGCGTAAGGCGAACTAGCAGTGAACGCACTGGGCGCCGGGGTGGTCAGCGATAGAACGAATCGTCCGCGTTCAGCGCCCGCGCGTAAAACGTTCTGACGTCGGGACAGGTTCGGTCGGGTTTCAGGTGCATCGCAACCCGGCCCAGCATTTCGATGGAAAACGTCTGCGCCGCCTTCACCGCTCGCCCATCGCGAACGAAGTGGGTGCGTCGAAACACTAGACTCGTTTTCGGATTACGTCGGGACCGTTGTCCCTGGCCGTGGTTCGCTTGCGCCGCGGCTGGACGCAGCACTTGGATGGAAAACGTCTGCGCTGTGCGTCGGGTGACGACGGATCACGTCGGGACAGTCGTCCTTGGCCATGGTTCGCGTGAATCTACTGCCCGACGCCACTTCCGGATGAAAAACGTCTGCGCGGCTGGCCCAGGTCGAGACAACGCGACGACGAGCGCGGCCTTGTTTTCAAAGAACACGCCGGCGCTCGATGGCGCCGGGGGATCGACGGTCGAATGAATGTTCGCAAAAGGCGGGCCACGCCAAATGCTCGCGAAAAATGGCGCTGCTGTGGAGTTTCTTCAACGTCGCCGTCCGTCATTCGTCAACCAGAGTGACGGGACCTGTCAACCGTGTCGACACCGGGTCCACTCCGTCGCAACTCTGCGCGGCGGTGTTATCCTGCGAGTGCTCGTTCCAGAACGAGTGTTCACTCGCCCTCGCCGTCGCCCCGCCGAGCCGACCCCGAGACGGACGGAAAACGTCGGGACAGGTTCGATCGGTTTCCGGTGCATCGAAACTCGGCGTAGCAGGCAGATGGAAAACGTCTGCGCTGTCGTTTGTCTGTTGCCGACTACGACGAACATCGGCGCGGCGGCGAACCCTGGCCGGTTTTCAAAGAACACTCCGGCACTCGACGGTGCCGGGGCGCGACGGTCGCACTGTTACTCGCAATAGATGGGCCACGCGGGCGGTACGTGAAAATGGGCCGTGCGGGCTTGGTTTTTCGAAAAAAGCTGCGCGGCGTTCGTAAACTGGGATGCCGGAGATCTGTCGACGGTGTTCACATCCGAGCCGAGTGCGCGTGTGACCGAGGCCCGCCGCCCGCCGCCTGCCATGTTCCCCTTGCGATGGCTGTCGCGACTATTGCAAGGCGCCGACTTCATCGCCGACGTCGCCGACCGTTTCTCGCCGCAAGTAGGCCCACGCCCGGCGACTTCGGCGCAGATCCTGCGTGAGCGCACGCAGCGCCGTCTTCCTCGCGTCCTCCTGCCGCGATGCTTGCAACCGTGTCGTCAGCCGCCGTCCACGGCTTGGACGGTTTGCGAGTTGCGGTCGAAATCGACCTGCAGCGCGGCCTGCGCTCGTTCCATCTTGTCGGGCTGCCGAGCCTGGCGGTGCGCGAGAGCCGTGAACGCGTCGTGGCGGCGCTCGCCAACTGCGACTTCGAGCTGCCTGAAAAGCGCCTGACGGTGAACCTGGCGCCGGCCGACGTTCCCAAGGATGGCGCCGCGTTCGACCTGGCGATCGCACTCGGCGTGCTCGCCGCGTCCGGGCAATGCCGAACAGCGCGCCTCGAAGGCACGTGCGTGTTAGGTGAGCTGGCTTTGGACGGCTCGGTGCGGCCGGTGCGCGGCGTGTTGCCGATCGCCACCGGCCTGCGTCGGCTGGGATTGCGGCGGATGCTGGTGCCGGAACAAAACGCCGCCGAAGCGCGCCTCGTCACCGGCGTCGAAGTCATCGGCTGCGCGCATCTCTCGAGCGCCGTCGCATGGGTCGATGGTCGTGAGGAACCGGCGCGATCGCGACGAGCCGCCGTTGAGTCAGCGGCGCCGGACGACGTCCCCCCGCAGCCCGAGGCGTCGACAGCTCCGGACCTCTCGCAAGTCTACGGCCAGGAAGCGGCGAAGCGCGCGCTGGCGATCGCCGCTGCCGGCGGCCATCACCTGCTGTTCGTCGGGCCACCGGGCGTCGGCAAGAGCATGCTGGCGCGCTGCATGCCGGCGCTTCTACCGCCGCTCGTCGATGCCGAAGCGATCGAAGTGCGCCAAATTCTCTCGGTCTGCGGGCGGCACGCGCAGGCGGCGGCAGCGCAAATCGACCGGCCGTTCCGCGCTCCGCATCACACTGTGAGTATCGCGGGTCTCGCTGGCGGTGGCCGGCCGGTGACCCCCGGCGAGATCACCCTGGCGCATCGGGGAGTCTTATTTCTGGATGAACTCCCGGAGTTTCCGCGTCATCTCTTGGATCTTCTGCGCCAGCCGCTCGAGGATGGCTCGATCCAGATCGCTCGCGCCAACCACAACGTATGCTATCCAGCAAGATTTCAACTCGTCGCGGCAATGAACCCCTGAGTTTGCGTTGCCTTTGTACCACGGCTTCAGAAGGGGACGGGGAGTACTGCAGGGTGAATTCGACATCGTCCTTGCCCACATCGATGCGCTCGACCATGGCCTCGATGATCTGCCGCCGTTCCTCGGCGGTGAGCTCCGGCCAGTGCGCCGTGAGGTCCTTGCCGCTGGCGAGGACGTCGGCCCGTGAGAGGGTGTCGATCCTTAGGTAATCGACTTCGCCTTGCAGCCTCGGGAGTTCCTCCTCAATCTGCTTCTGGCGCTCCTCCAAGGGGCGGTACAAGTGCCCGAAGCCCTCGACCGAGATTTGGTCGGCTTGGTAGAGCCGATAGGTCCGGTCCATCTCCGTGCGAAGCTTGGTCTCTTCGGCCCGGAGGGCGTCCAGGGCTTTGGCTTTGCCTTCGAGGACATTGTCAGACTGGTCGACATACTGGGCGACTTGGTCCGGGTTGAGGAAGAAGTCCTTGAGCTGGTCGAGGAAGACGGCTTCTAAGTCTTCGATCTTGATCTTGTTGCGGCACCGGTAGCAGACGTACTTCGGCATGTTGGACGGCACGTAGAGCTTCTGCCCACAGTGACAGTACGCAAGTCCGGTGAAGAGGTGGGCCGGTGGGCGACCGACGCGTTTGCCCTTGGTGCGGCGTGCGTCGAGGATCGAGACGCAAGCGGTCCAGAGTTCCTCGGAGACGATCGCTGGGCAGGGGACGAGGACCCAGTCGCGTTCGGCCTTGAGATCCCAGCCTTTGCCCTGGCCCCGGGAACGGGTGTAGTTGGCGCGGCGCACGCCTTTGGCGGTGGGGTCTCGGAGCAGACGCTCAATGGTCGTGTCCGTCCACAGGCCGCCCTTCCGGGTGCGATAGCCGCGTTCGTTGAGGAGCCGCGCCACGGTTTTGCGACGCTTGTGCTCAAAGAACAGCTCGTGGAGGAGTGTCCGCACCGGCGCTTCTTTGGGATGCGGGACGAGTTGACGACTCTCCCAGTGGTAGCCGAAGGGTGGGGCGCCAGCGATCGGCTTGCCAAGCTTGGCACGGATTGGGATGGAGACGGCGACGCGCTCGGCGATCTCCTCGCGTTCCCACTGCGCCATGCCAGCGATCATGGTGTAGAAGAGGCGGCCAGCCGGACTCGTCGTGTCGATGGACTCCTGGAGGCTGACGAGGTCAGCGCCGGCCTCGCGGAACCGATCGGCGAACTCGAGGAGTTCCTTGGTGTTTCGGGCGAGCCGCGCCAGCTTCGAGAACACCAACCCCGAGATATGGCCAGACCGGATGTCTGCGAGCATCCGCTTGGTCTCGGGGTGCTCCGAGACCGCTTTCCCGCTAACGCCTTCCAGGTGGTACGTCTCGCGGACTCGCCAGCCCTTCGATTCGACATAGGCCATTGCCCGGCGTTCGTGGTGTTCTGGGCTCTCGCCCCGGGCCTGGTCCTCCGTGGAAACACGGATCCAAATACCGACAGGCTTCGAGTCTGGTTCAGTGGCGAGTGGCTTGGCCCGCACGTTTCCCTCCCTGCGACGACGTCGAAAGTCGAGCGGCCTCCTGCGGCTCCAGGTCGTCGACGGCGATGTGGATCGGATCACCCCGATTAGTGCCAGTAATGCGTGCGCAACTCAGCGTATGAACAAACACACCATTAGACGGGAACTATCGCACGAATGTTCGATAAACTAACCCCCGGAGATGTCGTCTTCGCCCAGCGTACTATCTCGGCGAGATTGGAAATCAAGCGCGACGAATACTTCCTCGTCCGGGACCGACTCTTTCGGTGAACGGTGCCGCAAAGGTGTTCGGAGAGACTCCTGTCCATCACGATCCATTGTGGTGCAAACTCGGACACACGAATGCTGATTATACGTACGCAGTGTTACTATTGTTACTTACGCCATCGCGAGTGCTGGATTCTGTTGACATCGTCTGTTCAGAAGATGCAGTGTGTTCATACATTCGGAACCAGAGCTGTTCCCGCGCACGACATCACGCAGCGTGCGTGCAGTTGTTTTGCACCCTACGGCTGTGCATCAACGGTCCTCACCGGTCGCGGAGCCCGGCGAGGTGACGTGTCCTCCTGCGTGTGGCGCGACAGTTGGAGACAGAGCGAGGAGAACTGCGTCACACGTCAGTAGCAGTCGGATTCACAGACATTTCGAACGAACCGAGGTATGTCATGGTCCCTAATCGACAAGTGAACCATCGATTGCCCAGCATGG
>JANLSU010000090.1:0-12881 GCA_031362565.1 bacterium | reverse complement strand
CGGCGCACGTCGCCGAGCGGCGCGTGCTCGCCGCCGTAGGCGTGCCCCGGGAACAGGATCGTGTCGTCGGGCAGCGTCGCCAGGCGCTGCGTCAGCGTCTCGAACATCTGGTCCGGATCGCCGCCCGGCAGGTCCACGCGGCCGCAGCCCTGCAGGAACAGCGTGTCGCCCGCGAGCACCGCGCCGGCCACCCGGAAGCATTGCGAGCCCGGCGTGTGCCCGGGCGTGTGCAGCAGCTCCACCTCGATGTCGCCGACGCGCACCTTGTCGCCCGACTCGTGGGCCACGAGGTCGGCCGCCGAGAGCCCGGTCACCTGCCGGATGCCCGCCACCTCGAGCTTGTGCGCGTGCACCTTGCACGGGTTCGTCTTCATCAGCGTCGGCAGCCCCTCCACCGTGAAGCCGAACATGCTCCCGCCGACGTGGTCCGGGTGGTAGTGCGTCGCGAGCACGCCCGTGAGGCGCATGCCGTCGGCATCGAGCCGCTGCAGGAGCCCGTCGACATCCCAGGCCGGATCCACGAGCACGCAGTCGCGGGTTTCGGTGTCACCGATCGCATAGACGAAATTGCGCATCTGGGATGCGACGTCGTCGGTGGCCGCGAAGTCGCGCCCGGCGAGCCATTGGCGGAAGTACAGACCCATCGCGGTCTCCTTTGGGTGATCGAGGTGGAAGACCGGCCGAAGCCACAAAATCGAGCCGCCGGCCAAGGCCACCACGGCCTCCACGGCCACGGCGGCACACATTATAGAGCCCCCGGGGGCGCCGCTCGGCCCACGCCGCGCCCGGCCCGGCCCGCGGCCACCGCCCCCGCGAGGCCCTCCGACGGCTCCCGGTCCCAGGCCCGGCGGGCCGGTTGACTCGCGCGTGCAAAGCCAAGTACGATCACACGTTCTGACTCGGAGGCTTGGTTCGATGTTGCGCAGCATGACCGGATTCGGTGTCGCGGAGGTCGCGGGCCGGGGGTACACGATTACCGCCGAACTGCGGTCGGTGAATCATCGCTTTCTGGACATTGCACTGCGCGTGCCGCGTACGCTGCAGAATTTCGAGGACGAGATCAAAGGCCGCCTGCGGGAACGTATCGACCGCGGACGCGTCAGCCTGACCTTCGGATTCGAAGCCCAAGAGGAAATCGAACAGGTCGCACTGAACGAAGCGCTCGTCGGCGCGTACGTGCGCGCCGGTCGCGAAGTGGCGTCACGCCTCGGACTGACGCTCGAGAATGGTGGAACGGCCGCCGGGCCGCTGATCGCCGCCATCCTCGCCCAGCCCGAAGTCCTGACCCGCACGGTGCGCAATTTGGACGAGGACGCGATGCGCGCCTCGATCTTCAAATGCATCGACGCGGTGTGCGCCCAGGCCGACGAGATGAAAGTGCGCGAAGGCAAGGCGCTCGGCGACGACCTCCAGAAGCGTTTGACGCTGATCGCGACCGCGCTCGAGCACGTCCAGGTGCTCGCGCCGACCGTGCCGCAGGAGGTCAAGTCGAACCTCGAGGCGCGGCTTCGCAAGCTGCTCGACGCGAGCGAGATCGACGTCGCTCGCCTGGCGCAGGAAGCGGCACTCATCGCCGACCGCGCCGATATCACCGAAGAATGTGTGCGCCTCTCGAGCCACTTGGGACAGTTCGACAGCACGATGCGGTCCAGCGAGCAGGGGGCCCGCCGGTTGGGTTTCCTGCTCCAAGAAATGCATCGTGAGGTCAACACGATCGGCTCGAAGACCGGACATCTGGGGATCATCCAGGAAGTCCTGGTCATGAAGGAAGAAATCGAGAAACTGCGCGAACAGGTGCAGAACTTGGAGTGACCGCCGCCGTGCGTCGCAACCCCTTCGTTCTGGTCATTTCGGGCCCGTCGGGTGCCGGGAAATCGACGTTCGTGAGGCGCCTGTTGCAGAATCACACCGACCTGCGGTTTTCGATCTCGGCGACGACGCGGCCGGTGCGCGATGGCGAACGGGACGGCCGCGACTATCATTTTCTGGGCGACGCGGATTTTCAGGAACGGATCCGCGCCGGCGCGTTCCTGGAGCACGCGGAAGTGCATGGCGCGCGTTACGGGACACTGCGCAGCGAAGTGTTTCCGGCTCTGGAATCGGGTCTCTGCGCCTTGCTCGACATCGATGTGCAGGGCGGGTTGCGCGCCAAGCAAGAACTGCCCGACGCCGTACTCGTGTTTTTGCTGGCGCCGTCCATGCGCGTTCAGGAAGAGCGCCTGCGCGGCCGCGGCACGGAGTCGGAAGAAAAGATTCAGCGCCGGCTGGCAGCGGCCGCCGACGAGATCCGTTGTCTGTCGCTCTACGACTATGTGGTCGTCAACCACGCGGTCGACGCGACGCAGGCCGAGCTGGAGGCCATCGTGCAGGCGGAGCGCTTGCGCCGGCAGCGGCTGACCGACGACGCCGGACGGCCGGAAGTCGCCGAGGAGTATCTCAGGGAATGGGCGCGGCCCTTGGCGCCATGATCGGGTGAGTGGCGGCCACCGAAACAGGCTTGGCTGCCACGCTCGTCGAGAGAGTTTGCAAGGAGGATCGCGTTTGTCGATGTCCTATGTTCCGGTCGAGAAAGTGACCAGCATCATCAAGAACAAGTACGAAGCGGTCGTCGTCGCGGCGCGCGAAGCGCGCCACATCAACACCATCATGCGCATGGTGGGTCGCGACGATGCCCGGCACAAAGTGACCACGCGGGCGCTGTCGCGCGTCTCGCGTGGCGACGTCGATTTCGTGTACATCGACGAACCGTCGGCCAACCAGCCGGCGGAGGGGACGTCTCATGAGTCCGTCGAACCCACGGCCTGACGCGGAGTCCAAGGCGGGGAAACCCGCCGCCCCAGCGCCCGATCCCTTGCACGGCAAACAAGTCGTGCTGTGTGTGACGGGCGGTATCGCGGTCTACAAGTCCGTCTATCTGACGCGGGCGCTGGTGAAAGCCGGCGCCCGTGTGTTTGTGGTCATGAGCCGCAACGCGGCGCGTTTCGTCACCCCGCTGACGTTCGAGACCTTGTCCGGCAACCCGGTGGTCACCAACAGTTTCGAAGCGGTCGCAGCCATGGGCGCCGTCGAGCACGTCGACCTGGCGCTGTGGGCCGACCTGGTGATCGTGGCGCCGGCCACTTACAATTTGCTGGGCAAACTCAACGCCGGCATTGCCGACGACGCGGTGACGACATTCTTGGCGGCAGTGCGCGCGCCGGTTTTCCTGGTGCCGTCCATGAACGACCACATGTGGCGCAACGCGGTCAACCAGCGCAACGTCGAAGCGTTGCGTACGTTCGGCTACCGTTTGATCGACCCGGAGCACGGGGCGCTCGCGTGCGTGTGGGAAGGCGAGGGCCGCATGCGCGAGCCCGACGAGATTGTCGACGAGGTGCGGACTGCGCT
The DNA here is from genome assembly GCA_031362565.1 of bacterium. Lineage (GTDB taxonomy): Bacteria > Krumholzibacteriota > Krumholzibacteriia > JANLSU01. The sequence goes on along the minus strand of JANLSU010000090.1, from coordinate 9,494 downwards.
CCGCGCCGGCCTACCGGCCCTGCCCGCCGCAGCGGCTGCAGTCGAGGACAAGGGCGGCGCCCCGCGGCCGCGCCCGGCCGCGAGCGGCGCGCCGCAGCGCCGCGCGTCACCTCCGGGCGGCGCGGAACCCGGAACTGTCGCGATACCTGCACCCGGATCCGGCAAAGGTGGCACGCTCACCGGCCTGGCGCTCCTCGTTTCGGCCGGCGGCACGCGCGAAGCCATCGATCCGGTGCGCTTCATCGGCAACCGATCGAGCGGCAAGATGGGGTATGCGTTGGCAGCGGAAGCCGCGGCGCGTGGGGCGCGCGTGGTGCTGGTGAGCGGCCCGACATCGCTCGCACCGCCGCCCGGTGTCGTGGAAACGGTGCGCGTCGAAACCACCGAGGACATGCTCGAGGCATTGCAAGCGCGGATCGTCGACAGCGATGTGTTGATCATGGCGGCGGCCGTGGCGGACTACCGGCCGCGGCAAACCGCGACAGGTAAGATCAAACGCGCCAATGGCCCATTGCGCGTCGAACTGGAGCCCACGCCCGATATCCTGAAGGCACTCTCGGCGCAGAAATTCAGCCGGTTCTTCGTTGGGTTCGCGCTCGAGACCGACGATCCAGAGGACGAGGCGCGCGCCAAACTGCGCCGCAAGGGACTCGATCTCGTGGTTGCGAACCGGGTCGGACCCGACACCAGTTTCGACACCGAAACGAATCAAGTGTGGATCTACGACGCCGAGGGTTTGGTGGTGCAGACTCCGGTCGTCGAAAAGGCGCGGGTGGCTGCTGCCATTCTCGACGTGGTTGCAGCGCGGCTCGGCCGCAAGGAGGCGTCTGCACGTGCCTGACGATCCGCGGTCGGACTTGCGCCGCTGGGTCAAGCAGCGCATCGATGCCGGCGAGCGCGAGCAATTGGTCGCCCGCCCGCCGAAAAGAGCTGCGGCGCGCGCTGCCGCTCCTAAGGCACCACAAGCACCGCCAACCCCCCCCGGCATCATTCCGATGGCGGATCGCGCCCGGCCCGCGTCAAGCACACCGGTGAAGCAGCCGGCGGCAAAGGCGGTCGTGGTCGATCTGTTTGGCGCTGCGGCGCCGGCCGGCGCCAAGTTGGCAGCCCGCGCTGGAGCGCGCACCGTTCCGATCGCCGGTGATTCGATGCAACGTATTGCCGACGAAGTGAATTCGTGCACGCGTTGCGAGTTGTGCAAGACGCGCAACAAGGCGGTTCCCGGTGTCGGACCCGACGATGCCGGTCTGGTCTTGATCGGCGAAGGCCCCGGCGCTGAAGAAGATTTGCGCGGCGAACCGTTTGTCGGCGCCGCCGGGCAGTTGTTGAACAAAATTCTTGCCGCCGTTCACTTCGCGCGCGAGACCGTCTTCATCACCAACATCGTCAAGTGCCGGCCGCCCGGCAATCGCGATCCGCTCCCCGCCGAGGTCGCGGCCTGCGAGCCGTATCTCAAACGCCAGCTCGCACTTTTGCAACCGAAGGTAATTTGCGCCCTCGGGCGCCACGCCGGATCGTGGCTGAACGGCAAGGTGGAAACCATGGGCGCCCTGCGCGAAGGCGAGCGCTACTACGAGGGCGTGCGAGTTTTCCCCACCTACCACCCCGCTGCACTCCTGCGGAACCCGCACTGGAAACGTCCGGCGTGGGAAGATATCCAGAAAGTGCGCGCCGAGTACGACCGGCTCGATCACCCCCGCTGACCGGGTCATTGGTTGCCGGCTTCCGACCGTGAATGCTAGTGTGCGCTGCGATGCAGATCACAACTCCCAGGGCCGGAGGCGCCGGGTTCCGGATCCGCCTTGCGGCGAGTTATTCGTTTCTCGCGGCGGCCTGCCTTGGCGGCGTCGTGCTGCTCGCCATCGCCTTCAATCTGACCCATGCACGCGGCGTCGAATTGCACCGCTGGCGCGAGACCACGTGGATCGTGCATGCGTCGCTACTCCTCGCATACCTCTTGAACCCGAGCCCGGATCGCCGCCTCCGGTGGCGATCCGCCGTTCGCAATGCCGCCGGCCAGCAACGATTCCTGCCCATCGCCGGCGCTTGCATGCTGGGCGTCTATTTTGTCGCGGCCGCCACGCAGCACCTGTCCTTCAATACGTCCTCGCACGATTTTTCGATGATCGACGGGGCGCTGCACGAAACGCTGGCGGGACGCTGGTTGTTTTCGCCGCTCCTCGAGCGCAGCTTTCTCTCCGAGCACTGGTCGCCGATTCTGCTGGTCTTGGTGCCGTTGCACGCCGTTTTCAGGTCTCCCTGGTTGCTGGTGATCGTTCAACCTCTGGTGCTCTGGCTCGCAGGCTGGGTGCTGGCGTCACTTCTCGACAGCGAAGGGCATCCGCGCTGGCTGCGGAACTTCTTCGTGCTCTGCTTTTGGAACCATCCGCTGATGATTTCGACGCTGTCGTATCTATTTCACATGGAGTGTTTTCTGCCGGTCCTCGCGTTGCTCGCGGTGCGCTGGGCGCGGCGCGGCCAGGCAGTGCCCTTTGCCTTTGCCGCCCTCGGCATCCTGGCGATCAAGGAGGACACCGGGCTCTATTTGGCGGGTCTTGGGCTGTGGCTCGTTGTTTCGCGGCGGCGGCCGGTTTGGGGCGTGGTGACTTGCATCGTCAGTCTCGCATGGGTATTCGCGGCGCTCCACCTGTGGATTCCGGCGTTTCAAGCGGCGCCGGCCCCGTACGCTTTTGCAGACCGGTGGCGCGGATGGGGTGCGACACCGGCCGGCGTCGTGGTGGGTTTCTTGAGGCACCCCGTGGACTTGCTACGCGCGCTCTTGCACGATCCGCTGCCACGTCTTTTCGCTTGCAGCGGGTTCGTGCCGCTGCTGGGCGGCAGCAGTGTGATCCTGCTGGTCGCGCCCTGGGTGATCAACGCCACGAGCAGTCATGTTCAGCAAGCGTCGATGGCGCTCTACTACGGTGCGCCGCTTCTTGCCTTCGGGGCGATCGCGACGGTCGTGGGGCTGCGGGGCAAGCTCGTGCGTCGAGTGGCGGCGACACGTTGGACGACGCACATCCTAGCCGCAGTCTGGGCTCTCAACGTCGCACATTTCACCTTTCCATGGATTCCGCGTGATCGGACGCAGGTTCTGCAAACGATCGCGGCCATTCCGCCGCCGGCGTCGATCCAGGCGATGCCGTGCTTTTTCCCGGTGCTGCCATACGACGCACCGAAGCGCATCCTGCTCCCGTCGGCGGATGCGGAACCGGTGGCCGATTGGATCTTGCTTCGCACCCAGCGAACGACGTGGCCTTGGACGGCGGTGCAAGTGGAGGCCTTGCGCAATGCGGCGCTGCAACGCGGCTATGTGACGGTGTACGAGTCGGCAACCTTCGCGATCTTGCGGCGCTGACCGCGTCCTGGAGGCCTTGAAGGTGTGCCGAGTTTTCCCCAGCCGCCATGGGCCCGCACCCGGGCGTAACTCGCACTGAAAACGCCCGGTGTGGGAAGATATCCAGAGAGTGCGCGCCAGCGTACGACCGGCTGGACGGCACGCCCTGATCTTCGTGCCTCCTCCAATGCTAGAATGCCGGCAGTGCGCCGCACCCACGGCGGCGCGTGCAAGTCCGGTGCGTCGGCAGTCCCCAAGGCCCCCTCTCACGTCCGGCCGTGTGAGCCGCAGATGGAGCAACGAATGCAGTCGCTGGATCAAGCCGTCGCAGGACGCGTACCGCCGCATTCACTCGAAGCCGAAGTCGCGGTACTGGGCGGTATTCTTCTCGAACAGAACGCGCTGCCGCGCGCCCTCGAGATTCTGACTGCCGACTGTTTCCACAAGACCGCACATCGCCACATCTTCCAGGCCGTGATCGCGTTGTTCGAGCGCGGTGAGGCGATCGATATCGTCACCGTCACCGATCAGTTGCGGCGCAATGAGAAGCTCGAAGCTGCCGGCGGCACCATGACGCTGTCGTCGCTCTTGTCGAGTGTCGCGACCGCCGCCAACATCGAACAGCACGCCAAGATCGTCTACGACAAATACCTGGCGCGCTGCCTCATCAGCGCCGCCAAGGACATGATCGAGGAAGGGTATCTCGACACCAGTCCGGCGAACGAACTCCTCGACCAAGCGCAGGCGCGGATTTTCGCGCTCAACGAGGGACGGGCGCGCGAAGGCTTCGTGCACATCAAGGACATCGTGTTGAAGAACTTCGACCAGATCGAAGCTCTACACCGTGATCCTGATTCCTTGGACGGACTGCGCACCGGGTTCGACGACTTGGATGCGCTTTTGGCGGGCCTGCACAACTCCGATCTGGTGATCGTCGCCGCGCGGCCGGCCATGGGGAAGACGAGTTTCGTGCTGTCGGTGGCGCAGAATGTCGCCATCGATCACAAGCACCCGGTGGCGTTCTTCAGCCTGGAAATGTCGAAAGAGCAGTTGGTCATGCGCATGCTGTGCTCGGAAGCCCGCGTCGACAACCACCGGTTGAGGAAGGGCATCGTACAGAAATTCGAATGGCCCAACCTGACGAAGGCCGCCAGCTTGTTGACGAGCGCGCCGATCTACATCGACGACACGCCGGGCCTGAGCGTGCTCGAAATGCGCGCCAAGGCGCGGCGGCTCAAGATGGAGCGCGGCTTGCGCCTGGTGATCGTCGACTACTTGCAGCTCATGCAGGCGCCGGGCCGGTCGGAGAACCGCCAGCAGGAAATTTCCCAGATCTCGCGCTCGCTGAAGGCGCTGGCGAAGGAACTGGACGTGCCGGTCATCGCTCTCTCGCAGCTGTCGCGCGCCGTCGAAACGCGCGGCGGCGCCAAGCGCCCCATGCTGTCCGATCTCCGCGAGTCGGGCGCCATCGAGCAGGACGCCGACGTGGTGCTCTTCCTGTACCGCGAAGAGGTCTACGACCGCGATTGTGCCGAGGATGTGAAGGGCATCGCCGAGGTCATTATCGGCAAGCAGCGCAATGGGCCGATCGGCGAAGTGAAGCTCAAGTTCTTCCACGAGTACACGCGCTTCGAGAACCTGGCCCGGGGCATAAGCTGATTTTCGGCTACCCAAGTTTCCAGGCGCAGTGCTAACCTCCAGGCTCTCGTATTAAGACCCGGACCGCCGGTCCCGGATCGTCCTGCACCCCCTGGAGGCCAGAGACATGCCACGCCAGCATCGCTATTCCATCCGGAGCCGTCGATTCAAGCGTCTCACGCCTCTCCTGGCGGCCGTGGCGCTGGCGCTCGTTCTGCCGCGCGTGGCCTCGACGGCCGCCCGCCATGCGGCAGCCGCCAAGGACGCTCCAGCCGGAGTCCCGGCCGCGACCCTCGCCGCCGGCGCTGCTACCGTCGCGAGCCCGGGTGCCGCGACCGGCCTGCGGTCCGAAGCCGCGGCACAGCTCGTGCGCGAGGTGCGGCGTGGCCGCTCGGCGCCGCTGCCGTACGCGGATGGCGCCTCGATCCTCCTCGCCAACGGCATGCGCTTCGATCCGGTCCGCGATGGCGCGCCGCAGATCGATCCCAGCCAGAAGGCGAACCCGCTCGGCGCCGGGGAAATGGGCTCCTTCCTCGTGCAGACGGACGGCCCCGTGCAGGCGGGCTGGCTCGATGCGATCACCGCGAGTGGAGCGGCGGTCTTCGCTTATCTGCCCAACTATGCGTTCGTGGTGCGGATGCCGGCGGAGCGCCAGGCCGCGGTCTCGACGCTACCCTTCGTACGTTGGACGGGCCCGTATCACCCCGCATATAGGGTGAGTCCGATGGCGGAGATGAGCAAACCCTCCGGCCAGGGCACGCTGTATGTGCTCCTCTTCCCGGACGCCAGCCTCGAGTCGGCACAGACGGCGTTCCAAACCATGGGTGGCCAAATCCTCGAGGCGACGGATTCCGGCCTCAACAAGCTGCTGCGCGTCGCCATCGACATGCGCCACCTGACCGAGCTCGCCGCCCGCAACGACGTGGCTTGGATCGAGCCGTGGCACGAACTGCACGTCGACAACTCGAGCGCCCAGTGGGTCGTGCAGACGTTCCTCAACAACAACCGCCGCGTTTGGGACATGGGGCTGCACGGCGAGGGCCAGGTCGTTCACACGTCCGACAGCGGCATTCGCACCACCCACAACGCCTTCCGCGATACGGGCGTCCCCATTACGACGTTCGGCGACTATCCGACCCATCGCAAGATCATCGCCTACAAGGTGGCGCTCGCCAACGCCGGGATTCTCTTCGGCGATACGAGCGGCTCGTCCTACCACGGCACGCACACCGCCGGAACGATGGTGGGCGACGACTCGCCGTTCTCAGCCGACCTGCGCGATGGCATGGCGCTCAAGGCCAAGATCTACTTCACTGACGCCGGGGCCAGCACCAACAGCATCATCGCGCCCGGCGACATGAACCTGCTCTTCCAGCCGCCGTATGACGGCAATGCCGGCGGCGCGGCCCGCATCTCGTCCAACTCGTGGGGTAGCGATGTCGCGGGCGCCTACACCGTGCAGTCCATGACCGCCGACCAGTTCCTGTGGAACCACAAGGACATGCTGATTTCGTTTTCGAACGGCAACGCCGGACCGGGCGTGGGTACGGTCGGCGAGCCGGCAAGCTTCAAGGACGGTATCAGCTCGGGTGCAACGGCGAACGGCACGAGTGCCGGCGCGACGGCGTCCTATTCGGCCCGCGGGCCGGCCGCCGACGGCCGTCTCAAGCCGACGATCATGTCGCCGGGCAGCGCCGTTGTTTCGGCGAGCGGTGCGAGCGACACGGGCTATCAATCGCTCAGCGGGACGAGCATGTCGTGCCCGACGGTGACGGGTGCTGTGACCCTCATTCGGCAGTATCTGACCGACGGTTGGTATCCGACCGGCGCGGCGGTGCCGGCCAACGGTTTCACCCCGAGCGGTGCGCTCGTCAAGGCGATGGCGATCGCGTCGACCGACAACGATATGACCGGCCAGCAGATTCCCAACAACAATGTCGGTTGGGGCCGCGTCAAGCTCGACAATATCTTGTTCTTCCCGGGCGACCTGGCCCACACGGCGATCGTCGACCAGACCGATGGCCTGATGACCGGCGAGTTCATCGAATACGAGACGAACGTCAGCGACGCGAGTGTGCCGCTCAAGATCGCGCTCGTTTGGTACGACAAGGAAGGCAGCCCGGGTGCGGTGCGTGAGATCGTCAACGACCTCGATCTCAAAGTGACCGATCCGAACAGTGTCGTCTATTTGGGCAACGTCTTCTCGCTCGGATCCTCGACGACCGGTGGCTCGCGCGACTCGCTCAACGTCGAGGAGTGCGTGCGGCGCAGCGCCCCGCCGCTCGGCGTTTGGAAGGTCCGGGTCACGGCGCGCAACGTGCCGTTCGGCCCGCAGCCGTACGCCCTCGCCATCTCGGGCGGCGTCGGTACGAACAACGCACTGCTCACGCTCGACCACACGACCTATGGCCGCGATGCGGCGATGAAGATCCACGTCGAGGACGCGAACGCCACGTCGCCGATCACCGTGCAAGTGTCGTCGACGACGGAAAGCACCCCGGAGCCCATCGCGATTGCCGGCGCGAACGGCGTCTTCGTGGGCACGGTTTTCACGACCGCGGATCTGCCGGGGACGGACGGCAAACTGTCGATCTCCAACGGCGACGCCATCCAAGTGACGTACGCCGACGCGAACCCGGTGTTGACCCTGCATGCCAACGCGACGGCGAGCTACCAAGGTCCGAAGATCACCAACGTCTTCTCGGCTCCGGATCCGGGTGTCCAGCGCGTGACGTGGACGACCGACCTGCCATCCTCGAGCCGGGTCTACTACGGCACCACGCCGGGGCTGGGGCAATCGTCGGTGCTGTCCGCGGATCTGGTGACCGCTCACGATCAGTCGCTCAGCGGTTTGGCGGCCGAGACAACCTACTACTTCGACGTCGAGTCAACGGATCGCGTCGGCAACACGACTCGTGACGACAACGGCGGAGCGCACTATCGCTTTACGACGACCCAGCCTGGCGACATTCTGCTCGTCATCGGCGATGACGGCAGCTTCGGCCAGACCGACAGCTACAAGACCGCAATGGCACTCCGCGGCTGGAATCCGAGCATCTTGCGCGGCGGCGTCATCGGCAATCCGCTGGTCGGGAACCGTACCGCGGGAATGCGTTCTTACACCGCCGTGTGGTGGCAAGTCGGCCAAGAGCAATATCCGCCCTTCGAAGACACCGCGCGGGATTCGCTCACCGCGTATCTGAATGGCGGCGGACGCCTGTCGGTCACGGCCCATGACCTGGCCTGGGCATTCACGGATCCGGCGTCGGGGTACTCGACTCCGGCACGTCTGGCGTGGCTCGAAGGGGTGCTGCACGAACACTTCCTCGCCGACCCGCTCACCTGGCCCACGATCCTCGGCATCAACGGCGATCCGATCACCAGTGCCTTCGTCGGTGGTGTGCCGTACACACCCATTCGTTCGGGGGGCGCGGGTGACGAAGTCTCGATCGTGGCCGGGACCGGCACCGGCAACTTCACTTGGATCAACACCGACGCCAGCCCCGACAACATCGGGATCCGCTGGGAAAACGGTGTTCCCAACGGCAACGCGTTGAGCGCGCTGTGGGGCGGTAGCGCGACGAAGATCGTCAACAACAACTACGAATGGTCGCAGATCAACAGTGCGACGACGCGGGCCGATGTCCTCGACAAAACGCTCATCTGGCTCATCGGCCGCGACCACCCGGACGTCACCATTACGAGCCCGAACGGTGGCGAAACGATCACCACGAACAACGCGTCGATCACCTGGACGGAAACCACGTACGGCGGCGGCGTCATCGACGCCCGGTCGCTGTACTACTCGCCGGACGGCGGTTCGTCGTGGACCCTCATTACCGCGGCACCGGGCACGTCGCCCTATGATTGGGACGTGAGCACGCTGCCGAACGGTGCCTCGTACCTCGTGCAACTCCGGGTCACCGACAATGCGGTCAGCTCCGTCGTCCTGCGCGGCGCGGACGCGTCGAACGCCAAGTTCACGATTGCCCGTCCAGGCGGCGACACCGTTGGCCCGGTGGTGGTCGCGGGGTCTATTGCCGCGAACCCGAATCCCCTCGACAACCGTACGACCGCGACCCTGAACGCGCAGGTCAGCGACGTCGACAACGGCGCCTCATGCGTGCAGGCGGCAGAGTGGTCGGCGGGCGTGAGTCCCGCAGCCGCAGGATCGGGCCTCGCGATGACCGGCACCTTCGGTTCGCCGCTCGCGAATGTCACGGTCACCATTCCATCCGGCCTGTTGCCGCCCGGCGAAAACACCATTTGGGTGCGCGGCCAGGACTGCGCCGGCCAATGGGGCAGCGCGCGGGCGCAGATCTTCCACGTCAACGGCGACCCGGTAACCGATTCCGAGCTGCGTGTACCGGCGCGGTTCGCATTGCACCAGAATGCGCCGAACCCGTTCAACCCGACGACGGCGATCCGTTTCGATCTGCCGCGCGCCGGACACGTGGATCTCGCCATCTACAACGTTCGCGGTGCACTCGTGCGCCGGCTGTTGTCGTCGCACCAGACC
>JANLSU010000034.1:0-11071 GCA_031362565.1 bacterium | reverse complement strand
CTCCTCGCGACTCGCCCACCCGCACTCGCCGCGCCCAAGCCCCGCCGCCACCGGCGGCGCTCGAGCAGAGGGCCAAGGGGTGTCGTGTTCGGGTTGAGGAGTTTTTTGGGCTGGGTGGCGCGCGACGGTCTACGAGCCGGGGTGCGTCTTGCATGACCGTGATCGCCATCGAACGACCGCGAGGCCGCCCGCATGTCAGTCGCGCGCCGGAAAAAACGGCTGCGAATTAGGCGTTTGGGGGGCCGGCTACTTGGCGTTCGGCGTGGTAGGAGCTGCGGACTAGGGGGCCGGATTCGCAGTAACGGAAGCCCATGGCGAGGGCGGCTGTGCGCATGTCGGCGAAGGTGGCGGGCGGTACGAAACGGTCGACCGGGAGATGCTGTTTTGATGGCTGCAGGTACTGGCCGATAGTCAGCACGTCGCACTCGACGGTGCGTAGATCGCGCATGACTTCGTAGACTTCTTCGTCGCGTTCACCGATGCCGATCATGATGCCGGTCTTGGTGAATGCGCCCTGATCCTTGGCACGCCGCAGCAGTTCCAGCGAACGTTCGTACTTCGCCTGCGGCCGCACGACCGAGTACAGGCGCGGCACGGTTTCGGTGTTGTGATTCACAATGTCGGGGCGTGCATCGATCACGGTTTGCAAGGCACTCCACTCACCGCGAAAATCCGGAATCAAGACTTCGACCCGGCAGGCGGGGAGTTCACGCCGAACTTCGCGGATGCATTCCGCGAAGATGGCGGCGCCGCCGTCCGGGAGTTCGTCGCGGTTGACGCTGGTGATGACGGCGTGAGTCAGATTCAGGACCTTGATCGCCTGTGCAAGACGGCGTGGTTCGTCGAGATCGAGCGCCGCCGGACGGCCGGTCTTGACGGCACAAAAGCCGCAGCTCCGCGTGCAGGTATCGCCCAGAATCATGAACGTCGCAGTGCCGGCGCTCCAGCAGTCGCCGACGTTCGGACAGCGCGCCTCTTCACACACCGTATGCAGACGGTGCTGGTCGATGAGCGACTTGATCAGGCCGTAGTTCTCGCCGTGCGGCAGCGTCACCTTCAGCCATTCGGGACGGCGGGGGCGCGCGTTGTCGGGTTTCGGATCCGTCGCGAGGGACATGCACACCTGCAGGATCGTGGTGGGTGCCGCAGCAAAGCCGCAGAATCATAGCGGAGCCGCGGCGTGTCCGGCAACCCCGTGTCCGGAACGCGCCCGCCGTTCCGCATCGCGCCCGATGGCACCGTCCTTGCTGTTTTCCATGCGCGCTCGGCAAATGTCGCGCGGGTTGCCAACGGCAGCTCGCGGTGATCGTAGGCCTGCAGCCGTGTCGGGACGAGCATGTCGCTGGTGAGCGAGCCCACAAATCAGCCTCCACGCGCCGGTACGACCGGACCGGGGGCGGACGATTTGGCGCCATCGCCTGGTGGTGTCGCCGCCGCTGAAGTGAGCGTCGCGTCCAAAGTCTGCAGCGCGTTCGAACGCGCCGCGGAAGAAAAATACAGCAGCGTGCGCGCCGAAGCGGCGGCGGTCACGCTCACCCGGACCCTACAAGCATGGCTCGATGAGCACTCCTTCCTCGCCATTCAGGTGGCGCCAGACGGATTCCGGGCGCATCGCACCCGGCTGACCGCCGGATCCGAGGTGGCGGCGCGTCTCGCGGCCGCCGGCATCCGCGAATTGCTCTTCAAGTGCGGCGTCGAGCGCCGCGAAATCGAACACCTGATCGCGCTGTTTCAGGACGGCGAAACGCCGCAGGCGTCACCCGCGCTGCGTTTGTGGCGCATCGACTTCGATCATGTCGTCGTACGGACGGCGGACGAAATGGCGACCGCCGGCGCAGCAACGGCCGGCCTGCGCGCCGCGGCGGTGGTCCCGGCCGCCCTCACCGGCGAGCATGCGGAACTCGTACGGCTTTTCGATGCGGGGCCTGGACAGGCCACTGCGACGCAATCGACGGACTGGCGCCACTTGATCGCGATCGGCGCCGACGGACGCTCCTGGATCCATCGCCTGCAAGTCGTGACGTCGGAAGAAGCGGCGTCGCGCTGCATTCGTCGCATCGCCATGTGTGCCGAACGCGACCCGGATCCGGTGGTGCGTGCCAGCGCCGCCAAGGTGCTCGGCGATGTCGTGGAAACACTTGTCGAGCAGCGGCGCGTGCCATGGCTGCGCGATGCACTCGTGCGCCTGCGGGCGGGCGGTGTCGCCGGCCAAGAAACACCGGCGTGGATCGAACCATCGCTGCAGCGGCTGTGCACGGAGACCAACGCACTCGCGCTCGGCGCGGTGCTCGACGATCCCAATGCCGACGTCGAAGAGAAAACCGCGGTGCGAAATGTACTGGCAACGCTGCCGGGCGCCGTCGAACCGCTTGGCCTGTTGCTCGAAAAGCTCGCGACGATGGAGGCGCGCCGCTTGGTGTGCCAAGTCCTCGCCGCCGTGTCGGCCGGTGATCCGCGCGTTCTCATCACCCAGGCCGCGGGCCGGCCGTGGTTCGTGGCCCGCAACGTCGCCTACGTTCTAGGACGCATCGGCGACCCCGGCGTCTTGCCGCTCTTGGCACCGTGGACGCGTCACGAGGACGAACGCGTTCGCATCGAGACGGCGCGTGCGCTCGGCCGCGTCCCGGCCGCGCAGTCCACCGAATTGCTCGGTGCGATGCTGGAGGACGCGGATGTGCGAGTGCGCCAGTCGGCGGTCTGGGCGCTCGCAACCGCGGGCGATCGTCAGGCGCTGCCCTGGTTGCGCGCCATTCTCTTCGAAGACCGGACGTTTCGAACCCGCACTGCCGAGGAGCGCGACGATTTCTTCCGCACCTACGGCCGGCTCGCGGACGACGCGACGTTCACCGAACTGTTGGAGCAGCTCACGCAGCGCCAACTCTTGCGGGTCGGTTGGCAATCCGAGTTGCGGCGCGGCGCCGCAATCGCTCTCGGCGAAACCGGGCGGCCCGAAGCTGCGAAGGTCCTGCGCGAGTACGCCGCGGGGCGTGACCGGAAATTGCGGGAGGCCTGTGAGCTGGCGCTCGCGTCGTTCGAGGGGCGCCGTGCAGTCCCCAACTTCACCGACGAGGACGGCTGGTGCCAGCCGGCTCGAATCGGCAAGGCGCCGCGCGAGGATCAGGGCTTCGGCTTGGAGGCCGACGATGCTTGAGGGAACCTCGGCAACCGGCGCGCTGACGCTCGCCCGGACAACGAGCGTCGTATCGAATTCGAGCCCGGCGCCTTCGGCAGGCAAGCGCGCTGCAGCGCGGCGCCTCTATGTTCAAGCCGTCACGGCATACGAGAGCGCGGCATCGGCACTGCAACGTGGTGCCGGCATCGATCTCGACGCACTGGAACGCATTGCACAGCGCACTGTCGATGCCATGCGCGATGACGCTGCTTCACTCGTTGGCCTGACGACGGTCAAATCGCTTGCGGTGCCGCCCGCCCAGCGCTTCATGCAGACCCACGCAGTGAATGTCATGGTGCACTCGGTGTCGCTGGCCTTGGCGGTGGGAATCGACCGCACCTCGTGCGTACCGATCGCGTTGGCGGGATTGCTCCACGATCTGGGGCGCGATGCGAGTGTGGAAACCGAAGAGCATGGCCTCGCCGGCGTCACCGCGATTCTGCGGACGGGCCCGATCGAGCGCGTGGCACATGCGGCCTGGATCGCCGTTGAACATCAGGAAGAGTTCCGCGGCCCCGTGCGGACGATCGCTCCCGGCTCGGAAGATCCGAGTCTCGGTATCGTTCGCATTGCGGATGCTTACGATGATCTGACCGCCCGCCCGGGGCTGGCCGGCAGTCCAGACCTTGTCGTCGCGTTCTTGCTGCAGGCCACCGGGGCGCGTTTCGAGCCCACCCTCCTGCAACGCTTCGCCCAGCTCCTCGGGATCTACCCGCCGGGGACAACGGTGCGTCTCGCCGAAGGCGAGATCGGTGTCGTGGTCCGGCCGAATCCGGCGATCGCCAAACTCGACCGGCCGCTGGTGCGCGTGCTGCGCGACTCCGGCGGGCTCTCCGTCCCCGGCGAGGAATGGATCGACCTCGACACGAGCCCCGCGACCCGCATCGTCGAATCCCTGGATCCTTCGATCCTCGGCATCTCGCCCCCCGACGTGTTTCTGCGCTGATCCTCTTCGGTGGGTTGGGTCCGGTGATGCTTGCCGCCCCCCGCCGTGGGCTCTATATTGGGCCCATTGGGCGCACCCATCCCCCCGGCTCGAACGATGCGGAGGAACTCGATGCATTACCGCACAGTGGTTCGTGGCGGAAGTGTGGGGATCGCCGTGCTCGCAATCGGCGTACTGGCCGGCACCGCGTTCGCGCCGCCGGCAACGGACCCACCCAAAGCCGACCTTGGGGCGCTCGCCGATGAGCAGGATGGAATGGTACCGGTGCCCGCCGGTGAATTCAAATTCGGCAGCACGAAGGCCGATCACTGGGCTGATGAAGACGAGTTTCCGCAGCGCACCGTATTCCTGCCGACTTTCTACATCGAACAGATCGAAGTCAGCAACTTGAAGTACACGCAGTTCCTCGAGGCGACCGGTTGGCCCGCGCCTGCCGCGTGGGGCCGGGAGCACCAGTATCCCGAGGGCGCCGATTTCATGCCGGTGACCGATGTCTGTTGGTGGGACGCGATGGCGTATGCGCGCTGGGCGAAGAAGCGTCTGCCGACCGAGGCCGAGTGGGAAAAGGCGGCACGTGGTACCGACGGGCGGCGTTTTCCATGGGGCGAGGACTTCGAGATCGATCATGCGAACAACGACCGGTACCTGCTGCCCGTGGGATCGAATTCGCTCGGCGCGACGCCGTACGGGGTACTCGACATGTCGGGCAATGTTGGCGAGTGGACCGCGAGCGCGTACGCACCGTATCCACGCCCGGATGCACTTCTGCCGAGCGAGTTCGGCGGCAGCGCCGGGGCGAAGGCCGCCGCCATGTCACGCGATGCGTCGACGTCGCCCGCCTTCGATGCGACCACCGCGGCCGCCGTTACGCCCAAGGACGGCGAGGACTATCGCCTGCAGTTCTTCACGCCTGAAGAACTGAAGGACGATCGCCAACGGACCTATCGTGGTGGGTCCTTCAATAGTTTCGCGCGTTTCCTGCGCTGTGCGAACCGCGAACATGCCGGGCCCGGCGCCCGCTGGGGCAACATCGGATTCAGGTGCGTGGCCGATTCCGCACCGGCGAGCGGACCGGCGCATTGACGGCGAACGACGATCCACGCGCCCTGGCGGCCGTCACCAACTTTCTATTCGAAGTCGGGATGTTGCGGCGAACCCCGCGCAGCGGCATGCCGTTCTTGGGCAACACGCAGGCCTCGGTTGCCGAGCACATGTTGCGGGCGACCTATCTCGCCTTCACGCTTGGACGCATGGTGGATGGCGTCGATCGTCACAAGCTCGTTCTCATGTGTCTGCTGCACGACCTGCCGGAGGCGCGGACCGGGGACCTCAATTACGAAAACAAGAAGTACGTGACGGTGGATGAAGAGAAGGCGATTCGCGAGCTGGCGGCGCCGCTGCCGTTCGGGCCGGAGATCGAATCGCTGTTGGCGGAATTCGCCGGTCGCGAGACTCTCGAGTCGCGCCTGGCGCACGATTGCGACCAGTTGGAATTGTTGCTGGTCCTGAAGGAAGAGCAGGACCGCGGCAATCCACAGGCCAAGGACTGGATTCCGTTCGCGCTCAAGAGATTGAAAGAGCTCGTTTCGCAGCAGCTTGCCGCGGCGATTCTCGAGGCGCATTCGAGTGACTGGTGGTGGGGCGACCGCGACGACTGGTGGGTGTGGGCGAAGTCGCCGGCGGCTTCGCCGCCGGCATCCGGCGACCCGACGTGATCGCAATCCACCGCCGCGTTCTCGCCGCCGCGTGCGCCCTCGTCACTTTCAACGCCGCCGCCGCCCACACCGCAACCCTTCAACCCGCCTGGCTTCTGCAAGTCGAACGGCGAACGGATCGCGCTCTCGCGCTGACTATTCGCACCCATCCAGCCGCTTCCACGCCCGCATTCCCACGCCTGGCCTTGCCGCTCGGCGGTTCGCGCCGGTGGGTGGCGGACGTCGATTCAGCAGGTGCTTGGGTGCGCGCCTATGGCCCCTTCACCGGCGTACACATGGCCGGCGGCTTCGACACGCCAGTCGCGGTGCTCGCATACGCGGATGCGGCGCGCGCCGCTCGTGGCGCTTCCGAAAGAATCGTGCAGATGGTGCACGCCGACGTCGGCACCCGGGCTCTGCGGGCTCACATCATGCGGCCGCCGAGTGGGCGAATCGTCTTCGTCACTGCCGCGGCGACATCGATTCTGGCGCTGCCCGGCAGCACGCCTGTCGCAACCCTGCCGTTTCTCTTGCAGAACCTGGCCTTTGCAGATGGCCGCGAACGCGCCGTGGCGATTCGTGGCGACGAGTCCGCTCTGAACCGCATCGTGGTTCTGGATTACACCGGGCACGTGGTGCAGGAACACATCGTTCCAAAGGCATTGTTCGGTGCGGCGCGCGTTCTCGAGGGCGGGCCCTGGGTCGACTGGCCCGTGACGTCCCGGCGCGGAGAAAAGCTGCGCATCGCACTCGATCTCGAACACGGGACGCTGCGCACCACGGCCCTTCCGGCGGGTTGGGACCGGAGGTCTGTTGCACCTTCCGGCGGGTTCGTTTTGGCGGTGCAGCCGGGTCGCTTGCGCCTCGACGCCGACCGTGACCCGATGTTGCAGCCCCGCGCCGTGTGGTCGCATGACGAGCCGTCCGTCATTCTGGAAGCAGTGGTCAATGACGCCGGCGCCGTCGCGTATCATCGCCGGCGCGAGGCGCAGGTCGAGTTGGTCGTGCTCGGGCCGGATGGTGTGGAATGTGGTGTTGCCATCGGGACAGGCCGCGGCTTGCGGTTTGTTGGGACATGGCTCTTGGAAGGTTTCGAGACCGCCCCGGAGACGGGGAGCGCCGGAGAGGTGCGCGCCTATGACACCGGCCCCTGAGCGCAGCCGCGCCCAGCTTCGCAATCACTATGAAGTCGAACGGGCGCTGGCCACGCAGCTCAAAGCCGCCCCCACGCCGGCCGGCCGGGCCCGCATCTACGCGACCATGTATGACGAACTCTTCGCGCGCGTCCCCGACCATCCGCGTCTCACGGCGCAT
Organism: bacterium; assembly: GCA_031362565.1. Lineage (GTDB taxonomy): Bacteria > Krumholzibacteriota > Krumholzibacteriia > JANLSU01. The sequence continues at coordinate 3,945 of JANLSU010000034.1, read as the reverse complement.
CGCGATCCGGATGCCGAGCGGCGCCAGGTGCAGCGCCTCATGCATCTTCTGCGTCCCTATCTCGGGCGCGACACGGAATACGTCGAGTTCGGCGCCGGTACTTGTGTTCTTGCGTCTGAGGTTGCACGGCACGTGCGGCGCGCGCGGGCCGTCGAAATCGCCGCCCAGATTCCGGCCGATGTCACGCCGCCCGCGAACTTCGCCCTGGTGCTGTACGACGGCTGGACGCTCGACTTGGATGCAGGCAGCGTCGACCTGGTCTTCAGTGAACAATTCTTGGAGCACTTGCATCCGGACGATGCGCGCCATCACCTCGAACTCGTGCATCGCATGCTGCGGCGGGGCGGGCGTTACGTCCTGCGGACGCCGGAGCGCTGGACCGGGCCGCACGATATTTCACGGTGGTTCTCGGACGAGCCGCAGGGTTTTCATCTGCGGGAATGGTCCTATAGAGAGGTGGCGGCGGAAGCGCGCGCGGTGGGCTTCGAACAGGTGCACGCCTATTGGAACGGGCGCGGGCAGCGCCTCGCGTTGCCGCTTGGGCTTCTGTGCGCCGTCGAGGCCGGCATCGCGTGCCTGCCGCTCGGAATCCGCCGGTCACTCGGACACCGGCTGATTCCGATGGTGACCGTGGCGCTCGAGAAGTAAAGCCATGGGTGGGGAAAGCCGGGTTCTGCTGCTGCCAACCACTGCAGCGCTGGACGATTTGCCGCACCCGTCCGCAGAACCCGGCCTAGAGGGGCAGAGCAACCGCGGTGCCATCCGGCGCCAAGCCCGTTCCCGCCTGGGGTGCGCGCCGCAACCCCTTGTACACACGAATGAAAACCTGCGTCGCGGGGTGGGACGGGTGGGTCACCAAGATGTCTCGGCGTGCCGCGGCTGCCCCATGCGGTACACGATCGCGGAACCCCAGTGAACGCTACCGGACACCGCGCCGATTTAGTTCGACGTCGATCCCGGCCGCCGGCTGAAGTTGCGGCGGCAACGGCATGCCGAGTTCGCGCAGGTAGGCGGTGAGCGTCGGGCGCATGCCGCTTTCGATGTCGCGGCACGTCCAGCCGAGTTCGCGGCGTGCCTTGGCGTCGTTGCCGCCGTAGGTCACTCCCGCCATGACGCGCAAGCTCTCGTACCGGTAGTTCTCGGGCAGCGATGCAAAGGTTCCGGCGACGCGCATGGTTTGCGCCAGCACCTTCATCAGAGTAGGTGATGGGTTGAAGCGTGGTTGCTTGACTCCGGTCAGCCGTTCGCAGAGCGCGAACAGTTCGATGAACGTGTGCAGCGGACCCGCGAAGATATAGCTCTCACCGACGCGGCCCTTCTGCATGGCCAGGAGGTGGCCCGTGGCGATATCGTCGACGTAACCGAAACAATACGCCGTCGCCTGCGGCGCCACATGCAGCTTGCCGCGCAAGTACTGCAGCAACGTGCGATGCACGATGCTCTGGTCGCCGGGGCCGTATACGAGCCCCGGTTGCGCGATGACGAGCGGCAGGCCGTCGCGGATCATCGGCTCGGCGATCTCGTAGTGGGCCCGCCACTTGGTCCGATCGTAGAGCGTGAGCCAGGGCCCACCGCGCCGGTACGACTCGTCCATCAACTCGCCGTGCGTATCCGAAAATACCGCGACGCTGCTCGTGTACACACCTTTTGGAATGCCGAGATCGCGCATGGTGGTAAGCACGTTGCGCGTGCCCTGAATGTTGATGTCCTCGGCGCGCGCCCGGTTCTTCGTACCGATCTCGTACCACGCGGCCAAATGGAAAATTCCGTCGACACCCTGCAGGGGTGCGGCGAGCGACGGGGCATCCGTGACATCGCCCTTGAAGAGGCGTACGCCCCGCTGCTCGAGGTCGCGGGCCCGGTCCGGATCACGCACGAGAGCGTGTACCGTATGGCCGGCTGCGAGCAACTGCTGCACGACGCGCCCACCAATGAAACCGGTGGCGCCGGTCACCGCGTATTTCAAAACCAGCCGCTCCAATGGGTCGAGGCGGTGTTACATGGACGAATCTTGCAGGATTTCCCAGCGGCCGCCGCCGCGTGGCCGGAGCACGAGCAACGTCAGGCCGGTCGCGTTGTGATCTGGATAAGTGAGCGTCCAACGCGCCGCCACGGAGGCTCCCTGCACGAGCGCCGGCCGGGCGCTGCCCAGCACGGAGGCTTCCATGCCCGCCGTCAGCCGGATCTCGATCAATTCGAACCCCAGCGTGCCCATGCCGGTCTTGTCGACGTACTTCTTCTTGTAGCGATCGAGCACCGCTTGGCGGCCGCGCGTCGTGCCGCTCGGTGAGACGAAGAGCGCGTCCTCGGCATAGTCGGCGCAGAAGGCGTCGAGGTCGCCCTTGTTCCAATTCGCGGCCGAGTCGTCGAGAAGCTGCTGCACCGCGGCCCGCGCCTTCGCACGCCGCCGCCCGTCCAAGAGCCGGTGCCACAGGCTGCACCCGTAGCGCCCGACATAGGCGTGCGGCGCGGCAAAAGCCGAATCGGCCAGCACCTCGTCGGCGGTCGCGAATCGATGCCCAGTGTGCTCGAGCCACGTGAACAGCCGGTCCCACTGCGCGACCCCGACGGAGTTCGCGTGCAAGAGCAAGATTTGCGGCACCGGCCGGCCGAACAGATCGTCACCACGCGATTCGTGGTCGGCGGTTTCCATTCGCAATGCGGTGTGATAGTCGGTGGCGATGCTGTCCATCGCCGCTTGATCGCCGCTTTTGCGCGCCGCAACCCAGCCTTCCTCGTACGACCAATCCTCGTCGTCGATCGTGACCGTCAAATTGCGCTGGCCGCTCGCATCCAAGTAGCGCCGCATCGCCCCAAGCTTCTCGGGCGTATCCCCCTCGCGCAAATAGGGAAACCGGAAAAACCGCACCGCCTCTTGCCGCTGATCGCGCCCCAAAAACGCCGCCAATTCAGCCCGCCCATGCTCGACATCCGCAACATAAACCGTGGAATCCGTCGCCGTGTAGTCAAGATGCCCAAACGAGTGGTTCCCCAGTTCATGCCCCGCCCGTAACCATCTCGCAAGTAACTCCTCGTCCCGCGCCCGCAAAACATTGTTCCAAACGACCAACCCCACCGCCCGAATGTGATGCTTCTCGAGCACCGCCAACAACCCGCCCGTAATCTCGTCGCGGTCCTTCATCTCCCGGTGTTTCCCCGGCGAAGCAATCGGCAAGTCGTCCACCGTAACCAAAACCGGCCGCAACACCGGCGCCGCAAACACGCCCGTGTTCAAAACCCCGAGCGCGAAAAGCAAGATGATCAAAGTACGCATGCCCCGCACGATAGTAGAGCCCGCCACGACTGTCAAACAGCCTCGATGACAGTGTGGTCAGCGAGGTGTCACGCCGAGTCCGATTCCGATTCCGATTCCGATTCCGAGTAGGAGCACGTCTTCGGAGGTTTGGGACCTCCGACCGCGAGTTAACGGGCTCGCGCATCTCATATTGCGCGCGAAGCGCGCGGCGCGGCCCGTTCTGTCTGAGCAGGCGGGGGTCGAACACCTCCGAAGACCGCCACGCACCAGCGTTTCCATCGCCATCGCCATCGCGCCCGCGAAACGGTGCGCAATGGTGACGCCGTTCGCGGAGCAACACGCGCGTAGTGTGCGGAAAGCGTGGCACGTATGTTCGGAGAGGGAGCGCTGCACCTCATCGCGGCGCGGCCGTTGCACGCGGCACTTGCAAATGGCGGTGTCCAGAGCATCGGTGTTCGTACCGCTTCGCGCCAAACCGCACAATGTGTCCGCGGCGCATCCAACAACGCCAAGTCCTTCCCTGGCACGCCGATTGCCGATGCATTCCCGAATCTCGTACGCCCCCCGGACACCTTGGATCCGGTACAGAGCGAGTTGGTGAACGCGGCGCGCTGGATGTGCGCCGCAACGAATGCGGCCCTTCGGAGGCAGGATGCGATTCCCGTTGGCGCGTCGAGGACGGAGCACCG
>JANLSU010000107.1:0-69328 GCA_031362565.1 bacterium | reverse complement strand
CTTTCCTCCGCAATCCAATCATGGAAGCGTAACAAATCGGGACGGCGGAGGGAACCTACGGTCGCGCTGCGGGCATGCATCAATGCTCCGGGCGGAGATCGGCGTCGCTCTTCTCGCCTCCTCACCGATGGCTACGTCCTCGACGGTGTCGAAGAGTTGTTTCGCGTCGATTTGGAAGCACTGCCGGCGCACGTGCGCCCTGCCACCGAAGCGCTCGAGAAAGCCGGCATCTGGTGGGTCGGCGAGAAGAGCGACGCCGATCTCCGCCCGGAGCATTGATGCATGCCCGCAGCGCGACCGTAGGTTCCCTCCGCCGTCCCGATTTGTTACGCTTCCATGATTGGATTGCGGAGGAAAGTTCATGGGCTTCCTGACCGGCGTCCGCGACAAACTCGGCATCTTCCGCGAGCTCTGGCTCTTCATGCGCTTGCGCAAAAAGTTCTGGCTCGGGTCGATCATGGTGTTCCTGGTGCTGCTGGGTGTGCTGATCGTCTTCACCGAGGGCTCGGCCCTGGCGCCGTTCATCTACGCGCTGTTCTAGCCGGAACGGTGCGCGCCGCCACCGGCGCTACGGCTGGCTGATTCCCATGCGCGGATCCCACTCTTTGCCGCTCTTGTAGTCGGCGAGCATGGCTTGCAGTTGGTCGGCCATCGCGTTGTCGCCGGTGGCCCGTGCGGCGGCGATCGCTTGGTCTGCCGTGCGGACGGCATCCTCCTTGTGGCGGGTTGCAGCATACGCGGCGGCCAAGGTGACGAGCGCCCGCGGATCGTGCGGCTTCAACTCGACGACCTTCTTGTAGTGCGCAATGGCCTGGTCGTACTGCCCAAGCTTCAAGTACGAATACGCCGCGTCGATGTGCACCAGCCATTGATCCGGCCAGCCCTTCAAGACGGTCTGGTACTCGGCCAGTGCTTCCTCGTCTTTGCCGCTCCGCGACAGCTCGATGGCCAGGTTGCAACGCGCCTCGAGATGATTGGCGTCGAGCGCCACCGCTTGGCGGTAGTAGCGGATGGCGTCTTCGTGCCGCCCCTCGGTCGACGCCTGGCGGCCTTGCATGACCAGATTCACCGCGTCCTGCGGCTCGAGGGCGCGGATCTGGGCCGCCAAGCGCAGGGCTTCGTCCTTCTTGCCGGCCCAATTGAAGACCATGGCGAGGTTGCGCAGTCCGTAGACCTGCATGCCCGTGTCGACCCGCGACTCGATGGTTTGCGTGACGGCGCCGAGTACATTCTCCTTCCAACCGACCGCCGGCTGAGCGATGCCGGCGGCGCTCATCTGGTCGACGAGAGCGACAGCCAAGATACGGTTCCCGGCGATCGTCGGATGCAGGTGATCGAGGAAATACTCATGGCCGGGGATGCGGTGTCCGGTTATCGCAAACGTCGAGTCTTGCAGCAGGGCCGGGAAATCGATGCGCGGCGCATGTTCCTCTTGGGCGACGGTTGCAAGCGCGTCGCGCAGCAGCGTGGGCTGGCGTAACGTGCACACATCCTCGTCGAGTGCACGTTGAAAGCTCGCGGCAGCATCGGCCTCCCGCCCTAACTCGAATTGGACTTGGCCGAGGCCGTACTGCGCCGCCGCGTACCGTGGGTCGATCGCCACGGCCTGTTCGAGAGCCGCAAGCGCCGCGGGCAGGTCGTGAGCCTGGTGGGCGTTTTGACCTTGGGCCAAGAGCGTCGAGTCGCGGGCGATGGCGGCCGAGCCGAGCCCCGCCGTGTGCTCGCTCTTGAACGGGGAGCAATCGCGCAGGTTGGCCGCCGGGGTCACGAAGAGAACTTGTGCCCCCGCCGTGCGCGCCATCTGCACGATGCGATGCAAATTGAACGCGTAATGCTGCGCGATCTGCTGCTGCAGCGCGTCGTCGCGCCTGTAGAGGTCGAGTCCGCCGGCGACATCGAGGAGTGCGTCCACCTCGCCGGTCATTTCGTACTTGCCGCGCGCCTTCTGGGAACGGCTCGGTCGCACCGCGGCGATGGCGGAGCGCAGCGCCGCATAGGTCCGGGTCCGGCTCGCCAGGCTGTTCAGCCACGTCACACCGGGGTTGGCGTCGATCACGCCTTGATACGTGCGGCGCTCGAGGAATTCGTTCTCACCGGTGTAGACGATGAACAGGTCAGGGGAGTATTGGACGAGTTCCTTCATGAGCGCGGCGATGCGGTAGCTCGCATAGCTTACGCCGCCGGCGTTGATGACTTCCCATGGGTGCTGGGGCGCTGCCACACTCAGGATCTCCCGCAACCACCCGGAGAACGACGTCGTGTCATCGTACGGATGCCCGAACGTCGTGGAGGCGCCGAGCGCGAAGACCCGATACGAGCCGGGCGGTTTGTGCTTCGGGAAGCGTTGCTTGTTGAAGAGCCGCAACTTGTTTTCGGCGGTCACCATCCACACCGAGCCGTCGGGGGGGTTTTCCTCGACGTAGAGCGGCAGGTACGAAACGAACCCCAGGTACGGATCTTCGGTCGCCACGATCGGCCGCACATGAAAGAGCGCCAGCACACCCTCCGAGAGCCCCACGAACACCCCAACGATGAGGGCGCAGAAAAGCAGGTATTTCCAAAGGGGCAACTTGAGTTCGGCGCGTTTGGGGGAGGCAGCGGCGGCGGGCGGTTTCTTCCGGGTCACGCGTGTCGACTCCTCGATCGGGCGCCAAGGCGGTTCGCTTGCCGCAGCGCGGCCGTGGTGCGGTGCGGCAAGGCAGTATACCAAGCCGCTACGGCCGCCGGCTCCAGGCTGCTGCCAACGCCGCGCGCAGGCGCGATGCGTAGACACTGCGATCAAACCCGAGGGCATGGGCGCGGAGCGCCAGCGGATCGAACGCGCCGGTGTCGAAGCGCCGCAGGGCAGCGGCCCAGACGTCTACGTCGCTGTTCGGCACGAGGACTCCGGTCACCCCGTCGACGACGGTTTCGAGCGCGCCGCCACGCGCCAGCGCGATGACCGGCCGGCCCGACGCCATGCATTCGAGCGGACTGATCCCGAAGTCCTCTTCGCCCGGGAAGAGCAGGGCCCGGCAGCGCGCGTACAACCGCGCCAAATCGGCAGCCGATTGCCACGGCAGGAACTCGACCGGTGCACCGTCGGCGAGGCGCTCGAGCCGGGCCGCATCCGGCCCGCGCCCGACGACGACGAGCCGCGCGCCGGCGGCGCGCGCCGCCTCGATCGCGAGATCGATACGCTTGTAGCCCGCGAACGCCGCCACGACGAGGAAATAGTCGCGGGGGCCGTTTGGATCGATCGCGAAGCGTGCCAGATCGACGGGCGGCGGGATGACGATCGCGTCGCGGCCGTAGTAGCGCTCGATCCGTTGCCGGACGTGCGCCGAGTTGGCGATGAAGGAGTCGACGCGCGCCGCGGTGCGCACGTCCCAACGCTGCAGCATGCCGCGCGTCAAGTGCGCTGCGATCCGGGTCGCGATGCCGGCACGTCCGGGGCCGAAGTAGGCGTCGAATTGGTCCCACACATAGCGCATCGGTGTGTGGCAGTAACAGACGTGCAGCGCGCCGGGCCTTCGCCGGGCCCCCTTGGCGACACAATGGCTCGTGGACACGACCAAGTCGTACGCCGCCAAGTCGAAGCTTTCGATCGCCGCAGGGAACAAGGGCAGATAACGCCGGTAGGCCGTTTGGGCGCGCGGCAACCGCTGCACGAAACTCGTGTGCACGCGCCGCTCTTCGATAACCGGTGTGACGCTGCCAGGCACGTGCACGAGCGTGTAGAGATCGGCGCGCGGGAAGATTTCACACAGGACTTCGAGGCACTTCTCGCCGCCGCGCATGCCGGTCAGCCAGTCGTGCACGAGCGCCACCCGCCCGGCACTGTCGAGCGCGGCGAGCGACTCCGAAGCTCCGGTGCGCATGGCCTTGGCGCTCAGAAATCGAGCTGAACGCTGGGGTACTCGCGCAGTTTGTCGCGCACGATGTCCTGGATCTTGGCGAGATTCGCGGCGGTGTCGGCCTCGAACCGCACCACCAGAATCGGCTGCGTATTCGAAGCGCGCACCAAGCCCCAGCCGCCGGGGAACAGGATGCGCACCCCGTCGACATCGATGGTTTCGTACCGCGACCGGAAGTATTTCGACACGTCCTCGACGACGCGGAATTTGTCCTCGTCGGTGCAGTCGACACGGATTTCCGGCGTCGAGACGTACTTGGGCATGTCGGCCAGCCGTTGCGAGAGCGGCAGGCTGGATTCGGAGACGATTTCGCAGGCCCGCGCTCCGGCGTACAGCCCGTCGTCGTAGCCGAAATAGCGATCCGCCAGGTACATGTGGCCGCTCATCTCGCCGGCCAGCTGGGCGCCGGTTTCGAGCATCCGGCTCTGGATGTGCGGGTAGCCGGTGCGCCACATCTCGGGCGTGCCGCCCAGGCGCGCCACTTCGTCCACCAAGGCCTGGCTGCATTTGACGTCGAAGACGACCGCGCCCTTTTTCTTCGCTAGGATCGACCGCGAGTACAACACGAGCAGTTCGTCGCCGAACAACAAACGGCCCGTCTCATCCACGATGCCGACGCGATCGGCGTCGCCGTCGAAGCCGATGCCGATTTCGCACTTCCCGTCGCGCACCGCCTTGGCCAGGTCGACCATGTACTTTTCGACCGTCGGATCGGCGACGTGATTCGGGAAGTTGCCGTCCGGCTGCACGTACAGGCCCGTGACCCGCGCCCCGATGGTCTCGAACAGGCGCATCGCCACGACGCCGGCCGTGCCGTTGCCGCAGTCGATGGCGATGTTCAACGGCCGGCGCAGCTTGATGTCCGCGACGATATGCTTGACGTACGCATCGAGCACATCGACGGTGGTGCGCGATCCGGCGCCGGATTCGAAGCGGCCGCCGGTCATCAGCTTGCCGATGGCCTGGATGTCGGCGCCGAAGATGGCACGCTGCCGTGTACGGCTCTTGAAGCCGTTGAACTCGGGCGGATTGTGGCTCGCGGTGACCGTGATGCCGCCTTCCGCATCGAGCGTTTCGACGGCGAAATACATGACCGGCGTCGGCGCCATGCCGACATCGATGAGGTCACAGCCCGTCGACTGCAAGCCGGCTTGCAATGCCGCGGAATAGGCTTCGGAGGTCAGCCGGCAATCGCGCGCCACGACGATGCGGCGCAGCCCATGCTGCCGGTAATAGGTGCCGAAAGCGCGGCCGAGCAGTTCCACGCCCGGCGCATCGAGGTCGCGGCCCGCGACGCCGCGGATATCGTATTCGCGAAACACATTGCTGTTCAAAGGGGCCTTCCTCCTGTGGGTCCGTGGGGGGCCTTGGCGCGCCAGGGCCGCAACCTAACACACCCGAGGTGACGCGGGCCAGGGTGGGGCGCGCCGGCCGCATCGTCGGGGGCGCGCGGAACTCGCCGCAGGAGGCGGGGTTGCGCCGGTGGCCGTGAGCTTGATAGGCTTCGAGGTCCAGCCCGCTCCCGCCGGAGGCTCGCGTTGCATCGTCCGATCGTCATCGGTATCGCCGGCGGTACCGGCTCTGGGAAGACGACCGCTGCTCTGCGGGTGAAGAGCTATTTCCCGGAAGAGCGGGTCGAAATCATCCATCACGACAACTACTACGTCGATCTCGCCGATTTGCCGCGCGACTCGCGCGACCAAGTCAACTACGACCACCCGGACGCTTTCGAGACGGCGCTGCTGTTGCAGCATCTGGATGAACTCGATCGCGGCGGCATCATTCAGAGCCCGCGCTACGACTACGAGCAGCACCGGCGCCGCGACTCGATGCAGTTGCTCGGCCCGGCCGACATCGTGCTCCTGGAAGGCATTCTCGTGCTCGAGAGTGAAGCGCTGCGCGAGCGCATGGACATTCGTATCTTCGTCGATGAAGACGCCGACGAGCGCCTGCTGCGCCGCTTGATGCGCGACATCGTCGAACGTGGCCGCAGTGTCGAATCGATTGTGGCGCAATACCGTGAGACCGTGAAGCCCATGTACCAGCAATTCGTCGAGCCGACGAAACGCTACGCCGATCTCATTATTCCGCACGGCGGGCACAACGCGGTCGCCATCGATCTGTTGGTCGTCAAGATTCGCGATCTGCTGCGCAACATGCCGGCCGCCGAACCGCGGAGCGCTTCGTGAGCCGCCGCGGTCTCGAAACGGTCGCCGGCCGCACGCCGGAACCCGCCGCCGCAGCGGCCGGCGCGCTCCACCGCCCGGTGCTGTTCCTGCTGGTGCGCGAGATGCGGCCCCGCCAGTGGAGCAAGAACCTCATCCTGTTCGCGGGCCTCATTTTCTCGAAGAACCTGCTCAACCTGCCGCTCTTGTGGCGGAGCGCGGCGGCGTGCGCGGTGTTCTGCCTCTTGTCGGGCATGGTGTACACGATCAACGACCTGCTCGACATGCAGGAGGATCGGCTGCACGAGATCAAGCGGCTGCGGCCGCTTGCCTCCGGGGCGCTGCCCGCAGCGACCGCCGTCGCCTGGTTGGCGTTCGTGGCGGTCGTGGCGCTGGGCGCCGCCTTCCTGGTGGGACCGCGTTTCTTGCTGATCAGCGTTGGGTTCCTGGCGTTCAATCTGGCGTATTCGCTCTATCTGAAGAACGTCGTCATTGTCGACGTGATCAGCATCTCGATCAGTTTCATCATCCGGGCGATCGCCGGCGTCGTGGCCCTCAACTCGCTCGGCGTGCATCTGACGATTTCGCCGTGGCTGCTGGTCGTGACGTTCTTCCTGTCGTTCTTCCTCGGACTCTGCAAGCGCCGCAACGAATTCATGTCGATGCAGAACGCGGCGAAGCACCGCCGGACCCTCGAGGCGTACAACCTCGAATTGCTCGGACAACTCATCAACATGGCGGCGACCTGCACGCTGCTGGCGTATTCGATCTATACGATCTGGCCGGACACGGTGCAGCACTTCGGCACCGACGGGCTGGTGTACACGATCCCTGTCGTCGCTGCCGGGATCACGCGTTACATGTTCCTGGTCTTCCGGCACAATCGCGGCGGCGACCCGTCCGAAATGCTGCTGACGCAGCCGTCTTTGTGGGGTGCCGTGCTCGCGTGGTTCGCGTGTGTGGCCGTTGTCATCTATGGAGCACACATTTGAACACGCACGACGCTGACGAACCGAAGAAGAAACCGGACGCGGATCCGGCGGCCGGTACCGCGCCGCCCGATGGCAAAACGAGCCGCAAGACGGGTGGCGACCGGCACGAGCGCCGCCCCAGCGGCCCGCCGCGGGGCGGCGGCCGCCCACGCCAGTCGAGTGGTGGCGGTCGTCCACGGCCTGGCGGCGCTGGATCTGGAGCCGGCCCACGTTCGGGCCCCGGCGGACCACGCCGCGGCCCGGGTCCAGGATCAAGCCGTGGGCCCGGGGACAATCGTGGCCGGCGCGACGACCGGCCCGCCGGCGGCGGCGGCAGTGGCGGCAGTGGCGGCAGTGGTGATCGCCGCGGCCCACCGGCCCGTGGCCGCGGCCCGCGCGACGGCGGACCACCCGCTCGCAGTCGTGGCCCCAATGGATCGCCTGATCGTGGCCGTGGACCCCGTGGCCCAGGCGGACCGCCCGATCGCAACCGTGGCCCGGGTGGACCCAGTGGACCGCCTCGCGGCCGTGGTCCAGGAGGGCCGGGTGGACCGCCGGCTCGTGGCCGTAGCCCCGGAGGACCAGGCAGCCGTGGCCCGGGTGGCCCGGGCGGACCGCCGCCTCGCGGCCGTGGCCCAACGGGCTCCGGCGACGGTGGACGTCGACCCGACCGTGGACCTCAGGGCCCGCGCGACGCGCGCCGTGTGGGCGGGCCGCCGCCGCGCCGCGATGGCGATGCGCGGCGCGACGCGCGTTCCGGGCGTGGCCCGGGGCCGCGACCGGGCGGGTTTCGCCCGCCGGATCGCCGCGGCCTGCAAACCTTGGCGCGCCGGGCACCACACGCCCCGGCCGTCGCGGCCGCACCGGCGCCCGCCGCACCGATGGCAACGGCGCTCCGCGCCCTGCGCAAGCCGCGCATGGATGTCCACGAAGCGTTGCCGACCGGCGCCCTCGGGGCCCGCGCGTTCGCGAAGATCAACCTGCATCTCGAGGTGCTCCGCCGCCGTCCCGATGGCTACCACGAGGTCGAGACGGTTCTGCAATCGGTGGGAATGTACGACACGCTGCATTTCGTGCCGCGGCCGAGCGGCTTGCACCTGTTGTGCGACGCGACCGGCGTGCCGCAGGACGAGACCAACTTGGCGATGCGCGCGGCGCGCGCTCTGCTTGCTGCGGCCGGCCTCGAGGCGCCGCCACGCGGGGTCCGCATCGACTTGTACAAAACGATTCCGGTTGCCGCCGGTTTTGCGGGCGGCAGCGCCGATGCGGCAGCGACCCTCGTCGGCCTGAACGAGTTTTGGGGCCTGGCGTTGCCGGAGCCCGACCTGCTGCGGATTGCGGCGAGCTTGGGTTCGGATGTCGCCTTTTGTCTGCGCGGTGGAACCGCACTCGGCCGCGGTCGCGGCGACGTGCTCGAGTGGTTCCCGGCGCTACGTAAGACCATATTCCTGTTGGTGTTTACGGGCGCGCCGGTGCAGACAGGATGGGCCTATGAGCAGCTTCGAATGGGATTGACACGCCGTTCGACCGCTCTTAGCATAGACCAACTCAAGTCGATCCTGGCGCGTTATCCGGACGCGGCACGCAGTTTCTACAATCGACTCGAAGACGCTGTTCGACCGGCCGTGCCTGTCGTGGCCGAAATCACCGCCCATTTGCTCCGTTTCGGGGCTCCCGTCGCACTCATGAGTGGCAGCGGCAGTGGGGTGTTCGGGGCGTTCGGCACCGTGCGCGCCGCCGAGCGGGCGCGCGACAAGCTGGGCCGCTCCGACTGGCGGATGCCGATCGTCGAATCGCGTTCGACCGGCGTCGAATTGTTTCGCTGAGTTGTGGGAGGCGAACGTGGATCAAGGCGCAGTGCAGTGCCGGCCGCACATCACCGAGATCCGAATCCTGCGGCGCGACGAAGAACGGCTCCTGGCTCTTGCCACGGTGACCTTCGACGACTGCTTCGTCGTGCGCGGCATCAAAATCATTCGGACGGCGCGCGGGCTCTTGGTCGCGATGCCGTCGCGGCGCAAACCGGACGGCACGTTTCAAGACGTGGCACACCCGATTCACGCCGGCATGCGGGCCGAAATTGAACAGAAGGTGCTCGCGGCGTTTCGCGACGGCGCTGATGATGCGACGGACGCTGCGGGCCCGTTCGAGTTCGGACCTTCGCGATGACACACTGGGGCGTCGTCAAGTGGCAAGACACCAGACTTTGGCTCTGGCATTCGCAGGTTCGAATCCTGCCGCCCCAACCAAGATTCGGCACGCCTGCCGGCGTGTGAGGTGATCGGTCGTGGCCAAGGAAAAACTGCTCGTCATCGCCGGCAACGCCAGCCGGGCGCTCGCCGAGTCGGTGTGCAAGCATCTGGGCCAGAAGCTGGGGAACTGCGAGGTAACCCGCTTCACGGACGGCGAGATCTTCGTGCAGGTCGAGGAAAACGTCCGCGGCGTGGATTTGTTCATCGTGCAATCGACGTATCCGCCGGCCGACCATTTGCTGGAACTGCTCATGCTCATCGACGCTTGCCGGCGGGCGTCGGCGCGGCGGGTGACGGCGGTCGTGCCCTACTACGGCTATGCGCGCGCCGACCGCAAAGACCAGCCGCGCGTGCCGATCACCGCCAAATTGATCGCCAATCTGATTGCCACCGCGGGCGCCGATCGCGTCCTGACGATGGATCTGCACTCGCCGCAGATCCAGGGGTTCTTCGACATCCCGCTCGATCATCTGTTCGCGGCACCGGTGATCATGTCGCACTTCGCGGGCCTGCAGACCGAAGGTGTCGTCGTCGTGGCACCGGACGCCGGCGCCGTGAAGATGGCGCGGGCGTTCGCCAAGCGGCTCGACGCCGACCTGGTGATCGTCGACAAGCGGCGCACCGGTCCCGACAAGACGGAAATGATGAATCTGATCGGTGAAGTCGAGGGCCGCAACTGCATCATTCTGGATGACATGATCAATACGGCCGGCACCATCAAGCAAGCGGCGGAAGCGCTCAAGGAACGCGGCGCCAAGCGCATCATCGCCAGCGCCACGCACGGGGTGTTCACCGGGCGGGCATTCCAGAATCTGGAAGAGGCACCGATCGACGAAGTAACGGTCACCAATACGCTGCCGATGCGCGGCGCGAACGTGCCGGCCAAGATCAAGGTGTTGGATATTTCGAAATTACTGAGCAAGGCCATCCTCAACATTCACCACGAGGAGTCGGTCAGCTCGCTGTTTATTTAGTCGCGTGACAACCGTGGTGTTTGCGGCAGTCGTCCGCAGGCGCCGATCCGATGGAGGTCGAGGCCGTTATGCAGCAGTCGAAATCGCTGACCGTGGAGCTGCGCGAGCAGCAAGGCAAGGGCGCCGCCCGCAAGGTCCGGGCGGCCGGGCGGATCCCGGGCGTTCTGTATGGCGCCGGTGAGAAGTCGAGCTCGGTGACGTTCGATCACCACGCGTTCGAACTCTTGGTGCGTGCGGGCGGCCATCATGGGCTGCTCGATCTGAATTTCGATTCGGGGCAAACCCCCATGAAGGCGCTCGTGCGCGAGATCCAAGTCCATCCCGTGACGCGGGATTTTGTGCACGTCGATCTGCAGCGCGTTTCGATGACGGAGAAGCTGCGGATCAGCGTGCAGATCGTGTTGCAGGGCAAGCCCGAAGGTGTCAAGACGCACGGCGGTATTCTCGAGCACAACTTGCGCACGGTCGACATCGAGTGCCTGCCGGCCGACATTCCGGCGCGCATCGAGATGGACGTGAGCCACATGATGATCGGCCAGGCGTTGCACTTGTCCGATATCAAGCTGCCCGGGGTGACGGTTCTCGGGCATCTCGAGACGGCGATTGCCACGGTCAGCTTGCCGGCCGCCGAGCGGGCGACCGAAGTTGCGGCCACTGAAGCTGTCGCGGCTGCCGCGCCCGCCGAGGGTGACGCCAAAGCCGCTGCCGGCAAACCGGGCGACGCCAAGCCGGCCGCTGGGGCCAAAGCTGCTGCCGGCAAACCGGCAGCGGGCAAGGCCGCTGCGAAGCCTGCTGCCGCGAAGGCGGCGCCGGCTGCGAAGCCTGCTGCCAAGCCGGCCGCCAAGGGCAAGAAGTAGAACGTGTGGGTCGTACTCGGCCTCGGGAATCCGGGCCGCGAGTATGCCGACACGCGCCACAATCTCGGCTATCGAGTCGTCGATGCGTTGGCGGCGCGCGCGCAAGCGCGTGTCCGCCGCGCCTCGGGCGACTTCGAGAGTGTCGAAACAGTCATCGCGGGTAAAGCGGCCTTGCTCGTCAAACCCACCGCCTATGTCAATCGGAGTGGCCGCGCCGTGCGGCAGATCGCGGCGCGCCCGGATTTCGATCTGGGCTCGATGCTCGTCGTGGTCGACGACGTAGATCTGCCTTTTGCCCGCTTGCGACTGCGCCCGAACGGCAGCCCCGGTGGCCATAACGGCATGAAGTCCATCGTCGAGGCGCTGGATGGTCAAACGGCTTTTCCGCGCTTGCGCCTGGGGGTCGGTGCCGCGCCGCCCGGCATGGCGCTCGAGGACTGGGTGCTCGGTGCTTTTGCGGGCGACGAACGTGACGCGGTTCCGGAGTTCATCGGCCGCGCCGCGGATGCCGTCGAGTGCATCCTCGAGCTTGGCGTCGACGCCGCGATTCCAGCCGTCAACGCCCCCAAACCGGCCTGATCACTGCCGCCGCCGGCCGTCTGGGGTGGATCCGGGGAGGCCCAAGGGCGAGAGGCCGCAGCCTGTCCGATCCTGGGCAGCCCGGTCGCTACGGGGGGTTGCGGCCTGGACTGTGGCCTCCCTATACTCACGCGGTTTGCCGGACGGAGACACGTTCGGCGCTCTTCCATCCCTTCTTCCGGCCGGTCCAGCGCCTTTCGGGGCGTGGTGAAGGTGCGTCGGAAGACTTTCATGTCCATGGGGAGGTGTCCGCCACGGTGCGGAAGTACGAATTCGTTTTCATTCTGGATCCCAGCGTCGACGAAGCCGGGGCCAACGAAAGCCTCGAACGCTACGCCAAGATCATTCGTGATCATGGCGGCGATATCAGCCAGCAGCAAAACTGGGGCCGTCGCCGCTTTGCCTACGACATCAAGAAAAAAACCGAAGGCACCTATTTGTATCTGCGCCACCGCGCCGATACGAAAACCATTGCGGAGTTGAATCGCGTTCTGCGGTTCGACGAGCGCGTGCTGCGGTCCTTGATCGTGCTCGACGAAGACATCGAAGCGCGCAATGCCGCTTCGGCAGCGAAGCGCCAGGGACCTCCCGGCGAACGTGGGCCGCAGCAAAATCCGGCGGTGGTCTAAATGGCGTCGCCGCGCAAAAAGAAAGAAAAGAAGCCCGGCCGCAAGAAACCCTGCAAGCTGTGCATGGATCGAATTGTGGCGGTCGATTTCAAGGACGAGCGCCGGGTGCGCAAGTTCATCACCGATCGCGGCAAGATCGCCGCGCGACGGATCACCGGAACCTGCGCACGGCATCAGCGCCAGCTTGCCATCGCCGTCAAACGCGCCCGGCATTTGGCTCTCGTACCGTTCGTCAAGGAGCACTACCGGTAGGCGGACGTCGCCCGGAGGGCGCGGATGGGCATGCTGCTCCTGCGGTCGCTGGGCGTGCTCGTGGCGTTCCAGCTTCTGGCTCTCGTGGTGGTGGCCGCGGGCGTGCGCGGCCATGCGACGCGGGTCGCATTGGGACTCGTGGCGGCGCTGGCCGGCCTGGGTATAGCGCTGCAGAGCGTCGATCCAGCGGCCGGTTGCTGTGGTGCGGTGTTGGCCGGATGGGCGGTGCACCGCGCCGTACGCCGTGGCCTCGGTTTCGGACGGGCGTCGCTCTGGGGCTTGTTGCCCGTCGTTCTCGCCACGGCGCTGAACTCGGCGGGATCGAACCCGCGTCAGGCCTGGGCCGATCTGCACACGCAGGTCGATCTGATCGCCGGCGTCGATGCGAAGTCGGTGATCGCGCCCGACGCCTCGCCGGAAGAACGCGTGTTGCGTGAGCGGTACCAAGCGCTGGCGACTTCGGCGGCGCACTGGGCGTTGCGGCTCTTGCCGGCGGAGATCGTGGTCTTCGGCTGGTTGCAGGTGCTCGTGATCGTCGTCGGCGCACGGCGCATCGCGTTCACGAGCGGCGAATCGGTGGCCTTGTCGCGGCCTTCGCAGTGGCAGGTGCCTTTTGCTTGGATTTGGGTGCTGGTCGCCGGGCTCGCGCTCATGGTGCTGCACCAGGACTGGTCGATGACCGTCGGTGGCAACGTCGTTACGGCGGTCGTGGCGGTGTTTGCAGTGCAGGGCGCCGCGGTGGCGCTGGCGGTGGTCGAGCGCAGCGCCGCGCCAGCGGCCGGCGGTCTGCGGTTCGTGATCGCATCCTTGTTCGTGATGGCAGCGGTCCTGATGTGGCCGCTGCTCATGACCGGGCTCGCTCTGTTGGGAGCGGCCGACCTGTGGGTCGATTTCCGGCGGCTTCGGCCCGCCGGGAACGACGCGTGATTCGGAGGTCAACGTGGAAGTCATTTTGTTGCAGCACGTCGAGAGCTTGGGACGCCGTGGGGAAGTCGTCCGCGTCAAGCCGGGCTACGCGCGTAATTTCCTGCTGCCGCGTGGCGCGGCGGCGATGGCGACGCCGGGAATCAAACGGCGCGTCGAACAGGAATCGCGCAAGTTCAAGGCGCAGGACGACCGTTCGCGCGCCGACGCCGAGGCGCTGGCGGAACGCCTCGCCGCCATCGAGTGCAATGTGGCGGTGAAGGCCGACGAAGAAGGCAAGTTGTACGGGTCGGTGACGGCTCTGGACCTGCACACGGCACTCGTCGCGCATGGCGTCGACATCGATCGCAAACGGATCGTGCTCGAACACAACATCAAGGACCTCGGAACGTCCGAAGTGCACATCAGGTTGCATCCGGACGTGCGCGGTCGCATCAAGGTGAACGTCGTTCGCGAGTGAGCATGCACGCGGTGATCATGGCAGGTGGTGTCGGCACGCGGTTCTGGCCGCGCAGCCGGCGCGCCCGGCCGAAGCAGTTGCTGCCCATCGCGGGCGAAGCCAGCATGATCCGCTTGACCGTGGACCGGCTGCGGCCGCTCATTGGCGCCGACGATGTCTGGGTCGTGACCGGCGCGGAACAGGCGGATGGGATCCGCCGTGAACTGCCCGACGTACCGCCCGGCCACGTGATCATCGAAACGGTGGGCCGCAACACGGCGCCGTGTATCGGCGTCGCGGCCGCGGTGCTGGCGGCCGAAGGTCGCGCCGGCGCACCAATGGTGGTGCTCGCGTCCGATCACGTCATTCGCGCCGAAGAGCGCTTCCGCGCCGTCTTGGGCGCCTGCGAGCAAATGCTCGCGTCCCACGATCGGCTGCTCACCCTCGGCATTCGCCCGACGCGTCCTGAAACCGGCTACGGCTACATCCGGCGCGGGCCCGGCCCGGGCACCGTGCTCGCCGGCCAACGCTTCGACGCCGTCGAACGTTTCGTCGAAAAACCCGACGCCGCGACCGCCGAACGCCTGGTGGCCGATGGCCAGCACTTGTGGAACAGCGGCATGTTCGTGTGGCGCACCCAGCGCATCTTGGACGAATTGCAGCGCCATTTGCCGGACGTCGGCCACAAGCTGCAGGAGCTCGGCGGCGCCTGGGGAACTTCTGCGTGGCAGACGCGGTTGGACGAGGCATACGCCGCCTTCCCGAGCATCTCGATCGACTACGCAGTGATGGAAAAGGCGGCCGACGTTTGGGTCGCCGAAGTGGACATCGGCTGGAGTGATGTGGGCAGTTGGGCCGCGCTTCCGGAACTCCGCGGCACGGACACCGATGGCAACGTGTTGCCCGCGGACGCGCTGGTCATCGATGCACACAACAACATCGTGGAGGGCCGCGGACGCACGATCGTCTTGCTCGGCGTCTCCGACTTGGTGGTCGTCGACGAGGCGGATGCTTTACTAATCTGTCATCGCGACCGCGCCCAGCAAGTCGGCAAGATTCCCGAGCGCCTGCGTCGCGCCGGCAAGGATTCCCTGACCTGAGGGCTGACAAGGAGAGACGATGCAGATTCGACAGATGCGAATGGGATGGGCTGTGGGCGCGGCGCTCGGCCTGGCGCTGGCCGTGGGTTGCGGCAAGGAGCCCGGGACCGAGTCCAAGGTGACCAAGGCCGCCGGCGATACGACGCCCGTTGCCAAGGTCGCGGGCAAGACGATTTCGGAGCAGGATGTCGACGATACGATGAAGCAGATTCCGCAACACCTGCAGCGCGATTACGATGGCGCGCGCGGCAAATTGCGCCTCATCGAACAGCTCGTGGATCGCGAACTGATGGTGAAGGCGGCCGATGATGCCGGTTTGGAACGCAATCCGGTGATCACCAAACAGGTCGAGGACTTCAAGCGCGGCCTGTTGCTGCAGCAATATCAAAAACAACTCATCGACGGCCTGCCCAAACCGGCCGAGGCGCAGATCGACGAGTACTACGCCAAGCATCCGCAAGAGTTCGTGACGCCGGCGCGCGAGAACGCGTCGTGGATCAAGTGCGCGACCAAAGCCGATGCCGAGAAGGCGCGCCGGCGCATCGTCGATCGTGGCGAAGACTTCGGCACTGTCGCGCGCCAAGTGACGACCGACAAGGCGACGCAAGCGGACGGCGGCCTGCTGGGGTACTTCAACCCGACGGGTTACATTCGCAGCATTCCGAACGACAAGCGTCAGGATTTCGCCGACCGCGTCTTTGCGCTCGAGGCCGGCGACGTGAGTGAAGTGTTCGCCTTCGACGGCGCCTGGGCGTTGGTCAAAGTCCACGAGAAGACGACCGAACGTCAGGAACCGCTCGAGAAGGCGCGCGAACGGATTCGCGCCCGGCTGACTCCGACGTTCACCGACTCGTTGCTCCAGGCCGAACTGGTGCGCCTGCGGACCAAATACAAGCCGGAGATCCTCTTTGACGCAAACAAGGAATTGGAGAACAAGTCGGCCGACGAACTGCTCAAGATGGCGACCGAAGCGCCGAATCCGCGCGACAAGATCGAGTACTACCGCGGCCTGGTCAAGAAGTACCCGACGCACGCCCGGGCCGACGAGGCGCAGTTCATGATCGGCTTCGTGTACTCCGAGGACCTGCACGACTACGAGAGCGCCAAGCGCGAGTTCGAGCTGACTCTGAAGAACTACCCGAACAGCGACGTCGCGGAGTCCACGCACTACATGCTGGAGAATCTGGGGCGTCCGGCGCCGGCCGATCTGCTGGCACCGGGCGCCGCGACGCTGCCGCAAGCCGGGCACTGAGCGGACTGTGGCTGTCCGGACACGGGGGGCCTTTTCCGGCGTGCACGTTTCGGTTGACGGCCCGGCCTCCGGTGTCCGAATTTCTCCCCGGACGTGGTGGGGCGGGCCGCGGTGATCGCGCCGCGGCGCTGCATCGATCCATGGTTCATCGGAGTCGACTCTTCGTAGGGAGAACGGAAATCATGAAGCGAACGATGCGGATGTTGGGTGTCACCGTACTGGCGCTGTGTGCTGCAAACAGCGCGCTCGCCGAGAACGCGAATCAACGCGTCGTCGGCAAGAAGGGAATCGGTTACTTCAACGGGGCGGCGCCGGTCGGCGTGCGTTACTGGATGAATGACGGCATGGCCATTGACTTCGGGGTCGGCCTCGATCTCGACACGAAGGTGCCGACGACTGCGACCGACAACACGTCGCTGTTCGATTGGGCGTTCGACATCGGCATGCCGTGGGTGCTGCACGGCGAAGAAAACATGATCGTGTACTTCCGTCCCGGGCTGACTTTCGCGGGCAACCAGTCACTCGACGGCACGACGGTGACGGTGGCGGACGACAAGGTCTACGACATGGCATACGACCTGTCGCTGGGACTGGGCGGGGAATTCTTCCTCGGACAGCTCGGCTGGCCGAACCTGAGCTTCTCGGGCCAGGTGGGCGTCGGCCTTCAGATCCTGCAGCCGGGCGCCGATAACGCCGAGTCCGACGTGAACTTCTTCACGACGGTGGACAACGTCAGTGTGGTCAACACCGGCTCGATCGGCTTCCACTTCTACTTCTAAGAAGCCATTCGAACCTTTGGTACCCAGTGCCGGCGGGGCCGTAAGGTCCCGCCGGCGCCTTTTTGGGCTCTGGTGCGGTTGACACGTTCGAGGGGGCTCCTTACTGTTTGGCAGGCGCCGTTTACCCATGGCCTCCAAAGGATGTCGTCGTGATCCAGGTGCGGGTGGCCAATCTGGCCATGGACCCCAATACGGACAGCCCCGTGGTGCTGCTCGAGGGCATCGACGCCAAAGGCGTGTTGCCGATCTGGATCGGTCCTCCTGAAGCCAACGCCATCATGATGTCGCTTGCCGGCCAGACGTTCGAGCGCCCGCTCACCCACGATCTCTTGCGGCTCGTCATCGAAGGCCTCGAAGCGCAGGTGCGCAAGATCATCATCGCGCAGCTGCGTGGCAACACCTTCTACGCCAAGATCCATCTGGCGCGTGGCGATGAGGTCGTCGTGGTCGATGCGCGTCCGAGCGACTCGATCGCGCTGGCGTTACGCGCCCAGGCGCCGATCTTCGTGGATCGCGAATTGTTCGAGAAGAACAGCCGCCAAATCGAAACGAGTCCGTCGCCGGAGCCGGACGATGCGGACGCCGCCGACGACGATGTCGTGAGTGACGACGCGCTCCGCAAGCTGCTCGATGAAATCGATCCCCCCGACGATCGCAAGCTCTAGAAACCACGCGGCCGATTTTTCAGCCTTGGGACTTGCGAGGGAGACCGGATGCTGTACCGCTATGGCGAATTCTCGCCGCGCCTCGGCAACGGCGTGTACGTGGCGCCGAATGCCACGGTCATCGGCCGGGTCACGCTGGGCGACGAGGCGAGCGTCTGGTTTGGCACCGTGCTGCGCGGCGACGTTGGGCCCATCGAAGTGGGACCGCGCTCGAACATCCAGGACAACTGCGTCGTGCACGTCACCGAAGGCCGCACCGGCACTTGGATCGGTGCAGATGTCGTGATCGGGCACCGGGCGCTGGTGCACGAATGCCGGGTGGAAGATCTGGCGCTCATCGGCATGGGCTCGGTGATCCTCGATGGAGCGGTCATCGGCCGGGGTGCCATCGTCGCCGCCGGCGCCGTCGTGCGCGAAGGCCAGATCGTGCCGCCGCTGGCACTCGTCGCCGGGGTGCCCGCCGAGGTGCGCAAGATCCTGCCCGAGGCCAGTCTGGAAGCCCGCCGCGCTCACGCCTGGCATTACGTGGAACTGGCGCGCAACTACCGCAACGGCGCCGCCGCACTTCTGCCTTGAAAGCCCGCCCTCCGCGCGCCGTATTTGGCGCGACCCATGCCACCGCCGAACGAGGTCTTCACCCCTCGTCCTGGAAGGTCGCATGCGTTTCTCGACGTACCTCGTCGTCGTGCCGCTCGCCTGCTTGGCGTGCACGAAGCTGACGTTGTCGCGTCCAAAGGTGGCAGACCCGGCGCCACCCGCCGTCGCGTCCGCGCCCGGCGCGGGTGCCAATCCCATTGCCCCGGCGAGCGTCGTCGTGACCGGCGTCGAAGACGCCGCCCCCGCCGCGCCGCCGCCGCCGGCCCGGTTCGGTGTCCTCGTGCCGCTTTCCGGCCGTTACGCGCCCTACGGCAAGGCCTATTTGGACGGCGCGCATGTCGCCGCCGACGAATTCAATGCCCGCGGCCCGCGGCGTGTGGAACTTGTGGCGGCCGACGCCAAGAGCGAACCGCTGGCGACGCTTGCGGCGACGCGCCGGCTCGTGGATCAGGAAAACGTCGTCGCCTTGCTCGGCAGTGTCCTCACTGTTCCAACGACCATCGCTGCACTCGAAGCCAATTGCCGCGGCGTGCCGCTCGTTTCCAACGTTGCAACCGAAGATGAACTCGGCTCGATCGGTCCATATGTGATTCACGCCGTGCCTTCACGCCGCGTCGCGGCGCGCGACATGGCGTCGCTCGCAGTGCTGCAAATGCGGCGCTTTCGCGGCGCGATCTTGTATCCCGAAGACGGCGACGGCCGGGCGCTGGCACTCGCCTTCGCGGAGCGGTTTGCAGCCTTGGGCGGCGAGATCTTGCTCTCGGAGTCGTATGCGACCGGGACCGCCGACTTTACCGCGGTTGCCAAACGCTTGGCGGACGCGCGCCCCGATGCGCTCTACGTGCCGGCCGATGCGGATGCCCTGGTGATGCTGGCCCCGGCGCTCGCCTTCCATGGCGTCAGCACCCAGATCTTCGCCAGTGAAGACGCCGGCAGTGAGCGGGTGCTGCACGACGCCGGCCTCGATTTCGAGGGCGCGATCCTGCCGGCTCCCGACACCGAGGCCACACCGGCGGCGCTCACCGCCCGCGGCGCGGCGCACGCGCGCCGTTCGCCGACCGAAGAACGTCTTGCCGCCGCCGGCTATGCGGGCACCCGGCGGTTGCTCGATGCGTTGGCGCAGACGTCGCACACCGACCGGGACGCAATGCAACAAGCGTTGCTCGACCGGCTGGCGGCCGACTCGCTCGGCACGCAATCGCGGCGCCGTTTCCTCGTCGTGCGCGGCGGCCACACGGAGCCGCTGTCGCTGCCGTGACCGCCGCGGAATCCGTTCAGCGCCGGGGTCGAATCACGACTCGCGTCGCACCCGCCAGGTCGACGCGCAACAAGCCGCGCGGGTCGTCGTCGACGGGCACGCGTTGGAGCCGCACCGCCGGCGTCGCTTCGAGTCCATCGATCCAATGCAACTTGAGCAGCACCGCCGGGGCGTACGCCTGCTGAATCTCGATGCGATCGTAGTTCACGACGACGTGGCCATCGCCTTCGAGCACCGCATTCGGCGCGCGCGTCGCGCGCAGGATCATGAAGCCCTGCACTTCGGCCACCGGTTCGAGAATCGCCGGCCAGCGCGTCACGAACGCCCGCGCTGCCGCCGACCACGCAACCACCGTGCTGACGTCCCAACGTTCCAACAATGGCGCCAAGGTTTCGGCGCTCCAATGGTCGAGCGCCTTCCCGCCCAGGCGGCCATCGGCGAGTTCGAGGCCGCTCGCCGCGACGATGCCGCGCGGTTCGAGGGCGCCGGTGAGCGCGCGCCGGGTATGGATCGGCACCAGCGCTTCGAGCGGCTCACCTTCGGAGATCGGCGTCGTGCGATCCGCGGTGCGTTCGAAGAGCACCCGTCCTTCGGGCGGCGCATTGGCATCGAGGGTTGCGAGCAAGGTGCGGACGCTGGCATCGAGGGTCGCATCCAGCCGGTGCACGGCAAAGAAACGCCCGTCGAGGCACGCCAGCACCGGAGGCACGCCTAAGAGTGTCACGACGGCGAGCATCGCACAGGCGCGGCCGCCGGTGCGTTCGATGGCCAGCGCGCCGCGCCAGAGGGCCGCGCCGGCGCTCGTTGCGAGGACGAGCATCGCCGGCACGATGATGCGGCCCGAGTCGAGCCACGTGAACGCTTCGACGCGCCCTGCAAGAACGGCGATCACCAGCCACGTCGTCGCGGTTCCCGCCACCAGAATCGCCCGGGGCGAACGCGCGCTGATCTGCCACAGGAGTGTCGCGGTGCCGGCGGCGACGAAAAACGCTGCCGGTAGCGCGCCGGGGCGGAAGAGCATCGCGGCGAGGTCCGATGCGCTCCGCACCACGGCCGCCGGCTCGGCAGCTTCGAGCCAAGCACGTTGCGGCCACGCCGGCAGCAACGTCAATGCGAGCATCATGAGGCCGAGGGCGGCAATCGCCGCGACCGCCGCGCCATCGCGACCGCGCAAGGTGCCGCGGCCGGCAATGGCGAGCCATGCGAACACCGGCAACAGAAGCACCGCGGCTGCCGGCTGCACGAATGGCAGCAAGAGTGAACTCACCGCCAGCAATGCGGCGCCGCGGGCGCGGCGCCGGTGATCGTCGGCCAACAGGTCGGATGCACCGGCGAGCGCCACGAGCGCCAGCAGCGAAGCTGCGAGCCACGAGTACAAACCCAGCCAGCGCAGTGTCCCGACCAGCGGCCGTCCGGCGTTCCAAAACGTGATTCCGGCCCAGGTTCCGAGGACGGCCGGCCCGCGTCCCGCGCCGGTCGCGCGCGCTGTACCCCACAACACGAACGGCAAAGCCAGATGCACGAGAACCGCGAATCCCTTGGCGGCGAGCGCCAGCCCGAGAAATGCGCCGGCATGCGCGAACAGCGTCTCACCGCGCGTATCCCAATCGAAGGCGATTCCCGCCGGGGCTCCGCCCATGAAGAACGGGTCGTAGCCCGACCAGCGCCCGCCATCCGACAGAATGCGGTCGCCGGCGAACACGCGGTAGGCATGCGACAAATGCGCACTGGTATGGATGGGCTCGTTCGACAGGAGCTGCTGCGGGGGCAGCACGAACAGGAGGCACAGTGCGTGCACGCCGGCCAGGAACGCCAGTCCGAATCCAGCATGCCGGTCCAACATTTCGAGGCCGCGGGCGCGTCGCAACCAGCGGCCGCGCTTTGCAACGAGAGCCGCGAGGCCGAGAGCAGCGATGCCTTCGAGAACCAACAGCGCTTTGAAGACCCGAATGTTGGAGGCGAAATCGAGCCGTCCGGTCGGCGGCGGCAAGAACGCGGCGGGCCAAACGTGGGCGGCGATGGGCACCACGAGCGCCAGTCCCGCGACCGCCCAAAGCCCGGCGACGACGCCGTCCGGCCAGCCTGCATCACCCGCCGCGCCGGGTTCGGGTTGCCACGCCCAAGGCATCGCATCTCCTTCGGTTCTACAACCGAAGATATTCCTCCATGCGGTTGGCGAGCTACGGGGGAGACCTTTCAGTGGCGCGGCGCAATTTCAACATAGGTCGTATCCTGCCCGTTCACCTGCACGAGCGTATCCGGCGTTGCGCCGTCCAAGAGCGATAGACGATGGAATCCGGCGCGCACCGCATCGAAGCGAAACGTGCCGCGGACGGTGAGCGGCACCGTCTCCGCATCGTCGAGGGTCACGAGTCCGGATCCGGCCGCATCGACATGGCCGGCGAGTGGTGGCAGGAGTTCGGCCGCCGGGTCGAGGGTGTTTCGGAGCCCCTGCACGATAGCGACCGCGGCTTCACGGCGCTCCGCCGCCGACCGGACCGCGGTGGCAAGCAATTGCACGGCGACCGCCGGACAGGGCGTCTGTTGCAACACCCAGCGCGTATCGGTGCGCACCAGCGCGGGGCCGAGTTGGCGCCGCCCGAGCGCCCGCCCCAATGCATTCGCCAGCCGCTCGCCATCGGCGCTGCCGGGGTAGTACAGGACGGCGCCGGGACCGGCGGACACGACTTCGATGCGCACGAACCAGCGGGCGCCGGTCCGCGCCGCCAGGCGGACGCGATCCAGATCGGTCACCGCATCGGCGGCGCCACGCGTCGACACGGCGCGGGCGCCGCTCGCCGCGAGCATCGTTTGGACGCTCTGGGTGATCTCGGAGGCCACATCGGCGGGCGCGAATCCGAGATCGGTGCGGGTTGCTTCGCCGCCGTTGCCCGCCGGATCGAGAACGAGCGGCAAGTCGAGCCACACCCCACCGGCGAGCGGCTCGAGGCGCAGTGCGGAATCACGCGCTGCCGTGCCGCGCCACGGCACGTAGCCCTGCCGGCGCACATCCGTCACGCGGTTCGACAGTGCGATCCAGCCGCGACGATCGCTGTGCGTTCCAAGGTCCGACCAAGCGTCGGCAACCGGCACGCCGCGCCGCGCGTCGACGATGCGCCGCCACTCGACGCCGTTGGTGCCGGCTGCGACCGCGAGTGCGAGTTCGGCGATGACGCTGCCGGATCGCACCCGCACGCGCGGCGCCGCGGTGGTGGCTCGCACGACGGCGATGGCGACGCCACCGGCGGTGACCGAATCGGCATCGAGGAGAGTGGCGCCGGTCGCGTCCCACGTCACATGCACGCCGTCCGCGACGGCGCGTCCGCTGCGGTCCTGGATGCGGGCTTCGATGTGCGCCGCGCCGCCGGGTTCGAGGCTGGGTGGTGCAGCATCGAGCACCGCGCGCACCGGCGGCGCGTACACGACCAGTTCGCCGCGCCAGGCGCGCGCCGCATTGCCGCCGACCAAGCGCGCGGTGGCCGCAACCGTGTGCACGCCCGCCGCCAGATCACCGGCGGCGATGAACTCGCCGGCGAAGGCGCGTACTGCCAGCGGCCGGCCATCGACCCGGACTTCGGCAGTCGCGGGTTCGAGACCCGCCGCGACGCGAAAACGCATGACGCCGCCGACGTCGAGCGTGTCGCCGGCCGGGGATGTCTTTTCCACCGTCGCGATGCCGCGCGCGAAATAGTCGATGATCCCGAGGAAATAGGCCTCGGCTTCCAGCTTCTGACTCGCGGCGAGCTGCAAGCGCGATTCGACGGCCGGATTCGAGAGATAGCTCGCCTCACCGAGGACGGCTGCGGTCCGCGCGCCGCGCAGGACAAAATAGTTTCCCGGCGCCAAGTGGGCGTTGTCGATGCCGAGGGCGCGCACGAGCTGGCCATGAATCGCGCGCCCGAGATCGTAGGATGGGCCGTCGTCTTCGAGTTTGTAGTACGTCTCGATGCCGTTGCGTTCACGGTCGAGCGCCGCATTGCTGTTGTGGTGCAGCGACAGGAAAACGTCCGGCCGTAGCGAGTCGAGGAGCGCGACGCGCGCCTTCAAATCGTCGCGCAATGCGCCGCCGCCGGGTCCGAGGAGGTCACGATCGCTGGCGCGGGTGAGAAAGACGTCGGCGCCGGCATCATGCAGGAGGCCCCAGAGGTGCAACGCCACTCCGAGGTTCACATCGCCTTCGCGCGTGTGCTCGACTCCTTCCGTCCCCTCGAAGCGCCCGCCATGCCCGGGATCGATGAGGATGCGGCGGCCGCGGAGCACGGCGACGTTGGCGCCCACGAGTGAGGGCGCCGTGGCGTAAAGGCCCGGCGGCAACGGGTGCCCGGCCCTGCGAGCGGCAGGCCCGCCGCAGGCTCCGATCGCCATGGCGACGCCGAGCCCTAACCCGAACGTCCGGCGACCGCGTCCGCACCGCATGCAGCACTCCTTCGTGTTCCAGCTGAGGTCGTAGCAGTAAGTTGTTGCTCTCGAAGCTCCCTGTTGCCGGCGCCGCGTGCCGCGGCAGGTTACGCCTGGCGGGCAGGATGCTATGCTGCGGAGCCACACAAGTCGATGGGAGCGTGAATGGCGGACATTGAGCGGCTGCGGCTCGTTCCGAAAGTGGATCAGGTGCTGCGACATCCGGCGCTCGCCGCGCCCGTCGAAGCACTCGCTCACGATTTGGTCGTCCGCATCATTCAGGAAGAAGTCGACGCCTTTCGCGACGCACTCCGCAGCGGTGGGCCGGCACCTGCGGACCGGGCGGCGGCCGAGGGCGCCGTGGCCGCATCGGCCGCCCGGCGGTTGAAGGTGCTTTCAACTCCCAGCCTGCGGCGGGTCTTGAATGCAACTGGCGTGATCCTGCACACCAACCTGGGGCGCGCGGCGCTTTCCGAGCCGGCGTTACGCGCCGTCGAGCTGGCCGGCCGCGGCTACACCAACCTTGAATATGATCTGGAGCGCGGCGAGCGCACGAGCCGGATGGATCACGTGGCGCCACTCTTGGCTTGGCTGGTGGGCGCCGAAGCCGCCTTCGCGGTCAACAACAACGCAGCGGCGGTACTCCTTGCAATCGATACACTTGGCGCTCCTGGTGTCGTTGTGTCGCGGGGCGAGCTGGTGGAGATCGGCGACGGCTTTCGCCTGCCCGACATCCTGGCCCGGGCGCACGTTCCGATCCACGAAATCGGCACGACCAATCGCACCACGCCCGCCGACTACGAAGCGGCGGCCGAGACGCCCGGCTCGGTACTTCTCAAGGTGCATCGCAGCAACTTTGCGGTCCGCGGGTTCACGCGTGAAGCAAGCATCGCGGAATTGGTCGAGGTCGCGAAGCGCCGCCGCGCTCTCGTCGTGTACGACTTGGGCGCCGGTGTGATCGATCCACTGGACGCGTACGGTTTCCCTGGCGAACCCGACGTGCGTAGTGCACTGGCCGCCGGCGCGGATCTCGTGACGATGAGCGGCGACAAGCTGATGGGTGGTCCACAAGCCGGGCTTTTAGTGGGGTCACGCCAGGTCATCGCAGCCTTGAGGCGAAATCCACTCGCGCGCGCGCTCCGCATTGACAAATTAACACTTGCGGCTCTCCAGGCGACTCTGCTCTCATACGCCTCGGGTCGCCGCGCCGAGGGCGAAATACCGGCGTTGCGGCTGCTCTTGACCCCGCCCGAGGATCTCGAAGCGCGCGCGCGTCGATTGCTCGACCGGTTGCGAAATCTTGCGGCGGCCGACTTCGAGCTGGCGCCCGGGATTGCGACCGTCGGCGGCGGGTCATTTGCGGATCTGGATCTGCCGTCGTTCGAGGTGCGGGTGCGCGCCCACACGATGCGGGCACCCGAGTTGGCGCGGCGTTTGCGCGCGGGGAATCCAGCGGTCGCGCCACGCATCAAGGACGACTGGGTCGGGCTCGACATGCGATGCATCAGTGAAGGCGAAGTGGAAGAGCTCGTTGGGGCGGTGCGCGCGGCTCTTGCCGCGCCGGGGGGGAAGCGATGACGACCGGCCGACCCGGGCTCGCGGCCTCGCAGCGCTGGATGCGCGATCGTCTGCAAGGGCTCGGCCTTGCCGCGGAACAACTGGTCGTGACGACGCCGCATCCCGCCGGGCATCTCGTCGCCACCGATTTGGAACCTGCCAGCTATCGCGCCGAAGTCGCACCCCTCACGCAGCGTGTCTTGCGGCTTCTGGGCGGCGGGCGCGGAGTCTCGATCTACGTGACAGGCCGGCGCAACGACACGCTCGCGCGCCATCATGCCGCGGTGCAAATCGCCCTCGGTCTGGCGCCGCACGGCCGCCAGGTCATCATTGTCGATGCAGATTTCTTGCGGCCGGGCTTGAGCGGGCTCGTGTTCGACCCGAACTCCGAGGGCTTGATCGATATGGTGCGGTTCGGGCGCTCGACGCGGGCGTTGCTGCTGCATCCGGTGCCCGAAGGACCTTGGGTGCTGCCGGCCGGTTCGTTTCCGATGGACGATCCGGCGCCGGTGTCGGCCGAGGCGCTGCGCAGTGTGGTTTTCCGAGTCTCGCAAATGTGCGATCTGGCGATTTATGTCGGGCCCCTGTCGATTCGCAGTGACATTCACCCATTGGCGCGGGTTTGCGACCACGTGCTGTACGCCGGCGACGAATCGGAACCCGAGGCGGCGCAGGAATTGGTCGATGCCTTGGGTGACTTGCAGCGTGGCAACTCCCACGTGCTGGGGGTGCTGTGGCACGCGGCCGCTGAAGCCGCAACTCTCGAACCCGCGCCGCCGCCGCCGTTCGAACGTCCCTTCGAAGCGCCCGAACGGCGCGACGCACCATTTGCACCGCCCGCGAGCCCGCCACAGTTCGATCCGGGTTTCTTGTATGCGAGGGACGAACTCGAATCGCTCGCCGGTCCGCGCCCGCCGAACGCCGATGCCGCCGCCGAGGCGGCCGCCGATGTCGAAGCCGAACAGCGTCGCGATCTGGCTGCCACCGCGGACGCTACAGTGGCCCCGGTTCTGGCGGATTTCAGCGCCGCGGATTTCGACTGGGGGCGCATCGGCGCCGAAGCCGAAGCGCCGGAACCCGCCGCATCACGTGATGTGATCGAACCGCCGATGCCGGCGCGCCTCGATTCGCAACGCAACACCGCCGCGCCGTCGCCCTTCGAGCCTTTTCCGTCGCTCGCCCCGTCGCGTCCGAGCGAGCCCGTGGGCGACGAGAGTGTAACGCAACGCACCGCGCCGCCGGCGCGGGCCTCGTCGCTGTTCGCGTCGACGGATCTCGACGATAGTCCGCCGGTGCTTGCGCGGCGCAGCCGCGAGGAGTCGAACGCCGCCGCGAGCGGCGTCGACTTGTCGAATACGGAGTTCGCATTCGAATCCGAGGGCCGTACGTCCCGGTGGCCGACGATCCTCGTGTTGGCACTCATGACGTTGATCGTGGGCTTTGTGGGTGTGGCCTTGTGGGTGCGGCATCGAGCCGGGCAGATCGACCAGATCGAGATCGGCGCCGAACAGCCCGTGAAGAGCGGTGGCGGCGCGCGGCCCGTGCCGGACAACGAACCCAAGGACAACGCGGCGTCGGCGCCGGAATCACCAAAGCCGGCCGGCGGACAAGCCGCGCCGAACGACAACGACGCGGCTGCCGGCAATGGGACGCGGCCGAACCCGGCAACCGATGTCGGCAGCGGCGCGGTCAAACCACCGGCCACCCAGGCACCGGCGACGCAGGTACCGCCGCCCGTGGCGCAGCGGCAGCCGGTGCAATCACCGTTGCCGGTCACGCCGTCGCCGCAGCCGGCGAAGTCGGCATTGGACTGGACCGGCGCGCCGCTGACACCGCGGCAATCGCTGTCACCGCCGGCACTGCCGCTCAGCACGCCGGCAACATCCCGGCAATCGTCGTCCGCGCCGGCAGCTGCGGCCAGCCCGCCGGCGGGCGCCATCGCGTATGGTGTGCACATCGCTTCGTATCAAACGCTCGCACAGGCCTCGAAGGAAATTGCGGCGCTGCAGAAGCACGGCTTCACGGCGAACGCGCTCGAAACGGATTTGGGGAGCAAGGGGATCTGGTATCGGGTGTACGTGGGGCGCTACTCCACCGTTGCGGAAGCCAAAGCGGCGAGCGACGCGATCCTTCAGATTCCAGGTTACAGCTATGCGCAGGTGCACAAGTTGCCGCGCTGAAGCGCGGCACTTCGTGCATGGGGTTGTTGGGCAGGGCCGCGCATTCGCGGCGACCCGAGGAGTGGACTCGTGCAGATCAAGCGACTCGAACTGGCTGGTTTCAAGTCGTTCATGAATCCCGTGCAACTCGATTTCGGCGGCGGGATCACTTCGATCTTGGGGCCGAACGGCTGCGGGAAGTCGAACGTCGTCGACTCGTTGCGCTGGGTGCTCGGTGAACAGAGCGCCAAGCAATTGCGCGGCGAGAAGATGCAGAACGTCGTGTTTGGCGGCACCAAGTTGCGCAAGCCGCTCGGTTTGGCCGAGGTCTCGATCACCTTCGTCAACAATCAAGGGCGCCTGCCCGTGGCCTATGACGAGGTCAAGCTGACCCGCCGTTTGACCCGCGATGGCCAGAGCGACTACCTGTTGAACGGTGCGTCGTGCCGGCTGAAGGACATCAAGGATCTCATCATGGATACCGGCGCCGGCAGCCACGCGTACTCGATCATCGAGCGCGAGATGGTGGACGGCGTCATCAACGGCCACGAAGAATCGCGCCGCTTCCTGTTCGAGGAAGCCAGCGGCATCATGAAGTACCGCATGCGCCGCAAGGAAGCCGTGCGCAAGCTCGAACTCACCGACCAGGATCTGCTGCGCCTGAACGACATCATCGACGAGATCGCCCGCACGGTGCGATCGCTCAGGCGGCAAATGGGCCGGGCACGGCGTTATCAAGAACTGCAGGAGAAACTGCGCACTTGCGAGACGTTCCTGGCGCAGAAGCGCCTGTTCGAGTATCGCACCGAAGCCGCGGAGCTCGAATCGCAACTCGAGGGGTTGCGGGTCGAGGGTTTCGGAGGCGACGCCAGCGAAGGCGCTATCGAGGCCCACATCGAGTCGCTGCGGACCGTGCTCGTGGACCGCGAACGCGAATTCCGCGCCGCCGGTGAGCGCGCCGAGGATGTGGCGAAGCGCTTGAAGTCGAGCGAGGACACGATGCTCGTGTTGCGCGAACGTGCCGAATCGACGCGCGAATCGCGCGCCGCGGCCAACGCCGAAATCGCCGTCACCGGCCAGCGGTTGGCGCAGGTGGCGCTTGACCGCGACCGCCTCGCGGCGCGCCATGCCGACTTCGAAGCGCAAATCATCGTCGAACGCCAAGCGTTCCAGTCCCGCAAGGACCAACTCGCGGTCTGCGAAGAACGCCACGAAGCAGCCCGCGCCGAAGTGCTCCAGGTCAAGCAGCGCACCTTCAATTTCGCACAAGATTCGGCGGCGCGCCGCAGCGAACTCGATCTGGCACGCGCCAAGTTCGAAGCCCAAGAGTTGCGGGCGCAGGAGCTCGAGGAAGAACTCGAGATCGACGCGGCGCGCATCGCCCGGCTCACCGACGAGCACGCCGAAGTCGGCCGTCAGTTGGCCGACGCCGACGCGGCGTGCGTCACCGGCCGGACCGGTTTGCAGGCGACCGGCGAACGGATCGAATCGTTCCTCGACCGGCTCGAACGGCGGCGCGAAGAGCGCGCCGATTTAGCGAGCCGGCTGGAAGCGACGCGGTCGCGCCGCGAGATGTTGCAAGCGATGATCGACGCCTACGAGGGTTACGGCGAAGGGGCGCGGGCCCTCCTACAGCGGCACGCGCCGAGCGGCCGCGTCCTCGGCACGCTCGCCGAACACGTGCGGGCGCCGGCCGGCCTCGAAGCCGCCTTCGACGCGCTGCTGCACGACGTCGTCGATGCGCTTCTGGTGTCGGATGCGAGCGGCGCGTTGGGACTCGTGCACGAGCTGAGAGGTGAGAAGCTGGGGCGCGCGACGCTCATGCTGCCGGATGCGCCGGCGGAAGGCGGCCCACGGCTGGCCGCGGACTTGGCGTCGCGTTCGGGCGTCATCGGCCGCGCCGGCGATCTCTTGGAGGGCGACGCGCCGGCATGGCTGCGCCGCCTGCTGTCGCACTCCCTCGTCGTCGAGGATGTCGCGACCGCCCTCGACGCACTCGCCGCGTGCGGCGACACCGCGGTGCGCATCGCGACGCGCGACGGGATGCTGGTGACCGGCGCCGGTGCGGTGAGCGGCGGTGTGGATCGCGAGCGCGACGTGCGCCTCTTGGGGCGCCGCCAGCGCCTGGACGAGTTGGACGAGGAAATGCGCGTCGTCGGCGCCGAAATCGCCCAGGTTGTCGCCAGTCTGGCGGTGCTCGACAGCGAACTCGGCCTGCAACGTGAGGAACGCCTGCGCCTCGACGCCACACTGCGCGCCGATGAGTCGCGCCGCAACGACCTCTCGGTGGCACGGGCCACCCTCGAGACCTCGATCGCGGAAGCGAGCGCCCATCGTGCCCAGGCGGGCGCGACCCACGCGGTTGTCGAGGCGGAGTTGGAAACCATGTCGGCTCTGCTGCCGGATCTGACGCAGGATGCCGAACGCGTCGGCCGTGAAGAAGGCGACCACGGCCGCGCGTTGGCGGAACGCGAAGTGGCGTTCACCGAACTCGATCGGGAGCGCGAACGCCTGCGCCACGAGGTCGGCGAAGCGCGGGTCGCTTTCGTGACGTTGCAAGGCGAAGCGGAGTCGCACGCGCGCCAGCTCGAACGGCTCCAGGAACTCGAACGCGAGCTGCACGACATCAGCGCCCGCCGGCGCGACGAAATCGAACGTGCCGAGCGGGACTTAGAGCGCTACGCCGCCGAACTCGAGACGTCGACGGCGCTGGCCGGCGAATTGTCCGGTGAACTGGGCGTGGCACGTGCAGCCCAGAACGAGATCGGCCTGTTGCTCGACGCGCAGCGTGCCGAGATCGACGCCGAGCAGGGGCGCTTGCACGAGCTCGAAAAGGCGCGGCGCGAGGCGCAGGGGCGCCGGCACCATGCCGAAATGGCGCTCGCCGAATGCAACATGCGCCGGCAGAATCTTGCCGAGCGCATGACCGAGAACTATCAGATGAGCGAGGACGAACTCGCGGCGCTCATGTTCGTGTGGACCGACGCGGATCCGATTCCGGACGACTTGGTGGTGCGTGACCTGCGCGACGAGATCGGGCGGCTTGGACCGGTGAATCTCCTGGCGCTCGAAGAGCACGAAGAGAAGGCGGCGCGCCTGACGTTCCTGGAGGCGCAGCGCGAAGACTTGCTCAAGGCCAGCCAGTCGCTGCACGAAACGATCGAACGGATCAATCAGACGGCGCAGTTCCTGTTCCTGGAAACCTACGAACAGGTGCGTGAGCATTTCCGTGAGACCATTCGTACGGTGTTCGACGGCGGCGAGGGCGATCTCGTGCTCGCCGATCCCGCCGATCCGCTCGAGACCGACATCGAAATCCTCGTGCGGCCACGCGGTAAGAAGATCGACACGCTGACGCAGCTCTCGAGCGGCGAACGGGCGCTTACCGCCATCGCGCTCTTGTTCTCCATCTACCTGGTCAAGCCGAGTCCGTTCTGCGTGTTCGACGAAGTCGACGCGCCGCTCGACGACGCCAACATCGGCCGGTTCGTGAACTTGCTGCAGGAGTTCAAGGGCCGGACGCAATTCATCGTCATCACCCACAACAAGCTGACGATGGAAGCGGCCGACCGCCTGTACGGTGTGACCATGGA
Organism: bacterium; assembly: GCA_031362565.1. GTDB lineage: Bacteria > Krumholzibacteriota > Krumholzibacteriia > JANLSU01. Next base: position 38,032 of record JANLSU010000107.1, on the reverse strand, counting down.
AGAAGAGGGCGTGTCGAAGCTCGTGTCGGTGTCGCTGGACGGCGAATTGAAGGGCGAGCCGAAAGAACTCAAGAAGAAGACACAACGGGTGGCTCGCGCCGCGGCACTGCTGACTCCGACCGCGGAAGCGCTGGCGGGCGTTGCAGCCGGCGCGGTGCTCGACACCAACGACCCCGAATCGGTTACCCTCACGACACGGCGGGGGGCGGCGCGGTTGGACCGAAACTTCCCGGGTGTCGAATCGCCAGGGGAGGGCGCCGGTACCGCTGTTCTGGACGTAGCCCCGCCGGATTCCGATCCCGCCGGCGATGCGCGGGAGGCCGGCGAGGAGCCGCGTGTTTAGAACGCCGTTCGAGGGTTTGCGTCGCAGTCTCGAGAAGACGCGCGACACGCTGTTCGGCCGTGTGAAGGAACTCGTCACTCGCAAAGTGACCTTCGACGCCGAGACCTTGGACGAGATCGAGGCGATCCTGATCGCGTCGGACATGGGTGTCGACGCGGCCGGCGAGATCACCGAGCGGTTGCGCCGCACGTTGCGCGGTGAACGCATCGCGCCGGGGCAGATGGACGCCGTCGAGAACGGCATTCGCGATTCCCTCATCGATCTGTTGGGCGGGCAAGGCACCACGGCCGCGGATCGCCTCTGCGGCAAGCCCCACGTTGTCATGGTGGTCGGGGTCAACGGCACCGGCAAGACGACGTCGGTCGGCAAACTCGCGTGGATGTACCGTGAACTCGGCAAGTCGGTGCTCTTGGGCGCTGCCGATACCTATCGCGCCGCCGCCGTCGAACAGCTCTCCGTCTGGGCCGGCCGGCTCGGAGTTCAAGTCATCAAACAGGGCCACGGCGCCGATCCCGCGGCGGTCGCCTTCGATTCGCTGCAAGCGGCGCGGGCGCGCGGCGCCGACGTGTTGATCGTCGATACCGCCGGACGTCTGCACACCAAGTCGAACCTCATGGAGGAACTGAAGAAGATCCGCCGCGCGTTGCAGAAGGTGGATCCCGAAGCACCCCACGAAACGCTGCTCGTGCTCGATGCGAACACCGGCCAGAATGGCTTGCGCCAAGCGCAGGAATTCTTGCAGACGGTGCAGGTGAGCGGCCTGTTTTTGGCGAAGTTGGACGGCACGGCGAAGGGCGGCATCGTAGTCGCCATCAAGCGCGCCCTCGGCATTCCGGTGCAATTCATCGGCACCGGCGAGACCCTGCAAGACATCGAGGAATTCGATCCCCAGGCGTTCGCGGCGGCGCTCGTCACGCGGTCCGATCCCAACCCCGCAGGTTTGCCGTGAACGTTTGCGTGTTTTGCGCCTCGAGTTCGCGCCTCGCTCCGGAGTTCGTGGAGTGCGCGCGCTGGCTCGGCGCCTGGATCGGCGAGCGTGGCCACGCGCTTGTTTGGGGCGGTTGCAACGTCGGGCTCATGGACGTCGTAGGCCGCGCGGCGCGTGACGCGGGGGCGCCGACGATCGCCGTGATCCCGGAATTCCTGGTGGCGCGCGGTTTGGCATTCGAGCCCTGCACCGAGCGCGTCGTAACCCGCGACATGGCGGATCGCAAGGCCGCCTTCCGCGCCCGCGCCGACGCATTCGTGGCGTTGCCCGGCGGCGTTGGCACCTGGGAAGAAGTGCTCGAAGTGATTGCGCTCTGCAAACTCGCGCAACTCGCCGCCCCGATCGTCATTGCCAATGTGAAGGGCTACTACGACCCGCTTCTCGAGCTCGTGCGCCGGAGCATTGCCGAGGGCTTCAGCGCGCCCGACGTCGCGCGTCTGTACGCGGTCGCGGCCGATGCGCCGGGAGTCGCGGCCTGCCTCGAGCAACCGCGAGCGCAGACCGCACGTCTCGATCTCGGTCCGGTCGGATAGCGAGGGCAACGTCATGCTCCAAGCTCGACGTGTCCGTTCGCGGCAGCGTTGTCTGCCGGTCGTGGTGCTCGGGCGCCTCTTGCTCCTCGTGCCGGCGTTCCTGCCGGCACCGACGCGCGCCGCAGCCGCCGCGGCGCCGGCGGTGCGAATCTTCGAAGCACCACCGGCCTGCTGTTTCGGAGTGCCGGCCGGACTCGTGCGTGGCGTGGCGACTGGTGTCGATCCCGACTCCGCCGTCGTAGCGCTCTACGCCGCCACCGACCTGCAGTACGTGCAACCGATCGAGGGATCGCGGCTCGGTCTCGATGCCGCGGGCCGTTTCGAATCGTTGACGCACGGCGGGAGCGACTACGCCGCATTGCTCGTGCGGCCCGATTTTGTTCCGCCGCCGACCCTCGTCGCGTTGCCTGAAGTGGGTGGCCCGGTGCTGGCCGTGACGCGCGCGTCGACTGATATCCGTCACATTCAGTTTGCCGGCTGCAATTGGGGCGTCAAGGCGGCGCCGGTGCCGCTGGGTCCGGGTGGTAACTCGTGGTCGGATTCGCCCGCGAATGTTTGGGTGGACCCCGCCGGCGCGTTGCACTTGCGCGTCGCCCGGCGCGATTCCATTTGGGAATGCGCCGAAGTGTGGACCGACGAACGGATCGATTTCGGGCGCTGTCGATTTCGGGTTGCGAGTTCGCTCGGATCGTTGGACATCAACGTGGTGTTCGCCGGGTTCTTGTTTGCCGACACCGGTGCGGAAGCCGACATCGAGTGGGGGCGGTTCGGGGTTGCTGCGGCCGAGAACCTGCACTTCGCCGTCCAACCAGATCGGTCGATGTCGGCGCCGGCTGCCGTGGACGCCCCGACGGTGCAGGATCTGACATGGTGGCCGGACACGATGGATTTTGCAGTGCGCGATGCGGCGAACGTTCCGGTCGCGGCGTGGCGCGCTCCCGGGCCCGCACCGGCCGCACCCTGGATGCGACTGCGATTCAATCTCTGGCTCGCCGGCGGGGTGCCGCCGGCCGATGGTGCAGCGGTCGAAGTCGTCGTGAGTGGCGTCGAATTCGCGACTCCGGCAGCAAGCGCCGAATCGGCGCCACCGCAGCTGTCGCTCGTCGTTGCCAATCCGGCGCTGCAAGGACGCCTCGTGATTCGCACCGCCGCGAGTGATCGTGCCCAAGGCACCATCGACGTGTTCGACGTCCGCGGCCGCCGCGTCGGCCGCGCGTGGAATGGTCCTGTCGACCGTGCTTCGATCACTTGGCCGCCGCGCACGATGTCGCAACTTGCGGCTGGCGTTTACCTGGTACGCCTCAACGCGCGTACCGAAACCATCGCACGCAAGGTCGTGGTCTCGCCCCTTGCACGTTAACCCTGCGGTTCCATATGCTCGCCAAGGTGCAGAATGGAGCGAGTTTGCGCGCTTTCGCTTGTCTACTTCTTGTCACGGGGCTCGCGGTGACGGGCTGTGCGCCCTCGCCTCCGGGACTGTGGGGCGGTGCGGCGAATTCTGCGACGCCGGCGACTCCTTGGCGGCCGAAAAACCCGGCGACCCAGCCCTTGGCGGCCCGCACCCCGGCGTCCGCCGTGGTTCAAGGCGGTTCGCCCCGGTCCGCACTCACACTTGCCGATGCGGTCGACATCGCGCTGCGGAACAATCCCGCGACGCGGCTCGCATGGGCGCAAGCCCGCGATGCAGCGGCACAGTACGGCGCGAGCCGCGGTGAGTGGTTCCCGACGCTCGATGGACGCGGCACGTTCACGCGCTTGAAAACCGTCGCCTCGCAGGGCCGGAGCGCCGTCGAGCAGAATTCATACGGGCCGTCGCTCGAACTCTCGTGGCTGCTTCTCGATGTCGGCGGGCGCAGCGGCCGCATCGAGTCGTCCAAGCAGGCGCTCGTCGCCGCCAATCGACTGCACGACGCCACGATCCAGGATGTCGTTCTCGAGGTCGAGTCGGCCTATTTCCAGTTCGTGGCCCAGCGCTCACTCTTCGAGGCCCAGCACGTCTCGTTCGCCGAGGCCGATACCAATCTCGCCGTGACCGAAAAGCGTCGCGCCGCCGGTGTCGCGACGATTGCCGAGGTGCTCCAGGCGCGCACCGCGCGGGCCCAGGCGCGGCTTTCGGCCGAGCGGACCGAGGGCGACCTGCAGACGGCGCGGGGGCTCGTGGCGCTGGCTCTGGGCGATCCGTCACACCTCGACTACGACGTGGACATCACCGCCGAAGCAGTGCCGATCGCGGCGATCGCCGACAGCGTCGACGCGTTGGTCGCGAGCGCGACCGAGGCGCGTCCCGATCTCGCCGCCGCCCGGGCGCGGGTGTTCGCCGCCGAGGCCGAGGTGCGCGCCGCGCGCGGCGCGCGCTTGCCGTCGCTCGACCTGAACGCCAACACCGGCCGTACCTATACATCGGCGCTCGGCCGGGGTGCCGGCAGCTACAACATGACATTCGGTGCGACGGTGCCGTTGTTTTCGGGTTTCACGGCCGAGTACCGGCAGCAGTCCGCAGCGGCGCGCGCCGACGCGAGCCGGGCGGCGTTCGATCGCCTGCAACAGCAAGTCGCTTTCCAAGTCTTCCAGTCCTACTACGCCTTGCGGACCGCACGGCAACGCGTCCACACGGCCGAGGAGTTGCTCGCCGCCGCAACGCAGTCGGCCGAAGTGGCGCGGGCGCAATACAAGGCGGGGGTCGGGAGTGTCCTCGACCTGTTGAACGCGCAGAGCGCGCTCGCGACGGCGCGCTCGGAGCGCGTCGATGCGCGTCTTACTTGGCATACGGCGCTGGTTCAACTGGCGCACGACACCGGACGCCTCGACGAGCGCGGCCAGACCGGCCTGCGCCTCGCACCCGATTCGACCGACACGGAGTCTCCATGACGATTGACGCGCGACGATTCGAAACTCTCGCCGCCCGGGTGCTTTGCGTTGGCGCCGCGGTCCTCGTCGGGGCCGGGGCCGGATGTGCGAAGAAGAAGCCCGCGCCGCGCTCCGCCGCGATTCCCGTCGCTGCGGCGGTTGCGACGCGGCAAGCGGTGCCTTATACGCTGAGCGGCAGCGGCACCGTCGAGCCACTCGAACGTGTCAGCGTCGAAGCGCAGGTGGCAGGCCCGCTCTTGAGCGTGCGTTTCAATGAAGGCGATGACGTCGTCAAAGGGCAGGTCTTGTTCGAGATCGATCCGCGGCCGTTCGCGGCGGCGCTCCGGCAAGCGTCAGCGGTCCTGGCGCGCGACAAGGCGCAGAGCATCAATGCGGCGCGTGATGTGGAACGTTATGCCGGACTCGCGGCGCAGGAATACGTCACCTCACAACAGTTCGAATCGATCCGGACCAACGCCGCCGCGCTCCGCGCCAACGTCGAAGCGGACAGCGCCGCGGTCCAGAAGGCACAGCTCGACCTCGAGAATGCCACGGTCCGCGCGCCGATCTCCGGACGGGCCGGCAGCTTGGCGATTCGCAAAGGCAACTTGGTGCGTGGCCCGGGCGACATGCTGGTGACGATCAACCAAATCAAACCGATCCTGGTGCGCTTCACGGTGCCCGGCAGTTCACTGCCGGTGATTCAGCAACAGAAAATGTCCGACGTCGAGGTCGTGGCGGAACCGGCGGGCGGTCGGCCGCCCGAGACGGGCCGGCTGGCGTTCGTCGACAACACCGTCGACCCCACGACCGGCACGATTCTCTTGAAGGCGAGCTTCTCGAATGGCGCCGGCGCACTGTGGCCGGGGCAGTTTGCGGCGGTCCGCATGCAGTTGTACGTCGAGCAGAATGCGCTCGTCGTGCCGTCCATGGCGGTGACGTCGGGGCAGCAGGGGAGCACGGTGTTCCTGATCGATCCCGCTGGAACGGTCTCCATTCGAGTGGTCAAAGTGAGCCGCGCCGCCGGCGATCTCGCGGTCATCGCCGACGGTTTGCAGGCGGGAGATCAGGTCGTCACCGATGGCCAGTTGCGCCTGGTTCCGGGAGCCAAGGTGGAGGTGAAAACCACCGCCGCTCTGCCGGTGGCGACGAACTCATGAATATCTCCGAACCCTTCATTCGCCGGCCGGTCATGACGACCTTGCTGTCGGTCGGGGTCCTGCTCTTCGGCGGCATTGCGTACCGGCTCTTGCCGGTCAGCGACTTGCCGACGGTCGACTATCCAACCGTGAGTGTGAACGCGTCACTGCCCGGCGCCAGCCCGGAGACCATGGCCTCGGCCGTCGCGACGCCGCTCGAGAAACAATTCTCGACCATCCCGGGCCTCGACGTCATGACGTCCTCGAGCGGCCTCGGCACCACCGCCATCACCCTGCAGTTCACTCTGAACCGCGAGATCGACGCCGCCGCACAGGACGTGCAGGCGGCTATTTCGCAGACCCTGCGCCAGCTCCCGCAAGGCATGTTGCCGCCGTCGTACCGCAAGGTCGATCCGTCGACCCAGCCGATCATGTACTTCGCAGTGCAGTCGGCGACCATGCCGCTCTCGCAGCTCAACGAGTATGGCGAAGGCTTCGTGGCGCAACGCCTATCGATGGTCGACGGTGTCGCGCAGGTGCAAGTTTTCGGCTCGCAGAAATACGCCGTTCGGGTGCAACTCGATCCGCAGAAGCTCCAGGCCTGGAAGATCGGCATCGACGAGGTGTCGGACGCGATTTCGCACGGCAACGTCAACCAGCCGTCCGGCATTCTGTGGGGTTCGGACCAGGCGTACACCGTGCAGGCGGACGGCCAACTCGAGAACGCCGCGGCGTTTCGCCCCCTCGTGGTCGCGTGGCGGAACGGTGCCCCGGTCCGGCTGCAGGATCTCGGCGACGTTCGCGACGACGTGCAGAACAGCAAGAACGCCAGTTGGTTCAGCGGCACGCGGGCCATCGTCCTGGCGGTTCAGCGGCAGCCGGGCACGAACACCGTCGCGGTCGCCAAGCGGGTCAACGACCTCATGGCGCGGTTGCAAGGCGAACTGCCGATGGCGGTCAAGATCACCCCAATGTTCGACCGCTCGGAGGGCATCGCGCAATCGGTCGCCGACGTCAAGTTCACCCTCATGCTGACGATTGGGCTCGTGATTCTGGTCATCTTCCTGTTCCTGCGCAATCTCTCGGCGACGATCATCCCGAGCCTGGCACTGCCCCTGTCGCTCATCGGTACCTTCACCGTCATGTACTTGCTCGGTTTCAGCCTCGACAACTTGTCGCTCATGGCGCTGACGCTGGCGGTGGGCTTCGTCGTCGACGATGCCGTTGTGGTGCTGGAAAACATTGTGCGCCACACCGAGATGGGGGAGAAACCCTTCGAGGCGGCCCTCAAAGGCTCGCGCGAGATCAGTTTTACGATCGTGTCGATGACGATTTCGCTCGTCGCGGTGTTCCTGCCGGTGCTGCTCTTGCAGGGCTTGGTGGGGCGGTTGTTCCGCGAATTCGCGATCACGATCGCGGTGGCGATTCTGGTCTCGATGGTGGTCTCGCTGACATTGACGCCGATGCTCTGCGCCCGGTTCTTGAAAGTGAACCACGGTGGGAAGACAAGCCGCTTCCACGACGTGACCGAGCGTTTTTACGACCGCTGGGTCGGCTCCTATCGGCGGTCGCTCGGTTGGGTCATGGACCACCGGCCACTGACGTTGCTGTTCTCGGTGCTCATTCTCGCCGGCACGGTCGTGCTGGCGCAGCTCGTGCCGAAGGGATTCATCCCGAGCGAGGATCAGGGGATGCTGCGCGGGACGTTCCTGGCGGCGCAGGGGACGTCGTTCGAGGCGATGACGCGCTACGCGCAACAAGTCTCCCAGGTCGTCGGCGCGGATCCGAACGTGCAGGACTTCATGGCGTCGATCGGCGGCGGCGGGCGATCCTCGGGCAACAACGAGGGCACGATGTTCCTGCACCTCAAGCCGCGCAAGGAACGGCCGCTGGACGCTACCGCGGCCGGCCGCTCGATCGCCGCCAAGCTGAACCAGATTCCCGGGATCCAGGGGTTCCTCTCCAACCCGCCGCCGATCAACGTCGGCGGCAGGCAGACTCGCAGTCTCTATCAGTTCACCCTGCAAGGGCCGGACATTCATGAACTGTTTCAGGTGTCGCAGGAATTCACGGCGAAGGTGGCAGCCGTACCCGGAGTGACCAACGTGACCTCCGATCTGCAGATCCTGAATCCCGAAGCGCGCGTGACCATCGACCGCGACCGCGCTTCGTCGCTCGGGATCACCGCCGACGCCGTGCAGACCGCGCTCTACAACGCCTACGGCGCCCGCCAAGTGTCGACGATCTTCACCCAGCAAGATCAGTATTGGGTGATCCTCGAACTCTTGCCGCAGTATCAACGCGACTTGAACGCGCTCTCCATGCTCTCGATCCGGGCACCGGGTGGCGACTTGGTGCCGTTGCTCTCGGTCGCCAAGGTGGCGCGCGATGTCGGCCCCTTGACGGTGAATCACTCGGGACAACTGCCGTCGGTGACCCTGTCCTTCGACACCGCACCGGGAGTCGCTCTGGGTACCGTCGTGACGCGGGTTCAGGACCTGGCGGACCGCGAACTGCCCGCGTCGATCAGCACGACGTTCGCCGGCACGGCACAGGCGTTCGAAGAGGCGCAGAAGGGGCTGTTGGTTTTGCTGGTGCTGGCGATCCTGGTGATTTATCTCGTGCTCGGGATCTTGTACGAGAGTTTCATCCATCCGATCACGATCTTGACCGGACTGCCGTTCGCCGGCTTCGGGGCCTTCTTGATCCTGTTCATCACCCGGCTCGATCTCAGCATCTATGCCTTCGTGGGGATCATCATGCTCATCGGACTCGTCAAGAAGAACGCCATCATGATGATCGACTTCGCGGTGGTGGCGGAACGCCGGGATGGAAAATCGCCGCGTGACGCGATTGTCGAGGCCTGCCTGGTGCGCTTCCGTCCGATCATGATGACGACGATGTCGGCGCTCATGGGCACCCTGCCGATCGCGCTCGGAGCCGGCGCGGGTGCCGAGTCGCGCCGGCCGCTCGGCGTCGCCGTCGTCGGCGGGCTCGCGTTCTCGCAGCTCGTGACGCTGTATGTGACGCCGGTGTTCTACACCTATCTCGACGAATTGAGTGCGCGCTTCCGGCGCCGTACCAAGCCGGCCGAAAGCCCGGCGCCCACCGGACTCTCGGCCGCCGCACCGGCGCGCGCCCGGCACGAGTCGTGAAGTTCGCGCCGTGACCGGCGCCGCGCGACCCAGATTCAGGTGCCGCTGCCGTCGAGGGTTTGCACGAGCCGCTTCGGGGCGGTGTTGCGCCACGCGGCCGTCAATGCCTTCCGGACCGTGAGCTTTTTGGCTTTGCGAAGCAACACGCGGGTGGCGCCGCGCCGCCCCCATCCGCCCTTGACCGGCTGAAACACGTCCGGCTCGGCGCGCGCGAACGCCGCCTGCTGTTCCACCGTCAGCTTCACCATGCCCCTTTCGACATCGGTGTAGCCGAGCGTCGCGAAGATCTTGCCGCGCACCCGAAAATCGGGGTGCCCCATATGCTCGTCCTCTGCCGCTTCAGGAAGACCGAGCGCCAGAGCACGGAATTCGTCTGCCGTCATGCTGGATCGACCGCCCTCCGCATCCGTCGTAGACTCACCGCCGCATTGCCGATCGCGTCCTCGCTCGAGGTGACCCGTGGTTCAGAATCCCCAACCCTGGTTCGCGGTGTTTCTGGTTCTCTGTTGGCCTCCGATCCTACTCGCGAGCATCGCCGTGATGCGACGTGTCACTTCGGATCGTGGCTTGGCCGCTGTCGCCGCCCCCGGTGTCGCGGTGTCGATGTGGTTGCTCGCGGTGCATGTCGCGTCGACTGCGCTCCAGTCGTATACCCAAGGTGTGTGGGCCGGCACGCTGCTCGCGGGCGGCGCCGCCGCAGCGGTGGCTGGCCGTTGGTGGAGGCGCGAACGGATTCGGATCGGCGACCTCGACCCGCGGCTTTCCCGTTGGTGCTGGATCACGGCCGTTCTGGCGACGGCGCTCCTGGCGCCTGCCGCTTGCCGTTGGGCGTTCCACGACGAGCACCTGGTGACCGGGCATCTGGCCATGATCACCAAGATTCAAAATGGCGCCTATCCGCCGCGGCATGGCACCTTCCCAACTTCGCCGCTGCGTTACCACTACGCGTTCGATCTCTTTGCGGCTCTCCTGACCACGCTCTGCCGCTTGCGTGCCGATCGGGCGATTGATGTGACGAGCCTGGCGGCGTGGTTCTATACCTGGTGTCTGTTGTGGAGCTGGGGGGAGCGGAACATTGGCCGCAACGCCGGCCTTTGGACCTCGTCCCTGACGCTCTTCGGTGGCGGCGTCGCCATGTTCATGCCGGCCTCGGAACCGTCGTCGCGCGTCGACCGGCTGCTGAGTTGGATTCCGGCCGGCGGCGCGATGGCCAATCCGCCGCTCGCATCCTATTTCCTGCAGCACCCGTGGGCGATCGGCCTGCCGATTGCGCTGTGCATTCTGCTCCTGTGGTCGGACCGGACGATGCCGCGATCGTGGCCTCGCATCGCAGTCTTGGCAGTCTTGTTCCTGCTGCTCTCGCTGGCGCACATCGTGCTGTTTGCTCTCGTGCTTGGCGCCGTGGTTGCCGCGGAAGTGGTTCTCCACGCGCGCCGCGCGCCGCGCCGCGTCATTGCGGTGTTCGGTCTCGCGCTCGGAGTGCTTGTGCTGGCGCGGGCTTTGGGCGGATTTTTCTCCGACCAGCCGACTGCAACGGGGTCGCTCATCCGCTTCGCACCGCATGGGATCACCGGCAACCTCTCCGGCAATGGGTCTTGGAACCTGGCATCCTTGGGACTGCTCCTGGGGCTCGGAATTCTCGGCCTCGCCGCCCTACCCATTGAACCGCGCCTCGTGCTTGGCGGCATGGCTGGCGTGGGACTCTTGGTCACCAATCTTTGCCGCTACGCCTACACGTGGGATATCGTCAAGTTTGCCACGGTCTCGAGCTTCGCTCTCGGGATCGCGTCGAGTGCTGCCGCGTGGAGATTCCTGGTTGCACGCCCGACGCCTCTGGGCCGCACGGTTGGGCTCGCCGCCGTGCTGCTCGCGATTCTGCCGGGCGTGGCGTTTCTCGGGGTCTTCGCCACGGACATGAGTGGCGTGCCGCACCAGTTCGTGAAGTCACCGGCGCGCTTGACGGCCAACGATGCCCGGGCAATCGACTGGCTGCGCCGTCACGTCTCGAGCCGTGACATCGTATTCCGCAACCTCTCCGCGTCGGCCGCCTACGCGCAGTGGGGCGGCCTTGCCCAACCGTATGTCGATCCGGGAACGCAGGGATTCGGTTTTCCCGACTCGATGATCGCGCATCGCAACCGGATCCTGGCGGATCTCCCGGAGGATGCGGCGGCGTATCGCGCCGAAGGCATTCGCTGGTTCGTGCTCGACGACAACGATGCGCAACTGCGCCGCGCTGCGGAGGTCTGGCAGCGCCAGGGGCAAGCGCGGATCGCCGCCACTTTCGGCGGGCTCTGCATTGTGGAAATTCACTGACGGACGGCTGCCGCCGGCGCGCTCCGGCCGTCGCTCAGGCCTTGCGATCCTGCTTCGCGGCGGCGGTGCGTTCCTGCAGGTATTCGCTCAGCGATTTCGAAAGGGTCACGAAGTCCGACGGAATCATGAGGACCGTCGTGCTGTTGTTCTCGGCACCGACTTCCGCGATCATCTGCATGCGCCGCAACTCGAGCGCCGCCGGATTGCCGGCCATTTGCGCCGAAGCCGCCGCGAGTTTTTCCGACGCTTCCAGCTCGGCTTCCGCCTTGATGATGCGGGCGCGTTTTTCGCGGATCGCTTCGGCCTGCATCGCCATTACTTGTTGCATCGCTTCGGGCAGCTCGACGTCCTTCATTTCGAAGCGCTGAACTTCGACGCCCCACTGCGCCGTCGAACCGGCGATGTTGTCCCGCAAGAGACTATTGATCTTGTCGCGTTCCTGCAGCACCTCGTCCAGATTGTGCTGGCCGATGATGTTCCGGAGGCTCGTCAACGCCAATTGATACACTGCATTCGCCGCCTCCGAAACCGCGATCACCGACTTGGCCGCATCGACGACGCGATACCACAGCACCGCGTTGACTTTGATCGTCACGCTGTCGCGGGTGATCGTCTGCTGCTGCTCGGCCGAGATCGTGCGGGTGCGAATATCGATGATCACGGCGCGTTCGATGCCGAGCGGAATGATCCAGAAGATCCCCGGGCCACGCAGCCCTTTGTAACGCCCGAGCCGGAACAGCACCCCACGCTGATATTCCTGCGCGATCCGAATCCCCGACAGGAGGAGAACCGCGCCCACAATTGCCAGGATCATGAGGAGAGGGGTCATGGAACGACCTCGGTTCGATGGAGGCAAGCAGCTTCGAGCCGCACGAGCCGAAGCTCGGTGCAAGGATGGTCACGAAGCGCCATCTTACGCTTGATGGACGCGCTGGCGCGGCCCGGCGTCTTCTGGCAACCCCGTTCGACGGCTGCGAGCTGCCGTCGCCGAAGGCCCTAAACTTTGGCGATGGGAATCCCGAGTGCGCGCGCCGCAACCAGCAGCCGTTGGTCGTATGCGGCGAGTTCGACCGATTGCTTGTGCGCGCGCAGGAACTCCACCGAGGCCAGGTGAATGGCGTCGAGGGTCCGCACGGGTGCTGGGAATGGCTCGAGCGCCCGGGCGAGAACCGGTGGCGCCAGTTCGATGATGGCAAGGCGGCTCAACAGGAGCCGGACGGCCTCGCCGTGGGTGGCGCTTAGGCCGCGGGCATGGATGCGCGTCCAAAGCTCGTATTCCAAGAGGCGGCTCGACACGAGAGTTTCGTCCCACAGTCTGGTGTCGGGCGCCGGATCCTCCGCCAGCAGGTGAGCCAGCGCGACCGAGGTATCGAGGTAGATCAACGATCGCCCCGATCCGCATCGAGTTCGCGCAGGATCTGGCGCCGCGGAGCGACCGGCTGTCGCGGCGGCGGGCCGGACTCCGCTGCAACCGGTGGAGTGAGCCAGCCCTTACGCACTGCATCGGCCAGAAATGCGTCCGCCAGGAGCGGGCTGCGGCCTTCCCGTGGTGGCACGAGTTCGGCGACGACCCGGTCACGGTCGGTGACGAGGACGGTTTCGCCGCCGGCGGCCAGCCGGACGTACTCACTCAGCTTGTTCTTGAGCACTTTCAATCCTACCGCACGCATGAATCAAAGGTAGCTTCTGGAAGCTCCTTCTGTCAAGGGTCGCTCGGGCCGCGATTCCAGCGGCGCTTGCGCCGGGCGAACGGCAACAACCATTGCCGCTCACGTTGGGATCAGTGGCCGCCCCGCATGCCTTCGTACGCGGCGCGGGTTCGCCTGATCGGGCGGTGCCGAGTGTCAACGCGGTGGCTGAGCCCTGTCACCGAAGTGCACGATGCGGGCCCCCGGTTTCCGGCGGTGTTATCTTGCGAGGGTTCGTTCCAGGACGAGTTGTGGAAGATTTGCGTGACTCGAACCTCGATCTCATGTTCATGGACCATGAGCTCTGGGACTGCGGCCCGCCGCCGCCGAGTCCATTCATCGGTGCATGGCTCGGAGTGTAACGCGAGTTGACAGCGGCGTGAGCCAGGACTTTGCAGCGGGGTGACGACCACACGTGATTCGGGTGTTCGGGTCTACGCGGCTGGTGGGCCGGATCATCTGTCAGCCCCGCGGAGACGGCGAATTCTAACCATCCCATTGGAGCGGTCTAATGGGGGCAGGTCAGCTAAAGCTCGGGCTCGGTATCGTGTTGTGCATTCTCGGGAGCACGGATCGCGGCGGTGGCAGATCCACCGACGCTGCGTGAGCGCTCGCCTCTGCACGCGAGCATGCGGCGCGAGTGGGGCCCCGATCTCGCGGGTTTGCCGCGACGCAAATCGCCTACTTGGTGGCCCGGGGGCTTGAACTCACACCCTCACCTCCCGGCTGGCGGCCCGACGGTTTACCGAGGGCGATCTTCGGACTATGCTCCAGGGTGCCCGGACTTATTGGGCCGGATGTCGTGAAGGGTCGATGGGCGGTTGAGGCGAGATTCCGTCGAGCACGTTGGAAGGTGGCTCGAGAGTCTGAATTGACCGCGGGGAATCTGGAGTTGCGATGTCGAAGAAGACCCAGCGCGTGCCGCAGGACCTGCAAGTTTGGATTGTGGCGAGAAAGCGGCATCGGCTCTCTCTTGCGCACGTGCAGATGGCTCGCGAACTCGGGATGAATCCGAAAAAGCTCGGCAAGCTGGACAACCACGATCAGGAACCATGGAAAGCCCCGCTGCCGCTCTTCATTGAACACCTCTACGAGAAGCGTTTCGGCAAGAGCCGGCCGGAGTCGGACCGATCGGACCAATCAAACGGCGCCCAGGTCGTCCCTTCGGATGAGTGAACTGCACCTCGCACCGCGACTCACGCCGCATGGCCGCCTCGATCTCGCACCTTCGGACGACGCGCCGACACTCGATCCGGAACTCCAGAAGCGGCTGCAGGATGCCTTCGCGCGCGGCTCGGGGCACGGGCTCTTGCAGCTCGGGGCGGCCACAGTCGGGAGCCCGCTGCCGGCCGCATTTTCGTACTGGCGCGAACTCGGCGCGCGCTACGTGACCGCTGTTTGCACCTGGCCGGATTCTGCAGAACCAGGTCGCGACCACCACGTTCCGGCGCCACCCGCCGCGGAGTTGGAACGGATCGCGGCGGGTGCGCCGGCCATGGTCGGCGCCGAGTACCTGACCGCCGACGTCGTTCTACAGCTCTGGTCGGAACTCGAGGCGGCATTCGCCGTCGAGTTCGCGGAATCGCGTGGCTCGATCCAGGACTTCCTCAAGCACCTGAGCCCGGCCTGGAATCTCGTCGGCCGGGTCCACTTCAACCTGGCCGAGAACCGCAAGGACGAAGAGGCGCCGTTCGCTTTCCTCGCGACGTACACGACGCAACTCTCGGCGCAAGCGAAACCCCAACACTTGCCGCTCGGCCAGGCGCTGCGCGACTACGCCGGTGCCGCGAACAAGTCGCGCCTGCTGGCGCTCCTCGTTCCGGTGCAACGCGCGTCAGAGGCTTGCGCTTGGCTCAAGACAATGGTCGACAATGGCGAGGTCTTTCATCCCCTGCGCTGGACCGCTGCGGAAGCGTTCCAGTTCCTGCGCGACGTGCCGCGGCTCGAGAGCGCGGGCGTCGTGGTGCGCATGCCGGCTGCGTGGCGCGGCAACCGTCCCTCCCGGCCGCAAGTCACGGCCACAGTCGGTGGCAAGCGACCCTCCACCCTGGGCCACGAGGCGCTGCTCGATTTCCGCATGCAAGTGACGCTCGATGGCGAGGCACTGACCGCCAAGGAGATGCAGGAACTCCTCGCACACTCGCACGAGCTGGCGCTCATCCGCGGTCGCTGGGTCGAAGTCGATCGGACGCGGCTCGAACGGATGATCGCGCAGTTCGAGACAGTCGAGCAACTCGCGGCCGACGGCGGCATCACGTTCGCGGCGGCAATGCGCCTGCTGGCTGGCGCCGATGTCGCGGACGAAACGTCGGAGCGCGTCGATCCCGACTGGGCGCAAGTCGTCGCTGGACCCTGGCTCGCCGAAACCCTGGCGACGCTGCGCGGGCCGGAAGGGCTCGCCCGCGTCGAACCAGGCGCGGCACTGCGGGGGACGCTGCGGCCCTACCAGCAGATGGGACTTCGATGGCTCCACCTGCTGTCACGACTCGGCCTCGGAGCGTGCCTCGCCGACGACATGGGTCTCGGCAAGACCATCCAGGTGCTGTCGCTGTTGCTCGTCGAGAAACGCCCGGCGAAGGCGGCGCGACCGCCGAGCCTCCTGGTCGCGCCGGCTTCGATCCTGGCCAACTGGTCGGCCGAGATCGAGCGCTTCGCACCGAGCCTGAAGACTCTCGTCGCACACCCGTCCGCTCTCACCGCCGCGGACGCGAAAGACTTGAGGCCGGAGCAGTTCAGGGACATGGATCTCGTCATCACGAGCTATGGTTCGTTGCTGCGGTTGCCGTGCCTCCAAGAGGTCACCTGGAATCTCGTGGTTCTCGACGAGGCGCAGGCCATCAAGAACCCGAACGCCAAGCAGACGCGTGCGGCCAAGAAGCTCGAAGCCCGGGCCCGTATCGCGCTCACCGGCACACCCATCGAGAACCGGCTCGGCGATCTCTGGTCCCTCTTCGATTTCATCAATCCGGGGCTTCTCGGCTCGGCCAAGGAGTTCACACGCTTCACGAAGCGCCTCGCGGATCGAGTCCACAACCCGTATGCGCCGTTACGCGAACTCGTCGCACCCTACATCCTACGGCGAATGAAGACCGACAAGTCCGTCATCGCCGATCTGCCGGCCAAGACGGAGTTGAAGGTGTTCTGCCAGTTGAGCCGCAGGCAAGCGGCGCTCTATGCGCAGGCGGTGGAGGAGCTGGCCGAAGGATTGCGCGCGGCGGACGGCATCCAGCGCAAGGGTCTCGTGCTCGCCTTCCTGATGCGATTCAAGCAGATCTGCAATCATCCATCGCAGTGGCTGGGAGACGGCGCGTGGACCGAGAGCGAGAGCGGCAAGTGGGCGCGCTTGCGCGATCTCTCGGAGGTTATCGCGGCGAAGCAGGAGAAGGTGCTCGTGTTCACGCAGTTCCGCGAGGTCACTGCACCTCTCGCCGCTTTCCTCGCGGCAGTCTTCGGGCGCACGGGCGTCGTCCTCCACGGCGAGACCGCCATCCGAAAACGCATGGATCTCGTGCGGCGTTTTCAGGAAGATGAAGAAGTGCCTTTCTTTGTTCTGTCGCTCAAGGCGGGTGGTACGGGACTGAATCTCACCGCCGCCTCGCACGTCGTTCACTTCGACCGGTGGTGGAACCCGGCGGTCGAGGACCAGGCCACCGACCGCGCTTTCCGCATCGGACAGAAGAAGAACGTGCTCGTGCACAAGTTCGTCTGCCGTGGAACCGTCGAGGAGAAGATCGACGAACTCATCGAATCGAAGAAGAAGCTCACGAAAGATCTGTTGGAATCGGGCGCCGAGCTGTCGCTTACCGAGATGAAAGACGACGACCTTCTGCGGCTCGTGGCGCTGGATCTGAACACCGCACTGAAGGAAGCGTGACAGAATGTATTCCAGGTGGCCGGTCCAAGTGTCAGTGGCCGAACGGCGGCGCGCAGCGAAAGCCGCCGCGGCGAAGCTCGCGAAGAAGGGTCAAAAGCTTTCTCCCGTCGCGATAGAGGCGGGTCGCCGCCGCATCGCCACGACGTTCTGGGGCAAGGCTTGGTGCACCAATTTGGAAAGCTACAGCGACTACTCGAATCGATTACCGCGTGGCCGCTCGTATGTCCGCAACGGATCCGTGGTCGATCTCCGGATCGCCGCCGGGGAGGTTCGGGCCCAGGTGAGTGGCTCGAGGTTGTATCAGGTGCAGGTGCGTGTGTCGCCTGTCCCGAAGGCGCGCTGGAAATCGATCTGCAATGACTGTGCGGGCGCCATCGATTCGCTCGTCGAGCTCTTGCAAGGGAAGTTCTCGAAGAGTGTCATGGAGCGGATGTGCCGGCAGAAGACCGGACTCTTCCCATCGCCGGACGAGATCCAGTTGTCGTGCAGTTGCCCCGACTGGGCGGTCGTGTGCAAGCACGTCGCCGCCGTGTTCTATGGCATCGGCGCGCGCTTCGACCAGGCGCCGCAGCTCCTCTTCGACCTACGCAGGGTGGAGGAGCAGGATCTCATCGCGAGCGCCGGTGCGGGCCTCGCAGCCCAAAAGAAGGGCGTCGCCAAGTCGCGGATCCTCGGTGACAGCACTGCTCTCTCGGAGATGTTCGGCGTGGACCTGGCGTCGGACTCGCAGGCGAAGGCGGCGGCACCGTCGCGAGGAGAAGGAGCACGCAAGGCAAAGCGCCGGCGCGCCGCGAAGTCACCGGCCGCGAAGCAGAAGGAAGCGTCGTCGCGACGGCGCCGCAGCGATGCGCGGCCCGCTGGAAAGGGCCGGAAGTCGAGGCGTGTACGCTGACTCGCAGGGACGACCGGTTCCCGACCCGGCGGTCGCTCGGCGATGACACAGATCGAGAGGCTAGCAAAACGGTAGCAAGGCTGGCGCGAGAAGCTGATCCCGCGTACCCTGGGTCACGCAAACGAGCGCGATCTTGCACCAGCTTGAAGAGCGGTGAATCGTGGGGGCGGCGTGGACGGTAGGCAGTCGGTGCCACGGGCTGCATGCCCGGGGTACCACATCAGGATTGGTTCCACCCCGGCGTGGCTCTGGTGCGGCTTTCCAGCTTCAGTCCTGTCCGATCCGTTCACAGCGCACGTCAGTGCCCGCGACACCAATGAACGGAGAACGGACGCGCCGGTGCACTTGTGCCGTGTGACGGGGGAGGAAGGCGGCGAGCGGCCTGCAAGTCTAGGTGCCGTTTCGGCGCCGCGCACTGTATCGTAGCTTCGAGATGCGTGACTCGAACCTCGATTGCATGTTCATGGACCAGGCGCTCGAGCTTGCGGCTCGGGCGTACGGGGAAACGGCTCCCAATCCGCTGGTCGGGGCGGTCGTCGCGCGCGAGGGTGTCGCGATCGGCAGCGGATTCCATCACGCGGCGGGGTTGCCGCATGCGGAGCCGCAGGCGCTCGACGCGGCGCGTTTGCGCTTTCCTGCAACGGCGGGCGATGAGCGCACCTGGACTCTGTATGTGAACCTCGAGCCGTGCGTGCATCACGGGCGAACGCCGCCCTGCGTCGACGCCATCCTTGAATCGCCGGTGCGCCGGGTTGTCGTTGCGCACGTCGACCCGGATCACCGCGTCGCGGGCCGCGGCATCGAACGGTTGCGCGGTGCGGGTCTGCAAGTCGACGTCGGCTGCCGAGCCGAGGCCGCCGCCGAACTCAACCACGTCTTCATCGCGCGCCAGCGGCGTGGCCGGGCGTTCATCGCACTCAAAGCGGCACTCTCCGCCGACGGCTGCATCGCCGCTGCCGACGGCAGCCCCGTCGCCATCACCGGACCTGCGGCCCGGCGCCATGCGCATCGCCTGCGCGCCGGGCTCGATGCGGTGCTCATCGGCGTTGAGACCCTGCGCCGCGACCAGCCGCGACTGGACCGGCGGCTCTACGACGGCCCGGGCCGCGCGCCGCGGCGCCTCGTCCTCGACCCGGACCTCCGGAGCGACCCGGCATGGCTCCGGCCGGGGGAGGCGCGTCCGGTGCTATTGTGCAGACGAGGGGCGCGCGATCGTCGGCAGCCCGGGCTCGAACAGGCCGCCGATCTCGTGGTTCTGCCGGACCGCGGCGCGGGCCTCGATCTGGCCGCATTGCAGGAGGCGCTCGTGGCGCTCGGGCTTACGAGCTTGCTCGTCGAGGGTGGCGGCCAAACGCATCGGTCGTTCCTACAAGCCGATTTGTGGGATCGCTTCTATGTATACCGGAATCAAACGCTGCAACTCGCTGGTTTAAAGTGGACTGCAGCGGATTCATGGGCCAAGATCTCGTCCCAGACCCAGCTCGCGGGGAGCGTGGTCCTCGATCAAGACGACCTCGAAATCTGGGTGCACCCGGCCGTCGTACCGGAGATCTAATGTTCACAGGGATCATCGAAACGGTAGGCACGGTGGCGGCCGTCGAGCCGCGCGACAACGGGGTCGTGCTCACGATTCGCGCCGATTCTGTCGTTGCGGGTCTGCGGCCGGGCGCGAGCATTGCGGTTTCGGGTGTCTGCCAGACCGTCCTTGATGCCGAGCCGGGCGGCTTCCGGGTGGCGGCCGAAGCCGAAACGCTGCGGCAGACGACCCTCGGCAGCCTGCGCCCGGGCGGGCTCGTCAACCTGGAGCGGGCGCTCCGGGCCGACGGCCGTTTCGACGGCCACATCGTTCTGGGCCACGTGGACGGTCGCGGCCAAGTCACTGCGGCGCGCTCGGAAGGCCGGACCTGGGTGCTGGAAATCGAGGTGCCGGAGCATTTGCGGCCGTTCGTCGTCCCCAAAGGTAGCATCGCGATCGATGGAGTCAGCCTGACCGTCGGGCCGCGGGTCGAATCGGGACGATTCGAACTCTTTCTGATCCCGTACACTTGGGAGCACACGGCGCTCCACCGCTTGCGGCCGGGCGACGCGGTGAACGTCGAGACGGACATCTTGGGCCGGTACGTGGCGCACCTCTTGGCAGGCGCGGCCGAGTCCGGCGGCCCGGCGATCACTTGGGACAAACTGCAGCGCGCTTTCGGGGGAGGCCCGGCGTGAACACCTTCGATCCGGTCGAACGCGCGCTCGACGCCATGCGCACGGGCAGGTTCGTCATCGTCGTCGATGACGAAGACCGCGAGAACGAGGGCGACATGGTGTGTGCCGCCGACAGCGTCACGGCCGAGCACATCAACTTCTTGACCAAGAACGCGCGCGGCCTCATTTGCGTCTCGACCGTTGCACCGCGCCTCGATGAACTGCAAATCGGCCCGATGACGCCAAAGAACGATTCGTTGCACGGCACACCGTTCGGGGTTGCCGTCGACTACAAACACGGCACCACGACGGGAATTTCGGCCGCCGATCGCGCCCAGACGATTCTGGCCTTCACGCGCACCGGCACCCATCCGGAGGACTTCGCGCGGCCGGGCCACATCTTTCCGCTGCGCGCCGTCGAAGGCGGCGTTCTACGCCGCGCCGGCCACACCGAAGCGGCCGTCGACTTGGCGCGCCTGGCAGGCCTGTACCCGGCCGGTGTCTTGTGCGAAGTGCTGGACGACGATGGTAGCATGGCGCGCTTGCCGCGCTTGCACGAAATGGCGCAACAATTCGGCATGCCGATCATCACCGTGCAGGACTTGATCGCCTACCGCCGCCAGCGCGAAAAGCTCGTGCGGCGCGCGGCGTCGGCTGAGTTGCCGACGCGCTTCGGCGACTTCACGATTCATATCTACGAAGCCGACTTCGAAGACGCGACCCACGCCGCCGTCGTTTGCGGCACGCCGCATCTCGATCCGGCGCCGCTCGTGCGCGTGCATTCGCAGTGTCTGACCGGCGATATCCTGGGTTCGCTGCGCTGCGACTGCGGCGCGCAGCGCGACCAGGCGTTGCGGCAGATCGCCGAGTACGGCCATGGCGTCTTTCTCTACATGAGCCAAGAGGGCCGTGGGATCGGCCTCGCGAACAAGATCCGCGCCTATCACTTGCAAGATTCGGAAGGCCTCGATACCGTCGACGCCAATCGCAAGCTCGGGTTTCCGGCCGACCTGCGCGACTACGGAATCGGCGCCCAGATTCTGTCCGACCTGGGGCTCGTGAAGATTCGCATTCTGACCAACAACCCGAAGAAGCTGGTGGGAGTTTCTGCCTACGGGCTGCAAGTCATCGAGCGGGTGCCGATTCAAGTGCCGGCGAACGAGCAATCGCGGCGTTATTTGAAAACTAAACGCGACCGACTGGGCCATTTGCTCGAAGGCCTCTGAACGCAAACACGGGAAGGGGAATCATGCCACCGGTGTACGAAGGCGCACTCGACGCGCGCGGCCTGAAGGTCGCGATCGTCGTCGCGCGCTTCAACGAGTTGTTCACCGACAAGCTGCTGGGCGGCGCCATCGATTGCTTGCAGCGCCACGGCGCACGGCCGGACGATCTGGACGTCGTGCGCGTGCCCGGCAGTTTCGAAGTGCCGCTCGCCGCCAAGGTGGCAGCCGAAAGCGGCCGCTACGATGCGGTCGTGTGCATCGCAGCCGTCATTCGGGGCGCGACGCCGCACTTCGACCTGGTCGCCGGTGAGATTACCAAGGGCGTGGCACACGTGGCGCTCGCGACTGGTGTGCCGGTGACGTTCGGCGTCCTGACCACCGACACCCTCGAGCAAGCGGTCGAGCGTTCGGGGACCAAGGCCGGCAACAAGGGCTGGGATGCGGCGCAGGCCGCGATTGAAATGGTGCAGGTGCTGCGGGCGATGCGTGGCAGTGGCGGCCCGGCGCGGACAGCGGTGCGTGGCGCCGCAAGCCGGAGGCGCGCGTGAGCGATCGCCGATTGGCGCGCGAAGTCGCCGTGCAAGCGCTCTACGAGATGGACCAGACCGGCGAGGCCTGGCCGCGTCCCTTGGCGGATAACGCGCTGCGCCGCCACGCGTCGCCGACCGCATTGGCCTTCGCCGAGCGCCTGGTGCGTGCCGTGGTGGAGAATCGCGACGCCGTGCAGGCCACCCTCGTCGGCGCGCTCGAGAACTGGTCGTACGAGCGTGTCGCCATGGTGGACCGCTGTGTGCTTCAACTGGGCGCCGCCGAACTCCTGTTCTTCGACGATATCCCCGTGGCGGTCGTCATCGATGAGGCCGTGGCCATCGTGCGCAAGTTCTCGACCGATGAATCCGGTGGCTTCGTGAACGGCGTACTGGACCGCATCGCCAAAGCGCGCACCGCCGGAGGCGGCACTCCTCCGTGACCCGCAGTTCCGAAAAGCACCATTGGGAAAGTTTCTGGGACGAGTCGCACACCATCGACGACGTTTATGACACCGGGGGCCGGGTGTTGGCGGCACTCGGGCACGGCTTCGAGCCGCGCGGTGCGCGCATCCTGGAGGTCGGCGCCGGATCCGGGCGCGACAGCTTGGAACTCGTGGGACGCGGCGCCGAAGTGTGGGTCGTCGACTACACCCCATCGGCGCTGCGGCTCATCGCGCGCCAGCCCGATGGCGACCGGCTGGTCCGCGTTTGCGGTGATGCGTTCGGCCTGCCGTTTCGGGACGGCACGTTCGACGCCGTCTTCCATCAGGGGTTGCTCGAGCATTTTCGCGAACCGCGGCCGCTGCTCGCCGAAAACGCCCGGGTCCTCAAGAAGGGCGGCATCCTGCTCGTCGATGTGCCACAGCGCTGGCACTACTACACGCCGCTCAAGCACGCGCTGATTGCCGCCGACAAATGGTTTGCGGGCTGGGAAACTGAGTTCTCGATTGGCGAATTGCGCGCTCTGGTGCGCTCGGTCGGCTTGCATCCCGAACACGAATACGGTGACTGGTGCGTGCCGAATCTGTTCTATCGCGTCGGCCGCAAGATGCTCTTGCGCCACGGCGTGCGCTTGCCCAAACAACCCACGGTGCCCGTCGTCGGCCCGGCGCTGCAGCGCCTGCGGGACGGACTGGCCTCGACCGCGCTGCCGCTCTACTTTGGGATGAACATCGGTTGCGTGGCGCGCAAGGAGTGACGCGTTGCGCATTCTGATCCTCAACTGGCGCGACAACGAAAGCCCCCTCGCCGGCGGCGCCGAGGTGCAGATTCATCGCGTCGCCGAGGGGCTCGTGCGGCGCGGCCACGAAGTCCTGTTGCTGGCGTCGGGTTTCCCGGGCGCCGGGCACGAAACCGAGATTCGTGGCGTGCGCGTTCGCCGCCACGGCAGTTGGTGGAACGCCAACTTCGTGCTCCAGAACGAAGCGCGCCGCGAGTGTGCGACGGGCCGCTGGGACATCGTGCTCGAAGACGTCAACAAGATCCCATTTTTCACCCCGCTCGTGGTTCGAGTCCCGGTTGCGGTGCTGGTGCCGCACCTGTTCGGCGCGACCATTTTCCGCGAGGCGAACCCGCTCTTTGCGGCCTACGTCTTCTTGATGGAGCGGCCGATCCGCGCCGTGTACCGCGATTGCTTCACGCTGCCCACCAGCGATTCGACGCGCCTCGATCTCTTGCGGCGCGGCCTGCGCGCCGATCGTGCCACCGTCGTGCACAATGGTTTGGATTTCGATCTCTACCAGATGGCGGCGCCGCCGCCGCGCGCCGCTCAGCCGACACTCGTTCATCTCGGCCGCCTGATGCGCTACAAGAGCGCCGAGACCGCGGTCCGGGCGTTCGCGCTCGTGCGCCGCGAGTTGCCGGCGGCGCGGCTCGTGGTCGCGGGCGATGGACCGGACCGCCCGCGCCTCGAACGTCTCGCGGCACAACTTGGCATCCAAGCGGCGGTCGATTTCCGCGGCCACGTGTCGCACGCCGACAAAGTGGACCTCCTGTGGCAGAGTCATGTGGCCTTCAACTGCAGTCCCAAGGAAGGCTGGGGGTTGACGGTGGTCGAGGCGAACGCGTGCGGGGTCCCGGTGGTGGCGGCGCGCCGGCCGGGGCTCGTCGATTCGGTGCGCGATCGGGACACCGGAATTCTCGTCCCGTACGGCGACGCGGCGGCGTTTGCCGCTGCGGCTTTGGAACTCTTGCGCGACGATGCGATGCGTGCGGCCTATGCGGCGCGGGCGCGCGTCTGGGCCGCCAGCTTCAAATGGGAAGATGCCGCTGTCCAGACAGAGCGCGTTCTCCGTATGGCGATCGCCGCGTTCGGGGGACCGCCCTTCGAGCCCGAGACCCCGCTTTCGCAAACCGAGCTGCGCCCCCCTCGAACCTGATCGCGGGCTTGTCAGTCCAAGCACCCCGCCTCTAGAATCGCCCAATGTCCGCTCGCGAAGACAGTCAGCCGAGCCCCCGGGGTGGATGGCGCTGGGGGCTGCTGAAGCTCGCGGTGAGCGCCACGTTGCTCCTGTTGATCGTGCGCCGCTTTTCGCTTGCCGAGTTGCGGGCCGAACTGGCCGGGACGCACGTCGCGGCGCTCCTCTTCCCGTTCGGCCTCATCGTGGTGAGCAATCTCTTGGGCGCCGTACAGTGGGGCTGGATCCTGCGGTCCGCCGGCATCGATCCCGGCTTCGGGTCGATCCTTCGGGCGTATGTCATCGGGCTGTTCTTGAACAACTTCATGCTCGGCAGCGTCGGCGGCGACGTGTTCAAGGTGTACACCGTAGGCCGCGACGTGGGCACGGTGTCGCGCGTTGCGGGCGCCACGATCGTCGACCGTTTGGTCGGCCTTTCGGCTCTCTGCGCGCTGGCGCTCGTGGCGAGTGCGGCAGCGCTGCCGCACGGGCACATCCCGGCGGAACAGAGCCTGCTGATCGCGGGTTTCAGCGTCACGGTGATGGCGGTGGCGGCGCTTGTTCTGCATCCGAAGGGTGGCGCGTGGCTCGAGCGCCGGATCGGCCGACTGCCGATCGGCCGCTGGGCGGGAAGGTTGCAGCGTTTGACGGGCCAAGTGCAGGAATACCGCGCCCGGCAAGGCGTGCTGGGTGGCGCGTTCCTGGTGTCACTCGTCGTGCAAGCGGGACGGGTTGTGGCGCACTTTTGCGTCGGCTTGGCGATGGGTTGGTCGTTGACCCCGACCGACTTCATGAAGTTCTTCCTGGTGATCCCGATCCTGGGACTCCTCATCTCGTTACCGATTTCGTTCGGCGGTTGGGGCGTGCGTGAATGGGCCGGAGTGGCGCTCTTCGCGCCGCTTGGCCACGCCGGCGAGGAAGCCGTGACCCTGTTGGCCGTGACCGCCTTCTTGACCGTCGCTGCAAGCCTCGGTGGCGCCGTTCTTCTACTCGGCCGGCCGCGCGGCCCGCAGGCCGAGCCGGTGGGCGCATGAACCGCCCGGGCGCCGCATCCCGCGGCCCGTGCCCCTCTCCTGTCCGCAGGAGGTCGCGTTGAGCGAACGCCGCATCTATTTGGGCACCGCGCTTGGGCTCTTCCTCGTGACGTTCGTCGCGTACTTGGAAACCATGGGCGGCCGGACCAGTTTCTGGGACTGCGGCGAGTTCATCGCGACGGCATTCTCGCTGGGGATTCCGCATCCGCCGGCGACACCGCTCTACGTCGTGCTCGGGCGGGTCTTCAGCCTGCTGCCGCTGCCGATCGCCGTGGCCCAAAAAATCAACATGATGTCGGCGCTCTTTGGTGCCCTCGGCATCGCGGTGCTCTTCATTCTGATCGTCGATTTCATTCGCGAGCGCCGCGGCGCCCCCAAGACGAACGTCGACCGGGTGGTGATCTACGGCTGCGGGCTCGTGGGTGCCCTGTTCACCGCTTGGAGCAACACCTACTGGACGAACTGCGTCGAAGCCGAGGTCTATGCCATCAGTTCCTTTGTCATGGGCGTGACGACTATTCTGGCGCGGCGGTGGAGCCGGGACCCGGCGTCGCCGTCCCGCACCCGCGACATCTATCTCGTCGTTTATCTCCTGTCGCTGGGCGTCGGATTCCACTTGGGAACCGTACTCACGTATCCGGCGATCGCGCTTTACTGCCTGACGTTTCGCAAGAAGGCCTTCCAGGACCGCGACTTGGTCATTTTCTCGTTCGGATTCTTCCTCTTCCTGTTCTACGTCAATCTCAAATTCCAGGGGCCGCCGGCAGCGCTCGCATTGCTGCTCTTCGCGATCGCCTTCGCGGTGCGCACGGCCTCCAAGAACCGTTTCGTGCCGGTCACGACCGGGCTCTTCGTCCTCGGAATCACCATCCATCTCTTCCTGTTGATTCGCTCCGCCCACCAGCCGGCCATCGACGAGGCGGATCCGGAGACTTGGAGCAATCTGCTGGCGGTGATTCGCCGCGATCAGTACCCGCCGGGGGACATGTTCGCTCGCAAGGGGAGCTGGCACTTCCAGTTCATCGACCACTTCTGGCGCTACTTCAAGGAGCAATACGAGCTGGTCAAGCCGGGCGGCGGGATCTCCGGCCAGCGCCTGGCGCTCTTCCCGATCCTGATCGGCCTCGCCGGCATGTGGTCCATGTTCAAGGCCGAGAAGCGCGGCTTCCTGCTCATCTTCGTGACTTTTCTGGTCTGCAGCTTCGGGTTGATCCTGTTCCTCAACTTTTCCGATGGTGCGCATGGCGTGCAGGCGGAGGTGCGGGAGCGCGACTACTTTTATTCCGCGGCGTTCTATTTCTTCGGGATTTTCATCGGCACGGGCGCGGCGGCGCTCCTCGACTGGTTTTTCCTGGCGCGGCCCGGCGAGCGGCGCCTGCGGATCGACCTCGTCGGCTCGATTGCCGGCGTGGCGCTGCTTCTCGGGCTGACCGGCATGCTCTACAAGCGCTACCACTTCGAGCACGACCGCACCGGCGAGCGCGTGCCGTGGGGGTACGGCTACAACATGTTCGCGGGGCTCGAGCCCAATGCGATCATCTTCACGAACGGCGACAACGATACGTTCCCGCTCTGGTACCAGCAGGAGGTGGAGGGCTTCCGCAAGGATGTCCGGGTCTGCAACCTGAGCCTGCTCAACACGCCCTGGTACATTCACCAGCTCAAGTACAACGAGCCGAAGGTTGCCATCAACTGGACCGACGATCAGATCGCCAACCTGCAGGGGTACCAGGACCGTGACGGCAGGATCGTGCAGCCACGCGACATCGCAGTGCGCCAGATCGTGCGCGACAACTTCGGCAAGCGTCCCATCTACTTCGCCGTCACCATCCCGCGCGAAGGGGTGCGCGATGTCGAGGACTACCTGGTTCTCGAGGGGCTCGTGTACCGCGTCACCGATACCAAGGGCAAGGATCGCAAGGACTATGACAAGATCGAGCAGAACGCCCGCCACGTGTACCGGTACGATGGCCTGCTGACCGCCGATTTCAAGCGCGACGACAGCATCTATCGCGACGAAAACCAGACGAATTTGGTGCAGAACTATGCCGGCGCCTTCATCCGTGTCGCCCAGCATGCCGAAGAGCGGGCCGATTCCACCCTGGACGAGACGCAGCGCATGGCGCTCTACGACAAGGCCGAAACGAACTATCGCCAGGCGCTGGAGATCTCTCCCGACTTCGACGTGCTGTACGCGCAGCTCGGCGCGTTGTACATCAAGGAAGGGCGTTCCCAGCAAGCGCTCGAAATGTACGAGCGGCAAGTGAAGGAACACCCGGGCGACGATCGCTGGGAGTTCCAGGTCGTGCAGGGGCTCTTTGCCTCGTACCGCGAGGAGGAAGGCCTGACGCGCTTGCGGGCGCTCGCAGTGCGGCGTCCGGACCAGGAATACGTCCAAGAATACTTCGTGCAGGTACTGTGGGAGATGGGCCAGGCGGCGAGTGCCGAACAGGCCGTCCAGCAATACGAAACACTCAAACCGGGCGACCACGCACTGCGTGACTATTTGAATGCCGTCAAGGCACACCTTGTGGAGCCGCTGCTCGGTAGACGACCGCTCACCGGCGGCGTTGGCCCGGACAGTGCTCCCGCGACGCCACATCGTTAAGGAACGAGGGGGAATCCAAGAATGGCAAACGATGTTCTCCTCGTGACCGGCGCGGCCGGGTTCATCGGGTCGACGTTGGTGGACCGGCTCCTGCGCGACGGTTGCCGGGTACGCGGTGTGGATGCTTTCACCGACTACTATGATCCGGCCATCAAGCGCGCCAACCTGGCGGCGGCACGGCGCAATCCACGCTTCGAATTCGTCGAAGGGGATCTGGCGGCAATCGACCTCGGACCCGTGCTGCGCGACGTGCAGTGCTGCTTCCATTTGGCGGCGCAAGCCGGCGTGCGGGCGAGCTGGGGCCACGAATTCGTGCACTACCTGCACTGCAATATCGAGGCGACGCAAAAGCTCCTGGAGGCGGCGCGAGACGTCTCTCTGCCGAAGCTCGTGTACTCGAGTTCGAGTTCGGTGTACGGCAATGCGCGGCAAATGCCGATGTCCGAAGACGCACTGCCGTCACCGATTTCTCCGTACGGCGTCACCAAGCTTTCCGCCGAACAGCTCTGCGGCCTGTATCACTTCAACTATGGGCTGCCGGTCGTGAGCCTGCGCTACTTCACCGTGTATGGGCCGCGCCAACGGCCGGACATGGCGTTCCACAAGTTCGGGCGGGCGGGCCTGCGTGGCGAGCCCATCGAGGTGTACGGCGACGGCGGGCAGACGCGTGACTTCACGTTCGTCGACGACGCCGTCGAAGCGAATCTGGCCGCCATGCGCTACGCGCAACCCTACGGCGTTTTCAACGTCGGCGGCGGGTCCAACGTCACGTTGCACCATGTCCTGGGAATCATCGAGTCGGCCTTGGGCCGCAAACTCGCTATCACGTTTCAGCCGCCCGTACACGGCGATGTGCGCGACACCCACGCCGACACGCGCCGGGTAGCCGCCGAACTCGGGTGGCACGCGGCGGTACGGCCCGAAGACGGCATTCCGGCCGAAGTCGCTTGGCTACGCGCGTTGTACGCCTGACCGACGGAGTCGCCTTGCAACTCTCGGTCGTTATTCCGCTCTACAACGAGGCCGAAAGCCTCCGCGAATTGAAAACGGAGCTCGACCGTATGACCGCGGCCATCGCCGGCGGCTACGAATACGTTTTCATCGACGACGGGTCGACGGACGGCAGCCTCGAAGTCCTGCGCGGGTTGTATGCGGCCGATCCGGCGCACGTGCGCGTGTTGTCTTTCCGGCGCAATCAGGGCAAGAGCGCCGGACTCGCGGCCGGGTTCGAAGCGGCGCGCGGCAACTTCGTGGTGACGCTGGACGCGGACTTGCAGGACGATCCGGCGGAAGTGCCGCGCCTGCTGGCAGCGCTCGCCGACGGCGCGGACCTGGTGTGTGGGTGGAAGCGGGACCGGCGCGATCCTTGGAGCAAGCGTTTGCCGTCCAAGCTCTTCAACGCGGTCACGGCACGCGCTTCGGGGGTGCGGTTGCACGACTTCAACACTGGGCTCAAAGCATACCGCTCGGATGTCGTGAAGGCGGTGCGCGTCTACGGTGAATTGCATCGCTTCATTCCGGTGCTGGCGGCATGGAACGGCTTCGCGGTGCGCGAGATCCCGGTCCATCACCGGGCGCGCAAGTTCGGGCGCTCGAAATTCGGCCCAGCGCGCTTCCTGCATGGGTTTTTCGATTTGATGACGGTCATGTTCATCACCCGCCGCGGCCGTTCGCCGCTGTATTTCTTCGGCATGCTGGCGCTCGCCTTCCTGGTGGCCGGCATTGGCATCGACGCCTGGTTCCTCGTGCAGTGGATCCAAGGCCACGGGCTGCGGGTCCGGCCGCTCATGCTGATCGGCGTCGGGCTTGTCATCGTGGCGATCCAAATCGGCAGCATGGGACTGTTGGCCGAAATGCTGTCGGCGGAACGCGCCGAGCGCCAGATCTGGAGCTTTCGCGAACGCCTCGAACCGCCGGCGGGGGTGTGAAAGTGGCGAGCGCCTATCCGCTCGCGGTGTTCGGACCGTACCACCCACACCGGGGCGGCATCGCTCACCACACGACGTTGCTCGCCGAGACTCTGGCGCACGACCACCCGGTGCTCGGCCTCGGATTCAAACGCTTGTATCCGGGCATGCTCTTTCCGGGCCGCACCCAGCTGGACGACAGTGCGGCGCCACTCGTGCCCCGGGGCGTCCGCGTCGAACACATCGTCGATTGCATCGGCCCCCACACCTGGCTGCAGGCGGCGGCCGCGGTTCGCGCCTTCGGTGCGAAACTGCTCATCGTGCAGTGGTGGCATCCATTTTTTGCGCCGGCCTCTGCGACGATTGCCCGCGGCGCGCGGCGCGCCGGAGCGCGCGTGCTGTATCTCTGTCACAACGTATTGCCGCACGAGCGCTCGGCCGCCGACCTCTTCCTCATCAAGTGGGGGCTGGGCGCCGCCGATGGCTTCTTGGTGCAGAGCCAGAGCGACTTCGACGTGCTCGGTCGTTTGTTTCCGAACAAACCGCGCCAACTCACGCCGCATCCCGCGTACACGTTCTTCGAGCAGGGCAAGGTCGCGCCCGAGGCGGCAAGAGCCAAACTTGGAGTCGCCGGACCCGTCGTGCTGTTCTTCGGACTGGTACGCGCCTACAAAGGTCTCGACGTCCTCCTGCGGGCCATCGCGGTGGCGCGGCGGACGGTGCCGGTGACACTCGTCGTGGCCGGTGAGTTCTATCAGGACCGCGCTCCCTACGACGCGCTCATCGCGGAACTGGGGCTCGAAAGCGCCGTCGTGGTTCACGATCGCTATATCGCCAACGAAGACGTCGAAACCTATTTTCGCGCCGCCGACGTCGTGGTCCTGCCCTATGTTTCGGCGACCCAAAGCGGCATCGCCCAAATTGCCTTGTCCTTCGAACGGCCGGTCATCGTGACGCGCGTCGGCGGTCTGCCCGAAGCAGTGCGCGACGGCGAAACGGGGCGCGTCGTTCCGCCGCGCGATCCCGAAGCGCTCGGTGGGGCTTTGACGGAGTTTTTCGCGCCTGGCGCCAGCGCCCGCTACGCCCGGCACCTGAAAGGCGCCGCCGAGCAGTTCTCGTGGTCCGCCATGGGGGCGGCCGTCGATCGGGCCGCCGGCGCCCTCGGTTTGCCGATGAAATCCGGCCCGGAGCGGCCGGCGGGCCGCCGATGATAGAATGCCGGCGCCCGGCGCCCCAAGGGCGTGCGCCATGCCGCGCGACGTCCAAGACGTTGCGCGCCACACGTTTGGGAGGGCGAGGTCTTGAGCGTTAGCCGCCGCGCCAAAGGCGCGGCCTCCGAGCCACCGCGGCCGGAGGCGATGAGCGCCCGCCCTGTGTGGCAGCAGCTCCTGCTTGCCGCCCTCCTCTTGTGGATCGTGCTCGCGTGCGTCGTGCCGGAGATTACGCTCCAACGTCAGATCTTCACTTCACCGGACTACGAGTCGCCGTCGTACTTCGGCGCCGCCGGCAAGGCGGCGCTGGCGGCGGGCGAGTATCCGCTCTGGAACCCGTTCCTGTTCTTGGGGATGCCGAGCTTTTCGAGCCTGGCGTTTACGCCGTGGGTGTATCCGGTTTCGGAAGTTCTTGCCGCACTCACCAAACTGCCGATGGCGCCGCCGCTCTTGTGGCTCGTGTTCTATCTCGTGGCGGCTGGGTTTGGTGTGTTCCTGCTGTTGCGCGACCGCGGCTGCGGGTTTTGGCCATCGCTGGTCGGCGGCGCGGCTTTCATGCTCATGCCCCACCTGATGTCGATGGGCGTGTTCGGGCACGGAAGCAAGCTTGCCAGCGTCGCTTATCTGCCGTACCTGACGCTCTTGGCACTGCGCATTCGCGACGGCGACCGGCGGCCCCTGTGGATCGGACTGTTCGGATTGGTTTTCGGACTGCAGCTCTTGCGTGGCCATCCGCAGATTGCCTTCTACGGCGTGCTCTTGCTGGGTGTGTTCTTGATCGTCGAAGTCGTGGCCAGCTTGCGTTCGGGTACGCCGCGCGGTGAACTTCGGCGCTTTGCCGTTGGACTCGCGGCGGGCGGACTGCTCGGTGCCGGCATTGCCTCGGTCATGCTCCTGCCGGTGAAAGCGTACGCGCCTGAATCGATTCGTGGTGCGGCCGAAGGCGGTGGTGCCGCGTATCAGTACGCCACCAACTGGTCGTTCTCGCTCTCCGAGATGGCGACGCTCTGGCTGCCATCTGCGGCGGGCTTCGGCGAGGGGACGTATGTCGGCACGATGCCGTTCACGAATTTTCCGAATTACCTCGGCCAAGCGAGTTTGCTCTTCGGCATCGCGGCGTTGCTGCTTCTGCGGGGGCGCCTCTTGACGTTCGCTCTGGCTCTGTCGGTGTTGGCGTTGCTCGTGAGCTTTGGCCGCAACGCGCCCTTGGTCTATGACCTGTTCTATCGCTATCTGCCGTATTTCAATCGTTTCCGCGTCCCGGTCATGATTCTGGTCTTGCAGCAACTGTGCGCCGCGCTCGTTGTGGGGCTGGGGAGCGCCGCGCTCCTCGGGCGGTTGCCGAGCGGCTTCGCCTGGCGCCGGCCGCCGGCGGGGCGCGAGGCCGATCGTGCCCTGGTCGCCACCATCGCGATTGCGGTCGTGACGGCACTGCTCGTCCAACCGTGGAGCGGCGCACTCGCGAGCCGCGTCGGCGCCAATCCGCGTTTGTCGCCCGAAGGGCGCGCGGTGTATGCGGAGGTCGCGCGCCACCTCCTGCAGGGCGACGGGTTGCGCATCGGCTTGCTGTTGGTGGCGCATGCGGTGGTGGTGGTGCTTGCCTGGCGCCGCCGGCTGCCGTTCGATGTGGCCGGCGTATTGCTCGTCGCGCTGACCGCGATCGATCTGGGAGTGGTCGACCGCAAGATGGTGGCGCCCGAGCACACCTGGCCCGGCGTTGCCGCACGGACGGCGGCGGCGCATTCGCTCGAGCCGCAAGCGACGCCGCTCGTCCAATTCCTGCAGAAACAGCCGCGCGACGGCGCCGCGCCGCTCCGCATCCTGCCGGCAGGGCCCGGCTTCATGAACAACGAGTGGATGGCATTCGGCATCGCGAGCGCCGGCGGCTACCATCCCGCCAAGCTGGCGCGCTTCGAGCAACTCGTGAACACCAGTCAGCAGACGATCGATCCGCACCTGCTCGATCTCTTCGCGGTGCGGTACGTCGTGCTTCCCCAACGCCTGCAGCAAACGAGCCTGGCACCGGTGTATGAAGGTGCGGACGGAGTCGTGTACGAAAATCCGCGCGCCATGCCGCGTGCTTGGGTCACGGGAGCGTGGGAACACACGGCGCCGGGCGAACCCTGCAAAGCCCGCCTGCTCGGCGATGATTTCGACCGTTCGCACATCGTGCTGCTCGAATCCGACCCACTCCCGGCACCGGATCCGGGCGCCACCGGCACCGCCCAAGTCCAGTCCTTCAGCGCCAACAAGGTTGGACTCGAGGTCACGGCGAGCGCGCCGGCGCTCGTCGTGTTGGCCGAGGCGTACCACTCGGGCTGGCGCGCCAAGGTGGACGGCAAACCGGTACCCGTGTGGCCGGCCGACGCGGTGTTGCGCGCCGTAGCGGTGCCGGCCGGGACATCCCATGTCGAGTTCGAGTTCGTGGATCCGGCGCTGCGGCGCGGCTTGGCGGTGAGTTGCGTGTCGTTGGTGATCGTGTTGGGACTCGTGGGCTCGACGTGGATTCGCAGCCGCCGGCGCCGGACTTCGGGAGCCGTGGCATGACACAGCCGGCCGCCAGCCAGACATCCGGAATGGCGCTGGGCGCGGCGGCCGTGCCGCGCGGCGCGACCCGTACCGGCCTCGTCGTCGTGCCCACCTACAATGAAGTCGAGAACATCAGCCGGCTGATTCCGCTCATTCTGGAGCAGGATCCCGGACTCGACGTGCTGGTGGTCGACGACGGTTCGCCGGATGGCACGGCGCGCGTCGTTCAGGCGTTGCCGCAATTCGGCGACCGCGTGGCGATGATCGAACGCCGCGGCAAGCTGGGCCTGGGTTCGGCCTACATCGCCGGCTTCCGCTGGGCACTCGCCCAGGGTTATCCGTTGGTGTTCGAAATGGACGCCGATTTTTCGCACAACCCCGCCTCGTTGCCGGAGTTCTTGCGCGAAATTGCCAATGCCGACCTGGTTCTGGGCTCGCGGTATTTGCACGGCATCACGGTCGTGAACTGGCCGCTCAGGCGCCTGGTGCTGTCCGTCGGGGCCAATCACTACGCGCGCCTCGTCACCGGGTTGCCGGTGTGCGACAGTACGGGGGGCTTCAAGTGCTTCCGCCGTGCCGTGTTGGAAGCGATTCCGCTCGACCGGATTCAAAGCGACGGCTACGCCTTTCAGATCGAAGTGAATTGGTACTGCTGGAAGCAGGGGTTTCGAATCCGCGAGATCCCGATCATTTTCGTGGACCGGCGGATCGGCATCTCGAAAATGAACAAGAGCATCATCATGGAGGCCGTGTTTCTCGTCTGGAAGTTGTTCTTCATGCGCGCGACGTGGAGAGCGGATCCGAAGCGTTCCGGCGGGCGGTAAGGGGACGTGGTGTGATGGGAGATCCGATGCAGGACACGAGCCGCGTCGACGCGCCGCCCGGGGCCCCGGCCCGCGTGTCGGTGGTCATCGTGAGCTACAACACGCGCAAGCTCATCCGCCGTTGTCTCGAGTCGCTGCGCGCCTTTCCGCCGCGCATCGCCTTCGACGTTTTGGTAGTCGACAACGCTTCGCAGGACGGCTCCGTCGACATGTTGCGCGCCGAGTTTCCCTGGGCGCGCGTCCTCGCGAACAAACGCAACCTCGGGTATTCGAGCGCCGTCAATCTCGGGATCGAACACACCACCGGCGACTATGTCCTGGTGCTGAATCCGGACATCGTCGTACGCGAACAGGCCCTCGACCGCATGGTCGAGTTCATGGATGCGAACCCCGACGCCGGCATCAGTGCGGCGAAACTGCTCAACACCGACGGCTCGCTGCAGCACACCTGCCGTGGGTTCTACACTCCGTCGACGCTGCTCATGCGGCGCACGCCACTCGGCAAGCTGTTTCCCAACCACCCGGTCATCCGCCGCCACCTGATGCTCGACTACGACCACGCGTCACCGCGCGCCGTGGACTGGGTCATCGGCGCCTGCATGATGGTGCGGCGCACGGCCGCCGACATCGTCGGCGGAATGGACGAACGGTTCTTCCTCTACTTCGAGGATGTCGACTGGTGTTTCCGGATGAGCCGCCAGGGCTGGAAAGTTTGGTATCTGCCGGGCGCCGAAATGGTGCACGAGCATCGGCGCGAAAGCGCCAAACCGAAGTTGTCGCGCAGCTTTTGGGCCCACTTGGGCTCGTTGCTCCGTTACTACGAAAAATGGAACCGCTGGGCGTACGTCGCCAAGCGCTATCGTGAACCCGCCAAAGTCGCGGTGTTCGTCGGGGCGGATCTGATTGCGACGAATCTGGCGTTTCTCGCCGCTTACGGCATTCGCGCCTACTTGCGCAGCAGCTTCGAGAATCCGCTCTACACGCTCGAGAACTACGGCAACTTCTGGGTGTTCACCAACATCGTCGTCCTCTTGGTGCTGTATTTCTCCGGGCTGTACCGGATCGGGCGCGGCAAACCGCGGGCCGACGAGTTGGTGGAGATCGGACGGGCGCTGTTCTTGGCCGTCGGCGTCATCATGGCCAGCACCTACATTGCCCGCGAACGGCTCATCTCGCGCACCGTCGTCGTGATGTTCCTGTTCTTCGCGACGTTCTTGCTGTGGGGCGCCCGGCGCGCCATTCGCGCCTTGCACGCGCGGATCCTCGAAATGCGCATCGACCTGCGGCGTTTGGCGATCGTCGGCACCGAAGACGAGGCGCGTGAGTTGCGCTCGCTGCTCGCCGCCCGGCCCGAACTCGGGCTCGATGTCGTCGGCTTCGTGTCGGTCGGGGAGCCGGGGCGGCGGGCGTTGGGCGGCCTGGAGGCGCTGGGCGGCGTCGTCCACGAGCACCGCATCCAACAGGTGCTGGTGGCGCCCTCGGCCGCCGAGCTCGAAAACGTCGCGCACATGGTCGGCACCCTAAGGCGGCGGGCGGTCGACGTGCACGTCATGTCCGGCTTCGCCGAACTGTTGGGCCAGCGCTCCCGCGTCGAGCGGCTGGCGGATATCCCGGTGCTGGTGTTCGGACGTGACACCCTCTATCCGCTGCAGCGGGTCGTGAAACGCGGCTTGGATCTCCTGGGTGCGGTGGTCTTGCTTGCCCTCGGGGCCCTTCCCAGCCTTGTCTACCGAGCCCTGGCACGAGCCCGCGGCGCGGCTTTGTACGCGACCGAGCCGCGGCTCGGTGCCGAGGGAGAGCCCATCGACCTGCCGCTCGTGAACGCCGGACTCGGGCTCTGGCCGAGTGATTTCGTCAACCTGCCGGCCCTCGCCGCCGTCTTGCAGGGCAAATTGTCGTTCGTCGGTCCATGCCCATTGCCGGCTGGGGCCGAGGCGTTGGTCGCGCCGTGGCAGCGCCTGCGGTTCGAGATGGCGCCTGGTCTGGCCGGTTTCTGGCGCACGCTGCCGGAGGGCGCCGCCGATCTCGAGCGCATCGTCCAGCTCGACCTGCACTACGTGCAGAGTTGGTCGCTGGGGCTCGATTTCCGGTTGCTCCTGCAGGCGCTGGGCCACATGCTGACAGGACGCGGGCTCCGGCTCGGACCCGGCCCGCGTCCTTGACTGCCCGGAACCAAACGGAGGATGGCGCCGTGAACCGTTCGCAGACTTGTCGTGCCGCCGTGGTGCTGGGTGGGCTCGTGCTCGCCGTTACGTCCGCCCATGCGGATCTACCCGCGGGATGGTCCGTCTACCCTTTCGCCGGTCGCATTCATGAGATCGAACCGGCGGGCGGCGTGCTGGCCTGCGCCACCGACGGCGGCCTGCTGCTGTTCGATCCCGAGACGCAAACCTTCGCGCCGCCCATTGCCGACGCGGGATGTTCGAACGGCGACTGCCTGGCGTCGAATCATTTGTCGGCGGTATCGCGCGACGGCAACGGTAACTATTGGCTGGGGACGGCCGAGTCGGGCGTCGTGGTCTTTCGACCTCGCTCGAGCGGCAAGCGCTTCGGACGTTTCTTCGCACTGAGTTCGACTCCGGGCGGCAATCTCCTCGCCGATTCGGTGACTTGCATCGAAGCTTGGCGTACCCAAGCGGTCTATGTGGGCACCTCGCAGGGTGTGGCGCAGATCGACGTCGCCGGCGCCGTCGAAAGCTACAACCAAGAGGCGGTGCGGCGGCTGGGACAAGATCTCAAGGGCAACCGGATCAACGACCTGACCGCCGATTCGTTGTTCGTTTGGGTGGCGACCGATTCCGGGGTGTCGCGGTACACCCGGCAACCGCCGTACACGGTGGAATTCTTGGCGGACAGTCTGTCGGGCCAGCAGGCGTTCACGCTCAAGACCTTCGCGGGCGTCGTGCATGCCGGCACGTCGACCGGCGTGTTCACGTGGCAGCCGGCGACGCACGCCTGGCGGCGGATTCTCAATTTCAACGACACACCCGCGACGCCGACGCCGGCCTTCGTGGTCCGCAGCCTCGTGCGCCGCGCCGATGGCAAGATCTTCGCGGGTTCGAACGGCACGGTGTGGTTCTACAACAACTTCGTTTGGGGGCAGCTGGCGCCATCGGCGCCATTCGCGTTGAACGATCGCGAGTTCCAAACCATGGTCGCAACCGGCGACACGGCGTGGACGTGCCAGCAGAATGCGGATGGTGAGGGCGCGTACCTCGATCAGGCGGTTTTGACCCGGGCGCCGATCTGGCAGCGCTACGAGGCCAATGGCTCGCCGCCGAGCGAAGTGCAGGCGCTCGATCTGGCGTCGGACGGCACCTTGTGGATCGGCACGCGCCTCGGTGGGGTCGGCCGATTGGGCACGGACGGCAGGTGGTGTTCTTTCGACAGTAACGACCCGGTCGTGCGCGCCAATATGACGGACGCCACCGGCCATGTGCGCGCCCTCGTGGTCGGCGCCGACGGGCGCGCCTGGTTTCACGCCTTGCCGAACACGGGTGACTCGAAAGCCGTCGATATCTTGCTGCCGGGCGCCGGATGCGATCACACCCACGACGTCTGGGCGCACGTGCAGCATGGCGACCACCGCTTCGATGGGCGCTACTGGCGCGCGGCGCGCGACGCGGACGGCAATTTGTTCTTCTTGAGCGACGGCGACGCCGGCCTGGAACCGGACCATGGCGGCATCGACGTGGCGTCGAGTGACCTCGGGCGATTCGTGTCGATCGCCCCCGACACCCTGGGCGGCAGTGCGGTCGGCGCGTTGGCGTTCGACTCCGAATCGGCGCCGTGGACCCAG
>JANLSU010000120.1:0-202871 GCA_031362565.1 bacterium | reverse complement strand
GGTGCGTGCCGCGAGCGATCTCGAGAGCGCCAACGACCAAATGGAAGACACGTCGGTCAAGTCACCGATGCGCGGGACCATTCTGGTGAAGAGTGCCGAACTCGGTACGGTCATCTCGAGCCCGACGAAAGATGTTGGGGGCGGCAGCGTCTTGTTTCGCATGGCGAACCTCGACACGATGCAAGTCCGGGCGCTGGTCGACGAAACCGATATCGGCAAGGTGCAGGCAGGGCCGGACGCGAGCGTTCGGGTCGACGCGTACAGCAACCGGACGTTTCACGGCCGTGTCCTCAAGATCGAACCACAAGCCATCGTGCAACAAAACGTCACGATGTTCCCGGTGTTGATCGGCATCGAGAACCCTGGACACTTGCTGCGTCCCGGGATGAACGCCGAAGTCGAACTCGCGGTCGGCGCGCGCCAAAACGTCATCACGGTGCCGAATGCAGCGTTGCGAACCCAACGCGATGTGGCGTCCGCGGCGCAGGTGCTCGGGCTCGATCCGCAGGGGGTGCAGGCCGAACTCGCAGCCTCGCGCCAGGCGACGGCAAAACGGGCTGCGGCGTCCGACAGCGCCGGCAAGGGCGACGAGCGCACCGCGGCAGCGGGACGCCCCGACGCGGGCGCTGCGGCGGGAGGGGCGGCGAAGGCGGGGAACACGATCACCATGCGCGATGGCCGCGAGGTGGCTCTGCCCGACGGCGTCAAAGCCGAGGACGTGCAAGCGGCGATGCAGAAGCGGCGCTCGGGCGGCGATCTCTCGCCCGCCGAGCAAGCACTCCTGCGGCGCGTTTTCAGCTCGATGGGTGGTGGGCGCGGTGGCATGGGTGGCGGTGGCGGAATGGACGGTGGTGGCGGTGGCAGTCGCGGCGGCATGCGCTCCAACACCTTCGGCGGCTCGTTCATCGTCTTCGCGTTGCGCGCCGGCAGGCCCACGCCGGTCGAGATCGAAACCGGGCTCACCGATCAGGATCAAATCGAAGTCACGCGCGGCCTCACGGAACAGGACACGGTGCTCGTCCTGCCCAGCGCTTCGCTCGTCAATGGCCAAAAGGAATTCCGCGACCGGATGCAGCGCATGCAGGGCGGCAGCGGCCTGCCCGGTACGCAACAGCGTCCAACGACGTCGACCGGCACGACCAGTGCTCCGGCGGCCGGTGCGCAGCGTCCGACATCGCGTTAGCGAGGTGCTCCGATGTTTCTCCGCGAAATCATCCGCGTTGCCATGCAATCGGTGCTGATTCACAAACTGCGGTCGTTCCTCACCATGCTCGGCATCATCATCGGTGTCGGTGCCATGATCACCATGGTGGCGCTGGGCACGGGCGCCCAGCGTTCGGTCGAGGAGCGGATTCAGGCCCTCGGCCCCTCACTCCTGAGTGTCTTTCCGGGACAGATGTTTTCCGGCCGGGTCGCTTCCGATGTGCGCGTCAGCTTGACGCTCGACGATGCCGCGGCACTGGCACGGGACGGCCGCCACATCTCCAATGTCGTGCCCGAAATACAACGCAGCATGCAGGTCGAGCGCGGCAACCAGAACTTCAATATCAACGTCGTGGGTACGACACCGAACTACCTCAAAGTGAAGTCCTACACATTGACCGCTGGGCGGGCCTTCACGACCGGCGAGGACGAAGCGCAGCGGCGCGTTGTCATCCTCGGATCCGCCGTTCCTGAAATGTTCAACACCAATCCCCAGGCGATGATCGGCCAGGATCTCCGCATCGCGGGCACGACGTTTGAAGTCGTGGGTATCCTGTCCGAGAAGGGTGGTTCGGGGTCGTTCCAAAACCCCGACGAGCAGGTGCTCATCCCGTTGCAGACGGCACGGTATCGCGTCATGGGGACCGACCGCTTGCGCACGATGTCGGTCGAAGCGTCCTCCCTGGACGAAATCAATCTCGCCATGCTCGAGATCGAACGCGTGCTGCGGCGCGAGCACAAGATCCGGCCCGGCGACGACAACGATTTTTCGATCCGCCGCCAAGCGGACGTGCTGGCCACGTTCCAGCAGACGACGCAAACGTTCACCTTCTTGCTGGCCGGAATCTCGGCGGTGAGCTTGTTGGTCGGCGGTATCGGGATCATGAACATCATGTTGGTGTCGGTGACCGAGCGGACGCGCGAGATCGGCATTCGCAAGGCGCTCGGCGCCAAACGTTCGGCGATCCTCATGCAGTTCCTGGTCGAAGCGCTGGCGCTTTGCTTCGTGGGCGGGATTCTCGGTATCATATTCGGTTGGGGCGGTGCGGTGCTACTGTCGCGACTGGCGCACTGGAACACCTTCGTTTCGCCGGTCGCGATTCTTCTCGCCTTCGGGTTCAGCGCCGTCGTCGGGCTGTTCTTCGGTCTCTGGCCGGCACGGCGCGCCGCCTCGCTCGATCCCATCATGGCCTTGCGATACGAATGAGCCTTGACGTGAAGGCAGCCATCAAACGGGCCCTGGCGGGCAGCGCCCTCGAGCCCGTGGCACGTATTTGGTGGCGCCGGCTGCGAGTCGGACGCGAGAGCGGCCGCAACGCGCGTGATAACGCTGTGACCGTACAGATCATGAAGCGCATCCTGCGGCCCGATTCGAACTGGGTCGAGGTCGGGGCCAGCACCGGCGAATTCTTGTGGCATGTTCTGCGCCATGCGCCGCGCGGGCAGCATCACGCCTTCGAGCCCGTACCCGCCTCCGTGGCGCGCTTGCGCACCGAACTCGGGGCACGCGTCACGGTGCACGCCATCGCGGCGAACGATGCCGCCGGCGAGGCCGAATTCCAGTACGTGGTCGGTGATGCAGGCTACAGCGGCTTGCGGCGGCGCGCCTATCCGCGCGCCGATATCGAAGTGCGGCCGATTCGTGTGCAAACGGCGCGCCTGGACGAGGTGCTGCCCGCCGATTTGCGCATCGACGCCATGAAAGTCGATGTCGAAGGTGCGGAACTGCAAGTACTGCGCGGCGCCGAGCAGACGCTGCGCCGCTGGCGGCCGTTCGTGCTGTTCGAGCATGGCCGCGGTGCCGCCGAAGCCTATGGAACGACGCCGGCCCTGCTGCATGATTTCCTGCACGGCGCAATTGGCTACGCGATCGCCCTTCCGGAGGCCTGGCTCGCCGGCGGTGCGGCGCTCGACCGGGAACAATTTGCGGCGGCGTTCGCCGGCGATACGTGCAACTATCTGGCGTATCCGGTCTGAAGCAATTCGTCGGACGGCGGCACATCCGCGCCCGGAATGTTCCGTGCATTGAGGGAGTGGGGCGTGAAAACCAGACCGGTGCGCGAGCGGCATTCGAAGAGCACTGCGAACCTCGCAGGCGCTGGTGCCGGACGGCGGCTCCATTCCGCACCGTTCGCATCGGAGGCCTGGCACGGCCGCATCCAAACGATGACCTGGGTCGCGCTCGGTGCCGTTGCCCTTCTGGTCCTGTGTTTGAGCCTCCAACAGATTGCCTCCGTCGACTATTGGTGGCAGTGGAAGACCGGCGAAACCGTCGCGCAGCATGGGCCGCCCAAGGTGGATGCGTTTTCGTTTACCAACGGCGGCACACCGCGCATCGAAGTGCGCTGGGCCTATTGTTGGATGCTCTGGCAGGTGACGCACCTGTTGGGTCCGAGCGCTGCAACCATCCTGAAGACGCTCGCCGTGCTGGCGATGTTCGGGATCGCGGTGCGCCTTGCAGCGACGCGCGCCACGCTGGCCTCGACCGCGGCGCTGGTCGCGGTGGCGGCCCTGGCCTGCAGCCAGCGCCTCGTGGTGCGACCCGAAACCGCGACCTATCTCTTCGCGATCGTCTTCGTGGCCGGGATCGAACGCCTGCAGCGTGGGGCGAGCCGTTGGCAGTGGGTGCTGGTGGGCGTCCAGGTGCTGTGGGCCAACGTCC
This sequence comes from bacterium, assembly GCA_031362565.1. Lineage (GTDB taxonomy): Bacteria > Krumholzibacteriota > Krumholzibacteriia > JANLSU01. Next base: position 199,006 of record JANLSU010000120.1, on the reverse strand, counting down.
ATGGATTGTTCATTCTGGGACCGGCGATTGCCGGCGCCTGGCTTGTTGCGGAGTGGTTGGAGGGACGCATCCGCCGCGGCCCGGATCCCGACCGTGCACGCCGGCTTCGCACCGCCGCCATTCTGACCGGCAGCACTCTCCTGGCGTCGTGCATCAATCCGTACGGGCCGCGCGTCCTCGGGCTTGCATTCGGCCAAGCGGCGGCGCTCGGCAACGAGGTGCAGAAGATGTTGTTCGTCGAATTGCGCTCGCCGTTTTCATTCGGGCAGCACTTCACGGCCGTCGTATTCTACGAAGTGCTCATCGGCCTGGCGGCGGTTTCGGCGCTCCTGGCATGGGGGCGCGTGCGGGTGTTTTGGCTGCTGCTCGCCGGCTCGCAGTTGTATCTCTCGACGACCGCCATTCGCAACCTACCGCTCTTCTGTGTCGTGGCGATCCCGTTCGTGGTGCGCAATTTGGCCGCCGCGCCGCTTTTCACCCGCCCGGTGCTGGCGCGCCTCCTGCCCGCGGGGCGGCTCGCACTCGCAGTCGCGACCACCGGTTTCGCGCTCTTTCAAGTCCGCCAACTGGTGACCGACCGTTTCTACGTTCATCAGCACGCCATCAATCACTTCGGAACCGGCATCGACACGCACTATTTTCCGGGCCGCGCCGCCGACTTCCTGGCGCGGACCGGCGTCACGGGACCGGTCTTCACGACCGAGTCCGGCGGCTCGTATTTGATTGCGCGCGGCTATCGGGTGTTCCTCGATCCGCGTGGTGATGTGTATCCGAATGATTTCTTGTCGGAGTGCCTGTCGCTCGAGACGCAGCCCACAGCTGAAAAGGTCAACGGCATCATTCAGCGCTACGATTTGAAGGCCTTCTTCGTCGAGACGCTGATCACGCAACTGGTCGAGTTCATGGCCCACAAGCCGGGGTGGCGCCTGGTGTATCTCGATTCCGAGGCGGCGCTTTTCCTGCGCGACGATACGGCGCCGGAAATCCCGGCGCTCCAACTCGACACGCAAGGCCAGCAGTGGCTGGCGGAGACACGCACGGCACTACCGCCACCAACGGCATACGCGGCGACGGGGTTCCTATCGCGGGTCACGAGTCCGGCGCCGTACGAACGCCTCGGGCGCATTCTCTTCCTGCTCGGCCAAAACGCCTTGGCGCGGCCTTTCTACGAGGACGCGCGCGCCGCGTGTCCCCCCATGTTCACAAGCTGGGCCATGCTCGGGCATCTGGCCGCCGTGCAGCGCGACTACCGGCAAGCACTCGAGTCCTACGAGCGGGCCATCGCCCAGGACCCGAAGTCCGTCGAGCTCCGGTGGCGCGCCGGCATCGCGGCGCTGCAGGCGGGGGATAGTGAGAGCGCCGTGCGGCACGCCGACGTCGCAATTCGCCTGGCGCCGGACGACTGGCAGAAGATGGCGTTGAAGGGTATGGCTGAACTGGCGCACGATAATGCCGCCGTCTCTGCGCAGTGGCTCGAACGCGCCATTCAACGCGCTCCACAGCCCGACGCCTCGCTGCACCGCAATTTGGCCAAGGCGCAATTCCGGCTCGGCCAATTTCCGGCGGCAATTGCGTCGTTCGAGCACGCCTTCCAGCTCGACCCACACGACGCCGGTGTCGCGGTGGATTTGGCGCGCGCCCATGCGGCGAGCGGCGATGCGGCGGCCGCACAGACCTGGGTGTCGCGGGCCCTGGCGATCGATCCGCACAATGCCGCGGCACTCAAGTTGACCGCCGCAGCGCCGCACTGACGTTCTAGCTCGACTGGGCGGGTCTTGCCGCCCCGTAGAGGCGGGTGTTAGCGTCGGCTTGCGTCCAAGTTGCCGAACCGCCCGCGCCGTGCCCCTGCGGGCTTAGGTCACCCGAATGGATCCTGTGTCCTTGCCGAACCCCGCCGAAGTAGAAGTGTCGGTCGTCATTCCGTGCCTCAACGAAGAGGTGACGGTCGGCACGTGCGCCCGCAAGGCGGTCGCCGCGATTCGCAAGCTCGGCACGACCGGCGAGGTGATCGTCGTCGACAACGGCTCCACCGACCGCTCGGCGGAGGTGGCGACGGCTGCCGGGGCGCGCGTCGTGCGTGAAGAACGGCGCGGCTACGGCCAAGCGTATTTGTCAGGATTCGCCGCGGCGCGCGGCCGCTTTCTGGTCATGGGCGATGCGGACGACACGTACGACTTTTCGGATCTGTCGGGTTTCATCGGGCCGTTGCGCCAAGGCGCCGACATGGTCATGGGAACCCGCCTCAAGGGTCACATCGAGCCCGGTGCCATGCCGTGGCATCATCGCTGGATTGGTGTTCCGATCTTGACCGGGGTCCTGAACGTCTTGTTTCGGGCCGGCATTTCGGACGCGCACTGCGGCCTGCGTTCGATCACTGCCGATGCGGCACGCGGCCTCCAACTGCGCACGACCGGCATGGAGTTCGCCTCCGAGATGATCATCAAGGCGGCGCGTAGCCGGCTGCGCATCGCCGAGGTGCCGACCACCCTCGGCGTCGGCGGCCGGCCCGGCAAACCGCACTTGCGCTCGTTCCGCGACGGCTGGCGGCATCTGAAGATGATGTTCATGCTGAGCCCGACCTACTTGTTTCTGGTCCCAGGCGGGTTGTTGTTCATGATCGGGACGGCGCTCATGGTTCTGACGGCGCGCGGCCCGCTGACGATCTCCGGTATCCTCTTCGACTACCACTGGATGATTCTCGGCAGCCTCTGCATGGTGCTGGGCTTCAACATCGTCAGCATCGGGTTCTTCGCGCGCATTTTCGCCCTGACCGAAGGTTTCGAGATGAGCGATGCGCTGCTCTCACGGTTGTTTCGCTCGCTCGATCTCGAGCGGGGATTGATTCTCGGCACCGTGCTCACGCTCCTGGGTCTGGCGATGGACATCAAGGTCCTGGTGGAATGGATTCAGGGCGGATTTTCCTTCGGCGGCGAAGTGCGGATTCGGCCGGCCCTCGTTGCCGGAACCTTCATGGTGCTGGGGGTGCAGACGGTGTTCTCGTCGTTCTTCTACAGCATTCTCGGCACGGAACGGCGGCCGCGTTGAGCGACTTGGTGGACCGGCAGCGCCGGGAACGCGAGTTTCACGACCGGTGGGCCGGCGAAGTCGATGCCACGGAACTCGATCCGCGCCGCCTGGCGGCGTGTCCCACGACCCCCGAGACGACCTATGCGCTCCGCGCGCTCGGCCACCTGCAGGGCAAGCGCGCCCTGGATCTCGGGTGTGGTTACGGCGAAACGACGGCGTGGCTCGCGCTGCAGGGAGCCCGCGTCGCCGCGGTCGACATCTCGCCCCGCATGGTGGAAGTGGCGCGGCAGCTGTGCGAACGGTTGGGCGTCGCCGATCGCGTCACATTTCACGTCGCGCCGGGTGAACAACTGCCCTTCACCGATGGCAGCTTCGACGTCGCATTCGGACACGACGTGTTGCACCACCTCGATCTCGAGCGCGGCCGCGACGAAATCCGCCGCGTGCTCGTCCCCGGTTCGCGCGCCGTCTTCGTGGAACCGCTCGGCCACAACCCGGTCATCAACCTGTTTCGCGACAAGTCGCCGGAAACGCGCACGCCGGACGAGGTGCCGCTGCGCTTCGCCGACTTCGAGCGCCTGGGGCGTGGCTTCGTGGCGTTGCGGCATCGCGAGTTTCAGATGACGACCTTGGCGATTTTTTTGTGGTTCTACTGGGTCGATCGCGCCGACCCCAATGAAGAGCGTTACTGGAAGAAAATCATCGTCGAAGCCGAGCGCTACCGGCCGGCCTTCAACGTTTTGAACGGCATCGACCGCACGCTTCTCGCGCTCTGCCCACCGCTCGGGCGTCTCTGCCGCATGACGGTCATTGTGCTGGACCGCTAGATGCTAGATTCGGCGGAATGGAGGGTAGAAGCACTACCTGCGGGTGCTATTGTGCGGCGCGGGAATCCGCGAGTCAAACCGGGGGAAGACCACGTTGGACTTGCCCCCTAGGCCGGGCCGTCTCAGTGGCGGTTCGGATCCGAAATCACGAGATCTCCGACGTATATGGAGTCCCCGGCTACGTTCTCGTAGGCGAGACTGTATCCCGTCCGCGAAGTTGCGACGGATCCGCCTTGTGGGGCGTGTTCGATCGGTACACGTCAGGTGGCCTCGACATTGGCGGCATATAGCGTGACACTCAACAGATCCCCGCTACTGTCGTCGCGCTCGCAGAGCCCAATGACGTAGCGGCCATCCGCAGTCGCCGCCCACGGAAGAAACGGGGGGTCCTCGCAGGGAAAGAACCGAGTGAGTACGCGACCTTCACGATCGACAATGGCGTTTTCTGGACAATCATACATCGGCAGAAAGACGACAAAGCGCTGGCCGTCCGCAAACACGTTGGTGGCAATTAGAATCGGTCCTAATTGACCTGGGTTCTGGTAGTCGAATGTGCCTTCTGCCTCCGGCGAGTTCTGAAACCAGTGATGCCGGCCTCGGAGAATCGGGGGAGCCTGGCGGTCCACCAGGAAGACCAGGTCGGTCCGGTCGGGGAACGGTCCAGGATTCGAGCTCGCCCATTCAACGGGGGGTGCAAGACTACGCCGCTGCACGTCTTGAATGTCCCACCAGTAGATCCGACCGTTCGCCCCCCAGACTCCCCAATTCACCTCAGTCCGCGCCAAAACGACCCGCGGCATCGCGCCCGTCTGCACGGGAAACGCAACCAGCGAATACAATTCGGTCGTGTAGTCCGCTGGCGCCTGCGACATGCACAGCACCCAGTCGGAAGCGGGCGACCAAGTGATCACACGCGACAAATCACCGGCATAGATCTTGATCGGCAGGCTACTCGCTTGCGTCGCGTCGTAGACAAGCAGGTCATAGTTCACACCGTTCCATCGCTGGTATGCGAATCGCCTCCCACTAGGAGACCATGCCCCTTCATCATTGCTAGTCGCGAATTTCCCTCGGAGCGTTGCCTGTCGCACGAACGACACCTGCGGCTGCGGAATGATCGGGACGACAGGATCATCCCCACCGCATCGGGCCGTCAGAACCACGCCGATCGCCCCACGAGTCAAGAGCCGTCGAACTCGCATGTCGCACTCCGCGGCCTCAGCGCACCATCACGAATTTCTTCGTAACAGGCGGCTGCGAATTGGTATAGAGGCGGGCAATGTAGACGCCCGATGGGACGCGCGTCCTTCCCGCGCGATTCGCCCAGGCCACATGGGTCGTCCCAGCCACGACGGCGCCCGAAAACGCTGTCGCGACCAGACGGCCGCGCACGTCGTACACGGCGATCGTCGCCCGATCCACGGCAGGTACGTAGAACGCGAAGCCACCGCCATTCGAATCGACGAACAGGCGCGCACCGGCCGAGCGATCCACGCTCGGTGGTTCGGACTCGATCGGGCTATCCGTCGGATAGTCACCGTAGGCCTCGTTCGAAACGGCCGAGTTTCCACCGGCATTGTACGCCATCACCCGGTAGTATCCACCGGCACTCGCTGCACCATCAACGTAGGTGGTAGATGGAGTGGTCCCGACAAAGGTGTGCGTTTTCGAGCAGTCGGTCAAGTGGCCGCTGGGACCAGCCCCTGCCCCGCGAATGATCCGATACCCGGTTACGTTCCCCTGCGATGGCGTCCAGCTCAGCTTGTACCCGTTGCCATTCCACACACAAACGAGATTGGACGGCGCGCTTGGGGGACTGGGAGGAGGTGGCAAGTTAGACGTCGTGGCCGTCACCGTGTAAATCTGATTGGTTCGAATCAGGCGGTAGTAGTATGGCGCCTCGGCCCCACGTGCGTAACTGACGGTGTCGTCGACATCTCGATAGTAGACGCGATTCGGCTCCGTAGTGACATCCTTGATGTGCTCGAAGGGTCCCCAACAGTTGTCACTTCGCTCGAGCGAATAGGTTACGATTCCCCCACTCCACTCGAACCACTCAAACGACACGTAATAGGTCACGTCACCGATTACGGCAAACCCGCGATTCGGGGCTGGATTGTAGAAATACAGTGCCAAGCCATTGACAATTCCGTTGGCCTCCGCCAGCGTAATAAGGTTTCCGAATTGACATGAGGCCCAACCGTCCGGACAACCAGCGCCAAACGCGCTGATTCGCGCGCGAACGGGAACTTGTTCGGGCAGTTCCGGGGTATAGCACCCCGGGCAATCCAGATATGACGCATTCAAGACGGCCCCCGCTTGGGCTAGACCGAAGTCGGGAAACCATCCCAGTAGCTCAGCGTTCACCTCTGTGGCCAGGACGCCCGCCAGGTACCGGTCGGGGATGCCCCCAAATGGCGCCGTCGAGTAGATCCCCGCCGTCGTGCAGTTGTTGAATCCAACGTCGATTCTGGGGTTCTCGTGGTGAACAGATACGAACGCCTCCGCATCGTGACCCTCGGCAAACTCTCGGCGTTGAAAGTCAGTACGGGGGGAGTCGTCGGGCCGTGTCAACAAGACAACATACGTCGGAGACCCGTTGAATAAGTCCGCCACCTTCAATGCGGACCAGAGATCCATGGTCTTTTCGTAGCACGTGCTCGTGCCCTGGATACCGTTGTCCGAACCGCCATGTCCCGGATCAATGACGATCTTGGCTGCGACGGCGCTCGATGCGTCGGCGAACTGATAGACGAGCGCAGTGAGCACCACTGCGTTACGGGAACGACACCGCCAACGTACCAACATGGAGCTCTCCACTCGTTGGGTCTTCAAAAGCAACAAAGGATTCGCTAGCGGACAGCGCTGGATGCGATCCATTGGCCGTGCCGGCCACGGTTACGCGCCAACTGCCGTCCGCGCCTGCCACGAATAGCGTGGCGGCGAGGGTGGTCGTTCCATCGTCCACCACGTTCTGGCCGACGACGTACGAGGCGTCAGACGACACCGATGTTCCACCAAAACCCGCGACACCAGTCTGGGTGCCAAAATCAACGACGATGCTCCCGCCGAGGTCAACGATCAGCGTCTTCACGCCCGTCGCGCCGTAGGCGTCTACGAGATAGAGCTCACTGTTGGGCACGGTCGCGCGCGGCAACACGACGCAGGGACCGAGGCCCGACAGCGCGGGGAACTCGGTCTCGCCTTCCGTCGGCTCGGTCCTGAATATGCGCGTGCCGATGCCGCCCCGGACGCTCATGCGAGGCACGAGCATCGGAGCCGCGGCCGCGGATTGGGAGGGCGGTTGCCAGCTTTCCGGCGGGGGCACCGCATGCCGCGTCCCTGTTCGCGTCTCCCAGAAGTACAAGTTCCCGTTCGGGGCCCAACGGAATTGGTCTATCTCTGCCTTGACCAGCGTCACCGCAGGCCCTCCCGAGACCGGGGCTGCGACGATTGTAGAGAGCCCGTCGCGCCGATCGTCAGCGGAACGACGGAGTGCGGCGATCCACTCGCCGTCTGGTGACCACGCGGTGTACGCGTCGACGTTTGGCATCACGAGCCAAGGCGGCGTGCTCGGCAGCGAGGGGTCGAGTGCGAACAGGCTGTCTCCGCGACAAAAGGCGATGCGTGTGCCGACTGGTGACCACGCGTCAAAAACGGGCAGCGTTCCGACGACACTCGCGATCGGCAGAAACGTGGCTTGTGGTCCGGAACCCGGCGTGGCGGCATCCAGCATACTGACAAATACGGCGGGATCCGTCGACTCTAGGCGTTGGGCCTTTGACGTTCCCAGCGCGCACGAATCGATACCCGCGGTCGCCATGCAGGTCTTTGAGTAGTACGGCGCGTCACAGGCGACGAACAGAGGGCACGTAAACTCGGGATTGCTCGGCTGGCTGTGCCGCTTGACGAGCAGAGACGTGGTCACGCCGTTCACGTTAAAGACACTAATCGTCCCAAGGCCAATGTTCCCGGCAACGGCCTCGGCACAGGTGCGAAATGCGATGTTCACGCCCGACGACAAGGGATCGCCAAGCGCGATGGCACCTTCGGGTGGCGTGTAGATCAGGTACCACCCAATCGGATTGCCAACTTCAATCCGAAACTCCGCGCCAGTGATCCCGGCCGCGGTTGTTCCAGCGACTTTCCCGACGACATACAGGGTGGTGCCCGTCAGCGCGGGCACCGCAGTGCAACTTTGCGTTCCCGCCGCATCGCGGAAGACGCCTACAAAACCGTCCCCGCTTTGAGCAAACACGTCGGTTGCAGCGCAGCATAGGCCGACGGCTGCCAACACGATCTTTCTGAGCGCGGCCATTGATACCTCGAACCTCCTCACATGCGCACGCCTGCACTCGTCCTCATCCGTCGCGGATTGAGAAGTCGCGCAACACGTGTTTCTCACCCTCATTCTCCTTGAGCACTACACACGCAGTGCACGCCCCATCATGAGTCAAGTACGACCACTACCAGAAACGTAATGCTTCCTTCGCGAGTGTCAATGTTCCAAGCGCGGAATTGTCATCGGAGTTCAACGGTCTGCGATGCGCACTTCAAGGGGTGAGGAGGATCACAAACCCCGGCTCCTTGGACATGACTTGACCGTGGATTTGATCTGTCCCCCCGAAACCCGGCCGCGGCATACCTGCCCATGCTCCGCGTACTCGGAGGTCGAACCAAGTGAGATCCGACGGCTCGTCCCACGACAGATCACTTCGGACGGCGGTTGTGATCCGTCATGGTCGCCGGACGGAATACATCTCGTCTATTCTCGCTGCGACGCGTGCGTCAATACCCCGGAGTCCGGCGTATTGTGGATCATCAATGTGGACACACTAGAGGAGCGCCAGCTCACATCAAAGTGGCCGGAAGTCACTCCCTAGTGTCATTTTCTCCCGACGTCATCGGCACTCGCTGGGCCTGTTGTGATCGGCGTGGCTTACTGCGCTACTGCGGCCCGCCGGTGGGATTGATGGTGCATTCGTCGACGGCGCATTCGGGCGGCAATGAGCACGCAGCCACCACGAAACGTGCTACCGCAGCCGGTGACAGCATCTGGGTGCGGTTCCAGTCGCCGGGGACGTGGTCCCAGAGCGGCGTGTCGACGGCGCCGGGGAGGACCGCGGTGACCCGTACACCGAGCGGCCGAAGTTCCTCACGCAGCACGTTGGTGAAGCCGAGAACGCCCCATTTCGAGGCACAATAGGCCGCATCGCCCGGGAACGCCATGCGGCCTGCAACCGACACCATGTTGACGACTTGGCCGCGCGCCCGCACCACGGCGCCGAGCGCGGCGCGGGTCACCAGGTAAGTGCCTTTCAGGTTTGTGTCGACGATCGCATCCCAAAGAGCCTCGTCGGTGTCGGCGAGCGAGGCGATTTGAAATGCACCGGCGTTGTTGACGAGAATGTCGATGCGCCCGAATTCCGCCAGAGCGCGGCGCACGAGTTCGCTGACGGCAGCCGCGTCGCGCACGTCACAGGGGACCGCGATCGCGTGCCCGGCACGGCGGACGATCGCGCGCGCCACCGTGCCGATCTCGCGCCCGGTGCGCGCCGCGAGCACGAGGGTCGCGCCGGCGGCAGCGAATTCGTTGGCGAGCGCTCGCCCAATCCCGCGGCCGGCTCCGGTGATCAGCACGACCTTGCCGCGTAGCGGATCGCGCCGTGGAGCGCCGGCGGCACGCGTGCGGCGCGCGGTCATCGGCGGATCAATCCCAAGAATTCGTCGCGGGTGCGGTAATCCTTCAGGAAGATACCGGTCATCGCACTGGTGACGGCATTGGCATTCTGTTTCTCGACGCCGCGCATCGCCATGCAGAGGTGGTACGCCTCGGTGACCACGGCGACTCCCTTGGGTTCGAGCACCTGCTCGAGACAGGTCGCGACTTGTTGCGTCAGCCGCTCCTGCACTTGTAACCGCCGGCCGAACATCTCGACGATGCGTGGGATCTTGGAGAGACCGATGATCTTGCCATCCGGGATGTATGCGACGTGACACTTACCGTAGAACGGCAGGAGATGGTGCTCGCACATGCTGTACAGGTCGATATCCTTGACGATCACCATCTCGTCGTACTTCTCATGGAAGATCGCGCCATTGACGATTTCCTCGGCGTTCTGACTGTAGCCGCGCGTCAACGTGCGCATGGCCTCTGTGACCCGTTGCGGTGTCCGCGCAAGGCCTTCGCGATCGGGATCCTCGCCTAGTTCCTGCAGCAGTTTGCGGATCAGCTCTTCCAACGGGGGCCTCCAAGCCTGCAGCACGTTTCGGGTGCGCGGTGCGCGAGGGGCGCAGGCCGGATCGTAGCGGTTGACCGGGGCGCCCGAGAAGGGGGCCGTCGACAGTCTGGACCGTAGCGGTGACGACAATGCCGGATGTGCCGAGGTAGACGCGTCGCACCGTTGCGAGGCGGAGTCGGGCAGCGCGCGATACGCGGCACCGTCTGTCGATACCGGCCCACAGGCGGCAAGGTCCTTGACCCAAACGCCGCAGCCACCGAGGCGCAATTGCGTGGGATTTCGCAGCCGGGCCCGCGACGCGGTGCCGAGCGCGGGCGCTGGAGACGCGCGCGTGGCTTCCGGAACTCGCTGTAAACACAAGGTTTGGCGGTGCATACCGGAGGATGGTGGCGGCGCGATGGCGGCCCTCCAGACCAACGGAACGCCACTTGCGTCGCAGCAAGCGGCACCAACGGCTTCCATGCGTTGGGTCGCGAGTGACTTTGCCACGATGCGCCACGACAAGCGGGTTTGCGCCACAACGCGACCCCGTGAGGCACCCGGAGGACGAGGTTCATGAAGCTGACGTCTCGTGTCCTGCAGATCGGTCTCGTGCTGGCAGCGCTCGCCATCGCTGCAAGCAGCCAAGCGCAGACCCTGAATCGCTATTGGGGCGATATGCAGGGCGACAACTCGCAACTGGGTACGCCCACCCAGTATTTCAGCTTCGGCCGGGACTCGGTCGGGCTCGACGTCGTGGCGCTCACGGCGCACGCCAGCCAAATAACCGATACGCGCTGGGTGAACGTCAAAGCGGCGTCCGCCGCCATGTACCAGCCCGGCGTGTTCGTACCGCTCTCGGGATACGAGTGGAACAATGACACATTTGGCCACAAGCCCGTCTATTTCTTGACCGACGATCAGCCGCTCTTTCGTCCCAACGTGGTGACGAGCGACACGCCGGCCGAGTACTACGCACTCATCGCGACAACAAACGGTCTGTTGCACGCCGCACACCCGGCGCTGTCGGGGTACCTGACGAACTGGTCGTACTACAACGCCCCGCTGCAGCCGAACGCCGAAATCGTGTCGCGCTGGGGTGTCTACGAAACGAGCCCGACGAATGGCCGCGGTTTGCGCGAGCAGTGGGCGTCGGGCAAGCGCATTGGTGTCTTGGGTTCGAGCGACTCACACACCGTGCCTGGCACTGAAGGCGGTATCACCGCAATCATGGCCCAGTCGTTGACGCGTTCGTCGATCTTCGACGCCCTGCGGGCGCGCCATACCTACGCCACGAACGGCGCCCGCATCGGTCTCGACTTCGGCATCGGTGGCAAGATTCTGGGTGATGTCGACAACGCGCCGGTGGGCGACGCACAAATGCAAATTCACGTCGACGGCACGGCGCCGTTATCGCGTATCGAGATCCGCCGCAGCAACACGCTCATCAACACTTATGCGCCACCGCCGCAGCGGGTCTTCGTCGAAGTCGGCGCGCCGCTCAGCTACTTCAAGGGCACGGTCGAACCGCCGGCCGATTGGAACACCAACACCTTCAGCGACGCCGGGTGGCTCGCGGGCCGTTCGGGCATCGGTTTCGGCAACAACGACGACGTGACCGTTGTCACGGGCATGGTCAACAAGTACTTCACGCTGTACACCCGTCAAACGTTCGCAGTGACCGACAATGCGCCCCAGTACCTGTACTTGGGCTGCGACTATGACGACGGTTTCATCGCCTACGTCGACGGTGTCCAGGTGGCGCGCGTCAACATGCCGGCGGGCGCCGTGACTTCGACCACGCCGGCCGGCCCGTTCCGCAATCCGAATATGGGCGCCATGGCGGTACCTGGTGCGTTGGTGCCGCCCTTCTACACCAACAACGGCACGGCTGCGGGTACGCCGATGAACCCGGCACTCGATCTCTTCGACCTGACGTCGTATGCGGCGATGCTGACGCCGGGTACGCACACGCTGGCGATCGAGATCCACAACAGTTTACTCAGCAGCAACGATCTGACGCTCATCCCGCGGCTCTTCGAAATCGATCCGTCGACGGCCGCGACCGTCAACTTCACCGACGCGGGTGCCACCGGCGACCGCTGGTACGACGTCAAGGTGATCCAGGTCGACGGCGGTATCGCCTGGTCGACGCCCATTTGGTTGAATCCGGACGCGCCGCCGCGCCCGGTCTGCACGCTCACCGACGTGCCGGCCGATAACGGCGTCGCCCTCGATCTCAGTTGGACCAAGTCGGTCGCGACCGACTTCGATCACTACGATATCTTCGTGAACGACGCACCGTTTACCAATGCATCCGGGATGACGCCGCTCAACCTGGCGCCGATCACCAATCCCGACTCGTTGCACATGCGGCTCGATACGTTCAACGGCCTGCCGCTCGTGCGCGGCAAGCAGTACTCGGTGTTCGTCGGCGCATTCGACTCGAGCGGCAAAATGAACGCCATCTTTGCCGGTGCGGGGACGAGCGCCGCGGCCATCGACAACATTGCGCCGAACCCGGCCACGGCTCTCGCGGTGATTGACACGCCGACCGACGACGGCGGCAGCCTGCGCCTCACGTGGACCAAGTCGTTGGATGACGGCGGCGGCATGGCCGACGTAAGCGGCTACGAGATCTATCGCAAAAAGAGTGGCACTTCGTATCCCTCCACGCCGCTTTCGGTCCGCCCGGCAGGTTCGGTCGAATACTTCGACAACACGCCGCTCGACGGCACCAACTACTTCTACCGGATCCGCTGCACCGACGGTATGAACGTTTCGGCGTTCCTCGAGGTCGGCCCGGTCACGTCCGTCAACAACGGCGGCCTCGCCGAACCCAAGAGCTTTACGGCGGCAGATCGTCCGGCGGACCAAGGCGGCTGGATCAAGCTGACGTGGGCGCTCATCGGTGCCGACGCCAACATCACGCGCTACGACATCTATCGCACGACCACCGCCGGGGTGTACGGCGCGACGTCTTTCGGCTGGGTGCCGAACGGCACGAACACCTTCAACGACAGCACGACCGCCGACGCTCAGGACTACTGGTACGTGGTGCAGTCGGACAGCGCCGGTGTGAAGAAGTCGACGTTCTCGCTCGAGGTCGGACCGGTGCGCGGGCTCGACAACATTGCCCCTGCGGCGATCGCCGCCCTGACCGCGACGAACACCGCAGCCGGCGGCACGGTGGCGCTCGCCTGGCCAGGGTACCCCGAGGCCGCTCAGGGTGATGTCGCCGGCTATGACATCTATCAGAGATCGTCGTCCTTTACGACGCTCGGCACCTCGGTGCCGGTGTTGACGGTCCCCGCTGGGGCGGCGTCCGCCAACATCACCGGACTGGTGAACGGCACGAACTACTGGTTCGCCGTCGTTCCCGTGGACGAGGCCGGCAACCGCACGACCACGGTGATTTCAATGTCCGCCAGGCCCACCGATGCCGTGGCCCCGGCTTTCGCCGGCTTGACCGGTATCACCCCGGGTGACGGAACGCTGACGTTGAGCTGGAACGCCGCCCAGGACAACACGCTACCGATTTCGTATCAGATGTACCAATCGCTCACGCCGGCCGGCTTCAACTTCACGACCCCGACCGCGACCATCAGCGGCACGGCACCGATCGTGCCGATGGGTGCGAGCTGGCACTTCCTCAAGGGCACATCCGCCCCGCCGGCCCTGTGGAAGGATCGCAACTTCGACGACTCGGGCTGGTTGGCGGGCGAGGGTGCCTTCGGCTATGACACCGGCAACCGCTATCAGCCGGCGACGGTGTTGTCCGACATGAACAACGCCTATACGTCGGTGTACTTCCGCGCCAACTTCAACCTGGCGTCGATTCCGCAGGCCATCCAGCTCGGCGTCCTCGTGGACGATGGCTTCATCGCCTACATCAACGGCGTCGAAGTGACGCGCGACAACATGAACAACCCGGCGAACTTCAATTCACTGGCAGCGTCGAGCGTCAATCCGTCCTGGAACGCGGTGCTCGACCTGGCATCGCCGACCAACTATACGCCGAACCCTACCCTGCGCTGGATCGACTTGTCGGCGTTCACGAATGCATTGTACGTCGGCAAGAACACGCTCGCAGTGCAGGTGCACAACTACAAGAAGTCGAACGCCGACTTCCTGTTCCTGGCGCAGTTGGATGCCGCCAACGTGCGCACGACGGTGAGCGGGCTCTCGGCCAGCAACACCTACTACTACGTGATGCGCGCCAGCGACGGCGCCGGCAACAAGAACACCAACTCGACGGTCATGAGCGGCAAGCCGCTCCAGGCCCCGCCGCCGGCGCAAGTGGCCGGTTTCACGGCGGTCAAGAGCGGATCGAGCGTGCTTCTGCGCTGGTCGCCCTGCACCACCGACTCGATGGGTGCGACCTTCATTCCCAATCACTACAACATCTATCGCGGCACGACGGTGGCCTTCGTTCCGGACGTCGTTGCGCACTCGAATCTGCTCGGCACGACCACCGGCCAGTCGTTCACCGATACCGGCGCACTGAATGCAGCCCCGAACTACTTCTATCGGGTCTACGCCGTGTCGGCAAGCAATCGTGAATCGTGGACGGGTTCGGCTCTGGCCATGAAGTCGGCGCTCAGCCTGTCCTTTGCGTCCGGCACGGAGAACGCGTACTGGATTGCGATCCCGTACCTGAGCGGTTTCGTCGATGCGCAGTCGCTGGTCAACGACCTGAACCGCGGTCCGATTCCGGGCCCCGTACGCCGGATCACGCGTTTCAACGCCACGACGCAGTTGACCCAGGCGCTCAACTATGAGTTTGGCGCGTGGGTCGGCGACAACTTCCCGATCATCGCCGGCGAAGCGTACGCCATCACGCTGCAGACCAATCTGACGCAGGCGCTGGTGGGGGCACACAATCCGGCCCTCGGTTTCAACTTCCAGTCGCGCGGCACGACATCCAACATCTATTGGTTGGGATTGCCGTACAGCGCCGACTACACCGATGCCCAGGCACTCCTGGATCACTTGAATGGCGGTGCTGCCCCAGCCAAGGTCGCGAAGATTATTCGCTTCGATGCCGCGACCGGGGCGCCGCAGAGCTACCTGTACTTTGCGAACGGCTGGCGCGGCCAGAACTTCGGGATCGTGCCCGGCCAGGGTTACGGCATCGTGGTCAACGCAAATGTCAACGGCTGGCGCCCGCGCGCCCGCTGATTCAGGACCGGTTCGCAGCCTTCGGAAGCGCCAATTGACGGCGCGCCACTAAATCCGCTCGGGCCTCCGTCCCGCCTCGACCGGCGGCGACGGAGGCCGCACCGCACGACCGCACTGCCCGCGAGGGCACCAAGCCTCGATCAAGAGCTGCCGCGATTCCCGCCGCACCTGGCGCCGTGAATCGTCCGCCGTCGTTCGGTGTTCCGAGCGTTCGACTGTTGTTCGTTCGTTCGATCGTGTTTGCAATTGCCCAAGGAGCGACAGAGATGTTTCAAGCGATCCAACCCCGCTGGATGCGCCTCATCGGAGGTGTGACGTTCCTGCTGACGATGTTGGCCGGCTTGCCGGCGGCATTCGCAGGCACGACGCACACCGAAGGTGGAGCCGTGTCCGAAGCGCCGGGTGTTCCGGAAACGGACGCCTCGGCGACCACGCAAATCTACTGGACGGGTGAT
This sequence comes from bacterium, assembly GCA_031362565.1. Lineage (GTDB taxonomy): Bacteria > Krumholzibacteriota > Krumholzibacteriia > JANLSU01. The sequence goes on along the minus strand of JANLSU010000120.1, from coordinate 183,295 downwards.
TCGGCAGCGCGCACGTCGGTGACGACGGGCACGACGCTGCCCGGCTACTGGTTGCACGATGTGGGCTTCGGGCTCACCCGCCAGTGGCTGGTCGGCGATGAACACGCCGCCGTCCTCGAGATGCAGACCGGCGCCGGCACTGCCGCGCATGCCGGTTACTACGGGTTGGCTGTCAAAACTCTGGCGTCGGTGGACCCCGACGTGTTCCCGGGCATGACCGTGCGGCCGATTCCGGTGCCGCTTGCGGTCGGTGGCCCCGCATTCATCGACGTTACGTGGCATGCGGCTCTGACCGCCGGCACGCCGTCGCTGGTGGCGGGCTACAACATCTATCGGAGTACCGACGGCATCGCGTTCACGCAACTGAACGCGATCGCGCTCACCGACTCCGCGTACCACGACACGGCAGTCACGTTCGGGACCAACTACCAGTACGCGCTCGGGCTCGTGTACCGCGGCACGCCGGCGTACCCGGGCACGGCGATGTCCGTCAATTCGGGCGTCGCGACGCCGACCGACGCGACGCCGCCGGATGTGCCGATCATGGCCGGCGAACCGGGCTTCACACCGGGTGCGGCGAACACGGTCGCCTGGAGTGATCAAGCAGCGAGCGGCGCCTCGGCGTACTACGCCGAATGCGCTCTCGACGCCGCCTTCACGTCGCTGGTGGGCAACAGCGGCTGGATCGCGACGACGAACTTCAATTTCAGCGGCCTGGCGGACGGCCAGCCGTACTTCTTCCGGGTGAAGGCCCGCGACATCGCCAACAACGAGTCGGCCTTCGCCACCGCCGTCGCGAGCCAGCAAGACGCGAGCGCTCCCGCGTCCCACGTGTTGGCACTCGGCACCTACAAGTCGAATTCAACGCTCGACCTCGAGTGGTTAGCGATCGACGCCCTCTCAGGCGTGTCGGGCGTGCAGCTCTTCTACGCCAAGGATGGCGGCGCGTTCACGATGTACCCGAACGGCCCCTACACGGCGACGCCGATCGCGTTCGACGCCTCGACGACCGGCGGCGACGGCGCCTACGCCTTCTATACGATCGCGGCTGACAATGTCGCGAACGCCGAGACGGCGCCGGAAGCCGCCGATGCGACGACGATCTTCGATACGCAAGCGCCGGCCATGCCGGCTCTCGCGGCGCTGCCGGCTTTCACGCCGGGTTTGTCGCGGGACATGACCTGGGATGATCAGGCGGCGTCGGGCGCGATGGAATATCGCATTCAAGCCTCGACGACCCCCACCTTCGATGCGATCGCCTCGACGAGTGACTGGATTTCAAGCCTCACGCACACGTTCACCGGCCTCGCGGACGGCACGCAGTATCACTACCGCGTGCAGTCGCGCGATGCGGCTCTGAACGAATCGGCCTTCAGCGCCTTGGCCCTGAGCACGCAGGATGCAAGCGCGCCGGCCACCAGCGTCGATGCGATGGCCGCGATGTCGGCGTCGCCGGCACTGTCGATCGCTTGGACGGGTGCGGACGCCAGCAGCGGTCTCACTGCGGTCGAGCTGTACTACGCCAAGGATGGCGGTGCCTTTACGCTTCTGCCGGGTGGCCCGTACGCCACCAGCCCGATCGCGTTCGATGCTTCCGCCATGGGTGGCGACGGCACGTACGCCTTCTACACGTTGGGCACGGACGCCGTCGGCAACGCCGAAGCAGCGCCCGCGACCGGTGATGCAGAAATCGTCATCGACACGGCGCCGCCTACGGCTCCGGCGATCGCCGCCCTGCCGGCCTTCACGCCGGGTGCAGCCCGCTCGATCGACTGGACGGGCGAGGGCGTGTCGTTCAGGGCGCAAGCCTCGACCGATCCTGCCTTCACGTCGCTCGTCGCGGAGAGCGACTGGACGACCGACCACAACTACACGTTCACCGGTCTTGCCGACGCGACGATGTACTACTTCCGCGTTCGGAGCCGTGACACCGTCGGCAATGAATCGACCCCCTCGGCTGCACTTGCCAGCACGCAAGACGCTACCGCGCCGGCCACGGCTGTGGCGGCAATGCCGCCGACATCGAGCGCCACGGGGCTCGAGATCGCCTGGTCCGGAACCGATGCCACGAGCGGTTTGACGGGCATCGAGCTCTACTATTCGAAGGACGGCGGTGCCGCGCTCGCGTATCCAGGCGGTCCATTCGCCTCGAGTCCGATCGCGTTCGACGCTCTCACGACTGGCGGCGACGGCCACTACACGTTCTTCGCACGTGGCACGGACGCAGCCGGCAACATCGAGGATGCGCCTGCATCGGCCGATGCCGAGATCGTCATCGACACGGCGGCGCCGGGTGCGCCGACGATTGCCGGCATGACGACGTTCACGAGCGGGGCGGCGCTGACGCTGCACTGGTCGGATGAGAGCGCGTCGGGCGCCGCGGCCTACCGCGTCGAAATGTCCACCGATCCAGGCTTCGCGACGATCGATCTCGCGACCGTCTGGGCGGCGGAACTGCAACATGACTTCGCGGCCCTCACAGACGGCCAGCACTACTACTTCCGGGTGCAGGCCCGCGATATCGCGGCGAATATGACCGGCTACTCGGGCATGCAAAGCACGACGATGGACGCCACCGCGCCCACGTCGCAGATCGAACCGCTCGCCGCCCTCAGCAATGACCCGCACCTGAGCCTGGCCTGGACAGGCAGCGATGCCACGAGCGGCATCGCCGGCGTGGATCTGTATGTCGCGAAGGATGGCGGCGCATGGCAACTGGTGAGCGGCAGTCCGTTCGATGCGACGCCGATCGCCCTCGACGCCAGCGCGCTCGGTGACGGATCGTTCGCCTTCTACGCGGCGGCACACGATCATGTGGGCAACACGGAAACGGCACCGGCAACCGCCGATGCGCAGATCATGATCGACACGACGCCGGCCGCGGCGCCGGCGATGGCGGCTCTGCCGCCGTTCACGGCCGGCAGCGATCGCGCCATCACGTGGGCCGATGCGAGCGCTTCGGGCGCGACGGCCTACCGCACGCAAGCATCGACGGATGCTGCGTTCGCGACGATTCTCGCCGAGACCGACTGGGCACCGGCGATCGATCACACGTTCACGGGTCTCGCCGATGGCCAGATCCACTACTTCCGCGCCGCGTCGCGTGACGCTGCCGGTAACGTTTCGGCCTTCGGCAGCCCGGCTGCGACGACGCTGGATGCATCGGCCCCGGCCACTCAGGCGGCTGCGCTGCCGGCGACCAGCGCTGCTGCACTGCTGTCGATTGCTTGGACGGGCAATGACACGGCGAGCGGCATCGCCAACGCCGATCTCTACATGTCGAAGGACGGCGGGGCCTACACGCTGGTGAGCGGCAGTCCGTTCACGGCGAGCCCCATTGCCTTCGATGCATCGGCGATGGGTGACGGCCAGTACGCCTTCTACACCCGTGGCCACGACAACGTCGGCAACATCGAAGACGCGCCGGCAGCGGCCGACGCCGAAACGATGATCGATACGGCAGCGCCGGCGGCACCGCAAATCGCGGCACTCGACAATTTCACCCTCGGTACGTCGCTGAACCTGCACTGGGATGCCGCCATCGGCGCCACCGAGTATCGGGCCCAGACCTCGCCGGCGGCGACCTTCGCGACACCCGGCCAGGACACGGGATGGATCGTGGCGAACGACTTCAACTTCAGCGGCTTGGCGGATGGCCAACCGGCGTACTTCCGCGTCCAATCGCGTGACGCGGCGCACAACGCCAGCGCCTTCTCGTCTCTGGCCGCCACCATCCTGGATGCGACCGCTCCGGCGTCGCAACTCTCGGCACTGCCGGCCCTGCTCAACACGCCGGTCGTGTCACTCGCCTGGTCCGGCACGGACATGACGAGTGGTATCGCCGGTACGGATCTCTACTACAGCCGCAATGGCAGCGCCTTCGCACTCGCGGCCGGGAGCCCATTCACGAGCTCGCCGATCGCGTTCAACAGCGCCAACTTTGGCGGCGACGGTCAGTACGCCTTCTACTTGCGCGCCCGTGACACGGCGGGCAACTACGAAGCGGCGCCGGGATCGCCCGATGCACAAACGCAGATCGACGCGAGCGCGCCGAATGCGCCAGCCATCGCTTCTCTGGCACAGTTCATGGCCGGTTCCGCGGTGCTCTTGTCGTGGAACAGCCAGGCGGCGACGGGGGCGATCGAGTACCAGGCCGAGATGTCCACGGCCGCCGACTTCGCGGCCATCACGTCGCAGAGCGCCTGGCTCTCGTCGACCAACTTCAACTTCAATTCGCTGGACGATGGCACGACGTACTGGTTCCGGGTGAAGTGCCGCGATGCGGCCCAGAACGAGTCGCCCTATGCCACTGTTCAGACGACGACGCTCGACGACACGGCGCCGGCTTCAGCTGTGGCTGCGCTCGCGCCGGTAATCACCACGCCGACCTTCCCGATTGCGTGGAACGGCAACGACGCTACGAGTGGCGTCGCGAGCGTCGACCTTTACTACGCCAAGGACGGCGGCGCCTACACGGTGTATGCGGGCGGGCCTTGGGCCTCGAGCCCGATCTCGTTCGACGTCGCGGCAACGGGCGGCGAAGGCAACTACGCCTTCTACACCCGGGCTCGTGACCGCGTCGCCAATCGCGAGCCGGCCCCAGGTGGCCCGGACGCGCAGACGATCGTCAACATGAGTGCGGCCGCGGTGCCGACTCTGGCTTCTCTGCCGTCCTTCACGGCCGGTACGAGCCGCACGATCGCCTGGACGCCGGGTGCGAACAACATCGCGTACTTCGTCCAGGCTTCGACTGCGAACACGTTCGCTTCGATCTTCGCCGAGAGCGGCTGGATGGCGGCGACGTCGCACAACTTCAACGGCTTGAGCGATGGCGCGCAGTACTTCTATCGCGTCAAGGCACGCAACAACCTGAGCGTGGAGAGCGCCTGGTCGGCGGCAATGTCCAGCACGCAGGACGCGAGTGCACCGGCCTCGCAGACGGCGGCGCTGCCGGCACTGTCCACGGCTTCGGCCTTCGACATCGCCTGGTCGGCGGCGGACGCGACCAGCGGCCTGTCAGGGATCGAGTTGTACGTGTCCCGCAACGGTGGCGCCTTCGCACCGTACGCGGGCGGCCCCTTCACGACGAGCCCGATCGCGTTCGACGCTTCGGCGCTCGGCGGTGACGGCGCCTATGCCTTCTACACGCGTGCGACTGACAGCGCTTCGAACTTCGAAACTGCACCCGGAACACCGGACGCGCAGACGCTGATCGATACGACGGCACCGGACGCTCCGACCATGCTCGCCGAACCAAGCGTGACTCAGGGTGCTTCGAACCTGGTCTCGTGGAGCGCCACCGCGACCGCGGCCGAATACGACGCGGAGTGCTCGACCGATGCGAGCTTCGCGACCGTGTTCGCGACCTCGGACTGGATGGCGGCCACGACGTATAGCTTTACCGGTCTTACCGACGGTGTGACGTACTGGTATCGCGTCCGGGCCCGTGACGTGGCCCAGAACGCCAGCGCCTGGTCGACACCGGTGTCCTCGACGCAAAGCGCCGGCTACCTGCTCAGCGCCGGTTGGAACTTGATCTCCTTCAACGTCGATCCGGCGAACACCCGTATCGACCAAGTTCTGGCGACGATCCAAGGCAAGTACAGCGTGGTGCGCGGCTACGATCAGAGCGCGTTCCACACCTACCTGCCAGGTCTGCCGGTCGACTTCAGCGACTTGCAGAACATGGACGCCAAGCACGGTTACTGGATCTACATGACCCAGCCGGGCACGCTCGCCATCACGGGTTTGCCGACGAACCCCGTGGCGCCGATCAACCTTGGCACGGGCTGGAACTTGGCGGGCTACATGCCGGCGGCACCGATGGCGCCGGCGATGGCACTCGCGACGATCGCCGGTTCGTACTCGTTGGCGCGCGGTTACGAGACCGGCGCCGGGTACCACACCTACTATCCGTCGCTGCCCGCACTGTCCGACTTGCACGAGATGCGCAGCGGCCAGGGCTACTGGTTCTACATGACGGCCGCGGATCAGCTCGTGTACGGCGGCGTGCCGAAGGCTGGCTCGGCCGAAGCGCAGCAAGGCGGCAAGATGCCGGTTGCGGCGCGCTCGGACGCGATGTCGGTGCCGACGGTCATGGACGTGTGGAGCACCGAGTTCACGATCGATGGCAAGCCGGCGCCCACCGGCACAGTGCTGGAAGCGTATGACGCTCAAGGCAAGCTGTGCGGCACGGCGACCGTGAAACAGGATGGAACGGTCGGCATTCTGCACATCGCCGGTGACATCTCGATCACCGACGCCGACGAGGGCGCCGTGAATGGGGACGCGATCACCTTCAAGGTGCGTGGTGCGGACGTCGTGCAGGTCGGCGACGCGAACACGGCTTGGGCGGCGAACGACTCGAAGTCGATCGGCCTCGAGTTCGTGAACACCGAGTCGCTGCTGCCCAAGTCCTTCGCCTTGGCGCAGAACAGCCCGAACCCGTTCAATCCGACCACCAAGATCAACTACGCGATTCCGGCCCGCGTCAACGGTGAACGCATCGCGGCGGCGCACATCGACCTGCGCATCTTCGATGTCCGTGGACGCACGGTGCGGACGCTCGTGAACGGGGCGCAAGCGCCCGGCCGCTACGCAATCGTGTGGGACGGCCGTGACGAGCGCGGCAACGCTCTCGGCACCGGAATGTACTTCTACCGCCTGCAGACGCCGACGTTCACGCAGGCCAAGAAGATGATGCTCGTGAAGTGAGACGCGGCCAGCGTCTCCAACGCCGGACTTGTGCGGTGAGCACAGCCGGGTCCCAAGGATCGCACCGGGCTTCGGCTCGGCGATTCCGTCCGGTTCGGTTGTGCCACCGCCACTGCCGCGGGAGGAGATACGGAGTCCGTTCGAGCCCTGGTAGCGCGAGAAAAGCTCGAACGGCTCCGTCTCCACCCGGGGCGGAGAGACAACGATCAACAGGAGGTTCGAAAATGAAACGCATTGCTCTCACGATCGCCCTCGCTCTCGCCTGCGGCGCGAGCGCGGCCCAAGCCCAGGCCCCAGTTGCCGATTTCTTCAGCATCGGTTCGAAAATGAACGGCGCCACGCTGGCCGCCGGCACCATGATCGAAGCCATCGACTCCGACGGCATCACCTGCGGTTCGGCGCTCGCCAACGCCGACGGCAGCTTTCTCATCCATGTGTACGGCAACGATTCGCTGACCGGCTCCATCGACGAAGGCGCCAACCAGGGTGAGATCCTCAACTGGCGCTTGGACGGCAAGGATGTTCTGGCGAGCGACGCGACGTGGATCGCCAACATCGTCGGCAGCTTCAATGACACGCGTTGGGAGAATGGCGCCGCCAAGCAGATCGATCTGGAGACGCGGACGAGCTCCATCTCAGCCTCGAGCTGGAGCACGATGAAGGATCAATATCGCCGGTGAGCGTGTGCGGCGTTTCGCGCGGCGTTCCTAGGGGCTCGGAACGCCTGTTGCTGAAACGCCGCACCGATTTTGCGTCCGGCGATTGTCGTGATGACGAACGCCGGGCGCCGTAGTCTCACCGGCCTCCGCCCCCCGGTCGAAAGCCACTCCCGACCGATGCGAGCGACGGCCAACCGGCCCGCTGGGATCCTCTCCCAGCGGGCCGGTTTCGTTGTAGACTCCACGGTTCAGACACTGCGGACCCGTGGAACGAGGAGTCGCAATGACGAAACCCGGTTCATACAGGGTGCGTTTGGCACTGCTCGCGATCGCGCTTCTGGCCGGCCGCGCGTGCGCCGACGGCAACGGCCTCGACGGTAAGGCGTTCCATATCGAAATCGCCGATCAAACCAACAAGTCGTGCAGCCGCGAGCATGCGATCTTCCGCAAAGGCATGTTCGAATCGATGGAGTGCCGCAAGTACGGTTTTACCAAGACTGCCTACACCACGCAGGTCACCGGCAACAGCATGACCTTCCGGGCCGTGGCTCTAAGCCCCAAGGAAGGCACGAACACCTGGACCGGTGTCGTGACGGGCGATTCCATCCAAGGCGTGCTGCACTGGGAAAAGACCGGCCAGGATCCCATCGATTATCACTACCAAGGCGCAGCGCTGGCGCTCGCGAAATGGCCGAAGGAACTGCAGAAGCAAGTGAAGGCCAAAGACAACTGAAGGGTTCGCGTGGAGACCCGTTCACCACTCTGGTTCGGCGCCAGCCAAGCCGCGATTTGCCTCTTCGCGGGGCTGGCATTGCTGTCTTTTTGGATTGGCGGCGTGCCGGAAGTGCGGCGCACGCCGGGACAACCGGTGCGGCGCGATCCCGGATTGTTTTGGCTCGCGGCCGCGGTGCTCGCATGGGCCGTGCTCGGGTTCTGGACGTGGATCGGTCCACAGGGTCCTGGTGTGGATGCAGCACTCGCCATCGCCTCGACGGTGAACAACGGATTTTTCTGGCTCGCGATCGCGCATCTCGATCACGGACCCGAGCGCTTGCGGCTGCTGCGCGTGCCGCGGGTGCGCTGGCTGTTCTTGGCGGCGGTACTCGGTCTCGCCGTCGCGATCGGCTTCTGGACGCGCCGGACGACCGGTTGGGCGCAACAGTTGCCGGATGTCGTGTTGTCGCTCGTGACGCTCATTGCCCTTGGTTGGGCACTCGCCGTGTCGTTCGCGCGCCGCGGCTTCGCGATGTTGGCCGGGCTGGCGTGTGTCGCGGTCGCGATGCAGATCGCCGCGCAGTGGCGCGTGCCCGACTACAACTGGGTGCTCATCCTGGTCTCCAAAACCGCCACGATCACGACGTTCTTGGCGCTCGCCATGAGTTGGGCGCACGAGCGCGCGCGTCTTTCGGGTCTCGGTCTCTTCTTTACAGGGCGGCTGGAAGGGGACCGCATCGCCGTCGAAGTAGACGGCGAGCGCAAATTGATGACCCCGGAAGTGCACCGGCGGTTGCTGGTGTTCGCGGCCGAGCGGGTGCTCCACCCGACCGGTGGCGGCGGGCTCGTCAACATCAAGGAAAAGGGCATCGCTCACACCCATATCAAACGCATCGTCGAACAGCTCGGCATCGAAGACCGTGTCGCACTCTTCGACAACGACGGCCGGAGCGGCTATCGCTTGAAAGTGCCGGCACACAACATCGGCTTCGATCTCGCGGAACTGCGCAATCATGCCGAGCTGCAGGATCTCGTCGATGCCCTCGAGCCGGTGGCCGGCACGCGGCGGCGCGGCCCACGCGGCCCGTCGCCGGTGCGGGCCAGGGAAGCCGTGTCCTGACGTGGCGGCCGGGTGGGGGTGGTGGGACCTCCACTGGATTTCATGAAATTCAGTGGATATACCACTGGATCTCTGAAACCGTGTACGCTATCTTCTGGTCATGTTCCGACGTTTTCTCGACCTACCGGCCCTTGCCGCCCAGAAGAGCTTCTTCCTCTTGGGCCCACGCCTGACCGGCAAGTCCACGCTGCTCCGGAAATCATTCCCCAAGGCCCTGTTCCTCGACCTCTTGGATGCCCAGACGTTCCGATCGTTGTCGGCATCTCCCGCCCTGATCGGAGAGCGGGCGCGAACTCTGACGGAACGCCGCAAGGTCGTCATTCTGGACGAAATCCAAAAGCTGCCCGAGCTTCTCGACGAAGTTCACCGCCTCATGGAGCGGGAGACGTCGTTGCGTTTCATCTTGACGGGAAGCAGCGCACGAAAATTACGCGCGCGGGGCCGAAATCTGCTTGGGGGTCGGGCCGGGTTGGTTCGGATGCATTCAATCGTGTACCCAGAGATTGGGACCGTTTCACCGCGCCGAACCTGGAAAGACTTGCTCCAATGGGGCGGCCTGCCGTCGGTGCTCCTCTCCGATCGTCCCAAAGAGGACCTCCAGGCGTACGTCGGTCTCTATCTCCAGGAGGAGATACGCGCCGAGGGGCTGGCTCGCTCGATTCCAAACTTCAGCCGTTTTCTGGAGACGGCTGCCGCGATGAACGGCGAGATCGTCAACTACACGAAGGTGGGGAACGACGCGCAGATCTCACCGCGAACCGTACGCGACTATTTTCAGGTCCTCGAGGATACGCTGGTCGGGAACCTGCTTCCGCCATTCCAGGGAACGCGGTCACGCAAGGCGGTCGCCACCGAAAAGTTCTTCTTCTTCGATGTGGGCGTCACGCATGCACTCTTGGATCGCTGGTCCGTGTCGCCCCGCACGCCCGAGTATGGGCGAGTTCTTGAACACCTCATCGAGCGCGAGCTGAGAGCATCGCTCGATTACTTCCGCAGTGGCCGGCGGCTCTTCTTCTGGAGGTCTCTCTCCCAATTGGAGGTCGACTTCGTTCTAGCGGAGGGCCAGAAGCCGTTGATCGCGATCGAGGTCAAGGCCTCACAAACCGTCTCGCCGCGTGATCTCAAGGGTCTGCGGGCCTTCAGCGAGGACTGGCCGAAGGTTCGCAAGATTGTGGTGTCGTTGGAGCCACATCCACGCACGACAGAGGACCGGATCGAGATTCTCCCGGTCGAACAGTTTCTTTCGCAACTCTGGGACCAAGGTTTCTGAGCCGGCGAACCAACGGTCGGACTAGCGCACGAGTATCATCTTGCGCGAAACGACTGCGGTTGGAGTGGCCAGCCGGGAGAAGTACACACCGGAGGGTGCGGGCACACCCGCGGCTGTCAGGCCATTCCAGAGCGTCGAGTAATGCCCGGGGGCGCGTTGCGCGTCGACCAAGGTACACACCCAGCGACCGGCTCCGTCGTACACAGACAGAACGACGTGCCCCGGCGCGGCTAGGTCGAACGGTATCTGAGTCGTAGGATTGAACGGATTCGGCACGTTGGGAAGCAGTGCAGTCGAGCGCGGTGCGGCAAGCGAAATTGGATCCCCAGCGCCGGTAGGATCGAGCGGCGCCAGGCACGAATCAGCGAGTGCTCCCGTGAGAATCTTGCTCGCCAGCGCGAACGATGGCGCGGACGGCAATGAAGTCATGGTGCCGTCTCGCACATCAAACCATCCGAATCCCATCCACACGGTGTTCCACTTTTGCGCCACATTGCGATTCATGACGACCGCGCCCGGGCCGGAATTCGGTCCGGCTTGATAGCGATGGGTCACGACCGCCGTTCCGGAGGCGGACGCACCGTCGTACGCGCGGACGAACGGGCAACCGCCTTGCAACATGCAGGCATCACCGGCGAAGGAAGTGACTTCACCCGTGGCCCAAGTGAAGCTTCCCGTGCCGGCGATCTCCGGGTTCACGGCGATGCCCTGGTCGCCCACCACGCCCGCGAGCCCCATGTCGGTCGCGAAGAGCGGATTGCTGGGATTCTCGATCGCGGTGCTTTCGCCCAAGAGCCACAACGTCGCGCGCCCCGCCAGGCTCGTCGCTCCCTGTGCCAGATAGTCGCGATACCACTGTGCCTGGTCGAAGGCCGTGAAGCCTTGGCTCGCCGTGGGAACGTTTGGAAGCAAGCTCGAACGCCCGTCGTCTTGAATGATCAGCGCGTAACCGGCGCACTGGCCGACGTTGGCGCGTGTCGCGAGTGCGGACGAAGCCGACGAGTACCCTTGAGTGTCATACACGTCGTACTTTCCGCGGTAGCCCAGAGCGTCGAGCGTGTACATGAAAGTCGTCCGGTTCGCGGCTCCACTGCGGCGCGCGGTGTTGACCTTTTCGTAGTACAGAATGCAGTTCGCTTGCCGTGATTGGGCAATTTCGGTCTCGGTTGGATCGAGATCGCCGTGGTTATCCGCCGCGATGCGTGCCAAATACGCCGGATCCCAGTCGATCACCGGCAGGGCGTTGACCTCGTACAGCCCGCCCGTTTCCAGCTCCGCTTGCGCGATCGACTCGGGCGGAGCGAACAGCCCTGCGGGCAGCGAAGTATGACGCCCGGCATTGTCTTCGGCGATCCAAACGTACTGCAGGACGTCACCACCGCGCAAATAGGTATCGTCGAGATCAACGGTCCAGTATCCCGAGTTAAAAGCTCCCACCTTGGCCGCATCGACCGTGAAGAAGCCGCTCTGGCTCACTGAGTAGGGCGGCGGCGCCTTGCCCGCATGTGGACCGGAGACGATCGCGCCGTAGAAACGCACGCCCGCCATTCCGGTGCCGTTCGAATCGGACGCGTACACAATGATCGAATCGCCGGGAACCGGCCGGTTCCCGCAGCAAGAACCCACCAGGCGGCTGCCCGAGAAAGCACAGGCTCCAAAGCGATTCGAGCCGTCCGGGAGATAGACGCTCGGGCTCGCGGCAAGCGCGGTTGGAAACGCATCCTGCGCCTGATAACTCGGGTCTACGGCACCCATTCCAGGTCCCGGAAGTCCGAGGCGACCAAGGCGGACCCGGTCGATATACGGGCCGGGTCCAGGATTGAGAGTCGTTGGCGGCGGATAGCCAAAAAGAGCCTGTCCGTCGGCGATCCGGAATGCGACTTGGATCTGGGTCGCGCTGGGATCGTAGTACTGGGCGAGATCATCGAATTTGTTCGTCCACGCGAACGTGCCGAGCGTGTTGAAGGAGCTCATGCGCGCCCAAGTCGAGACGCAGTCGATCGAGTCGCCCGGCTGTGGCGAGTCGGTATTGTCGACGCGGCGCAGGGAGCGGAGGTGATGTCCTTGTACGATGTACCCGTTCGTGAAGATATTCCCACCGAAGCGCCGCAGCGAGAACACGGTGGCCTTCGCCGTCGGGCCGAGGGCGACCCATGGGCTCACGACGATGTCGTCGATCCAGTTATGGACGATCGCCTGACCTGGCCCGAAAGCCATGTCAGGAAAGAGCGCCGGACGTGCAGGATCCGACGCGATCCAAGCGCAAGTGTTGTCCTCCGTACACTTGTCGTTGTCGGTTGGATGAACCACGAGCCGCGCCCAAGGCGCGGCGCAAAAGGGCACGTTCGCTGCCGTGTTGAGTAGCTGAACATTGGCGCCGAGCGAACCTTCGAAGTTTTCGACGTACGCGAGCGGGCCCGTCACGACAATGTTGTCGACGACAAGACCCAGGTGGTTGCCACTCGAGTACATGCCGTCCTGGTCCGAGTAACCGGCGTCGCTATTGAAACGGATGTAAACCTCGTGGAGGCCGGGGCCATACTCCGGGAGGTTGACCGGACCAACATGTGAACCGGGGTCATAGCCGGTCGTGGAGAGGATCTGCTGCCGGTAGGACTCCGCGGCCCCGGATGGATTCGCACAGAAGTTGAAGCGCGCCTCAGAAGCGCCCGCCGAGTCGGCTTCGACCGAGACGAAATCATACCCGGGTTCACTGTCGCTCGATTTGTCGAAGGCGAGCGTGGCAAACGTCCCAGCACCAGGCGGATCCTGGTATCGGAGGACGATCGAGTAGTCCCAGTTGTTGCCGTATCCATCTCGAGCCCAGCACAAGTCGTGATGCCGGAGGATCGCCGCCGAGTTGTTGATGACGCCGCCCAGGCCCGCGTACTGCGAACCCGTCGACCAGTCGTTGTTCCCGGCGTTCCGGAAGTGGAAATCGTACGCAGTCCATCCCGATGGCGTGCAACCGCCGCCCGGCGCGTCGAACGTCCAATCGGCAATCCAAGTCGTGTCATGTCCGACGGTCGCCTGACGCGGCGGCCGGGCGAACGGGGCATCGACCTCAGGCTCGTCCGGCACCAGCTGGGGCCGATCCTGATCCGGGCGAGCGACCGCGTTAGCCGCCACGAGGCCCAAGAGCGCCATGAGCGCCAAGCGGCGAGCCCGTGGACCCATGCCGATGCCTCCGGTGATTGAGCACCGGAATCATTGCACGAGAACGCCCGCGCCGGCAAGCCTCGCAAGTGGGCTTGGATTCACGGACGAGGGTTGTTCTCGGCGCTGAGCGAGGCGCTATGCTGTGGCATGCATCGCGAACCTGACGACGAGATTTTCGCAATTGGCGGTGGCACGATGCGGCGACCCAAGCGAGCCCAGTCTTCACTTGCCCTGCTTCTTCTCGTCGCCGCAGGTTGTGCTTCGACGCGCTCCGTTCCGGTGGGCGGCGCCGCGCTTTCGATCCCGCGTCCGGCGTGGTCTGCCAACGGAATCGAAGTCGTCGGTTACGAGACGAGTGACGGCATTCACCACGCCTTCCACGGGACCGCGCGTCTGCACGACCAGGAATGGGTTTTCGTTTCGTCGGCGACTTGGGGTGAGACGCAAGAGAAGCGCCTGGCACTCCCGGGTGCCGAAGTCCAATCGCTGGATGTTGTGCAGGGGGCCTACAGAAACCCGTTCGCGGTAGCGGGTCTTGTCGCTGGGATTGCCGTCGTCGTCATGTCGATCGTGGTGGCCATTGGGTTCGTCGGGTGGCGGGATTGAAAGAGTTGCCGGCCGCGGCGCTTTCGCAGCCCACCGCGGCCGGCGCATCACTTCGCGTATGGCTCAGTGTCCACTCGACGAACGCGTCGCCTGCGATCCCGCCGGCGCGCTGTCGATGCCGCCGTTCGCCTTCCACAGTAGCCGCCGCACGAAGGCCAGATTCAAGTTGGTGAGGGTGTTGTCGTTGCCGGCGCGCGTTGCGAGATCGCGCGCCTTCGCATCGTCTCCCTTGCCGGCGTAGGCGAGTGACAGCCGGTACATGTTGTAGGGATCGAGCTGGTTCGCTTGCCCCAACTCCGCGATCGCCGCGTCATAGTTCTTTCCAGCCAGAGCAATTTGCCCCGCGAGTTCGTGCGCCAGTTTCTTCTGGAAGACGTTCCCCGAGGCCGCGACCTTGGCGGTGAAGGTCGCGCATTGTGCCTTCGCCGTCGCCAGGTCGTTCCGCGCAAACGCCACGCGCGCGGCGCGATAGGGCTGGAAGCGGCGTTGAAACTCCTTGTTGGCTTCAGCTACCGTCTTCGACGCCTCGACGACCGCGAGCGCGCGGTCGAAGCGCGCCTCCGCCGTCGCCGCATCGCCGGCCTCGAGCGCCAGATTCCCCATGAGTGCCAGGTCACCGCTCATGGCGAGGGCGTCGCCGATCTTGTCGCCGAGCGCGAACTGCTTGTCGAGCTCCGCCTGCGCCGACGCGAGGTCGCCTTCGTACACGAACGACACCGTCTTGCCGAACAGTCCGGTGCGGCGCTGCCCATCGTCCTTGGCGTTCGCGAGCATCGTATCGATCTCGCGCCTCGCATCCTTGCACTTGCCCTGCAGGTCCAGATCGGTGGCGATGCCGAGGTACGAGTTGACGAACGTCGGGTCGACCGCAAGTGCCTGGCGATAGTTGGCGATCGACTCGTCGAAGCGCCCGAGTTTCAAAAGCAGTTCGGCGTACGAATCATACGGGTTGGGATCATCGGGAATGAGTTGGATGTATTTCTTGAACGCGCCCTCGGCCTTGGCGGTCTCGCCCAAGAACCGGTAGCTGTAACCAAGCTGGTTGTAGAGCTGCGAAAAGTCCGGCGCGATGCGCGCCGCCTTCTCGTACTGCACGATGGCCTCCGCATAGCGCTGCGCCCCGAAATGGGCGTTGCCGAGGAGCGCCAGCGCGCGCTCGTCGGCCGGGTACTTTGCGACCAACTCCTCGTAGATCTTGTCCTGCGCCGTGTTGTCTCCCGTGGAGGCAACGACGGCACCCTGAATCATCAGCCGCTCGCCTTCCGACACCTTGCCGGCGAGCGCCTCGGCCTGCGCCAAGGTCGCGAAGAACTCCTTCGTCGTCGGCTGGGTGCCGGCCAGGTTCAGATAGGCGAGCGCGAAATTGGGATCGAGCTCGACAGCGCGCGTGTACTCACCGCGCGCCTGCTGGATACGCAGCTTCTCAGTCAGATCACGGCCGCGCAGGAAGGCGTCGCGGGCGGCGGCGGAAGCCGTCGTGATGGGGATCTTGCCGGCGGCCGCGGCCGGAGCCGGGGCGCCCCCGCCCTGAACGGGCGTTGCCAGGGCGACGGCCAGCAACAACATCGGAAAGGACGGTCGTTTGAACACAGGGGCCTCCAAGCGTCACGAGTCCCAATGGACCCGCCGGCCTGGCGAGGCGATCGGCGGCAACTTCGATCTGTGAGCGAGGTGCATTCAAACTAATCAGAATTCCAGCCGGAGTCAACGCGCCCCCCCGGCCTTTCCAGGCGCTCCCGGCGCTCTCAGCGCCCCAGAGGCCACCAACGAGGCGGCGTTCGCACGTTGTTCGCACGTGTTTGTTGCGGCCGCCCCACCGGATCCGCATCATCGAGACTCCCGAGCCTCATCCCGTCGTGACCGCGGGGCTTGGGATCGCACGCCGCCCCCGCACCAGGGAGGATTCGAATGGACGCGACGCCCGGCGCGCCCGCCCAAGGCCCGGCCGAGAAAAAGTGGTTGTGGACCGTGCATCCGCGTGGCCTCGGGACGCTCTTCTTTACCGAGATGTGGGAACGCTTCAGCTACTACGGGATGCGGGCCTTCCTGCTCCTCTACATGACGGCGTCGGCCGAAATCGGCGGGCTGGGGTGGACGGCGGCCAAGGCCGGTCCGGTCTACGGGCTGTACACCTCGATGGTCTACTTCGCATCGCTGCCGGGCGGCTGGATCGCCGATCGTTTCATTGGGCTTCGGCAGGCGGTGTTCGTCGGCGGCATCATCATCATGTGCGGGCACATCTGCCTGGCGATGCACGGCATGACGTTCTTCTATTTGGGTCTCTTTCTGGTCGTCATCGGCACGGGTTTGCTGAAGCCCAACATGAGCGGCCTGGTGGGCGCTCTCTACAGCGAAAACGACGCGCGCCGTGACGCCGGCTTTTCCATTTACTACATGGGCATCAACATCGGCGCGTTCTTGGCGCCGCTCATCACCGGGTTTCTGTCGGGCGACGCGCGGTTCCGCGCCACGCTGCAGGGCTGGGGAATGAATCCCAACGATTGCTGGCATTGGGGCTTTGGTGCGGCGGCAGTCGGCATGGCGATCGGCCTCGTGCAGTATTTGCTCACCGGCCACTACCTCGGGACCGCGGGTGCGAAGCCAAAACTATCCGCCGACCCCAAGGCGCGCAGTCGCCAACAGCGCGACCTTGGAATTGGCGTCGCCAGCCTCGTTTGCCTCGTTTCATTCGTCTTGATGTCGCACGCTTCGATCGAGTCGATCGTCGCCGTGGTCCGGTGGGTGCTCATCATTGTACCGTTCGTGTATTTCGCCATCCTCTTCTTGCAGCGCGGCTGGACACCGGTCGAACGCAAGCGGCTGTATGCGATTCCGGCCTTTTTCGTCTTCGCATCGCTTTTTTGGAGCGTGTTCGAACAGGCCGGCTCGACGCTCAACCTGTTCGCGCAGCGCAATACGGACAACCACGTCCTCGGGTTCGCCTATCCCGCGAGCTGGTTCCAGTCGGTGAACTCGCTGTTCATCATTGCGCTCGGCCCGTTGTTCGCAATCCTTTGGGTCTGGCTCTCGAAACGGAAGCGCGAACCCTCGAGCCCGAACAAGTTCGCGATCGGCCTGCTGTTTGCGGGGCTTGGATTTCTGATCATGGTTCCGGCGGCGAAGCTGGCGATGGCGCCTCCCGGCGCGGCGCCAGGTGCGGCGGGGCCGCTCGTGAGTCCATGGTGGCTCGTCTCGGTGTATCTGCTGCACACGATCGGCGAACTGTGTTTGAGCCCCGTCGGCTTGTCGACGTTCACCAAGCTCGCGCCGTCCCGCGTCACGGGACAGATGCTGGGCGTGTGGTTCTTGGCGTCGTCGGTCGGGAATTTTGTCGGCGGCCAGATCGCCGGCAAGTTCGAAACGTTGCCCCTGCCGCAGCTCTTTGGCTCGGTCGTCGCCGTGACCGGAGTGTTCACGCTGCTTGCCTTCGCCATCGCGCGGCCTATTCGCAAGTTGATGGGAGGCATACACTGAGCGCGGCCGCAGCGCTGTGAGGATGCCGTGAACTTTCAGGATCACTTCTCCGCCATCGCGGCGGCGTATGCGGAATTCCGCCCGCGCTACCCGGCGGTGCTCTTCGAAGTCTTGGCGGCGGCCGCACCGACGCGGCGCCGCGCGTGGGATTGCGCGACCGGCAACGGCCAAGCCGCCGAAGGCCTGGCGGCGCACTTCGAACAGGTCATCGCAACCGACGCGAGCCCGGAGCAGATTGCGTCCGCCATCGTGCACCGGCGCATCACGTACGCGGTTGCGAAGGCGGAATCGTCCGGCCTCGAGTCCAACTCGATCGATCTCGTCACCGTGGCGCAAGCGTTGCACTGGTTCGATCGCCCGGCGTTCTTTGCCGAAGCGGCGCGAGTGCTGGTTCCCGAGGGCGTCCTCGCGGTGTGCTGCTATGGATTGGTCGAGATCGCGCCGACGATCGATGCGGTGGTGCGGGACTACTACAGCGAAACCGTCGGGCCGTACTGGCCGGGCGGGCGAGCGCTTGTCGAAGACGGCTATCGCAGCATCGAGTTCCCATTTGCCGAATTCGCGACGGCGCCACTGGTCTTCGAGCGCCAAATGACGCTGAAGCAATTCGGCGGTTACGTCCGCACCTGGTCGGCGACGCAGCGCTTCGCCGCGGCGCTCGGTTTCGATCCGGCGCCGGCTCTTGAGCACGATCTCGAAGCCCACTGGGGACCCGCCGGCGCGGCGCGCACGTTGCGTTGGCCGCTGTTTTTGCGCACCGGGCGGAAGCCCGCATCCGCCACCGACGTCCGGCCGTGAGACTCACCTTGCGGCAGATTGCCGGCGAATACGCCGTGTGCCGGTTGCCGGCCGGTACCGCAATTCCCGAGTGGGCGGGCGACGCCTTCTCGTCGGTGACCCGCACCGCCGACGAGACGTCGATCGTGTGCCGGGCGGCGGCGGTCCCGGCCGGCATCAAGGCCGAGCGCGGGTGGCAGCTCCTGCGCGTTGCCGGAACGCTCGCTTTCGACCAGGTGGGCGTCATTCAGACCCTTGCGACGCCGCTCGCAGCGGCGGGCCTCAGCATCTTCGTCGTCTCGACGTTCGACACGGACTACCTCTTGGTGCGAGCGGCCGACCTGCAAGCAGCCGAGGCAGCGCTCCGTGCTGCAGGCCACCTCATCACAGCGGATCTACCGACGTAGAAGGACGTAGAGGAGCGGCTGCCGGCGACGCTGCGCAGCGTCGATCCTGATTGCGCTCTGCCTGCCTTCGGCGTACCGTTGACCGCGAACCGACAAACCCTCGCGAACCGAAAGCGCGCCTTGCGAACCCGAACGTGACGCTCGGACCCCTGATGGCATACGCCATCACCGATGCGAGCAGGAGGGAGACGACGGCTGTGCCACAGTACGTCATCGAGCGCGAATTTCCGGGTGCCGGCAAACTGACGTACGACGATCTGCAGGGCATTGCCACGCGCGTCGTCGATGCGGTCCGGGCACTGGGACCCCAGGTGAAGTGGGTCAATAGTTACGTGACCGACGACCGGATTTTCTGTGTCTTCGACGCGCCGGATGAATCGACGATGCGCGAGCATGCACGGATCGGCGCCTTGCCGCTCGCGCGCGTCATGCAAGTGCGGCAAACCCTCGGCCCCTGGGCGGCGAACCCGCCCCGCAGACGGGAGGTGGACGAGCCACGGGCACCCGAGCGATGATGGCGGCCGAATAAAGGCGGCATCCCGAGCCCGTGGAGGACATCCCATGCCCCGTCGGCAGATCCGGTTCGCGCTTTTCGTGGCCGCGTTTCTGGTTTGTGCGCCGTTTCTTGGAGCGCCGCGATCGGATGCCGCCGACGGGTCGAAACCGGCAACGGCCGAACCCGGCAAAGATCGCGACGCGGCAGGCAAGTACGAAGAGGAAGAGCACGATTCCGGGCCCGTTCAGTTGGGCGCGATCACGGCCTACCGGCTGCTCGACATCGAATGGCAGGCGGGCCCGTTTCCCGGCAGCGACGTTGCCGTTGTGGCCGGCGATCCCAATGCCGGGCTGCACACGACGTATCTTCGCCTGCCACCCGGCACGCGGATTCCGCCGCATTGGCACTCCTTTGACGAATACGTCACCGTCGTCGAGGGCACGATCCTCTTTGGCCAGGGCGAAAGGGTCGATTCGAACGCCGCACGGCTCTTCGGGCCGGGTGCGTTCATCCACATTCCAGCCAAAGTGCCGCACTACGCCTGGTCCAAGTCACAGGTCATCCTGTCGCAAACGCGCGCCGGCGCCGCCGACTTCCATTGGGTGAATCCGGACGATGATCCCGCCCGAGCCAGCACGATCAAGTCAACGGAGAAAAAATGAGGTGGGGGATCCCGCGCGCTTGGTTGCGCATCGCGCTGGCGCTCGGGCTCGCGCCGGCGTTGGCGCTGCTCGCGTCGCCGCGCCCGGCTGCTGCGGCGCGGCTCACCGTCCGTGATATTTTCAGCGAACCGCACATCGAAGGCACGCGGCCGCGCGGCGCAGCACTCGCACCCGACGAGAAATGGGTCGCCTTCGCGTGGAATGCGGCCGGACTCGAATCACCACTCGATCTTTGGATCGTGCCGGCGACCGGCGGACAGGCCAGAGCGCTGACCGCGTTCCCGCGCGATGCACGTGCGGACTCGCTGCGGGCGGTCTTGGCGCGTCCGGCTTCGCCGGACGATTCGCTGCCGGGACATCATCTGCCGCGCTATTTTGCCGACGATGCGGTGGACTATCGAGCCGGCGCCATCACGTGGTCACCCGACGCGCGTCGCATCGCCTTCCTGGCGCGGGGCGACATCTACTTCGCCTTGCCAAGCGGCCCTCTGACGCGTCTCACCGCCACCAAGGCCGGTGAAAGCGAGCTTTCCTGGTCGCCGGACGGGCGTTTTCTCGCCTTCGTGCGCGATAACTCGGTCTGGGCCCTCGAGGTCGATCGCGGCCGCGAACTGCAACTCACGGTCGCGGGCGGCGACTCGTTGCAGCCGTCGTCATTGCAATGGGCGTCCGACGGCCGCTGGCTCGCGTTCCTGGCGCGCGACGAACACGGGCAAAAGGATCTCCTGATTCCGAGCTATCTCGGCGAACGCGTCACCACCGGCAACGTCAAACAAGGCTTTCCGGAGATTGGGGTCCGCGTCGTCGGTACGAGCTGGTTGACGCACGACAAGGGCCGGATGGATGCGCGCGACCCCTTCGTGAGCAAGGCGGTGCGCCTCGGGCCCGGCAATCACCCGCAAGTCAGCGCCATCGCTTGGTCACCGGATGGGCACCGGCTCGCGATCAGCGATATCTCCGCCGATTTGCGCACCCGCCGCATTTTAGTTGCGAGCCCGGACTCGTGCATTGGACGCAGTGTGTACACCGAAACAGATTCCGCTTGGGTCGAAGAATATGACTGGGTCATCGCCGACCATCCGGTGCTCGAGTTCGCGCCCGACAACCGGTCGATTCTGATCGCGAGCGAGCGGACGGGATTCCGGCATTTGGTGCGGATTCCGTTGCCGGGCGGCGCGCCCGAGCAACTGACCGACGGCAAATGGGAAGTCGGCTGGGCGCGCTGGCTGCCGGACGGCCGGCACATCATATTGCTCGGGGCCAGGGCGCGATCCTCGGAGCGCCAACTCGAAGTGCTCGACGTTGCGAGTCGCGCACTCCGGACCCTCGGTACCGGGCCGGGGATGGCGACCCACCCGTCGATGGTGGCGCGCGGCAAGCGCGTACTGTACGAGCACTCGCGGTTCAATCAACCAACCGACCTGTTCAGCCTCGGACTGGAAGACGGCGCGGCGCCCGTTCCGGTCACGCACAGCGTCCCGGCGGCATTCCGGGCCGTCGACTGGGTCGTTCCCGAGGTCGTCGAGTTCCCGGCCCACGACGGCGCGCGCCTCAAGGGGCTGCTCTACAAACCGGTGGGATTCGACCCACACCGGCGTTATCCGGCCGTGGTGTTCGTTCATGGCGCCGGAATCTTGCAGAACGTCGTCGACGGCTGGTCGGTGTACACGCCCAACTTCAAGTTTCACACCGTCCTCGCACAAGCGGGGTTCGCGGTGTTCGAGGTCGACTACCGTGGCAGCCTGGGATACGGGCGCGATTTTCGCGCCGGCGTGTACATGCATCTCGGCGGCCCGGATCTCGACGACGAGGTGGCGGGACTGGATTACCTGTCGACGCTCGGCTGGGTGGATCCGGCCCGCGTCGGTCTCTACGGCGGCAGCTACGGTGGGTTCATGACTCTCATGGCACTGTTCACCACACCGGACCGCTGGGCCTGCGGCGCGGCACTGCGCTTCGTCGCCGACTGGGAGAACTACAACCGCGGGAATCCGTGGTACTGCACGCAGCGCTTGGGCCTGCCCGAGAAGCACCCGGAAGCCTACTGGCGGAGTTCACCGATTCATTTCGCCGGCAATCTGCAGAAGCCACTCTTGCTGCTGCACGGCATGCGCGACGACAACGTGCATTTTCAGGATGCGGCCCAGCTCGTCGAGCGCCTCATTCGGAACGGCAAGCAATTCGACTTCATGATGTATCCGCGCGAATCGCATGGGTTCACGGCACCGGCGAGCTGGATCGACGAGTACGGGCGGATTCAGGAGTTCTTCACGCAGCATCTTGCCCCCACGGCAGGCCCGGGCGGCGCCGGTGCGGCATCCAGCGGCGTACGGTAACGGAGGCAGGAACCGGTGAGGCTCGTACGCAAGCTGCTGCTCGTGTTGGTTACCCTCATGGTCGCAGTGTTGATCTTGGATGCCTGGGTCGGCATCCGGCGCGAAACGCGGCTGCTCGAGACCGACATGAATGCCGACGAACGTGACACGGGCCAAGCACTGGCGGCGGCCATCGGCGCCCTGTGGCGTACCGATGGACGGGAGCGTGCGCTGCAGCTCGTCGGCGAGGCGCAAACACAACCGGTTCGGGTCGCGGTGCGTTGGGTCGACCCGCATGCGGGCGCCGAGAGGCCGGATGCCCCATCGGTCGCCGCGGTGCGCGACCGGGTCGCGCGGGGCGAGGTCTTTTCCGTGATCCCCAACCCCGAGGGCGAGGTGCGGCGCCGCATCTACACGTATGTACCCGTGATGGTGGAGGGCGTCCAACAAGGCGCACTCGAGCTCTCGGAATCGCTGTCCGAGGAACAAGCGCACTTGCGGCACCTCGTGCTGCAACGGGCGGTCACGGCCGGCGGACTGGCGGTTCTCTTCACGGCAGCGGCTTGGATCCTGGGCGCCTGGTTCGTGGGCCGGCCGATGCATGCCCTCGTCGACAAGGCGCGGCGCGTCGGCGCGGGCGATCTCGGCGGCCCGCTCGTCCTCAACCAGCAAGATGAAATCGGCGATTTGGCGGCCGAAATCAACGCCATGTGCGAACAACTCGATGCCGCCCGTAAGCAGCTGGCGTCGGAAACGCAGGCCCGCATCCATGCGCTCGAACAGTTGCGCCACGCCGACCGGCTGGCGACAGTGGGGCAACTAGCGGCCGGTGTGGCACATGAACTCGGCACACCGCTCAACGTCGTCACCCAACGCGCCAAGATGATCGCCACCGGCGAGGTCCAAGGCGCCGAGGCCGCCGACGGGGCCCGTATCGTCTTCGAACAATCACAGCGCATCACCGGCGTCATTCGGCAGTTGTTGGACTTCGCGCGCCGCCGGTCACCGACCAAGGCGCCGCAGGATGTGCGCTCGATCGCCGAGCAAACGACGGCATTCCTGGCGCCGCTGGCGCGCAAGAGCTCCGTCGAGGTGCAAATGAAGCTTCCCGAGGCACCGGTGGTGTGCGACGTCGACAGCGGCCAAATCCAACAGGTGCTCCTGAACCTGATGATGAACGGCATTCATGCCATGAAACGCGGCGGAACGCTGCACGTCGAGGTCGACACGGCGCGGGTCGTGCCGCCGGCGGATGTCGGCGGCATCGCCAACGATTATATCCGGGTGCGCGTCCGAGACACTGGCGCCGGCATCGCGCCGGAAAATCAGGCGCGGATCTTCGAGCCGTTCTTCACCACCAAGGATGTCGGCGAAGGAACAGGACTCGGCCTCGCCGTCTCATGGGGAATCGTGCGCGAGCACGAGGGCTGGCTCGAAGTCGAGTCACAAGTGGGACAAGGCAGCACGTTCGCAGTGTTTCTGCCGGCTCAAGCCCGCGCGACAGAGGTGGCCGTATGACGCGCCGTTTGCTCTTGGTCGACGACGAAAAAGCCATGTGTGAAATGGTGGCGGCGGCGCTCGGCCGGCGTGATTTCGACGTGCGTTGGTCGACATCGCCCCAAGAAGGACTCGAATTGCTGGCCCAGACCGATTTCGGTGCCGTGGTCACCGACATCAACATGCCGGGGGTGAACGGCATCGACTTGTGCGCCCGCATCGTCGAGAACCGGCCGGATCTGCCGGTCATCGTCCTGACTTCGTTCGGAAGTTTCGAGACCGCGGTCGCGGCGATTCGCGCCGGTGCCTACGACTTTCTGACCAAGCCGGTCGAGATCGAAACCTTGACTCTGGCGCTCGAGCGCGCTTTCAACTACCGCGCCTTGCGCGAAGAAGTGCGGCGTCTGCGCCAGACGGTGCAGGACCTGCAGAGCTTCGGGGCACTCGTCGGCGAGAGCGCCGCTATGAAGCGCCTGTACGAACTACTCGCTCGGGTTGCCGAAACCGATGCCTCCGTCCTCGTGTCGGGCGAAAGCGGTACGGGCAAAGAACTCGTGGCTCAGGCGCTGCACGACCGCGGCCGGCGCCAGGGCGGCCCGTTCGTGGCCGTGAACTGTGCGGCGATGCCGGAGACGTTGCTCGAGAGCGAATTGTTCGGTCATGCCCGCGGCGCCTTCACGGATGCCAAGGTGGGCCGCACCGGCCTTTTCGTGCAGGCGAGCGGCGGCACACTCTTTCTGGATGAGATCGGCGACTTGCCCCTCGGCCTACAGCCGAAGCTGCTGCGTGCGCTCCAACAGCGCACCGTGCGCCCGGTCGGCAGTGACACGGAGGTGCCGTTCGATGTACGGCTCGTAGCCGCCACGAACGTCGACCTCGAGGCGGCCGTCGAGGCCGGACGGTTCCGCGAGGATCTCTTCTTTCGGATTCACGTCATTTCGGTCGAAGTGCCGCCGCTCCGCATGCGGGGCAATGATGTGTTGCTCTTGGCGCAACGCTTCGTCGATGAATTTGCCAAACACAACGACAAACGCGTCAGCGGGATCATGAGTGCCGCGGCAGAGAAATTACTCGCCTACGGTTGGCCCGGCAACGTGCGGGAACTACGCAACTGCATCGAGCGCGCCGTGGCGCTCACTCAGTACGAGCAGATCACCGTCGAGGACTTGCCGGAAAAGCTCCGGGCTGCGAGGCGCGGCCACGTGGCCATCGTGAGCGACGACCCGACGGACGTCGTGCCACTCGAGGAAGTCGAGCGGCGCTACATCCTGCGGGTGTTGGAGGCGGCCGGCGGCAATAAAGCCTCTGCGGCACGTCTGCTTGGACTCGATCGCAAGACGCTGTACCGCAAATTGGAGCGCTGGGGCGAGGCCGCCGGCGACGACCACACCGATCCCGCGAAGTGACTGGGGCACCGCGCCTCGTGGGGCAGAACGCCCCAGGGCCTGAAAGCACCACGTATCTCTCTGACATCTGGCGAGTTGCGCTGGTCGACCGGCTGCAGGCCGGCACCTGGGGCAGATTGCCACGCTCGACCATGTCCGCAAGTCGTTGCAAACAATAGAGATGCTGGTGGCACGCGGGGTGCAATGCCGGCGCTGTACAGGCGCCCAGCGCTGCGCGCCCAAGCTTCGTGACTCCCCGCCGGAGGCAAGGTGATGCAACTCACGCGTTCGTCCAAGGCCGAGGCCACGCAGCCCGCGAGCTCTCCGTCGGCTACCCCCATGGCGGGCCACGTGCTTCTCGCCGAGGACGACCGTGAGATGCGTCAACTGCTCGCGTCAACGCTGCGCCAAGCCGGTTACCACGTGATCGAAGTGCAAGACGGCGTCGAACTCATGGATCAATTCGCCGCCTCACGTGCCGCCGGGTGCGACATCGACCTGGTGATCACCGATGTGCGCATGCCGCAGGTCGGCGGTCTCGAGGCGCTTGGCTGGCTGCAGGAAGTGGGATCGACCGTTCCGGCTGTCGTCGTCACCGGATTCGGTGATCGCCGGGTTCATGCGGAGGCCAAACGTCTCGGCGCCTGGGCCGTGCTCGACAAGCCCTTCGACCTCGCCGACTTGTGCGCGGTCGTCGATGCGCTGCGCGCCGAGCAGCGCATCGGGGGCCACCACAAGGGAGCCCAGCCATGATCGACGCCCGGCGGAACGCCGAGTCGCAAGACACGCGCGAGTCCGAAACCGTGACGCGATTGCGGCGCATCGTCCTCGCCGAAGATGACGGTGAAATGCGCCGCCTCCTCGCGCAAGCGCTGACCCGCGACGGCTACGACGTCGTCGAAGTCCCCGACGGCTCGCAGCTCGTCTCGAACATCGTCGACTCGCTCCGCGACGGGCGGCCCGTGGATCTCGTGGTGAGTGATGTGCGCATGCCGGGCCTCGGCGGCTTCGAAGCCGTTGCTTGGCTGCGCGAACTCGGCTGCCGGGCGCCGGTCATCCTGATCACCGCCTTTGGTGATCGTTCGGTGCATGCCGAAGGGGTTCGCGTCGGCGCCGTACGCGTACTCGACAAACCGTTCGAATTGGATCAGCTACGCCAGCTCGTGCGCGAACTCTTTGCGCCACCTCGCGCCCGCGCTTCGGATTTCCTGATGTGAGGACGCAAGCAATGCAAACGAACACTCTCGCACCGCGCCGCGCTGCCGCCCGCCCGGTCACGGTGCTGCAAACCGACCAGCCACGGATCGTGCTGGCCGAGGACGATTTCGAAATGCGCCGGCTCGTAGCCCAGGCGCTGCGACGCGACGGCTACGACGTCGTCGAAGCGAAGAACGGCAGTGAGCTGCTGGAGTGTCTCGAGACCGCGATGCGGGTTCAGGATCGCATCGATCTCGTGATCACCGACGTGCGGATGCCGGGACTGACCGGCCTGCAAGCCATCGACTGGATGAACAAGGTGCGTGCACTGCACGTACCGGTGCTCGTCGTGACCGCATTCGTGGACCGCCACGTGCGCCAGCAGGCCCGCCGCCTGGGCGCCGATTTGCTCGAAAAACCCTTCGATCTGGAGGAATTGCGCGCTCGCATTCGGAAGCTCCCCCTCGCTTCCACCTGAGCGCATCCACGGTGGGGCGTCCTGCACGTCGTCTTGACTCCCAAACGATGGCAGGCGTCCCACCGCACCCTCTCCTCAAGACAGAAGCCTCCGCCGCGTGGGGAGGCGCCCCGCAAACCAGATCAACTCGGGCGGTGTCCCCTGACGCCGCCCGCCTTCCTTTCACGCCGGTTGTGCGACTTGCGGCCGCGAAGATAGATTTACGGCCTCCTGCCCAGGGAGGCCGCAATGAAGGCCAGTGCCATTCTTGTTGCGCTCTGTGTTCTCGCGGCCGGCGCCGGACGCGCGGCGGCTGGTTACGTCGTGCGTGGCAAAGTGCTCGGTTGTGACGGCCGGCCGATGCGCCAGGCCTTCGTACGCCCGTACGGAGGCCCCAATCATCTGCTGTTCCCGCCGGTGGATGGCAGTTTCTCGATGGCGTTCCCGCACGCCGGCGCGTACTGGATCTGGTTTGGCGGGGTGCACCACCGCACTCTATTGGTGCCGGTTGTAGTGGATCGACCCGGCCCGCTCGAGATCGAGATCCGGCTCGGCAGCGTGCAGATCGGCACGCCGCTCGACAGCGTGCGCCTCATCAGTGGCGTCAACAAACCTGCTTCGCAAGCCTCTGTCCCGATGCTGAAGCGTGCCGACGGCACGTTCACGGCGAACATCGACTGCAAGAGCGATACGCTGCACTATCAACTGATCGGTGTTCAACAAGGCGAGGTGCCGCTTAGCGGCACACAGGCGGATCGTGTGGCGTTCGATTGGCAGCACCGAGTGCTGATTGGCGGCCAAGGCGACAAGTTTGTGTCCGAAGTCGCAGTGGGCGCACATCCGCTGGAGATCGTGTTCGACCCCGGGTGCCTGCCGCACTCGACCGCGCCGCCGGCCCTGCGGTTCAAGCCGCCTCGTGGGGACGCTGCGGACGCGTACGCCCTGTACCGGGAGGCGGAAGAGCGCGGCACGAGGTTCACCAAGGCGGCGCGAGCCTTCGAGGCTGCGGGGGGCGACGCTCAAGACTTTACCTATGATTTCACCGCCGACCGTTGGGATCTGCGCGGCCGCATCGCCGCGGAACGGCGGCCGCTGCGCAAACAACTGTTGTTGATGCAGTACTTCCATCTCGATGGGGCGGATTCCGACTCCCTGCTGGCGCGCACCGCTTTGCAGGAGATCCCCGCCGATTCGCCGGCCTGGTCGCTCGAGTGGGGCGGCCCGAACAACGTGTTCAGCTTGATCGCCCGTGCCGCTCGCCGCCCCGCCGCCATCAACGAGTACATGGACCGCGTCATCGCGTCACATCCGGACAGCGTGGTCCGCGCCGCATTCCTGTACGCGGTCGTTCAGAAGGCATACGCCGAGAATGACCCCGATCGGTTCATCGTGAGCTATCTGCCGTTGGTAAAGGAGTACGCGGCGACCCACTGGGCCGATGCGGCTCTCAAACGATTCGGCCCCGATCACCGGATAAAGGCCGGCGCTCCGGCGCCCGACGTAGTGTTCCGGGGGCTCGAAGACTCCACCGTGGTGGTCCGCCCGCACGACTTTCGCGGTCAATGGCTCCTGATCGACTTCTGGGCCACATGGTGTGCGCCGTGCATTGCCGAGATGCCTCGGCTGCATGCAGCGTATGCGACCTACAAGGATCACGGGCTCGCGATCCTGAGCGTATCTTTCGACCCCAAGCGCAGTGACGTCGCGGCGTTTCGCGGCCGCAAATGGCAGATGCCGTGGCAGCACGCCTTCGCACCGGGCCAAGATTTCGAAGACGCGCCACGGGCATTCGAGGTCGTGGGAATTCCGTTCGCGGTTCTTGTGGACCCGGTGGGCAAGATCGTCGCCTCGGGCCCGGAACTGCGCGGCGCGGAGTTCGACAAGACACTGGCCCGATTTCTCAGGGCTGCTCCGGACGCGCCGCACTAACCAAGGGCTTGACAGGCCGCGCCGCTGCGAGGCACCGTCATGCGCACACGTCCGAGTTGTTGGTTGGGCACGCCGAAAGGGCATCCCATGAGTGCGCATCAAATGGCGCGGGGACTCGCGGTCGTGATCCTTCTTCTGGCCGCCACGGCCTGCCCGGCGTTTGTCGCGCCGTCTCGCCGGCACGCCACTGTGCTCTTGAAAGATGGCACGATCTACGAACAACGCCCGTTCACGCTGCGCCGGTCCCTGCAGATTCTGGTGGTCGAACACGACCATGCGGGCACGTCGATCAGCTTTTCAGATATCGAGGCGATTGTCGATTCCACCGGGGCGAACATCGCCCCGGTGCTGCTTCGAATGCACTACCACCCGGCGGGACTCGAGAAGGTTGGGCGCGAGGACTTTGTCTTGGCGCGCCAGATCGTCCTCGCCTCCGGCGAAGAGATCAAGAAAACCAGGTTCGTGATGAATCCAAACCGGCAAGAAATGCTCATTCTGGATGGCGCCCGTCCGCGGGCCATTCGCTGGGACCGGGTCCAGCGGATTGTCGATAGCGCAGGCCACGACGTGACTGTGACGGCGCGATCTGGGGATGCGGTTGCTGCGACAGTGGATTCTGTTCTGGTCCGGGAGTCATTCGCTCCGGCGGCCGCAAACGCACCGCCCGTGGTTGATGCGGGCGGATCCATTCGTTCGGCGTTGCCGTGGCGGTTCGCCCTCGAGTTGAAGGGCGGGTTCGACGCGCCGAGCGGTGGTTACTATACGGGCACCCGCGGTGGCGCCGGATACGGCGGCGTTTTGCACATCGCGATCAACGACGAAACCGCGCTTCGGTTCGATGTCAGCCGGGTTGGAATGGAGTTCGCGAACTCGGTTCACCTGGTAAGTTTCGACCCAAATTTCATCTTTGTCTCTCAGAGCTACGACGTGGATCCCTGGCGAGTCGAGTTGGGTGTCGAATACCATGCGCCACTCGACAAGTGGCAGCCGAATTCCGGGTTCTGGTTCGTGCAATCGTCGTTTGGAGCCATCCGGCATCGCTTGCGGGGCGAGGCCGTCGTCCAGACCGGAACCCAACTCGTCACGGTTGTGGCAACGGACACCGAAGCGGGATTCGTCACGAGTCTCGGTGCGGGCTTGATTCGCGCCGTTCAACGGCATGTGGGCCTCACCGTCTCTGTGGACCTCGATCTCTTGTTGAAGGACCCGCTCGGGTTCGTTCCCGGGGTTCGCGCCGGATTCGCCCTTCTGCAGTGAGAGATGGGCGCCGCGGTATGCGGCGGTTTGATTTGGAAAGGGGGACCCGATGAAGGTTCGCTCCATTCTCCCCAGTCTATGGATCGTCGCGCTCAATCTGGGCTGTGTGAATGTGAATCAGTTCGCCATCACACAGCCGCTCGACGCCCCGCTCTCTCGCCGGCCGGTCGTGAGTGTCGGTGAAATCACCACCGCATTGCCGCTCGATATGCAAGCCACCAAGAAACCGCGGCCCGAAGAGCTGCAGAAACTCCAGCAAGTGATCGCCGCCGAGCTGCGCAACGCCGGGGTTGGCATCGCGTCACCAATTGGTGGGGCGGTGGTGCCCTTGGAGGTTCAGGGAACGCTTCTCGACTTCGACCGGGGCAATGGGCTCGTCCGTTTTTTCGTTGGCTTTGGGCTCGGACAAGCGACGCTAACGGCGAACTTGCGGCTCATCGACCACTCGTCCGGGCACACGGTGTTTGCCGGAAACTTCGTCGGCGCTGTGTCCGGTTGGACCGAGGGTGACGAAGCGTTCCGACGCCTTGCAGTGAGTTTCGCTACCGCGCTTACTGCGGACATCAAGAGATCCCGAACGCTTTGACCACTGTCTCACGACTCAACCGCGGAACGCGTAAGAGATCTTGAAGAATCCTTGCCGGGCCACAGGCTGTAGCTCTTGTGGTTCGTTCTGCGTGTCGAGCGTCTGCGCTTCCGAGTAACCGAGGAAGAGCACCGTCTGCCAGTTGAGTTTGTAGGCGAAGACCGCCGAGCCACCGAAGTCGCGGCTCTTGGCGTCCACCGCACTCGGATCGGGGTACAGCCCCGGATGACGCTTGACCTCGCTCCACTGGCCGATGAGGCGCAACCACGCTTGCGAGTTGAACGTGTACACGGCTCGCAGGCGCGGAATCTGGGCCGTCAACAAGCGGCCGTTGGCGGCAGCGCCTGCATCCACGTTCAGCCAGCGCCGGCGGTAAGACGGTGTCAGGCGCAAGTGGGTGGTGGGCCGGATGTCGGCACTGGCGGTCAAGTCACCGCCCTTTGCACCGCGGTCATTCGCAAAATCGATCTGATCGCCGTAGGTGCCGGAGACGGCGACGCTGTTCAGGATCTTGCCCGGTTGGATCTGCACCTGCGGCACGACGCGGAACCGGTCGTGCAGCTTTTCCTGGCCGCGGACCCGGTCAGCATTCAACTCGACGCGCACGAACGAGTTCCAGAGCGCATCCATGCCGAAGCCGGGGCCGATCCAGCGCGTCAACGTGGCGCCGTCGCGATCGTCACTGGCTTCGCCCTGCAGAAAGACCCGCACGCGGCGTACCGCGCCGGAAGGCGGGCGGAAGGTGCGGCCGCTGTCGAACCGCCCGAGCCGGTAGCCCACCTCGGGCACGAAACCGTTGTCGGCGCGAAAGCCATTTGCAAAGTCATCGTAAACGCCGAAGACGTCCCAGTGCCGATTGGACCAGCTGTACCAAACTTCGGCGGCGTGGCCTTCGAGCGAACGCCCGTCCCATTCCGACGCCAGCGCCGGGCGGTCGGGGGTCTTGCTGAAACTCCACAGCAATTGCCCGGTCAACGTCGATTGATCGTTCGGGCGCCAGACGAAATCCGGTCCGAAGACGCGATTTGAACCGCCGCCGTCGATCTCGCGTCCGGAGTAGAGGAAGCTGGCCGACGAAAGCCCGATGTCCCGGCGCACGCGTCCGATTCCGACCAACGAGTGATAGTGCTGATCGGCAAGATCGGACCCGAGCGGCCCCGGCAAAATGACACTGCCGCCGCCGCGATCATGCCCGAGCAACAGCGTGTATTTCGACTTCTCGGTGCCGCCGGTCGCGCGCGCCCCCCACTCTGGATTGGTGAAGGTGCGGGTGTAGACCGCGGTGATCGGTGTCGAAAAGAGGTCGACGCCTTCCAGGAAGAACGGCCGCTTCTCGGGCTGAAAGATCGCGAAGCGTTCGTTGGCGCTGATCTGACCGGCATCGGATTCGATCTGCGAGAAATCGGGATTGAGCGCCGCGTCGATCACCGTGTCCGGATTGGGCAGCCACTTGAAGTCGGCGCCACCATCGAACTTGGCGTCGTCACGCGTCAGCGGTGATCCCAGATCCCCGAGCTGATGGGATTCTTGGCTCGCGGTGGCATACGGTGCCGCGACCCAGTGGCTCCCGGACGGCAAATCATGCAGGCCCACGACCGGACGGCCGTTGCAGATGAAACAATTGACGTCGCGCGGCAAGCGTGACGAAAAATACTGATAGCGAAAATCGCGCGGCCGGTTGCGATAGAGCAGGATGCCCCACTGCGAAGGGTTGGGGTCCGTATAGCGAATCGATGAGAATGGAATGCGCATCTCGAGCTGCCAACCGTGATCGGTGATGCGTCCGGCGGCATCCCAGTAGAAATCGGGCGAGTTGTCTTCGCCGGAGGTATCGCTTGTGATGGCGTCGTACTGCACGCCGCGCGCATTGGCCAGGAACATTTGCGCCGTCTTGCCGTCGTTGCGCGCGTCCAGAATGATGCCGCCGTAGTCTGTCGAGCCGGGAACGTTGTCGTGGTCCCCGAGCGGGGCGCGGATCGCCTTGGCGTCCGGGTCGTCGAACTCGAAGACGGCGTACAGGAAGTCGCCGTCATAGGCCAGCCGGGCACGGCACCCGACGGACGCCGGCAGGTTGTCGCCCGGGTTGGTTTCGACCCAGCCTTCGATGGCCGGGACCGTTTTCCAGGCAGCGTCGTCGATGTCGCCGTCGACACGAATGCCGCTCTCGACGCGGGTCACCGTTATCGCTTCGCCGTTCTTGGTCGTGACCTGGGCGGAGGCGGGTTCGATGCCGAAGCAGGCGGACAGAACCAAGGCAGAAACAACGGCTGAACGGCCGAGCAATCGCGACGGCATCGACTTCCTCCACGCGCTGTGAAAGGGAAAGCGTCTCCGGGGCCTGGCGAGGTCCGTGTATCAGGATGGTTAGACTCCGAAGAGCCGCGAAAGGTTACATCTGGCGCGCATCTTTTACGTCCCGTTGACGCCCCTGACAGGTTTTTACGTGCCGCGGGATTGCGGCACCCTCAGGGCAGGAACGTGAATCGCCGGGTGCGCGATCCTGCAGGCGCGGTGAGCCGGGCAAAGTACATTCCGGCGGGCGCCGGCGCGCCGTTCGATTGCCGACCATTCCAAGTCATTTGGTGTTCGCCGGCGGTGAGATTCGCTGCCGACCAATTCCAGATCCGTTCGCCGCTCACGGTCACGATCTCGATACGTGCAGTGCCACTTGCGGGCAACGAGAACCGCAAGTCGACGTGCCCATGCGCCGGATTTGCCCCGGGGCGCTCGAGCGCCAAGAGTGCTCCCGCCGCCGGGCCGGGGAGCGACGAAGGAATCGGCGTGCGTCGCGTCACCCACTGGGTCGCATTCTGGAATAGCACACTGTCGGCACCGGCCGCCTCCGCCCAACCGTCGAAGATGCTGCTGTTGCCGGGTGCCGCGCTGCCGTCGTCACAGGGTGAGCTGTCGCCGACGAAAAAGATGTGACCCTTGCCATACGTCGAGACCGCTGCCATCACTCCGGTCGTGGAGCCCACCGGCACGCCCATCATCCACACCTTGCCGCGCACCGACGGATTCACGCCCGGGTACAACACCATGGATGTGCCGTTGTGGAATTCGAGGGCGTTCGCGAACCCGTTCGGACCGTGGATGATCGAATCGTTGGGCGCCGGGTCGACGTTGGTGCTTGTTTGCGTGAAATTGTTGTTCACCTCGCCGGTCGTGTCGAAGTGGGCGCCGAAAAAATGATTCGGGTCGAGGCGGTTCCAAATGCGCGGCGAGTCGAAGCCGTCGTTGTCGCGGTCGGAGATATTGTGATCCGAAACCGCCACCAGGCCGCCGCCGTCATGAACGTAGCTGAAGATGGCCGCCGCTTCAGCGGCCGTGAATCGCTTGTTGGGTTCGTCGACAACGAAGACATCGTAGAACGACAGATCGAGCGAATCGTTCGCGACGCCATAGGTGACGCCGTGCGCTGCCGGCAACGAAGCCACGAAGTAGCCGCGCTTGACCATGTCGATGCCCCAGGACGAGATGGCACCGAGCCAGTACGTGCGCGGCGTCGACGGCGTGACCCCGCTCTGCACGGGGCGTGGGAATGGCTGATCGGTGTCGATCTGCCAGTCGGCGTTGCCGGCCGTTTCGGCGTGGGCGTTGTCGAACAGAATACGCTTCTGAACCGCCTGGGCGGGCGGCGCAAGCAAGGCGACGCACAAAGCGGCGAGCAGCGGCGGCGCTGCCCGCCCAGGCCGTCTATAGATAGACATTGATGTCGAACTCGAACAGCACAACGCCACCTGGACCGTGCACCTCGAGCTTGGACTTTCCGAGCCTCGAGCGGACCCCGATCTTCACGAAGCAACCCTCGCTCGGAGCCAGGGTTTTTCCGGTGCAGTCATTCGTGATGAAAAACACCCGAGGATCTGCCGCCGATGCCGTTGGAATCCAAGCTCCAGCCATGCACTGAAACAAAATTACCTCGGAGACCACGACGGCAGATGCCCCCAAATTCGTGAACGAAATATCGACCTCGTCGGTCGCCGTGAGGGCGATATCGCGCGAGTACTGCCACGGTGATGCGACAAGGCCATTGGAAGGCGTGGACGAAAAGGTGCAAACCGGTCCGCCGCCAAGCAACCATCCAGGTAAGATGGTCTCTTCGTACTTGGGCTTGAGTTTCCAAACGTCCGCGGGCTTCAGACCTCGATGTTCATACTTGGTGCAGGACAAAGAGGCCATGATAGGCACAAGCAGAGCACAACAAATGAGGCCGCGACGGATCCACCGCATCGTGATCTCCCCATCGTGAAACGTCCCCGGTCTCGTAGTGAAGACCCTCACTTGGCGCGCGTGTACACGATCTCCATGCACTTCCACCAGGACTTGCCGTCGGGTCCCTGATTGAACATCTCCATCTGCCACTCGTCGGCGCTGACCCACTTTTCGGTCGACTTGGACGGGCGGTACTTGCCGGCCATGATGTCAGGATGGTCGCCCGCGAAAGTAATGGTCTTGGTCGCGGCGTCGTACGTGCCCTCGGCGACCATCATGCCCGTGCCCATGTTGTCGATCCAGGTAGTGAAGAATTTCTTCTTCAGGTTGTCGTAGCCCATGAGTGCGCGGCCGTTGAACGGCATCCCCATGAAGTTGCCGGTGGTCGTGTCTTCGAAGTAACGGCCGTCGAAAATGGCCTTCACCTCGGTTTTCGACATTTCGGAAACCGGTGGTGCACCCGGCGCCTCCCAAATGGTGACCTTCGAGTTCCACATTCCAACCCGGCCGGCCAGGATCTGGTGTTCCGCGCCCGGGGTCATGAACGCCATCCACTTCGCCTGCATCGCCTGTTCCTCGGCGCTCATGGGCGGCGCTTGTGCAGGCTTGTCCTGGGCCAAAGCGGCGCTCGAGCAACCCAGGGCCAACACGATGACACAGAACCCGTGGCGTGACTGGAACCGCATGGAATTCTCCTTCGTGGGGGCGACCGATCAAGGGCCCGTGGAGGATGGTGCAGGCGGCCGTCCAGGCCAAGGGGGGAGGGGCAGGGTGCCGGGGCGCCGGGCGAGCCGGGTGCTTTTCCGGTTGTGGAGTCCCGAGTTGATTCTTGCTAGACTCGATCTCGATACAAAACTCACGGGCTGCCCGCGCGGCACCGTGACGGTTCCGACAGCGAGCCCGGCTCGAGGAACTGGGTGGGTTGGGTCCCGCCGATTTGGGTAGGGCGATCGAGGAGGTGATCCAGTGAGTTTAGACCGATGCGGCTCAGTGGAGGTGGCGGCCCTGTAGCAGGGAGCCCCAGCGTTCATGGCGTTTAGGCGGGTTTTCCCCAACTACTTGGGTACCCACCGCCGTCGACACTGGACCTCATTCCGTGGGGCCTCGCGGCGCAAGCCGCGGGGCCCTCTTTAGTTGGGTTCGATACTCACGCGGGGACCTCCACTTCCACGGATTCGCTGCCGCTCTAGGGCCGCGGGCCGCGCGGACGGCAATGTCGGTAGGCCGTGGGTGCCAGGCGCTGCCCGGGGTGGACCTCCAAAAATCGTCTAGCTTGTCGGCGTTTTTCGCCGTAAAATGCCGACATGGTGAGCAGGCCAGTTTTCAAGCGCCTCTTCGCGCCGCCCAAGGGCAGCTTCTTCCTCTTGGGGGTGCGTGGAGTCGGCAAGAGCACCGTCGCGCGTGAGACCTTCCCGAACGCGACACGTATCGACCTGCTCGATGAGCAGGTGTTCCAGAGCTATTTGTCCAACCCTGAACTCTTCGCGCTGAAACTGAATGCCGAGCGGGCCGGGGCCACGATCGTTGTCGATGAGATCCAGCGCCTGCCCAACCTTCTGAACGAAGTGCACCGGGCGATCGAAGATCGCAAACAGCGCTTTGCGCTGCTGGGTTCGAGCGCTCGCAAACTCAAGTTGGCCGGAACGAACCTGCTGGCGGGCCGCGCCGCGAAACGCGAGCTCTTCCCCCTGACTCCGAACGAACTCGGGGAGGCTTTCAGCTTGCCGCGGGTGCTGCGCTACGGGTCGATTGCGCTGGTCGTTGCGGCGGATGAACCGGACGAGACTCTTCGCGCCTACGTCGAGCTGTATCTCAAAGAGGAAATCCGGGCCGAAGCGCTGGTGCGCAATCTGCCGGCCTTCTCACGGTTCTTCCCAGTCGCGGCGCTCTCCCATGCGCAAGTGATCAACGCTTCCAATATCGCTCGCGAAGCTGGCGTGTCGCGCTCGACGGTGCAGGGATACCTCGAGATTCTGGAGGACACTCTGCTTACTCTGCGCCTCCCGGCGTTCGACGCCAAGCTGCGGTTTCGCGAACGCGCGTTGCCCAAGCTGTATTGGGTCGACTGTGGCTTGGCTCGAGCTGCGATGCAATCCTGGGGCGTGCCGTCGCGCGAGGAAGCCGGCCGGCTCTTCGAGGGGTATGTCTTTACCGTGCTACGGGCGTACAACGCCTACCGCCGGCTCTACGATGGAATCTTCTACTGGGCGTCGAGCGATTCCGTCGCGATCGAAGTCGATTTCGTACTCGTCCGGGGGAAGGAAATTGTCGCGATCGAGGTGAAATCGTCGAGCAAGTTCTCGGACGGGATGTGCAAGGGACTGCGTGCCTTCAAGGTGCTTCCCGGCGTACGTCGCAGCCTGCTTGTCTACACCGGCAAGGATCGGTTGAAGACGCGCGATGGAATCGAAGTTCTGCCCTTCGGGGAGTTTTGCGCCACCTTGCAGGCCGGCACTCTCTGAGGCGCGGGCCTCCGGACTGGTGACGCCCGAGCCATGCGTGGGGTAGAGTGGCGGGGTTCAACAGACGCAACCCCGGGCTCTCGCGCAAGGGAGATCGCCGTGTCGCCTACTCGCCGCGAGTTTCTCCGTACCGTTGGCCTGACCGCCGGTGCGGCCGCAGTCGGTGGCCTGTTGCGGGAGTCGCTTTTGTCGATCCCGAAAGCGCTCGCAACGTCGCTCGCGCCGGGCGATCTGGATGCGCTGGCCGCCGTCGCCCTCGACAAAGCCCGCAAGCTTGGCTGCTCGTACGCCGATATTCGCATCAATCGCTATCGCAACCAGACCGTGGCGCTGCGGACGAGCCGTGACCGGAGTCAGGGCGCGGCAAGCGGCGCCGTCAACAACGTGCCGAACGTCTTCGAGAGTGAATCGTTTGGTTTCGGGGTGCGCGTGCTGCACTCGGGCACCTGGGGTTTCGCCGCGAGCCCGAAAGTGGACAAGGACGAGATCGCGCGCATCACAGCGGCGGCCGTCGCGAGCGCCAAGGCCAACCTGCCCCTGCAGAAACACCGAGTGGAACTCGCCGCGGTGCCAGCGTACAAGGATCGCTACTCGACGCCGTTCGAGAGAAACCCCTTCGACGTGCCGCTGCAGGACAAATTGGGTCTCCTGCAGTCGGCGCACGACGCGGCGCGACGGACCAAGGGCGTCAGCCAAGTCAATTCATCGCTGACGTTTCGCTCCGAGGACAAATTCTTCGCTTCCACGGACGGCTCATCGATCCAGCAGCTCATCCTGCAGACGGCACCGACCTTCAGCGCAACCGCGGTCGAATTCGCGACGCGCAAGAACAAGTCGCGCAGCTTTCAGGTCCCGCCGGTGACGGGTGGTTACGAGCACATCGAGCGCTGCGGACTGCTCGAAAACGCCGAGCGTGTCGGTGCCGAGGCCGTCGAACACCTGTCAGCGCCATCGATCGAGCCGGGGGCGAAGGATCTTGTGCTGATGCCGTCGCACCTGGCGCTCACCATCCACGAGAGCATCGGCCACTCGACGGAGCTGGATCGCGCCCTTGGGTACGAGGCCAATTTCGCCGGCACGTCATTCGTAGCGCCACCCGACAAGACCATGGGCAAGCTGGAGATCGGTTCACCGCTCATGAACATCGTCGGCGATCGCACCCTGCCACAGGGCATGGCGACGGTTGGTTACGACGACGACGGGGTCAAGGCCACCTCCTTCGACATCGTCAAGGACGGTGTCTTCCAGGCTTATCAAACGATTCGCGACCAGGCGCACTTGGTGGGCGAGAAGGAGTCGCGCGGCTGCTGCTACGCCGACTCGTTCGACAGCGTGCCGTTCCAGCGTATCCCAAATGTGTGGCTGCGGCCCGGCAAGGATGGCAAGAGTTTGGATGACCTCATTGCCATGGTCGAGGACGGCGTGCTGATCGACGGGCGCGGCTCGTGGTCGATCGATCATCAGCGTTACAACTTCCAATTCGGCGGCGACGCGTTCTGGGAGATCAAGAACGGCAAGAAGGGGCGCATGCTGGCCGACGTCGCCTACCAGAGCAAGACCACCGACTTCTGGCACGCCTGCGCGGCGATCGCCGACGAGCGGTTCTGGCAGAACTTTGGACTTACGAACGACGGCAAGGGCCAGCCGGGCCAAATCAACGCCATGAGCCACGGCTGCTCGCCGACCTTGTTCCGCGGCATCAACGTCCTGCGAACGGAGTGAAGCCATGTCGATGAGCGAAAAGGAATGCCGGCAGATTGCCGCTCGGGCGCTCGGCTTCACCAGCGCCGAGGATGCATCGGTGGCGCTCACGTTCGGCCGCAATTCGAACACGCGCTTCGCCAACAACGAAATCACGACGTCCGGTGATTCGGAGTCGGTGACGGTTGTGGTGAGCGCCACGCGCGATGGACGTACGGGGCGCGTGTCGCTGAACGAGACCGGTGATGCGGCACTCGAGAAGGCGATGAAGCGCGCCGAGGAACTGGCGGCGTTGATGCCGGCCGATCCCGAATACGTCGGGCCGCTGGCGCCGCAGAAGTACCTGGAAATCGTTGCTCAGGATGATGCGACCGCACGCTTGGGCGCCGCTGGGCGCGTCGCGGGCGTGCAGGCCGTTGTCGAAGCGGCGACGCGCGAGAGCATGAGCAGCTCCGGGTTCTTCACGAACAGCAGCGCCGTGCAATGCATCGCCAACAAGGCGGGCAACTTCGGGTATTTCCCGTCGACGACTGTGTCGCTGAGCGCTACGGCCCGGACACCGGACGGTACGGGATCGGGATGGGCAGAGGACTCGAGCTTCCGGGTCCGCGACATTGACGCCGGGAAGCTCGCAACGACGGCCGTCCGCAAAGCCCGCGAGTCGGCAGCGCCGCAACGCCTCGAGCCCGGCGACTACACCGTGATTCTGGAGCCCGCGGCGGTGGCCGAACTCCTCGGGTTCAACATCGGCGGCGCGCTCTCGGCTCGCACGGCCGAGGAAGGCCGCTCGTACTTCTCGAAAAAGGGCGGCGGCACGCAGCTCGGCGAAAAGGTGTTTCACGAATCGGTGACGATGAAGAGCGATCCGCTCGACCGGCGCCGGCCGGGCTCGCCTTGGGGTGGTGGCGGCGGCGGCGGCGGTGGAGGCGGCGGATTCGGTGGCGGCGAGCCGGGCGTCGCGAATACGCCCATCACCTGGGTCGAAAACGGCGTTCTCAAGAACTTGAGTTACGACCGCTATTGGGCGAAGAAGAGTGACCGCGAGCCGACGCCCTCGGCGGGCAACTTCGTGCTTGAAGGCGGCAAGGACGCGCTGGAGGCGCTCATCGGGTCCACCGAACGCGGTCTCTTGGTGACCCACTTCTGGTATATCCGTGTCGTCAACCCACAGACGATGCAGTTGACCGGGCT
The DNA here is from genome assembly GCA_031362565.1 of bacterium. Classification (GTDB taxonomy): domain Bacteria; phylum Krumholzibacteriota; class Krumholzibacteriia; genus JANLSU01. The sequence goes on along the minus strand of JANLSU010000120.1, from coordinate 143,045 downwards.
GACGCGCGACGGCCTGTGGTTGATCGAAAACGGCAAGATCACCCACCCGGTGGTGAACTTCCGCTTCAACGAAAGCCCCGCCGTCATGCTCAACAACGTTCTCGGCATGACGCCCGCGGTTCGGACCGGCAATGCCGTGATGCCGGCAATCAAAGCCGCCAACTTCACATTTTCGAGCCTGAGCGACGCGGTGTAGGAACGCGGAGAGACCCGTCGAGGATGTCGCCAAGCGGGCGCCGCGACGACCAGCCCCCTCGGGGCTCTGCGTTGCGTCTTTGGGTCCGGAAGGCGCAATGCCGGCGCGTTCCGCGACCCGAGGTCCGCGCAAACCGCCAAGTTTCCAGAGCGGATGGCCAGCGGCTGCGTCTTTCTACGCGGAAGGCGCACTCGGTGCCAGAGGGGCCTGGGGGCTTGTCGTATAACCAGGCGGAAGGCGAACTGACCGCTGGAACCCGTCGCCGGAAGGGGAGTCAAAGAGGTGCGCTGAGATGCGATGGTGGAGCCATCAGTCACACTGCCGGGGGAACACGTGGAGGCCGGCCATGTGGTCCGCCACGTAGACGTAGTCACCAGCCACAGCAACGCCACGGGCAATACTCGGCGTATCCGCTGCTCCCACAAGTCGCGGCGACAACGGGTCACTGATGTCGATGACCTGAAGTCCGGAATCCCAGTCGCCGACGTAGGCGTACCGTCCCGCAACGACGACGTCGGAAGCATCGCCGGGCGTGTCGATAGTTCCCACTATTCTGGCTACAGCGGGGTCGTGGATATCGATTATCCTCAGGCCGGATCGACCGTCAGCGACGTAGGCGTGGTCACCTTCTACAGCTACCCCATTCGCAAACTCTGTATCTACGGTCCTGATAATCACAGGCGACTCCTTGTTGCTAATGTCGACGATTTGCAGGCCGTATCGGCCATCGTCGACGTAGGCGAAGTCGCCAGCAATCGCGACGCCACGAGCATCCCCAGGTGTATCGAGTGTGGCAACAACTGTCGGGGTCGTCGGGTCACTGACGTCGGCCACCAACAATCCGCCAGACCCGACTGCAACAAAGGCGTGACCCCGGTCAACTGCCACGGCTAGGGCGAACTCATTTGTCCCGAGAGTCCCAACGATGCGCGGCGAGGTCGGGTTGGAGATGTCGATTACCCGAAGCCCCGAGGGACCTGCGGCATACGCATACGAATTGGCGATGACCACTCCTAGAGGGTCTACGCTGGGATATGGGATCGTCGCCACCAGTTGCGGTGATGATGGACGACTCACATCGATCACCTGAAGTCCGGCACTGTAGTCCGCGACGAGGACGTAGTTGCCAGCTACAGCGAGGTCGATACAGCCGCCCGGAGTGTCCCTCGAGGTGATTTGGGCAACTGACCTTGAGTAATCGCCGCACGCGTGGCCAGTTCCCGGTGTGGCGACGTCATCGTCACAGCCGGAAATCGCCACCGCGAATGCCGCAGGAGCGGCTCTGTTCAGAGCGTTGCGCCAGATCTGGCCGAGTGACCGCACGGGCAAGCCCTCCGGAGAATGGGGTGTCCTCTTTGAAGATAAACCCGCAGTACTCGTTGTGGGGGGCGGCTCAAAGCGTGGCCGCGCCCCGCGGGCGCAATGCCAGGTTTACATAAGACGCCTTCGCAGCCATAACCCGTTCCGCCACGCCAAATTGTCGAGAGCAGAATGATATCCGAAGCGCGTCGGCGAAGGCGAGATCCAGTCGCGGGTCAGCTGCCCCAGGCTCGTCGGCGTTCTAGCGCGGCACGGTGAAGAGTTGGTTCGGGAAGGGATTCGCGGCGGGGCGTTGCACGACGTTGAAAGCGGAGTTCGTGGCTTCGTGGCAGGCGTTGCACGCTGCGGTCAGGCCGTCGTAGGCGGTCGCGAAGGTGGCTGGATCTTGCTTGGCGATCGCTGCCCGCAGTTCTTCGATCGGCCCGTCGATCATCACCGGAATCGCATCGCGCAAGGGCACCGGCGAGTCTTTGTGCGTCGGGTGATAAGCGATGACGTCTTGGAAACCCGCGGCGATCTCGTCGACTTCGTAGGACGCGAGCGCCCAGTTCTGGGCGTCGCCGGCCAGCCAGAGTTTGGCGTGGCGCATCTGCGTCAATGTCATGATCTCGCCGAGGCCGGGTTGGTAGGGCGGTACGGCTTTTTTGTCGCCGCAGCCGCAGAGCAAGGCCGCGAGAGCCAGAGATGCCGCAATGATCGTGGCGCGAGTCTCGAGAGTCGCAGGCATGGCTTACGCTACGCTCGTTCGACGAATTCGTCGGTGCGGGTATCGATCTTCACCCGGTCACCGGTATTGACGTACTGCGGCACCTTGATCTGTAAACCCGTCTCGAGGGTCGCGGGCTTGGGCGATGCGGCAGCGGTCGCGCCCTTCATGCTGGGAGTCGTCTCGGTAACGAGGAGTTCGACGAAGGTCGGCACTTCGATGCCGACGACGCGCCCCTCGAAGTACAGCGCCTCGATTTCCATGCCCTCCAGCAGATACAACGCGGAGCCACCGAGGACGGTTTTGTCGAGCATCACCATCTCGTAGTTCTCGGTGTTCATGAAGTTGAATTCGTCGGCGGCGCGATACGACAGTTGCAGCTTGTGGTGCTCCATGTCGGCCTGGTCGACGCGGTCTTCGGACCGGAACCGGTGCTCGGCATTGGACCCGGTCTCGATGTTCACGAGTTTGGTCTGCACCATGCCGCGCCAGTTACCCGGCGTCACGTGCAGAACACTCATGACCCGGTGTGGCTTGGCGTTGTGCATGATGATCATGCCGACTTTGAGCTGCGTCGCTTGAACGCTCACGGAAACTCCTCGTTGGTCCTAAGGGGCTCTAGTCCAGTGGCCCTAGTATCGGGGGGCCGGCGCTCGGGCGTCAACCACGCAGGATCAAGGCGCGACGCGCACGTCGAGGACGCCGAAACTGGCGCCCTTGGGCAAAAGAGTGCCGCGTGCCCAGTGGGCGGCGACCGCCGAGAGCAGCTCACTGCGCTCTTCGATGACGTCGAACAAGCCCATGGGTTTCGGATAGTGCACGAGGCGCGGCTTGGCATCCTGGGGCAGGTTGGCGAGCGTCGAAGCGACCTCGACCGCGTGACGCAGATCACCGAGTTCGTCCACCAGCTTGTGATCGAGCGCCTGGCGGCCGGTCCACACGCGTCCGCGCGCCACGCTGTCCACCGCTGCCGACTCCATCTTGCGGGATACCGCGATGTCGTCGATCCAGGCGCCGTAGTCCTCCCAGTGCTGGCGCACGATGAGGCTCTCTTCGTTGGCCGACCAGTCGCTGTAGTCACTGTCGATGAGCGGATACGAGCCGCGGGTGACGAATTCCTTCGTCAGCCCCAGTTTCGAATACAGGCCGTGCAAGTTGAATTTGCCGGTGAACGACCCGATGCTGCCCGTGATGGTGTTCGGGAGCGCCACGATGCGGCTGGCGCGATAGGCCATCATGTAGCCGCCGGAGGCCGCCACATCCACCATCGAAACCACGACCGGCTTTTCTTCCGTGGCGCGTTCGACGGCGTTGCCGATGGTATCGCTCGCCATGACCTCGCCGCCCGGGCTGTCGATGCGCAGCACGATGGCTTTGACGTCGTCGTCGTCGATGGCATCCTGCAGGTCGCGCAGTACGCTCTCGTCGCCGAGTGTGGTGCCGAAGGCCGGGTTGAAGCCATTCTTGCCGCTCAGGATGAAGCCGGCCGTATGCACGACCGCAATCGCCGGGCCGCCGCGCGTTGACGACTTGTTGGCCTTCGCATATTCGGACACGGTGATGAGCCGCGAGTCGCCGTTTTCGTCGCGGAACGAATCTTCCAAATCCTGGCGATAGCGCACGTCGTCAATCAGCTTGGCGTCGACCGCTTCCTCGGGCTGCAACGTGCCGAGCGCAATGATTTCATCGATGGCGCCCGGGCCCAGCTTGCGGTCGCGCGCCACGGTGTCGCGGAATTCGCTCCACAGGTCATCGAGCAACCAGCCGGCGTTGCGGCGCGCCGGCTCCGACATCTTGTCGCGGGTGTATTCCTCGACCGCACTCTTGAAAGCGCCGATGCGGTGGAAATTGGCGTGCACGCCGACCTTGTCCATGAGGCCCTTATAATAGAGCGATTCCAGGGCCAGGCCGTTCAGCGCCAGCTTGCCCTGCGGCGGCAGGTAGATGGAATCGCAGGCCGCGGCGACATAGTAGCTGCCTTCTTCGAGCACCGGCCCGAATGCGAAGACGGGCTTGCCGGTGGCGCGGAAGCGCGCGATCGCGGCGCGCAGCTCTTCGGCCATGCCCCAGCCGAGCGACGCGAAGTCGAGGTCCACGAGTGCCGATTCGATGTGTTTGTCTTGGGCGGCGTGGTCCAGCGCTTCGATGAGCGCCGTCTGCGAGGGCGGCGGATCGTTCAGGAAGGGAACCGTGGGCAGCGTGTTGTACTCGACCACGTTACCCGAGATGTGCAGCCAAAGGGTCGAGCGCGGATGCACGGTCGGAGCGCCGCCCTCGCGGGACACGAACAGTGCGGTCAGCAAGAACATCCCGCCTGCGAGGATTACGACCTGGCACACGAGCATCGCGAAAAGAAGGCGTAAGAACCGGCCCAGCATGCACGACTCCCATCGTCAGGGCGCAGGATAGCAGTGTGCGCGCCCCACGGCTGCAGGTATTCGCGACCGTTGCCCGGGGAGCCGAGCGCCGCCTAGACTGGGCGCGGGAGCCCTCCCGAGAGGGGGGCCCGAGGGGGGAATGTTCGTGAAGAGCGGCGGCGGACTACAAGCGCTCCGGTATTCGTTGCGCAAGGCGCGCGAGGCCGGCGGCGTGCTCGCCTTCTACAAGCGCATGCAGGCGCGCAATGCGTGCAAGACCTGCGCGCTTGGCATGAGCGGTATGAAGAACGAGTCGGGAAGTGCACTCGAGGTCTGCAAGAAGTCGTTCCAGGCCCAGGCGGCCGATATGCAGCCGGCGGTGCCGGAGGAGTTCTTCCGGCGCCATGCGCTCGCTGACTTGCTGGCGCTCGACCACAAGCAGCTCGAGGATACCGGCCGCATCGGCTTTCCGCTCCTGCTCGAGCCCGGCGCGTCGCATGTCGAGCGCATCGGGTGGGATCGGGCCCTCGAGATCGGCGCCGAAGCCCTCCGCACCACACCGCCGCAGGCCGCTCTCTTCTATATGTCGGGCCGGAGCAGCAACGAAGCGGCGTTCCTGCTGCAGACGTTCGCGCGCGTCTATGGCACAAACAACGTCAACAATTGCTCGTACTACTGCCATCAGGCGTCGGGGGTCGGTCTCACTGCTGCACTGGGCACGAGTACCGCGACCGTATCGCTCGAGGATGTGGAGCAGGCGGATTTCGTGATGTTGGTGGGTGCCAATCCGGCCTCCAATCATCCGCGGCTCATCACCCGGCTGGTGGATGTGAGGCGGCGCGGCGGCCATGTAGTGGTCGTGAATCCACTCCGCGAGATCGGTCTCGAACGCTTTCGGATTCCGTCGCGGCCGGTGTCGCTGCTCTTCGGGTCGCGTGTTTCGGATCTCTACGTGCAGCCGCACATCGGCGGCGATATCGCGTTCCTGAAGGGTGTCGCCAAGATCGTCATCGAGAAGGGCGGCATGGACCGCGCCTTCATGGATGCGCACACGCAGGGTGGTTCGGAAGTCGAGGCCGACCTGCGGGCGGCGCGCTGGGAGAACCTGGAACGGTCGAGCGGCGTCACACGCGCGACCATGGAGCGCGCCGCCGATCTCTACCTGCGATCGAAGCGCGCGATCTTCATGTGGGCCATGGGCGTCACGCACCACGTGCACGGCGTCGACAACGTGCTCGCGATCGTCAACCTGGCGCTCTTGCGAGGCATGGCGGGCAAGCCGGGTGCCGGATTGCTGCCGATTCGCGGCCACTCGAACGTGCAAGGCGTGGGTTCGGTCGGCGTGACGCCGGCACTCAAGGAAGCCTTTGGACGCGCCATGGAAGAGGCGTACGGCATCCAATTGCCACGCGAGCCCGGCTTCGATACCTACAACGGCATCGTGGCAATGGCCGACGGGCGAGTGCGAACCGCCGTCTACTTGGGCGGCAATCTTTACAGTTCGAATCCGGATTCGGAGTTTGCGGCGCGGGCCCTGCAACGGGTCGAAACGGCGATCTATATCTCGACCAAGCTCAACCCTGGGCATTTCCACGGCCGCGGCCAGCGGACGCTCATTCTGCCCGCACGAACGCGCGACGAGGAAACGCAGTCGACGACGCAAGAGAGCATGTTCAGTTACGTGCGGCTGTCGGTCGGTGGCGCGCCGCCGGCTTCCGCCGAGATGCGCTCGGAAGTCGACATCGTGGCCTCGATTGCGGCGCGGGTGCTGCCCGCGGGGCCGATCGACTGGTCGAAGTGGAAAAATCATCGCGATCTGCGCCGCGAGATCGCCCGCATCGTCCCCGGCTACGGGAAGATTGCCGGCGTCGATGCGACCAAACGCGACTTCACGCTCGAGGGCCGCATTCGGCACACGCCGGAGTTCGCGACGGCGGACGGCAAGGCTCGCTTTCAAGTCACGGCAGTGCCGCAAGAGATATTGCAACTGGGCGAACTGCGGCTTGCGACGATTCGCTCCGAGGGGCAGTTCAATACTGTCGTCTATGAGTACGAGGATCTCTACCGCGGCACCGACGGGCGCGACATCGTGTTCATGAGCGCGCACGATGCGCACGAGCTTGGCTTGCATGCGGGAGAGCCGGTGACACTGGTTTCGGAAACCGGCCGGATGGGCCCGGTGCGCGTCTGGCTGACGGACATTCGGCCGGGCAATCTTGCCGCCTACTATCCCGAGGCGAATGTGCTGGTGCCGCGGCGCATCGATCCCAGGTCCCTGACGCCGGCGTTCAAGTCGGTTGCGGTGCGGGTCGAAAAGATCGCGGCGGGAAGCGGCGAGTTGGCGCTCGCCGTGGCTCGCGGGTGACCGCGCGGCCGAGCCGGGTGCCGCGTTCCGACGCGCCCGCTCGAACGGATGCCCTGCTCCTCGTCCGCGTCAAACCAAGCGCCAAGCGTGCCGGGTTGATCGGGTGGCATGGCGAGGCGCTCAAGTTGGCGGTACGCGCCGCGCCGGAGCGTGGACGTGCCAACGAGGAAGTGTTGTCGGTGCTCGCGGCTGCACTCGGTGTGCCGGTCGCGACGCTGGCGATCGAAACGGGTACGACGTCGCAGGATAAGCGCGTTCGCGTCCAGGGGCTCACGGCGGCGGCACTTCGCGAACGCCTCGATGCAGTCCTCGCTCGCCTGGCGGAGGAATCGTGACCGAACTCGAAATCAGCGCCCAGGAGTTGGAAGGTCTGCTCGCCTCGGGGGCCGAGTTGCAACTCTTGGACGTGCGCGAGGACTGGGAAGCAGCGCTTGTGCGCCTCGCCGCCGCCATTCATGCCTATGCACCAAGTGGAAGGGCGGCGCGGTGAATTGGATGCGTCCAAGCCGATCGTTGTCTATTGCCATCACGGCATCCGCAGCATGCACGCGGCGCTGTATTTGCGCTCGCACGGCTTTACGGACGTGAAGAGTTTGCGTGGCGGCATCGAGCGCTGGGCCACGGAGATCGATCCGACGCTGGCGCGGTATTGAAGGGCGGCAGAGGGAGCGTATGGCGGCACGGCGCACGAAGGGCGTGAAGGCGGCACCGGCCTCGAACACGGCCGCACCGACCGTGGCGCCTGCTGCGGCTGGTCTGCCACCCGAAATCGCTGCCGAACTCGCCCATTCGGCAACCGATCCGGCGCATCACGCGGCAGCCTGGAAGAGCCCGGGTGCCGTCGCCGGTGTTCTGCAAGAGATCGCGACGCTGCTGCTCCTCACCAACGCCAATACCTTCAAGGTGCGCGCGTATGAGAATGCGGCGCGCAGTCTCGCCGGGTTTGGTGAGAATCTCGACACGTTGGATGCCAAGGCTCTCGCCGAATTGCCCGGCGTTGGTGCCAGCATCGCCGAGAAGATCACGACTCTCGTGCAAACGGGCCAGTTGCCGTATCTCGACGAACTACGCGCCCAGGTGCCGGCGGGGCTGCTCGAAATGATGAAGATCCCGGGCTTGGGGCCCAAGAAGGCGCAAGCGCTGCACGATGGACTCGGCATTGGCGGCGTCGACGAACTGGAAGCGGCGTGTCGTGCCGGACGGCTCGAAGATCTGAAGGGTTTCGGCGCCAAAACCGCCCAAAACATCTTGGTGGGCATCGACCAGATCCGCCGCGTGCACGGCACATTTCTTTGGAGCTTCGCGCACTCGATCGTCATGCCGGTCGTGGAAGCGCTGCGTGCGCATCCGGCCGTGCAAAAGGTCGAGTACGCGGGCAGCCTGCGCCGCCGCAAGGAAACCGTCCATGATGTCGACTTGCTGGTCGCGACCGACGACGCGCCGGCCGTCATGGAGGCCTTCGCGCACGGCCCGTGGGCGGCGCGAGTTCTGGGAAGCGGCGAAACCAAGACCAGCGTTGTCGATCCGGGCGGGTTGCAAATGGACCTGCGCGCCGTGACCGCGGCCCAATACCCGTATGCCCTTCATCACTTCACCGGTTCGAAGGAACACAACATCGCGATGCGTGGTCGCGCCCAGCGCATGGGCATCAAAATGAACGAGTACGGGCTCTTCCGTGGCGAGGAACTGGTTGTCTGCCGCGACGAAACGGAGATCTTTGCCGCCGTCGATCTCGCCTTCGTGCCGCCGGAGTTGCGCGAGGACCATGGTGAGATCGAAGCCGCGGAAACCAATGCGTTGCCGGTGCGTCTGGTCGACGGGCCCGATTTGCGCGGTGCGTTGCATGTGCACACGACGGCCAGCGATGGCCGCGACGATCTCGAGGCCATGGTGCGCGGTGCCGCCGCGCTTGGTTGGGAATTCATCGGCGTCACCGATCATGGCCCGCAGGCCTCGTGGGCGAACGGCATGGATACGCCGCGCATCGCCGCCGCCCAGCGCGCCGTGGAGGCCGTGCGGCGCAAGGTGCCGGGCCTTCGCGTCTTCCACGGTATCGAAGCCAACGTGCAACCGGACGGCGGCCTCGATCTCGACCCGGCCGCGCTCGCCGGGTTCGACTTCGTCATCGCGGCGATTCACGATGCGCTGCATCTGAGCCGTGACGAGCAGACACAGCGCTTGCTCCGTGTGGTCGAGAATCCGCGCGTCACTATTCTCGGCCATCCGACGTCGCGAATTCTTCTCGAGCGCCCGGGGCTCGACGCCGACTGGCGCGCTGTCTTCGAAGCCGCGGCCCGGCACGGCGTGATGATCGAGATCAACGGGCATCCGCGCCGGATGGATCTGGACGGCGTGCTCGTGCAGCAAGCGCGCGACTGCGGCGCGCTGCTTTCCATTGCGCCGGACGCACACGACGTCGCCGGGCTCGCCGATGTGCGCTATGGTGTAAGCATGGCGCGGCGTGGCTGGCTCGAACCGCAGCATGTCTTCAATACGCGCCGTGCGGCGGACGTCGAGGCCTATTTCGTGGCCCGGCAAAGGCATGAAGGTGGGAAGAAGTGACGGCGCGAGCGAAGAGGAGGGTGGCGAAGAGAGCGGTGAAGAAGGCGCCGACAAAAACACCGCAGCGAGGAGTAGGGAAAGTGGTGCAAGCTCGTGGCACGGCCCTTCGGGCCGCGCGACTGCGGGCCGCGCAACTGCGCGGCGGCGAGATCGTCGCGCGTCTCGAGCGCGCCTACCCCAACGCCCATTGCGCCCTCTTGCACCAGAATCCGTTGCAGCTTCTCATTGCGACGATTCTTTCGGCGCAATGCACCGATGCGCGGGTCAACATGGTGACGCCGGATCTCTTTGCGGTGTATCCGGACGCCAAATCGCTGGCCGAAGCCCGGCCACTCGACCTGGAAGTAATCATCCGCAGCACCGGCTTCTATCACAACAAGGCCAAGAACATCATCGCTTGCTGTCAGGAGTTGATGGCGCGGCACGGGGGCCAAGTGCCGCGCGATATGGAATCGCTCGTGGCACTCCCGGGGGTGGGCCGTAAGACGGCAAATGTGGTGCTCGGCAACGCCTTTGGGATTCCGGGGCTGGTCGTCGACACGCACGTCGGACGGCTTTCCCGGCGCCTGGACTTGACTTCACACGATGACCCCGTGAAGATCGAGTACGAAATGATGGAGATCGTGCCGCGCGACAAATGGACCCTCCTGGCGCATCTCCTGATCGAGCACGGACGGCGGGTCTGCAACGCGCGCTCGCCCCAGTGCGGCGCGTGTCTCCTCCAGGATCTGTGTCCGTCGAGCGAAGTGTAGGGCAGCCGGTCCCAGGCGCGGCGTCGAAGCCACGAGCCGATAGGTTGCGGGATGCAGAACATCAACTTCGAAACTGCGATCCCCGGTGGTTGGACGCTGCGCGGCGACATCCGTTGGGACGGCGGCACCGCACGCCGTCCGGCAGTCGTCGTCTGCCACGGGTTCAAAGGGTTCAAGAACTGGGGTTTCTTCCCGTGGCTCGGAGAGCGTCTGGCCGCCGCGGGATTCCTCTCCGTGACCTTTAATTTCTCGGGCTGCGGGGTCGGCGCCGGCCTCTTCGAGTTCACCGAACTCGAGCGTTTCGCCGCCGACACGATCACGCGCCAAATCGACGATCTCGGCACGGTCCTGGATGGGGTGACCAGCGGAGCGCTCGGGGGCGGGGTTGCCGATCCCAGACACATCGCGGTGCTCGGACATTCGCGTGGCGGTGGAATCGCAGTGCTCCGCGCTCGCGAGGACCGGCGAATCGGCGCGGTCGTGACCTGGGCCGGTGTCGCCAAGGGGTTGCGCTGGCCCGTCGAAGAGCGGCGCGCGTGGCGGGAGCGCGGCTTCGCCGTGTTTCCGAATACGCGCACCGGACAGATGATGCGGGTCAACGTCGCACTGCTCGATGACTTGGAAACGAACGCCGGCCGGTTCGACATCTTGCGCGCCGCGTCCGAGTCGCAAGCGCCGCTGTTGATCGTGCATGGTGACGCGGATCCGTCGGTGCCCGCAGCCGAAGCAAGTGCGGTGTATGGGGCAGCGCCGGCGGGACGCGCCGAGTTGCTGCTCTTGCCGGGAGCCGGACACACATTCGGCGCGGAGCATCCGTGGAAGGGGCCGACTCCAGAACTCGAGCGTGCGCTCGAGCACACGATCGTCTGGTTGGAGCGGCAGGGGTGACAGTGGGGGGCACGAAGGCATGAGCGACAACATCAAGCCGCAGCCGGCCGTTCGAGCGGCCACCGAATCGCCCAAAGTCGATACCGTCACGATCCGGCCCGCGAGCACCCGTCCGTTCGGGCCCGACACGGCGCACGTGCGGGCGCTCGGCGGCACCGCCCGCCCGGCGACGCAAACCGGGCCACGGCTCGATTCGCGCACCGTCTTCGATCCAGTACAAATTCGCCTCGATGGCAAGACATGCCGCGACCTGACGAGTGCCAGCAAGAAGGAATACCTGCTCACGAACGGCATCGGCGGCTACGCGATGTCGACCATCGCGGGTTTGAATACCCGGCGCTATCACGGCCTGCTCGTCGCATCGCAGAAATCGCCGCTGCAGCGCGTCGTCATTCTCTCCAAGATGGATGAGCTGCTGACGTTGCCTACGGGCCCAGTGTCGCTGGACACGAATTTCTATCCGGGCGTGGTGCATCCGCGCGGCTTCGAGAACCTGGAAAACTTCAGCCTCTACCCGTTCCCGTCGATCACCTATGCGGGCGCGGGATGGCGGCTCGAGAAGACGATCTATTTGGTGCATGGCGAGAGCACCGTGGTCGTGACCTACCGGATGCTGCCGGCGGCGCGGCCGCGGCGCAACAAGAAGGGCAAGATCGTCCCAGGAACGAGTGAGGCCGGGGCCGGCGCGAACGATACGGGCGTCGAAGCGGGCGCGACGGCCGACGCTGCGGGCGACGATCTCGTTGCCCCGCTCGAGACGCTCAAGCTGCGCGTGAAGCCGCTGTTCGGGTTCCGCGACGTGCATGAACTCGCACTCGAGAACGATCGCATTCAGCGCGCCGTCGGCACCCGGGCGCACGAAGCGCGCGGCTCGATCGCCCGCTTCGCGCCGTATCCCGATTGGGAACCGGTGTATCTCGTCTGCCCGCAAGCCATGTTTCACGAGGCGCCCGATTGGTACAAGAACGTCGAGTATCCGCAGGATCGCTACCGCGGCCTCGATTTCCGCGAGGACCTGTGGACCTACGGATATTACGAAGTCGAACTGCGCTCGGGTGAGGCGCTATCGATCGGCTGCACGCTGACGCCGCCGGAGAAGCGCGCCCCGGTTTGGCCGCAGGAGCGCGAGATGGAGCGCCGCGGCCAGATCATGCTGCAGAGCCCGGACGACAAACCGCTGGCGCGCCGGCTGACGCTCGCGGCCGAACAGTTCATCGTGCGGCGTGATCGCGATGTAGCCTCGGTGCTCGCCGGCTACCCGTGGTCGACCGACTCGGCGCGCGACACGCTCGCGGCCCTGCCCGGCCTATTTCTGGTGACGAATCGCTTTCGCGAAGCCAAATCCATTCTCCGCACCTACGCGCGGACTCTCGAACGCGGCCTCCTGCCCAACCGCCTGCCGGACGGCAGCGAACGGTCCGAATTCGGTTCGGTGGATGCGACGCTGTGGTTCTTCGTGGCGATTTTCAAGTACCTGCAGTACACCGGCGACTTCGACTTCGTGAAGACCGAGCTGCGGATTCCGATGCTCGAAACCATTCGCTACTACAGCCAGGGCACGCGCTTCGGGATTCGGGTCGAAGGCGACGGCATGTTGCGTTGCGGCGAGCCCGGCATGGCGCTCACGTGGATGGATGCGCGGGTCGGGGACGTCCCCGTGACCCAGCGCGCCGGCAAGCCGGTCGAAGTGAACGCGCTCTGGTACAACGCGCTGCGGATCATGGAACGCCTGGCCCAACGGTTTTCGATCCCCCATGACATGGCGCGCTTCGGGAAGATGGCGGACACCCTGGAAGAGAACTTCCTGTCGGTGTTCTGGAACGAACAAGCCGGCTGCTTGCTGGATGTCGTGGACTACGCGGGCGGCGACGGCGCCATCCGGCCGAATCAGATTCTGGCCGTCAGCCTGCCGTTTCCGTTGCTCGACAGCGAGAGTGCGCAGAGCGTGGTGAAGGTCGTCGGCGAGAAACTGCTGACGCCGATGGGACTTCGCACCCTCGACGCGGGGCACGCCGAATTCCGCGGCGTCTATGACGGCGATGCGAAGCAACGCGATGCGGCGCTGCATCAGGGCACGGCGTGGGCGTGGCTCTTGGGGCCGTATATCTCCGCCCTCGTGAAGGCGCACGGCGCGACGGGACGTGTCGAAGCCGCCAGGCTCTTGAAGCCTTTCGAGCAGCACTTGGTCGAGGACGGCCTCGGACAGATTTCGGAACTCTTCTGGGGCAACGCACCGCACTGGCCGCGCGGCCTCCCGGCGCATACGCTGGCCGTCGCCGAGATTCTACGCGCCTATTGCGAGGACATCCTCGGCCGTGCACCCGGGCAGAAACCCGCCGTGCAGGAACCCTCGTTGCGGAGCCGCTGACGGTGGCTCCCCGGCCTGGCTTGTGTGCCGCCAGGGCATCGTCGATACTGCACGCATGAATGTAATCAAGACCACGTTCCTCATGGCATTGATGACCGCGCTCCTCGTCTGGGTCGGCGATCTCGTCGCCGGCCGGCAAGGAATGTGGCTGTTTCTCCTCTTCGCGGCGGGGATGAACTTCTTCGCCTACTGGTTCTCGGACAAAGCCGTGCTGCGCATGTACCAGGCGCAGCCCGTGACCGAGGCGCAGGCGCCGGAGCTGTACGACACGGTCCGCGGCCTCACGCAACACGCCGGCCTGCCGATGCCGGCCGTCTATTTGGTGCCGAGTGAATCCCCGAACGCCTTCGCCACCGGGCGTGATCCGCAGCACGCGGCCGTCGCCGTCACGCAAGGCATCCTGCGGATGTTGACGCGTGAGGAACTGGAGGCGGTGCTCGCCCACGAGCTGGCGCACGTGCGCAATCGCGACACCCTCACGAGCTGTATTGTCGCAACGCTGGCGGGGGCGATCACGATGATGTCGCGGAGCGCCATGTTTGGCGGGCGCGGCCGGCGCGGCGGGGATCGCGGCGGCAGCCCGATCATGATGCTGATCGCGATCGTCGCGGCGCCTTTGGCGGCGATGCTCGTCCAGATGGGTGTGTCGCGGACGCGCGAGTTCGCGGCGGACCGGTCTGGCGCCGAGCTTTCGGGCAAACCGCTGGCGCTCGCCTCGGCACTTCGCAAGCTCGAACGCGGCGTGATCGCGGCACCGATGGCCATGGCGACCGAAGCGACGGCGCACCAGTTCATCGTCAATCCGTTGCGTGGCGGGATCGCGGGTCTCTTCTCGACCCACCCGAGCACCGACGAGCGGGTTGCACGGCTCGAGGAAATCGCGCGTACAATGCCCGCCGCGCTGCGGCGCGGCTGACCACGAAGGGGACGGCATTGGCGATTCTCAAGGTCTCTCACTTGGGCCATCCGGTGTTGCGGAAAACGTCCGCCAAGATCGATCCAGCGCAGCTTGGATCGGCTGAAATGCAGCGCCTCATCGACGACATGATCGAAACGATGCGCGAGTACGACGGTGTCGGGCTGGCCGGGCCGCAAGTCCACGTGTCGAAGCAGCTCGCGGTGATCAACGGCGAGTTGCTGGGCGACGATGACAAAGTGCCGGCGGTCGCGCGCCGGGTGTTCACGCTCGTGAACCCCGTCGTGCGTTTCAAAGTCGAGCGCAAGTTCGTGCACTGGGAGGGCTGCTTGAGCGTGCCCGGGCTGCGCGGCAAGGTGCCGCGGATCAAAGAGCTGGAAATCGAGGCACTCGACCGCGACGGTAATCCGTTTCGGTTCACGGCGCAGGGCTATTTGGCGGCCGTTGTTCAGCACGAGACGGATCACTTGGGCGGTAAGGTGTACTTGGATCGTATGGCGGACCTGACGACGCTCACCTATCTCAAGGAATACCGCCACCATGTCGACGCCGAGGACGACAGCGAGGACGAACTCGCACCCTGAGGGGGAGGCCGGCCGTGCTGCAACACCGGGAACCGTGGCAGGATCCGGAAGTCGTCGCGGTGTTCGACGAGCTGCCGCTTTGGTCGGCGCCCTTCGGACTCGCGCTTCTCGAAGCCGTTGAAATGCGCCCCCGCACCGTGGCTCTCGACTTCGGCTGTGGAACCGGATTCCCCCTTCTCGAACTTGCAGAGCGATTGGGGCCGCAGGCGCGGGTCTACGGGGTCGATCCATGGGGTGAGGCACTGGATCGCATCCACGAGAAGATCCGCCAATATGGTGTCACCAACGTCGAAGTGGCCGAAGGTGTCGCCGAACACCTGCCGTTCGCCGATGCAACCTTCGATCTCATTGTGTCGAACAACGGCCTCAACAACGTACAAGACCAACCGCGGGCGCTCGCCGAGTGCCGGCGCGTGAGCCGTCGGGGCGCGCAGTTCGTGTTGACCATGAACCTACCTGACACGATGCACGAACTCTACGCGGCGATGCTCGAGTTGCTGCAGGAGACGGGGCGCGGGGCACTGGTGCCGGCCGTGCAGGCGCAGATTGCCTCGAAGCGATTGCCGCGCGCCGAGACCGAAGCGCGGCTCGTCGCGGCGGGTTTCCGCATCTCGAACGTCGTCGAGCGGGCGTTTCCCATGCGCTATGCGAGTGGCAATGCGCTCCTCAGCCATCATTTCATCCGCCTCGCATTCCTGCCCGGTTGGCAAAGCATCGTGCCGGCGGCCGATGCCGCCGCATTCCTTGCTGGGCTCGAGACCAAGCTGGATGCGATCGCCGCCCAACGCGGCGAGATCACCCTCACGATTCCATTCGCGTGTTTCGATTGCCGGGCCGGCAAATCGTGAACGTCATGTCGCCGCAATCGCCGGCCGCCGTCGTTCTCATTCCCTTTGTAGTGGTGATCTTTGCAGCCGCACGGCCGGTTGCACGGCGGGTGACGCTCGACCCGATCTTTGGGCGCGTGGCCGCACCGGCGATCGCCGTGGCGCTGTGGCTCCTCGGCGTTCATGTCATCGGGCTCGTGACGCACTCCTTCACGCGCGGCATGTGGGCGGGGACACTCGCGGTTGGGACCGCGGCTGGGATCCTCCTCTGGTTCGACCGCCGGCGGCCTCGAGACCACGATGCTCGCTTGCCTCTCGCCATGTGGCTGCCGGCCTGCGCTGCACTCCTCTTGTTCCTCCCCGCGGCGTTCCGGTTTGCGTTCCACGACGAGCTTTGGATCTCGGGCCACCAGGCGTTTGCATCGCAGATCCAAAATGGAATCTATCCGCCGCGGCATGGCCAATTCGCCGACTGCCTGTTGCGTTACCACTACGGGTTCGACCTTCTCGTCGCGTTGGTCAGCACGCTGACGCGTTTGTCGGTCGAGCGATCGATCGACGCCGTTACGGCCGCCGGCTGGTTCTACGCCTGGTGCTTGGGGTGGGGCTTGGGCGAGCGGCTCTGCGGCGCAGGACGCGGGTGGATCCTGCCGATCACATTGTTGCTGAACGGGCCCTTCGCGCTGCTCGGTGAGCCGTACGGCGCACCCGCCGGCCTGCATCGCTGGTTCGGTCTCGTGACGGTCGACCGCGCGGTACTGAACCCGTCCATCGTGTCGTATTTTTTCCAACATCCGTGGTCGATCGGCATTCCGCTGACGCTCACGATCCTGGGACTCGGGCTCGATCGCCAGCCGGGTGCTTCCAAGTGGCGCTTTAGTGTTCTGTTGGTCTTGTTTCTCTGTTTATCGATCTGTCATTTCGTGTTGTTCTGCACACTTCTCGCCGCGCTCGGAGTTGTACAGGTCGCGAGCAACGCGCGGGCCGCGTGGCGCACCGCCGTCGCGTGGGGTGGCCTGATGGTCGTCTCGGTTGGCGTCGCGAGCCGGCTCGGAGGGTTCTTTGCATCGGTCCCCGAAGTGAGTTACGGCCTGAAGTTTTCTCCTTGGAGTCAAACGGGCCGGGTGGCGACGAATCTGCTGTGGGATCTAGCGTCTTTGGGCTTCGCGTTGCCGCTCGGAATCATTGGGATCGTGTTGCTCTTGCGCCGGAGCACCGCCTGGGGGTTGGTGCTGGCTTGCCTCGCATCTGGCAGCATCGTGGTTGTGAATGCGATGAAGTACGAGCATTCGTGGGACATCAGCAAGTTCGGAACGGTTGCGGCGCTCGCTCTGGGAATGGCTTCGGGCGTCGCTTTGGCGCAACTCGTTGCGGCGCGCCGCCGTGTCTTGGCATTGCCGCTAGCCGCCTTGTTGCTCGCCGGCGTGGCCGTGCCGGGGGCGGGTTTTCTTGCCTGTCTCGCGCACCCTGCCAAGAACCTGCCGGTGTTCTTCTTCCCATCGCCGCCGCCCGTCGACGCCGACCATGCCGCCACGATCTCATGGTTGCGCCAGCACATTCGCGCCGGAGAAATCGTCTTCAGCCCACCCGAAGTCGCACCGCGGTACGCGCAACTCGGAGGTTTGCCGGAACTGCAAATCGACGGGGCGACCGAGGGTTTTGGCTTTCCGCCCGAGTGGGTCCAGCGCCGGCGGGTGATCGCAGTTCAGACTCCCTCCGACCCCGTGACCTATAAAGGCGTTCGCTGGATCGTCGTGCCGGATCGAAGCACCTTGCTGCCGCGAAAGCGGCTCGCGGAATGGCAACAGGCAGGCCGGCTCGTTCCAGTGGCGCGATTCGGCGCCGTCCAAGTCTTCGAGGTCGCCGCGCGGCACTGAGCCTGATGCGCCGCGCGGCGCCTGATTCTCCTACTTGATCAAGAACACGCGCTGCGAGCGGGTCTCGTTCGGGGTCTGCACCGACAGAACGTATGCTCCCGAGGGCAGGTGCTGGCCGCTCGCGTTCTGCCCGGACCAGATGACGCGTCGCGTACCGGCCGGGAAGTCCCCCGAGCCGAGGGTTGCGAGCAAGCGTCCCCGCATGTCGTGTACGAGCACGCGCTGGAACCCAGCCTGCGCCGATTCGATCGTGACGACGGCGGTTGGATTGAAAGGGTTCGGAGTCACTCGCACCCGCAGGTGGGTTGCGGTCGGCACGCCGGCATCCGTCGGGCTCGAGATCTGGACCGTGGCGTTCGTCAATGTTCCGGCGGTGGCTGGGTTACCGCCGCGTAGAAATTGTATCTGGTTGAACGTGATCTGGGTGTTGCCGGCCAGGGCTTTGGCTTGAAAATGGAGAATATAGACATCTCCGCCGGTCACCAGAAACTGATTCGCGCACAGAAGCGAGTGGGTGATGTGCAACACTGTTGCCGACGGCTGGAAAAGGTGGAACGTGTTGCCGCACGCCGTGGTCATGTACGCACCCTCCTGCAGGGAGAGTGGCGACGACGGAACGAAGGTCAGGAACGCAGGGTCGTAGCCGATGTATGCCTCGTAGGTGTTGAACTCGACACCAGGATTCGTGACGTGAATACGAACTTCGAATTCGGTTCCCGCGTGCACGGTGCTCGCACTTGGGACAAGTGTCGCGTCGATGGCAGCCGCGGCGCGGCCGGCAAGCATCGGGACAATGCAGCAGACGAATAGCGATAACATGCAGATCGTTCGAAGAACCGGTCTCATCTTCCCTCCACAACCCAGGCCCGACGGTTCAAAACGCAGCAATCGCGGCGCTCATGGGAAACGCGCGGATGAGACCGGTATCACGAGCGGCGGCTGCATGGCAAGCAAAGGCCGGTGGCACGCCGCCGGTGTCCGGAACAACACGCAGCATCACCGCGGCGCGGGCGCGATACGCGTCAGCCGACTCAAACGGCGTCTGGAAACGCGCGATGCGACGCAATGTTGTCAGGAGTTTTGCTGGAGGAGGGACCAGCGTACGAGCGACGAATCATGTCAGCGCAGTAGCACCAGCCGGCGCGTGATTGCGGACGTTCGACCGTGCAGTGTGGCCCAGTAGACGCCTGCCGCAAGCCGGGCGCCGCCGGAATCGCATCCGTCCCACGACAGCGAATGCGCGCCGGTGTTGGACGAAACTACCTCGAGCACGCGCACGAGCCGGCCGCGCGAGTCGTGGATATCAATCGCGGCGGCCGCGGCATCGGCACCGCGAACCGCGAGGATGGTCTGCGACACGAATGGATTGGGTGAGGCGACCAGCGTCATCCCGAGACCCGCACCGAACGGCTCTGCCGAATCCGTGGGTGAACCGATCATGACCGAAGCGCCGGTACTCGACGACAGGGGAACCGGGCCGCCACCATTGAGGAATTGCACCGAGGCGAACGCGATGTTCGCCAATCGGGCGCGGCTCCCGGCTCGGAAGTGCAGCACGTAAAGATTACCGGGACCGGACAGTGCCATCCCGGTACAAATAATCACGTGCTCGATCGTCAGCTGGGCGCTTGTCGCATGGAACGTCTGAAAGGTGTTGCCGCAAGCGTCGTGCATGTAGGCGCCCTCCTGAGACGACAGTGGCTCCTGCACGAAGGTGATGGCCGAAGGGTCGTAGGCGATCGCGGCTGCATACGCGTTGAAGAGAGACCCGGCCTCGGTGATTTGTAGTACAACCTGAAAGTCGGCTCCGAGGTTCACGTGTGTGACGCTCGGCAGCAGCGCCACATGGACGCCGGCGCGAGCGGTCGATACGAGCGCCGCCGTCAACATCAGGACGACGAATGCCCTCCGTCTATGGTTCATACCGCCTCCTGGATGAACGAACCGTGACCTCGAGACGGGCGAAGATGGGCTCGCCCGCCGGGCGAGCCCATCCGATCGTCCAGGTGTCGTACGCGGGCACTCCACCAGGCGCCCGCCGCCATTACTTGACGAGTACGAGCGGCCGCGACAAAGTACCTTCCTGGGTCGCAAGCCGGGCGTAGTACACGCCGGATGCGACGCGAGCGCCGCGATCGTCCGCGCCGTCCCAAGTGACCTCGTGCGAGCCAGCGTCGAGTTCGCCATGCACGAGATGTTTCACCAAACGCCCATCGAGCCCGTAAATCGAAATTCGTACGGTCTCGCGAGCGGCGACAGAGAACGAAATCTTTGTCGAAGGATTGAACGGATTCGGGATGTTTCCAACCAGCGCCGTGCGGGGTCGTGGTGCGGTCGATTGATCGCGACCCACCGCAATCTGGACGGCTGCAGTAGCGCCCTGAAGATCGATCGCCCGAACCTGTTCGATTGCGAGGCCCGGGTCACCCGGCGTCAGCCGTCGAAACCGGACGCTCGCCGCGAGTCCATCCCCCAAGAACCCCACTTCCGCGGTCCCGAGTATCGCGAAGTCCACACTTCCGGGACACGGCTGCAACGCGATGCCACCTTGCGCGTCGAGAAAATCGCCGATCGCGACATCGATCGGCTCGACTACGCGCCCGTTCCACGCCAGTTTCACTGATGCGGTTCGGACCGTTCCATCGCCCTGCATGCGGACATCCGCGCGCACGAGATGCACGCCATCCTGCTCGACCGCTTCCAACGAAAGCAAGTTCGTGGACATGGGCAGTGGCCGGATCACGGCCTTCGACACGGCACCGTAGTTCGTGGCAAGACAGTTCAGGTCCTGAAAGTCGATCACATTGTCGGTCTGGGAGAGGCCCTTGCTCGGATCGGTAGTGCCGACCGGGCAGAAGTCGAGACACCCACGCGAGTCGCCATTCGGAATGGTCAACCCGTAGTTCGCTGCGAACAAACTCAAATCATGAACGTCGATGACGTTGTCTCCGGAGCACGCCGGGTAGACATCCCCCAAGTGGTAGTTCAGCAGACCGCTCGCTGTAGCCACCGGTGCCGAACGCGTCCCACCGCTGACGGCGAAGGCAACGAAGGAATAGTAGTCGCGAACCGTCGACTCGAGGAACGCGGGCGATGTCGCCGGTGTGCCAAGCAGCGTGTAGCGCGCGGGCGGCGGAAACGAACCCACAACCGGTGGCAGGGATCCACCGGGACCGGTCGCAACGCCGCCAACCTCGATGAAGTCGATCTTGGTGTGCGACAACGGTGGCGATCCCCCAGCAGCCCCGCCGATTTGCACTGTCAGTTTGCCGTCGGCGACTGTTACAGAATGCGTCGCTTCCGTGTAAACGCCGCCATTCGTGAGGATGTTGGTGAGGAAAGTGACTCCCTCGACGACCACGTTGGCGCGCTGCTGATTGCTAGGATCGCCGCACACGACACGCACCTGGTGTACCGAGCCGGGAGCCACATCGATCTCCCAAGTGGCGGCCGGATCGGAGTTGAAGGCGAATGCGAAGGTATCGTTGGGGTTGCCCGGATTGAGATTGCGGTTGGTCGTCGGAACCGGTGCGTTCCAGCCATAGCCGCGCGCCGCAGTGTAAACGAGACCAAAATCACCCTCGAAGCCGACCGGAACCGTCGTAGCGCTGGGCTGGAAGTTGATCTTGCGCACCGGACCGGTCGAGGTTGGATCGTCGAACTCGGGATAGTTGCCGAACGGCGCCGCATAGATTTCCGCTGCTGTCGCCCCGGCTGGTAGCGTGAATTCGAACCGGGTTTTCGCCGTGCCATCGGCGTCATTGCCCGTTGGGACCCGCGTCGCGGTGAAGCCGGTAATCGGGCCGAGTGCACCGCTGGGGAAGGTGAGCGTGACTGGGCTGCCGGCGCTCGGAGTGAACCCACCACCGGTGCAGTCGACGGCGCTCGGCGTCGAAAGAATCGAGATCGTTCCGGAGGTAACGGCGCCAGAAGCCGCTTTCACCGACACGTTGAACAGAGTTCCGTTGCCGGTGGGACCGCACGGTGTGCCGGCGACACTCTGATCGATTTGATACTTTCCAGCGCCCTGGTCGAGGACGAAGTAGAACGGAACACCCGACCCGAAACCGTCGAGCCAAGTACCGCGCGTGATACTCACCGTTGGCGTCGGCGAACAAAGGACTAGATCGGCGCTCAGTTGGATCGTCACGCTGATGCTCCGAGCAGCCGTTGCTGCCGTCCGCGTGATGTTGACGGGCACCGTGACGCATGCGCCGGCGGGCGAAGGCGCGCCGAACGTGACGGAGTCAGCGGTGGCACTCGCCGGCGCCAGCGCCAGCGCACCCAGCGCGAGCACCAACACCAATGCCGCAACGCCGTTGAGACGCCGAAAGCGCCTTACCGCGATAACAGATGTGGACATCGAGAGGCCTCCATGATGCAGAGATTGCGCCGGTCCATCAGTGGCGATGCGGGCTCCCGATTCGCGTCAGCCAGGTGCCGCGTGCGGCAGCCGACCAAGTGAACCGGACCGTGGGACATCGCCACGCGAAACCACGGGTACGCGGGGGCGAGCCGACGGACAAGCGACGTGACTCAATGTCGCAATGCTACGCGGCACGGGAGCGAGGATCAACGGAAAAGGGTTTTTGACAAGCTCGAATTCGATTTCTTCGCGCCGCCCGAGTGCAACGAGTGCATTACATGTGGAATTTGACCCAATTCACGACAATGCACTCGTCGCGGGCGTTTGGTCGGACGAGAATGCGCCGCCGAAACCGGCTCCTTCCGGCGACACTGAGCCGCCCCGGCTGAGATCAGGATGGCGATACCGTCGCCAGGCGGCGGATGTACCTGCGATCCACATGCCGGTCGCAGGTCCGGGCGGATGCGGACCCGGGACAGCGGTGAGTGCTTTCCAAATTTCGGCCGGTGGTCACCGGCTGACTCATTGCGAACGACCAATGGATCAATTTCTTCGCCGGCAACATAGTGAGTCCTACGCATCGCGCCGGAACACCGGCGGCAAGGAGCGCTTCACGCAGCGAGCCCAAGGCCGGATGCTTCGCCACCTGCATTTCGTCTTGCGCAAAGAGCGACAGGCGTAACCGGCGAAGAGGCCGGCATCAAGCGATCGTTCCGCGATGTTGCGCGCTGGGCGGGCACGCGATTCGATCGAGCGGCTGGATCCCCGCGAGCATGGGGGCACTCCTTTGCCGAGGCCAAGAAGTCGCGATGCGACCGGTGGAGCCTAGCACCCGGGAGGCGTCGAGCGGTACACTCGCAGCGCGGCACTGAACCTCTGCGGCTTCAGCTTGACCGCATCCCAAGCACACCCGTACCATGCGCTTCATGCTGTCCAATGGAACCAAGCTCGCCGGCGCCTTCGAAATTCTTGGACCGCTCGGATCCGGGGCGATGGGTGAGGTGTACCGGGCGCGCGACCTCAAGCTCGGGCGCGAGGTCGCGATCAAGGTCCTTCCCACAGACTTGGCGCGCGACGTGGATCGCATGGCGCGCTTCGAGCACGAAGCCCGGACTGCTTCGGCGCTCAATCATCCGAACATCGTCACCGTGCACGACGTGGGACGGGATGGCGACACCGGCTATCTCGTCCTCGAACTGGTGCAGGGCCGCACGCTCCGCGACCGGTTGCTCAAGGACGGTTTGCCCTGGCGCACGACGCTGCAGATCGCTGAGCAAATTGCCGCCGGATTGGCGGCGGCGCATGCGAGCGGCATCGTGCATCGCGACCTCAAGCCCGAGAACATCATGGTGCGCGATGATGGCGTGGTGAAGATCCTGGACTTTGGGCTCGCGAAGTTGCACGGGGCGGGGGCCGAACTCAAGACGGCCACCGCACTCACGTCGCCGGGGGCGATCCTCGGTACCGTCGGCTACATGTCGCCGGAACAGGCGCGCGGCGAAGCGGTGGACTGGCGCTCGGATCAATTTGCACTCGGGGCCCTGATCTACGAAATGGCGACTGGGATTCGGCCCTTCTCCGGCGCTTCCACGGCCCAGACGTTGACCGCGATCATCGAGAAAGATCCCGAGCCGATCAACCGCAGCCGCCCGGATGCGCCGCACCCGGTCCTCTGGATCTTGGATCGTTGTCTCGCGAAAGACCCGCGCGATCGTTACGGTTCGACCTTCGACCTCGCGCGGGACTTGCGCAACGTCCGCGAACATCTTTCGCAGGCGTCTTCCAAACCCAACGTGTCAGCCGGGCCGATCGTGCGCCGCCGCCGGCGCGCCGTGATCCCGGCGCTCTCGGCGCTCCTGGGCCTGGCCGCCGGCGCCATTCTTGGCTGGCAGCTCGCGGGGCGTGCCGCACCGCGCAGCACCGAACCGCCGAAGCTGCGCACGATGACTTTTTCGGGCGCGGACTACTGCCCCTCCGCTTCGGCGGATGGGCGAATGCTGGCGTTCGTCTCGCGGCGCGATGGCGTGCCGCGCATTTGGCTCCGATCGATGGCGGGCGGGGGCGAGGTGGCTGTCACGTCCGGACCCGATAATTCACCCCGGTTCTCGCCGGATGGATCGAGCCTCTTGTTCATGCGCGGCGAAAACGGCGTGCAGTCGTTGTACCGAGTCGCAACCCTTGGCGGTGAAGCGCGCAAGCTCATCGACAATGCAAATGATGGCGATTGGTCACCGGACGGAACCCGGATCGTGTTTCTGCGGGCTGGACGTGACGGGAACACCGTCGTGACCCAAGTCGCGGTGGCACGCACCGAGGGCGGCGGCGAACAAGTCCTTGCGAGTGTGCGCGACGCGGCGCTCTTGGCGCCACGTTGGTCGCCGGATGGCCGCTGGATCGCGGTTTCTGCCGGCCAGTTTGGCGCTTCGGAAAGCAAAGGCAAGTTCATCCAGTTGGTGCGCGCCGACGGTTCCGGCGCCCAGCGCCTCGTCCCGAGCGCCGAAGGCGGGGACGTGAGCGGCTGTGCCTGGTTGGACGATGGCCACACGATCCTGTACTCGCAGGGTGAGTCGGTGACGACGGTCGCCCTGGGAGCGACGGTCATCAACAGCGGCGCGAGCCGCATCCTCGCGCAGGACATTCTGACGGGAAAGAGCCGGATTGTCTTGTGGCAGCCGAGTCTCGGCACGACCGTGACCGTCGTCGAACCTGGGCAGATCGTGTTCGACGCGACGGTGGCGCGCCAGAACCTGCAGGAGATCGATATTTCACACCCTCCGGCCGTATCGGGCGTGACTCTGTCACAGGGAACCAGTCTCGACCGGCAACCCGTCTACACACCCGATGGGGAATGGGTGGCCTTCTCGTCGAACCGTTCCGGCAATCTCGATATTTGGGCGCGTTCCCGGCACACGAGCGAACTGCGCCAGCTCACGGATCAACCCACCGATGACTGGGATCCGGCGTTCACGCGCGATGGCAAGCAACTCATTTGGACCTCGCGGCGCGGCGGCAATTTCGAAATCTGGATGGCGAATGCCGATGGATCCGCGGCCCACCAGATCACCCATGACGGCGCCGATGCCGAGAACGCAACGGCGACGCCGGACGGCAAATGGTTGGTGTACAACTCGGCGAATCCCGACAAATCCGGGATTTGGAAGATCCGGGCCGACGGCACCGGAGCAGAGCGTCTGGTCGCGGGAACGACCGCGTGGCCGGAAGTCTCACCTGATGGAGTGTACGCCTGCTACGCGATCACAACGACGGGCGGGTCGGCGGCGATTGGTGTAATTCGAATCGCCGATGGACAAACGGTCCCGTTTCACATCGATATTGAAGCGACCGAGATTCCAAACGGCCGCAGCCGCTGGCTTCCCGACGGACGGTCGATCGCCTTCAACTGGCGGCACCCGCTGCACCCCGGCATCTACGCACAGGACTTTCGCCCCGGCAGTGACACCTCCAGCTCGCGCCGGCCGCTTGTGCAACTCGACGATAACGGCGTGCCGGAATCCTTTGGGATCTCACCGGACGGCATGCACCTCGCGATGTCCGCCAGCCACCGCGGCTCCAGTCTCATGAGCGCGACGAACGTGGTGGGAGTCGCGCCGCCGCGGCGCAAGCCGTAGCGCTCGGCGCGCTACGCGGGCCCGGTGGGCTGATCGA
Organism: bacterium; assembly: GCA_031362565.1. Taxonomy (GTDB): domain Bacteria; phylum Krumholzibacteriota; class Krumholzibacteriia; genus JANLSU01. The sequence goes on along the minus strand of JANLSU010000120.1, from coordinate 117,295 downwards.
GCGCAAGCCGCAGGGTGGCATCGTACGTTGACGGCAACGCGCCGGGCGGCAGGCGCGCCGCGGAGACACGAATCCGCGCTAGCGTCTCTTCGGTCTGCGGGTCACGCAGCCAAGCTTCCAATGCGAACTGCAGCGCCCGGCAATCCAACGCGCCGGCCCGATCGCCTGCGCCGCGCATGCGCAGCAGCTCGGCTTCCATCGCACACAGCTCGGCCGCAGCCAGGATCGCGTTCGGCTCGGCGAGCAACTCCGCGCCGGACGCGGGGTCCAAGTGATCAATGAGGTCCGCGCGGCCGCCGAGAAGAGTTGCGCGGGCCGCGCTCAATTCCGCATCGGCTGCCATGGCATCGCCCATCGCTTGCAGGCCGCATATTCGCGCCAGCGTTTGAGCGAGTAGGCGGATCTGCCGCATCACGAAATCGTCTTCTTGCTCTGAAGAGCCGATCGGCATTTGTTCCTCCACTGCTCAGGTGCGGTTGCTCATGCCCCAGCAAAATTTCATTGCGGCGATTTCGAGCGGCTGGATCTCCGCGGCCATGGGGCACTCCCTTCCCGAGGCCAAGACTTCGTGATGCGACCGCTGGAGCCTAGCACCCGGGAGGCGCCGAGCGGTACACTGTCGGCCATCCGAACTCACGGGCTTTGGAGGCTCGACTCATGGCCGATTCGCGATCGATCACGCTGCGTACCTACGTTTTTCTCGACAGTTTGCAGCCGCAGCTCGCGGCGTTCATTGGGGTCACCGGGCGCGGTTTCGCGCCGGTGCGCGACATGGCGTCGCTGTGGATCGAGATCGCGCCCGGCATCGCGATCAACAACATCACAGACATTTGCCTGAAGGCAACCGGCGTACAGCCCGCCAACCAAGTCGTCGAGCGCGCTTTCGGGATCCTGGAACTGCACCACTCCGATCAAGGCGAGGTGCGCCAGGCGGGCCGCGCCGCACTCAACTACTTGGAAATGGAAGAGACCGACCGCTTGAAGCCAACAGTCGTATCCAAGCAGATCATCCGCGCCATCGAACCCATGCACGCCCAAGTCGTGAACCGTAATCGCGAAGGCAACATGCTGATTCCGGGGGAATCACTCTTCATCCTGGAGACGACTCCGGCGGCTTATGCCGTGTATGCGGCGAACGAGGCCGAGAAGGCGGCGCGCATCAAGCTCGTGCACGTACAGCCCTACGGCGCTTTTGGCCGCGTCATGCTCTCGGGCGACGAGTCGAACATCGATTCGGCGATGGAAGCCGCGGTGCGCGCTTTGGAGCAGCTCACGGGACGCGAGCACGACTCATCGCGCGCCGGTTGAACGGCTGGCGCTGTCCATCACGAAAGCAATCGAGTGAGGCACACATGGCTACGCTCGTCGAGCGTCCGACCGTGATCGAATCCGCCGGCAACAAGCCGAAATTGATCGAAGAATTCGTCGGGCGCGTGAATACCCAGACGGCCGCGGTCAGCGTCGCGCGCATGCGCAGCCCCGGTGGTTGGGTGGAGCCGGGACAGACTCCGGAGTTCGACGAGTATACGGTCGTGCTGCACGGCACTTTGCACGTCGAGACCAAGGCACGGGCCTTCGACGTGCAGCCAGGCCAGGCCATCATCGTGCCGCGCGGCGAATGGGTGCGTTACAGCACCCCGGGCGCCGAAGGCGCCGAGTATGTTGCCGTCTGTCTGCCAGGATTCACCCCCGACACCGTGCACCGCGACGCGTAAATCGCGGCGCGGCCACCAGTGAGGCGCACCCCACAAAGAAAACACCCCACGCAGCCTGCGCTGCGTGGGGTGTGACTGGCGAATTCAGTCCGCGATGTTCTGCAGATCCTGTGGGCGGATCTGGAAGCAGTTCCTTCCGCCGCAGGAGTAGTAGTCCAACTCGTACCGGCCGCCGACGGACGTGTGAGGCTCACTCACGAAGAGTGCGACTTCCTCACTTCCCAACGGCAACCGGAAAGGACCGACCATTTCGATGTTTCTCTGCAGACTTCTCAAGTCCTCTGATGTCTTGACCGACAAGTGAGCTTCGCGCTCGCCCTCGATCATCTCGACAACGAGTAACGTGTCGTCCAGACGCTTCGTACTCAGGATCTCGAGAAGGCTCTTCTCGGCTCTCGGCGTCAATTCGACCAGCGCCACCGGTGCACCCCCGCGTCAGCGTACCCGTGGACCCTTCACGCAATTCGAGCGTAGCAAGCAGCACACACTCAGCGCAAGGCGTGCAGCTCGCGTCGGCTCCCCCTGCTGACCCCCGTGCCGGACCTCATGGGGCGAGAGGTTTCCGGCCGGCGCGACCCGCAACGCTGCAGTGCGCGCCAGCCGGAACGCCGCGCCGTGGCTGGTGACACCACGGACCGGCGCCGTCACCGCGCCATCAGGAGCAACCGCTCGTGATGCCGCAGTTCAAACACTTGTAGCAAGCGCCGTTGCGCACCATGATTTCGCCGCAATCGGAGCAGGGCGGCGCATCCGCCTGGGCCCGGAAGACCTGCTGCTCGCGCCGCGCCATCTCGCGCTGGTTGCCGACGCCGGCGCTCGGAGCCGCCTTGACCTTGCCCTTGCCGCGCCCCGGAGTCACGGACTCGCCGCCCGGCGATCCCACCGCACCTTCGGTGCGATGCGCCGAATTCACCTCATCCGCCACATCCGGCAAGAACTTGAGCGCCAGCCAGCGGAAGATGTAGTCGGTCGTCGACTTGGCGATCGGGATTTGCGGATTGTTCGTCATGCCCGACGGCTCGAAGCGCGAGTGGCTGAACTTGCGCACCAGGACCTCGAGCGGCACGCCGTACTGTAGTGCGAGCGACACGCTGGTCGCGAAACCGTCCATCAACCCGGAGACGATCGAGCCTTCCTTCGCCATGACGATGAAGACTTCACCCGGCGTTCCATCCTCGTACATCCCCACGGTGATGTAGCCGTCGTGGCCGGCGATCGAGAACTTGTGGGTGACGGCCTGGCGCTCATCCGGCAGGCGCCGGCGCACGGCCCGCGGTGCTGCGGCGGCGACCGCCGCCACATCCTGCACTTCGTCCAGGCTCGTGTTGAGCGGCTGTGAGCGCTTGCAGCCGTCACGATAGACCGCGATCGACTTCAGCCCCATCTTCCACGCCTGCGCGTAGATCTGCTCGATCTCTTCCGCGGTCGCATCCGTCGGCATGTTGACGGTTTTCGAAATGGCACCCGACAGGAACGGCTGCACCGCGCCCATCATCTTCAAGTGGCCCCGGTAGTGAATCGAGCGCTGGCCCTTGGATGGCTTGAACGCGCAGTCGAAGACGTCCAGGTGCTCGGGGTCGAGTTCCGGCGCGCCCTCGATGGTGTCGTTGTCGTCGATGTACTTGACGATGGCCTGGCCCTCGGCCTCGGTGTAGCCGAGTTTGCGGAGCGCGAGCGGCACCGTGCCGTTGACGATCTTGAGCATGCCACCGCCGACCAGCTTCTTGTACTTGACGAGCGCGATGTCCGGTTCGACGCCGGTCGTATCGCAGTCCATCATGAACGCGATCGTGCCGGTGGGCGCGAGCACCGTCGCTTGCGCATTCCGGTACCCGTACAACTCGCCGAGCTCGATGGCGTCCGACCACGAGTCCCGCGCTGCTTCCAGCAGTTCGCGATCCACGAGTTCATGGTCGATCTGCTCGACGTGGCTCGCATGCTTGCGCATGACGCGCAGGAAACTGTCGCGGTTCTCGCCGAACCGGGCGAACGGCCCGGTGGTCTCCGAGATCTCGGCACTGCGCCGGTAGGCGCGGCCGCACATGAGCGCGGTCACGGCACCCGCCACCGCCGCCGCCCGGTCGCTGTCGTAGGCGATGCCGTTCGACATCAGGAAAGCGCCGAGGTTGGCGTAGCCCAGACCGAGCGGCCGGAAGTCATGGCTGTTCTTGGTGATCTCTTCGGTGGGGTAGCTCGAGTTGCCGACCAGGATCTCCATGGCGGTGATCATGACGTCGACCGTGTGCGTGAACTCCTCCACCGCGAAGCTGCCGTCTTCGCGCCGGAACTTCATCAAGTTGATCGATGACAGGTTGCAGGCCGAGTTGTCGAGGAACATGTATTCGGAGCACGGGTTCGAGGCGTTGATGCGCGCCGTCCCGATGCACGGGTTCCAGTCGTTGACGGTCGTATCGAATTGCATGCCGGGGTCGCCGCACACCCAGGCCGATTCGGCCATCAGACGCATCATGTCGCGGGCGTCGTGCTTCTCGAGCTTCTCGCCGGTCGTCACCCGGCGCGTCCACCATTCGGTGCCCTGCTCGTAGGCGCGCATGAATTCGTCGGTGACGCGCACGCTGTTGTTGGAGTTCTGGAAGAAAACCGAGGCGTAGGCCTCACCGTTGAACGAGCCGTCATAGCCGGCATCGATGAGCGCCCAGGCCTTCTTTTCCTCGTCCATCTTGCAGCGGATGAAATCGACGATGTCCGGGTGCTCGGCGTTCAGGATGACCATCTTGGCCGCACGGCGGGTCCGGCCGCCGGAGCGGATGACACCCGCAAAGGCATCGTACCCGCGCATGAAGCTGACCGGGCCGGACGGCGTGCCGCCGGTCGATAGCTTCTCGCGCGACGACCGCAGCGGCGACAGGTTGGTGCCGGTTCCAGACCCGAACTTGAACAGCATCCCCTCGGTCTTGGCGAGGGTCAGGATCGAGGTCATCGTGTCTTCGACCGAATTGATGAAGCAGGCCGAGCACTGCGGATGCTCCTCCACGCCGACGTTGAACCACACCGGCGAGTTGAAGCACGCGAGTTGGTGCACCAGGATGTGCGCCAGCTCGCCATGGAAGGCATTGGCGTCGGCCTCGGTGTCGAAGTAGTGATCCTTGCGGGCCCACGACGTGATCGTACGCGCCACCCGGTCGATGACCTGGCGGACGCTCTTTTCGCGCTGCGGCGTCCCGAGGGCGCCGTGGAAGTACTTGGAAACGACGACGTTGGTCGCCATCTGCGACCAGAAGGCCGGCACCTCGATGTCGGTCTGCTCGAAAACGACTTCGCCCTTTTCGTTGGCGATGCGGGCGCTACGCTTCTCCCATTCGATCTCGTCGAAGGGGTGCACACCGGGGCGGGTGAACACCCGGGTCATGCGCAGCTTCGACCCGGTTCGGGCGCGACCCCGTGCCGCGCTCGCGGACGTTGCAGCCCCTCGCATTGCCGGGCTCTCCTTGCTGACAGCCATAACGGACTCCTTTAAGAACCTCGAAGACGCGAGTCCCAGCACTCCGCTCCACGACACAACTGCCCCGCGAACGCCAGTGACTCGGTTTCTCGAACTCGTCGCCAAAGCCGGCCTGGTGTGGATTTCCCCCTGAAGACGCAAAAGTCCAAGGCACCTGTTCCGTGGGTCTACGCAATGACGCAGCACCCTGCGGACGAGCACCTACTGCGGACGGTCGTCTGGAGGAAGGGGATCCGAGCTTCCTGCTCTCACCCCATCAGCCGGCAAGCTTGCAAGGGGGCACTCTAGGAGGCGCCTTCGGGGTCGTCAAGCATATTTCTCAACCTGTAGTGTTTTGTGAGGTCTGGACTCACAACATCTTGTGTTAGATGCACCTGAGTCCAGAGCGTGGTGTGGAAAACCATCGCGGTCCAAGAGGCTGCGGTGGGACGAGGTCGGGGCGCGAACCATCCCTGGCGAGTCAACTGCACATGGTGTCCGGAGTTGCGCGGACATCCACAATTACATCCGAGCGGCGCACGGGCCTGAATGCCGGGAAAGGCGCCAGGCGAACGCGAAAAGGTCTATGAAAACAGTGGATTCGCGCCGCCGTACCACTCGCACAGCGTTTTTTTCCGCCGGGGGACCTGCCGCGCGCCCGGCGCGCTGCGGTAGAGTGGGCGCCGGCTCCGATGCCCGGCGGCCGAAGACACCCGAGAACCCCTGCCCACACACCCGAGGAGCCCTGGTGGCCATCAAGAACGACCGCTGGATTCGCCGTATGGCGATCGAGCACGAGATGATCGCGCCGTTCATCGACTACGACCAGAAGCGCAAGGGTGTCATCTCGTACGGGCTCTCGTCCTACGGCTACGACCTGCGGGTCGCCGACGAGTACAAGATTTTCACCAACGTCCGGAACACGATCGTTGATCCCAAGGATTTTTCGCCCGACTCGTTCGTCGATTTCCGGGGCGAGGTCTGCATCATCCCGCCGAACTCGTTCGCGCTCGCACGCAGCATCGAAGCGTTCAAGATCCCACGCAACGTCCTGGGAATCTGCATCGGCAAGAGCAGTTACGCGCGCTGCGGCATCATCTGCAACATCACGCCGCTCGAACCCTTATGGGCGGGAACCCTGACGCTCGAGATTTCGAACACGACGCCGCTGCCGGCCAAGATCTACAGCGGCGAGGGCCTGGCGCAGGTGCTCTTCCTGGAATCCGACGAAGAGTGCGAGCAGCCGTATTCGCAGCGCTCCGGCAAGTACATGCACCAAGTTGGAATCACCCTGCCACGGGTCTAGCCGGATGTGACCTGAGCCGATTCTGAGGCCGTCCGGCCTCTCCTGACACCGCGCCCCGCTCGCATGTGGAGCGACGCGGCACCGCCGGCCACGATGCGCTGCCCGTTTGGTTCGATCCCTGCAGAACTCCTCCCGAGACGTGCCGGTCCAACCGGCGATGCGCGGGGGATGATGATGCGGGGATCAGGGAAGTGCGCGCTGGCTCTGGCGCTCTGTGGTGTGTGGACGGCGATGTTGGGTTGCAGCACCGAGCCGACGCCGGTTGGACTGGCCGAACGATTCGTGGCCAAGAACGGTACGCAAACAGCCGCGACCGTCACCATGCCAGACGCCGTCTGGAACGTGGTGCAGCAACGGTGCGTGTGGTGTCACACACCGCAGCATCCGACCGGCGGCTTCGATTTCACACAGCGCTCGCAAACGCTCGCCACCGTGCAGGCCATCGGCACCGGCGTTCAGCAGGAGATGGCACCGCTCGTCGTCCGGCTGCCGGTCAGTGAGAAGCGCACGATTCTCGACTGGGTCGCGCGCACCACCGGACCGTTGCCGGCCATCACGATCCCGCCCGTTTACCACTGGGAACTGAACAACGTCATTGCCGGCTTGTCCGATGGCGCCGTGCTGCCCGGCTTCGGCTTCGTGCTCGAGGACGGGTTCATCGATTCGTCGCCGTGGAAGGTCGCGACCTATACCGACCGGTTCGGGATTCGCGGCCGCGGGGTCGCACTGAATCAGACCCATTCGACGAGTGCCGCCATCTTTCCGCAGTCGCGCAATCCTTCGTCCTACTTCGTGTTCAAGGGTGTGCCCTGGCACGGCCGTTTCCACGACATGCGTCTCGAAGGCGATGTGCGGGTGGACCGCTGGATTTCGGTGGGCATGCAAGCCGGTGAGTTGCAGCCGACGGGGCGTTCGAAGCGCGACTACGTGCGCCTGCAATTCGATCGCGACGCGATCTCGCTCCGCTCGGGTCCAACCGCGACCGAGACGTGGCCTTGGGGTGGCTCGGCGGGCACGCCCGGTGCGGACACTCGCCTTACCGGTACGCTGAACGCGAGCGGCTTTTATCAACCGAGCAACGAGTGGCTGCACTTCGTGTTGACGGCAACGCGCCTGGCCGGCGGCGTGCGTTGGACGGCACTCGTCACGCGGCGTGGAACCGGCGCCACTGTAGCGTCCTTGCAAGCCACGGAACGCACCACGGCACCGCTCGGCGGCATGTTCTTCCTGCACGCTTATGCGGTCGGTGGTTCACGCAATTGGGCGAACCTCGTTTTCGACGCGCAGGTCGACACGGACGCATCGCCGCCCGTGCCCGCGCCGGTTCCGATTCCGCGCCCGGGCGGTTCCGGTCGCAATCAGCAAACACCGTCGAACGAGATTGTTCGCGCTTCGTCCGGATAGCGCTCATGCGAGCGGGCGCCGCGTCCTTGTGACGCGAAACCGATCGCGACGGACTGCGCCCCGAAGCCATGACGCTTCGGGGCGCTTCCTTCTTTCGGGTGCGAAATCAGCCGCGCCGCCGCTTCATGAGCGAGTCGACACTCCAAATTCCGGCGCCGTGTGCGGCGATGTAGAGGAAAAGGAAACAGTAGAGGACCGCCAGCTCGCCATGATTGACGATCGGCCAGAAGCCGCCGGCGGCATGCGCCTTGAAATAGGCAACCGCCATCTGGCCGCTGCAGATGAAGGCGGCGAGGCCGGCCCACAGGCCAATGGCGACCAGCACTCCACCGCCGAACTCGACAATGCCGCCCACGAGCATGAGCGGGTTGCCGGTTGCAGGTTGAGCGCCGAAGGCGCCGAAGAGCTTCTGTGCACCATGGCAGGCGAACAGCACGCCGGCCACGATGCGTAGGATTGCGTAAATGGCGGGTGAGTAACGTTGCAAAAACTTCATCTTGGCGCTCCCTTTCGGACGAGGCCCCGGATGAAGTGTATAGGCCGATTGCGGACGTACGTCAAACGTCGGGTGGTTGACGATTCCGGTGCGGGAGGCGCAACGTGACGCGGCGGGCGAGCTCGGACCTCTTTGCCACTCGATCTCAGGGCGGGGTGACAGACGCGCAATGGCGAACCGCTCCGACGCGTTTGTTTTCTTCGGCGCGACCGGCGATCTCGCGTACAAGAAGATCTTCCCGGCGCTGCAAGCGATGATTCGCCGTGGCCGGCTCGACATGCCGGTCATCGGGGTCGCGAAGGCCGGCTGGACGATCGACGAACTCCGGGCGCGCGCCCGGGCGAGTCTGCAAGAGCATGGCGGCGGTGTCGACGAGACGGCGTTCGCGAAACTCGCGCAGTTGCTGGGTTACGTCGACGGTGACTACAACGACAGTGCCACTTTCGACGCCCTCTGCCGCCGGCTCGATGGTACGACCCGGCCGGTCCACTATCTCGCGATTCCGCCCAGCATGTTTCCCGTCGTGGTCGAGAACCTCGGCCGGTCGGGTTGCGCCAAAAATGCCCGGGTCGTCGTCGAGAAGCCGTTCGGCCGTGATGTGGCTTCGGCCGAGGCGCTGAATCGAACCTTGCACACCGTTTTCGACGAGCCGGCGGTGTTTCGCATCGACCACTACTTGGGCAAGGAAGCGGTCCAGAACCTCATCGTCTTCCGGTTCGCCAACACCCTTCTCGAGCCGGTGTGGAACCGCAACTACATCGAGAGCGTGCAGATCACGATGGCCGAGCAGATCGGTGTCGAGGGTCGCGGACGCTTCTACGAAGAGGCCGGCGCCATCCGTGATGTGGTGCAGAACCACATGCTGCAGGTGCTCGGGATTCTGGCCATGGAGCCGCCGGCGACGACCTACAACGAGTCGATTCGCGATGAACTCGTGAAGGTCTTTCGCCAAGTCGAACCTTTCGCGCCCAAGAATTTGGTGCGCGGCCAGTTCGGTGGCTATCGGGGCGAGTCTGGTGTCGATCCCAGCTCGCAAGTCGAAACGTTCGCGGCGGTACGAGTCAACATTGATTCGTGGCGCTGGGATGGCGTACCGTTTTTCATGCGCGCCGGCAAATGTATGCCCGTGACCGCCACCGAAGTCATGGTCACCTTCAAGCGGCCGCCGCTCACCAACCTCGCCCCCGGCCAAGGCAACCATGTGCGGTTGCGGCTGAGTCCCGATGTGACGATTGCGATCGGCGCGCGGGTGAAGACACCGGGCTTGGCGATGATCGCCGAGCCGACCGAGCTGACCTTCGTCCACCGGCCGGCCAACAACGAAATGGGTGCTTACGAGCGGCTGCTCGGCGACGCGATGGATGGCAATCCGACGTTGTTTGCACGGCAGGATGCGGTCGAGGCGGCTTGGAAGATCGTCGAACCCGTACTCGGCAACGCGGTGCCGGCGCACGAATACGAACCGGGCACCTGGGGCCCGGCCGAGGCCGATCGCTTGACCGCGGAGGTCGGCGGCTGGGTTTGTCCGCAAGGGGAATAGATGTGCACGCCGCGACCGAGGCAATCCGGAACCGGGGCGAGCCTTGGTCCAGACGTAGAACACCGCGCCGGGAACTCGCCGCTTACCTGACATGTGAGAACCAATCGCCTGCAGTACGCGGCCCTTGCATTGGCTTCCATTGGCGCGTAAGGTCTGCATCCATGGCTTGGGCTGCACGAGTGCTATTCCGATCCCTCGTCTCGGCGGGGTTCGCACACCCAAGGTGTGGCCGCTTGCTGGATCAAACAAGGAGTGGTTCGATGCGCCCTCTTGTCGCCGTTCTCGTGCTTGCATTGTTTCTCGTCTCTTGTGTCTCTACCAATTTTGTCAAACTTGGCTCCGGTCCTACGTATGGGCCTGTCCCCGTTGACAGCGTTGTTGTTTACCGCACGGCGAGTCAGGTTCCCGGTAAGTACGAGGAGATCGCCCTGCTGAACTCTGCCGGCTCATCGGGGTGGACGAACGAAGCTCAGATGATCAAATCAATGCGCAAGGAAGCGTCGAAGTTGGGCGCGAACGGAATCATCCTGGATGCACTGAGTGAACCTGGCGCTGGGGCAAAGGTCGCGGCTGCAATCTTCGGTACTAGCGCGGAACGAAAGGGCCGCGCAATTGCAGTCCGAGTCCTAAGAGCGCCCGAATAGTCGATTTGTAAGGACACATTAACGGGAAGAAGGAGCCGAAAATGAAAAGATGCCGCGCTACGATCCTCGCGTTCATCACCTGCCAGTTGGTGACGACGTTGGCTTGGGGTCAAGCACATCCCCATACTCGCGACGGGTTCATGGTTGGTTTTGGAATCGGGGGCGGTAGCTTGGGATTTGAGGACGCTGATGCGCGTAAGGGCAGCGTGATGGGTAATTTTCGCATCGGGTATGCCGCGCGTCCAGACCTTGTGCTGCACTTCGAAAGCAACGCTTGGACCAGGACCTTCGACGATGAGTTTCTCGGGATTGCGGACGACGGTATCACGGAGATCTTTGGAGACGTCAACACTACTGTGCAAGTGCGTTGGCGGCACTTACGTACTATGCACCCGGAACGGGCCTCTTCCTTCGCGGCGGAATCGGCCTTGCCCGGGTCGCTGTGGAAGTCAAGATCCTCGGCGTCACCGTGTCCGATGACGAGACCGGCCTTGCACTGCTTTTTGCTGTTGGGCACGAGTGGCGGCTCACGCGGCGATTCGCACTTGCGCCACAGGTCGAGGCCACATACCAAAGTCTAGACACGCTTGGATCGGACACCCTGCTCGCGGGAGGTCTCGGCTTCAACTGGTACTGGTAGGCGGTGGTCATGGGCAAGCGCGAGACACGATGTGGGAATACGGCTTCGACCAAGGGCACCTGGGGCCCGGCCGAGGCCGATCGCTTGACCGCGGAGGTCGGCGGCTGGGTTTGTCCGCAAGGGGAGCCATGAAAGTACTCACCATCGATGTCGGCGGAACGCACGTGAAAGTGCTGGCCAGCGGCCAGTCCGAGCCGCGCAAGGTCGAATCGGGGCCCACCATGACCCCTGAGCGCATGGTGGAGGCGGTTCGGCATCTTGCCGCCGGTTGGCCGTACGACGTGATTTCGATCGGTTACCCCGGACTGGTCGTTGACGATCGGATCACGGCCGAACCGCACAACCTCGCGCGTGGCTGGATCGGTTTCGATTTTCAAAAGGCATTCGGCTGCCCGGTGAAGGTCGTGAACGATGCGGCGATGCAGGCGCTCGGCAGCTATGAGACGGGCCGCATGTTGTTTCTTGGGCTTGGCACCGGGCTCGGCTCCGCGATGGTCATCAACGGTCAGCTGGCACCGATGGAGCTGGGACACTTGCCCTACAAGAATGGGCGCACCTACGAAGACTACGTCGGTCTGCGCGGCCTCGAACGGATTGGCAAGAAGAAGTGGCGCCAGTGCGTCGCGGACGTCGTCGAACGGTTGCGCGCCGCACTCGAATCGGATTGTGTCGTCATCGGCGGCGGTAACGCCAAGAAGCTCGACGAGCTGCCGAGCGGTACGCGCCTCGGCAACAACGCCAACGCCTTCGTGGGCGGCTTCCGCCTGTGGGAAACCGTCAAGCCATCGCCCGCCGCGCCCCGCAGGCGCCCGCAGCGCCGCCGGACCGCCTGATCAAGCGCAGAGGAAAGGCCCTTGACGCTGCGCGCCGAGGTGCAGTATTTTTAGCACAGAGCTAAATTTCTAGCACCCATAGCGGGATTGGCGGAGGAGTCCGAGAATGGCCGAGAAACCCCGTCCGGTTCTGAGCCGCCGCGAGCGCCAGATCATGGACGTGCTGTATCGACTGGGGAAGGCGACGGCGGGTGCCGTGCAAGCCAACCTGCCCGATCCACCGAGCTATTCGGCGGTGCGTGCACTCCTGCGGGTGCTGGAGGACAAGAATCACATCAAGCACGTTCAGGATGGCCCGCGTTACGTGTACCTGCCGACCGTGCCGCGCGAGAAAGCGCGCCAGTCGGCGATGCAGCAGTTGGTGCGGACCTTTTTCGCCGGGTCGACTGAACAGGCCATGGCGGCGCTCCTCGACATGTCGTCGTCGGACCTCTCCAACGATGAACTCGAACGGTTGTCGCAACTGATCGAACAGGCCAGGAAAGAAGGACGATGAACATGGGCTCACTCCTGGATCGCGCCTTGCAATTCGCGGCCGGTACCGACGTCCTGCGGATCCTGTTCGATGCGAGTCTCAAGACCGCCGTCTTGTTGGGGCTCGCGGCGCTTGCGGTGCGGTCGTTGCGCCACACGGGCGCCGCGGTGCGCCATTTGGTTTGGAGCCTGGCTCTCAGCGCCGCGCTCGTGATGCCGCTCCTCTCGGCGCTCTTGCCGAGCTGGGAACTGGCGTTTGTCCCACGGCTCGTGCCGCAGGCCGCGCTGCCAAGCCCGGCGCGGAACGCCACCCAGATGGCGGTGCTACAGACGTTTGCCAGCGTCGCGCTGCCTAAGCCGCATGAAGTGAACCCGATCGAAGCCAATGCACCCGCAACACCGAGCCCGCAAGTCACGCCTTCAAGCAACCTCACAACCGTACCGGCCGGCGCGAGCGGCGCGAGTCTCGCGGCCAACTGGCGGCTCTGGGTGTTGCTCGCTTGGACGGCGGGTGTGCTGGCGGTCGTCGTGCGGCTCGGCCTCGGCATCGGTGGCATCTGGATGCTGTGCCGCGCGGCCGGCGTCGAGACGTCGGGCGCGCTGCCGGGCTTGGCGCAATCGCTGGCCCGGGAGATCGGACTGCGGCGCCGCATCACCCTGCTGCGGGCTCGCGGTCCGGCGATGCCGATGACGTGGGGCTTCCTGCGGCCGGTCGTCCTTCTGCCGGCCGATGCAGGCGAGTGGCCGGCGGAACGCCGCCGCGCGGTGCTGCTGCATGAACTGGCGCACGTCAAACGCCACGATTGCGCCATGCAGTTCTTGGGGCAGATCGCCTGCGGCCTGTACTGGTTCAATCCGCTCGTGTGGATCGCGGCCGCGCAACTGCGCCTCGAACGCGAGCGAGCGTGCGACGATCAAGTGCTGCGCAGCGGCTCGAAAGCGTCCGACTATGCGACGCAACTGCTCGAGATGTCGCGTTCGCTCCGCCCGATGGCGGCGCGCCTTGCGCCGACGGTCGCAATGGCGCAACCGTCACAACTCAGCGTGCGTCTGCTCGCCATCCTGGACGACAAGCGGCGCCGGACCGTTCCAACCCGCAAGCTCGCGGTACTGGCGTGGATCGCGGTGCTTTGTATCAGCGTACCGCTCGCCGCTATCGGCCCGAAGGTGCCACAGCAAACGGGCTCGGCCGCGCCCGCGCCCGCGAGCCAGTCGGAACCCGAGTCCGTTTCGGCGCCACAGCCACTGTCGCCGCCTGCCGCAGTTTCGCGGGCCCAAACGGCCCAAACGGCCCAGGCGGCGCAAGCGGCGGGCGAATCTGCGCCGGCTTTCAGCATCGGTGCAGCGGCCGACACGCGTGTTGCAGGGTCGTCCCACGCGCACGTGAGCACGCACACCGACGTCAGCGGCAAGGGCCGCACCGCCGCCTCGATTCAAGACGACGACGGCCATCTCAAGATGATGGTGCGCGGCGACGGCGTGAACCTCAAGGTCGACGCCGAGGGCAAGATCGACTTCAACGACGACCAAACGGACATTGTCAAAATCTCCAGCGATGGCTATTTCGAACTCGAGGACAAGGGCGCCGACCCGAAGCGCCGGCTCGAGTTGCGGCCACAAGCCAGCGGCGGAGTCGAACGCCAATATTGGGTCGATGGCGATGCCCGTCCGTACGATACAGAGGCGCAGCAGTGGTTCGCGCAATCGCTGGCGACGCTCTTCCGCCGCACCGGCTACGGCGCCGAGGCACGTGCCAAGAACATCCTGGCGCGTGATGGCGTCGACGGTCTGATGCGCGAGGTGCACGAGATCCAGAGTGACTATTCGCGCCGCCAGTACTACGCGGTACTGCTCCAGATGGACAACCTCGATGGCGCCACGATTCAACGCCTTGTGCAACAGGCCGGCGACGACATCGAATCCGACTACGAACTGGCTGAACTGCTCGTCCAGGTGAGCAACGGGCGTTTGCTCGACGATGCGACGTGTGCTGCTTTCGTGCAGGCAGCCGGAACCGTCGATTCGGACTACGAACGCCACCGCGTTCTGTCGGCCATGCTGAAGAAGGGCCCGGCATCACCGGCGGTGACGACGGCGCTCCTGAAAGTCGCGTCCGGCATCGAATCCGACTACGAGTCCGCCGAATTGCTCATTGAAGTGCTGAAAGTGCAGCCAGCGAGCCAGCCGTTGGGAGTCGAGTTCCTGAATGCCGCCGACAACTTGGGTTCGGACTACGAACACCGGCGCGTGTTGGCGACGCTGCTCGAGCGCCGCAACGTCGGCACGCCGGTCCTGCTTTCGGTGTTGAAGTCGGCGCCGACGATCCATTCAGAGTACGAGCGCGCCGAACTGCTCGTGCAGCTCGCAAGCCAACACGGCGTGGATGCCGAGACGCGCCAGCCGTTCCTGGACGCCGCCCGCACCATTCGCTCCGAGTACGAACGCGGCCGTGTCCTCTCCGTCGCGAGCGAACACGGGCTCTGAAGCTGTCTCAGTGGCCGAACCGAGTCTTGACGCCGGTCCATGTGGCGGCCTCGACCGACACCGGGATGATGCTGATGTCGAGCTGTGCCCGCCGGCATACAAGGAATGATGACAAACTGCCGATGGGGGATCGCGTGCCGCACGCCGAAACCGCCCGCCGTCGCATCGACTCAGTGCAGCAGGATCACCTTTTGCGTCAGCGCACCGTCCGGCGACTGGACGTGCACGAAGTAGATGCCGCTTGGAGCGGCGCCGGTCGGCCAGTCGAGGGTGTGGTGGCCGGCGGTGAACGCACCGTCGGCAAGTGTCGCGACGCGGCGCGACCGCACGTCGTAGACCACGACTTGTACCGGACCTGGGTGCGGTAAGAAGATCGCGCATCGAACCGCATCGTGTCGCGTTGCCGTGGCAAGCGCCAATCGCTCTTCGCCACTGCCGGGGCCCACATCCGTCGTGGGCTGCAGCGTGTCTGACGCCGCGGCCATGACCTCCGGTGCCGACTTGCCGTTTGCCTGCCACAGGTCGTGCACGATCTGCCCGCGCGTGTCGGTGACGTTCGCGTCGCGCAGGAACTCGACGTACTCGCGGCTCGCAGTTTGGTAGAAAAGCGTCGCAGTGACGCGCCGGGCGGTCGGCGGCAGCGTGAAGTCGGTGTCGTCCCAGTATTGGCCATCGGCGTACGTGGCACCCACCGGCTGGGCTTGCACTGACGCAAATCCGGCATTCGTGAAGCCGCGCGGCGGAATGCGGTTGTCCTTGTAGATCTGATCATTGAGGATGAAGTGGAACGACGGACCGGCCGGCAGTCCGACGACCGGTGCGAGCTCGGCAGAGATGCCGAGATCGCACTCATAGATTTTAGCATTGGGGTCCGGCACGAGCGCCGCAGCGGTCGTGTCGTAGGCGCCGGATTCGTACACCAGCGAATCGCTCGCATCCCAGGCCTGCAAACGAACCCACATGCGCCGGCCCTCGACGTAGCCCGACGGCAGTTTGTGGCCGGTCTCGTTGGTGACTCGCACGCGCGCCCGCCAGCCGGTCCACAGCGGCGATACCTGCAAGTCGAGCGATGCCGCGTGTTGCAGCATGTAGCGGGCCCGCCGCACGCCGTCGTTCAACTGCGCGGTGTCGACCTCGGCCGGGTAGAGAGCCGCCACGAGTTTCGGTGCAAAGGTGTTGCCGCCGGTCAGGTCGTGCAGCGCGAGGTCGTCACGCACCGGCGCATTCACCCGGTTGCATGCCTTGCCGGTCACCGCCCGCATGTGGCAATCCTGGCAAGTCGACACGTTGGTCCGGTTGCCGCCGAACTGCGGCGCATAGACGCCACCCGGCGAGTTGTAGGCGCTCATCTTCCACTCGCTGTAGGTACGCTCGACGGGGAAGAGATCGAGGGGGTTGGCGCTGGGCGCCGGCTGGCCGAAGGCATTCAAGACGTAGGCGCCGGTCGAGTCGCGTGAGAAGAGCGGGTTGCTGACGTCGTGGCACGTGGCGCAAAGCGCCGCTTCGGCGTGGAACGGCGAATAGGCCGTCGGGTGTGGCGACGTGACGCCGCTGCGCGGCCCGCGTCGCACGTCACCCGAGTCGACGACGTACATGCCGCTCGAGGACGCCGGTGGGATCTGCGCCAGGGTTGCGAGGTAGCTCTGATCCTGCGAGTACGTCCCACTCGTGTAGGTCGCGTCACCTGGATACGGGTTGACGCCGATCGGCGCCGGCTTGACGAGTCCGTGGCAGAAAGCGCACTGAACACTCTGGCGGTCGTCGGCCGTGAGCGCTGCGCCGTTGGTCGGGGTCGAACGCCCCTCGAGCCATCCGGATGGCGAGTGGCAGCGGATGCACGCATCGCCGCTTTGCGGCGCGTCTTGGTTGGCGATCGTGAGCGCCGCATGGAAGAGCGGATCGCGCGCCGCATGCGCCATCATGCTGCCGCGCCAGGTGAAATCGGGTTCGACGCTGGGGGCATAGCCGCCGTGACAGGCGACACATTGACTCGGTGCCTCGACGGTGCCGGACTGGCCCGGCTGCGAACCCGGGAGCTTGAAGTCCAAGAGGTTCGTCGGCAGCGCCTGGGCCTGGACGGCCACCGCGACCGTGAGGCAGCCTGCCCTGAGGGCGACGCGAAACTTGTTCATCCGGGCACCCGCACGTGAAGTCGACCCGTGAGTTGTTTGTCGTGCCATGTGTGCAGTTCTGGGGACGGCATCGATTATACCCGACGGAACGGCGAGTTGCGAAGCCACGGCTCATTCGGGCAGGCGGTCGATCTTGGCGGCGAGGATGAAGTCGTTTTCGGTAAGGCCGTCGATCACGTGCGTCCAGATCGTGACGCCGGCGCGCCCCCAGGCGAGCGCGATGTCGGGATGATGGTTCTGGGTCGCCGCGATTTCGCCCACCCGGTTCGTGAACGCGAGCGCGGCGGCGAAGTCGGGAAATCGAAACTCACGGGCGAGGCGGCGGCCGTCCAAGATGCTCCAACCGGGATCGAGTCGGGCGTGCAGCCGATCGCGCTCCGCGGCCGCAACTGGCGGCGTCCCGCCGCGGCATGGCACACACTCTCTCGACGCCAGATCGTCCGCTTGGGACATGCTCACTTCACTTCCAAGACGAAGCTCTCGGAGTGGCTGTTGAACTCCGGCGCATACATGGACTGAATCGAGGCGATGCCCGTCTGGTAGGCACCGCGGCTCTGAATGCGGGTGCTGTACTCGAAGACGTAGACGCCCTTCGGCAGGTAGCTGATGAAGAAATGGCTGGCGGTGTCCCGCGTGCTCTCGTAGTACCCCAGGCCATCCTGAAACTTGTATCGGCTCTGCACACTCACCGGCTCCGTGCCGCTACCGCGTTGGTCTGTCAGATGGACATATTCCATGTCGCGATCGGTGCGAAGTTCGATGCGCACGACGAGTTCATCCCCGACACCGAGCGTGCCGGTCACCGGCTGCAGGACCTGGCCTTTTTTCGTCGTCACCTTGGTGAAGAGCGTCTTTTTGAGCTTGAGCGGCGTCCCCTCGTAGGGCGTCACCTTCGCCATGTCCTCCAAGTACTGCCAATGCACGCTGCCCCAGCTCACCCCGGCGTCCGTCTTCTTGACCGTGATGCGGCCCATGGCCGGCTGGATCTCGCCGCGCGTGAAACGCTGTTCGTAGAAGCCGGTGCCCGCCTCGATCCTCTCGGGCTGGAGCGTCTTGCCGGCGAGTGCAACCTCCACCAATGCATCGCTCGAAAGCAAGTTCGTGCCTTGCAGCAGGAGCCCGTAGATCGCGTCGGCCGTCGCTTTGGTCGTTTTCCAGTCCTGGGTTTGTTTCTGCTTCAACAGCCAGACCTTGCAGTCTTCAACGGCGGCAGCGTCCTGAGTGACTTCGGCGAAGGCCTCGATCATCATCGCTTGGGTCTCGATCGGGGCGCGATACCACCACCAACTGCGCTCCAGGTCGCGCCAGTACATGCCGAGTTCCGGACTCGTCAGGCTGTGTTCCTTGATCGATTGCATGATGGCTCGCGGTGTTTCCTTGTCGCCGAAGCGCAGCAGGCCAAGGGCGATGTGCGCCTGGGACTGCCGGCAGCCGAGATCGAGCCAATACTTGCGTGCTTGGCCGCGCCAGTAGTCGAGCGCGGCGCGGTACGTGTCGGCCACCGGCTGGTCCGCCAAAAAGAAACCGCGGCCGTAGAGATAGAGCGCCATCGTGTAGTCGAGATGGTTATCGGCTTCGTGGCCATGCGCCAGAATGTCGCGGTACCGCGTGTTCATCCAGCCGTCGAGCGCCGGCAGCGATTTCACGGCCGGCGCCAGGTCCACCTTGGCACCCAGGTGGCGCAAGCGGCCGAAACCGGTCGTGATGTACAGCGTGATGTAGTAGTCCGAAGACCCACCCGGGAACCACGGCCACAGGCCGTCACTCGACTGCATGTCCGAGAGCTTTTGCAGCGCCCGTTCAGTCTCGTCGTTGAGCCGGTTGGAATCGAACAAGAGGCCGACGTTGCGGCGGGCTTCGCCTTCGGCTTGCGCTTGTTGCAGCCATGGCGTCTCCTCGAGCATCACGGCCTTGAGATCTTGGTTCTTCTGCAGGGGACTGTCGAGCGCCGGGGTGCCCTTCCACAGGTCGAAGACCCGCCGGATCTTGGGATCGGAAGCGGCGATATGGCGCGCCAAGACGTTGGCATACAGGCGATTGAAGGTCTGCTCGCTGCACTCGTACGGATACTCCATCAAGTAGGGCAGTGCCATGACCGCATACCACGCCGGCTGCGAAACCATCTGCACGGTGAGCGACTGGTGGCGGAGTGAGGCGGACTTGCCGGCGTCGAGCAGCTTGGTGAACTCGAATTGCTTCGTTTGCGCGCCGCGGATCGGCAACGGCAGCGACTCGATGACGAGGATGCGCCGGCTCAGAACCGGTAGGAAACCCTCTTCGCCGTCGCTCAAGGTGGCGGTTCCGCCGACCGCCTTGTAGGTGAGGAACTCACAACCATCCGGCACGGTGAGGCGCCACGCGTAGGTACGTGACTGCTTCCCGGGCACGTCGAAATCGACCTCCGTCTTGGTGTTGCCGAGCGCCCGGTCCATCGATTCGAGGCTGCGCGCATTGGCAAACATCAACTGGACGCGGCCGGTTTGGCGGGCGGCTGTCTGGTTGCTGACCTTGACCGTGAACTCGATCTGGTCGCCTTCGCGCACGAAGCGCGGCGGATTCGGTTCCACCATGAGGTCCTTGGCGGTCACGGCCCGGTCGGTCAAGAGGCCACTCCGCAGATCGCTGTCATGGGCGAAGCCCAGGAACTTCCACTCGGTCAGCGCTTCCGGCATCGTGAATTCCAGTTTGACGGTGCCGTTCTTGTCGGCGAGCAGATGCGGGAAGAAGAACGCCGTCTCGTCGAGATTCTTGCGCGCTTGGACCTTGCTGAGGTCGGGGCCGCGGGCTTGGCTGACCTTGGGAAGGGCGACCTCGAAGGCCTCCGACAGCACTCCCGGCATTGTCACAGGCATGGGCGTGGCGGGCTGCGGCAAGGAGGGGGGAAGGTTCAGATCTGCGCCCTGGATCCTCCACGCAGAGGCCGCAGAGGGGCCCTTCTCCAAGCGCACCTGGTTCGGAAAAGCGCCCTCAACAACGTCGGACCCGAAAGACCGGTAGCGCAGCTCGGCCTCGCGATAAGCGCGCGACCAGTCGCCCAGAATGAATTGGAACTCGAGCCGCGAGTTGGCGAACGTGGTGCCGGCGTTCTGGATCTCGTGGCGGAAGACGCCGAAGCCATCCATCCACTCGTGCCCCACGAACTGATCCAGCGACGCGTCGTACAGCGTTGCCACCATCTCGGCGGCAGCCTTCTTGTCGTTGGGTGTCGTAACCGTGGCGGTCCAGGTTTCTTTCTTGCCGGGATCGAGCTTGGAACGGAAGTGCTCCCAGCGTACCGTGAGTTCCTTGTTGGACCACGGCACATCGACGATGCGCTCGTTGACATAGGCGCGGTTGTCGTGCACGAAAGTGACGCGTATGGTGAAGCCGCCGCGCATGTCTTCGTTGACGATCTGATCGACGAGTTCCTGAGTCTGGTCGGCCGGCGTCCAATAGCCGCGCAACTGCTTGCCACGATGCTCGATCTCGACGAAAGCCCGCCCCTTGTCATAGCCGGTGCCCCAAAGCGCCGCGAAGCGTTCGCCGGGTTCTACGGTCCATTCCATTGCCGTGAACACGTTTGCAACTTTGGTGCGCAGGTGTTTGACTTTGGGGTTGACGACCTGAATCAGCAGCCGCGCCTGGACCCGCTTGCCGAACCGGTCGCTCGTTTCCAACATCGCGCGGTACGCGCCCGCCGGCAGGCGGACGGCGACCTTCGCAACGCCCTTGTCGTCCGTTTGAAAAACCTTGTCGCCTACAACGTCACCGGCGGCCCATGAGTTCGGGTCCGCAGGGTCCGGTTGCGGTTCGGCGGTTTCGCCGAAGAGTTCCGAATACCGGTCGCGGGCGCGCCCGGAAACCGCGGCGCGCGCCACCTTCGCGGGTTGCACGAGCCGGTAGATTTTCAGCGTGCCCTGCACCGCCTGTGGCTCGCCGTCCAGCGATGTCGTCCCGACCGTCAACTCGACGGGCTTCGCCGGAGTCTGCCAGTCCGCTGCGGTGAGTGACGCCTGCAGCGCCGTGTAGCCGGCGCGCACGCTCTGTTCATCGCTGCGCGTTTCGCCGTTCGTGTCCGTTACATCAGCGTGGATTTCGTATACGAAAGTTGGTTCGTTCTTCTCGGGGATGGAGCGATCCGGGGCCGCGACGAACTCGACCTTGAACGTTCCGTCGTCCGAAGTGACGGCCGAGCCATGGGCGATGGCTTGGGCCTGTTGGCCTCGCCCACCCCAGCCACCCCACCAACACCAGGCCGGGTACCGCACTTGCCGTGCGACGCGCCATTGCACTTTGGCCCCGCCGATGGCCGCGCCGGTATAGGCAGTGGCTTTGCCGGTCACGACGACCTTGGCGGTGAGTTTGGCCGCTTCCTTCGGAGCCGCGAGTTCGACCTGGAACTTGGGGCGTTTGTACTCCTCGACGTTGAACGACGCCGCGCCGTTCGGACCCTGAATCTGCATGGATCCCAACAAGCCGCCGCGCGGCGCCGTGAACGTGCCGTCGAACGAACCGTAGTCATTGCAGCGGTGCGTCGCGTGGGCGATTTCCTTGCCGTTGGGGTCGCTGAAGGTGACGGTGACCGGATCGCGCCCCAGGGTTCGATAGTCGTTCTTGGACGGATCGAAATAGACGCGGATGCCTTTGTAGTAGATCGTCTGCCCGGGGCGGTAAAGCGACCGGTCGGTGAAGAAGACGGTGCGGTCGCCCGCCGCCTCTATTTCGTGCCGGCTCCCGGCGACATCGTTGCTGTTGGCGAGTTGCTGAGTGCCATGCGTTGCGACGAGCAGTTGTCCACTGCTCATGTTGCGGGTCAGCCGGAAAAGTCCGTTGCGGTTCGTCGACACACGTTCACCCGGTTGGCTCCAGCCCTTGCTGTCGCGCCCCCAGGCCTGAACGGTCGCGCCGGGCAGGGGCTCGCCGCTAGTTGCATCGAGCACGAATCCTTCGACGGTCCCGTCGACGCCGCGCTGGCGGACGACCAAGGCGAGGTCGCTGACCCACACGGCGGCGACGCTGACGCGATTTTCCTTGGCGCCGAAGGATGGATCATGACTCGCAACGATGAAGTAGTACCCCGGCTTCAGACCCGCCGGCGCCGGCAGCTGCTCGGTGCGCGACCGATAATCGAGTGCCGCCGGGAGGCGCGCGTTCCACTCCCGCACGGGCGTGCGGCGTAACAGCTCGCGCCGGAACGCATCATCGTAATTGTACAACCAGCGTTGGGATTTCAGGTACGACTGGAAATCGTAGGGAACGGCGCGGAAAAAGACCTGCGTGACATTGCGGTACGTCACCTCGATGTTCGCACGAGGCTCGTTCCATACGCGTTCGGTCTGGATGTGAACCGACGGCGTTTCGATCTCCTGGAGGAGGTTGAAACACAGCGTGCCGCCGGCGCTCTTGGGAAATGCGTCGAAGCCACGTTGCGCGACGCGATGCGCTTCGAGTTCGTTGCCTTCTTCGTGCAGCATGCGGGCCCACTGGGCCAACGCCCGCGCCGCGATCACGTGCGAAGCGCTTTCGTCCGCGAAGCGTTTCAGAGCCGCCTTGTAACGATCGTTCTTGTCTTCGCCCGCGGCTTTGTTGTGACCGAACACCAACCGCTCGAGGTCGACATCGAGCCAGGCGCTCCGGTCGTCATCGTTTTGGTGGAATGCGAGCAGCGTCTGGTAGAGGCGGACGGCCTTCAGCGCCGGCGAATTCTCATCCGTGGTGTCCGGCCGCCATTTCAAGAACTGCTGGGCCGGCGCAAAAATGGGGCCGTCGGCCGCCAACTCGAACGCGTCCTCGGGCGCGGCCACGCCTTGCTCGCCGGCCACATAGAAGAGCAGTGCCTCGTGCGCCAGAAAATCGAACAGCGTCGGCCGGTACGCGTCCGGCACGTTGCCTTTGACGAGGAGGGAATCGTAGGCGGCGACCGGCGTCGACTTCAGAGTCTTCGCGTCCGCCAACGCCTTGGTGAAATGTGCGTCGACCGCGGCGAGAATGCGCGACAAATCCCAGGTCTGCATGTCCGAGTCCAAGGTCTCGGTTCCCGGGGTGCGTTGCTGGAACCGCCAGCGATTCTGCTGGAAGTACTGCCAGTACTGGTGCGCCAGAATCGCCTCCAGTACCGGCCGCATTTCGTTGGGGTAGGTGCCGATCTCGGCTTGCAGGCGGACGATTCTCTCTTCCGCCTTGCCGCCCTCGATGTTGCCTTGCTGGGCGTTCCGCATCCCGATGGCTTTGATCGCTTCGGGGTAGGCCTTGTCCCGCACCGCGCCGGCAATGATGGGGTCGAGCGCTGCGATGGCCGACTTGGGCAACCCTTTGCGGATCGCTTCGCGGACTTGCGCCCATTGCGCATCGCGCGTTCCGGCAAGGGCAGGGGTGCACGCGAGAGTCAACAGCGCGACCCCGATATAGAACGCTCGCCTCAAGATCGCCTCCCTCTCCACCAGGGATGTACGCACCAACACGGAATGGTATTCCCAGGAACCCCAAGAGGGCTTCACCGGCGTTGGGTGCTTCGGTACGATAGCAGACTCGCCGGTCGAGACTCTCGAGTCCACGGATCGCGTCGTCCAATGGGCGGGCGGCGAAGGAAGAGGAGGCAGCAAGTGATCGAACTTCGTCCGACCGCGCTCGAGGGCCGCCGCGTCCGGTTGGAGCCCCTGACGCCCGAACATCAAGCCGGCCTGGCCGCCGCCGCCGCCGACGGCAAGCTCTGGCAACTCTGGTTCACCTTCGTGCCGGAACCCGAACAGACGCCGAAATATATCGCCGACGCACTCGCGGGTCAAAAGGACGGCCACATGTTGCCCTGGGCGGTGCGCGAGCTGACGAGCGGCGCCATTGTCGGCAGCACGCGTTACCACGACATCCTGCCCGGCGCCGATCGCGTCGAGATTGGCTACACGTGGTACGCCAAGAGTTGGCAACGCTCCTACGTCAACACGGCCTGCAAGTTGTTGCTTCTCGAACACGCGTTCGACACGGTGGGGTGTGGGGTCGTAGGATTACGTACCGACAACTTCAATTTTGCCTCGCAGCGCGCCATCGAGGCCTTAGGCGCCAAAAAAGATGGGGTGATTCGCCATCATCACCCACGCCGTGACGGCACGATCCGCGACACGGTGATCTACAGCATTCTGGCGAGCGAGTGGCCCGACGTGCGCCGGCATCTCGAGCTGCGGCTCGTCCGTGAGCGCGACCAACCGCGCTGAGACTGATGGACGTGCGGCGTTTCCGTACGCTGTTCGCCGCCCTGCGCGCCAAGGCGGATGCCGCTCCCTCCATGCGATCTCTGGACCGCCGTTTGCACTCTCCAAGAGCCGAAGACTCTGGAGGGTCGAATGTCCGCTTTCCGAGGCAACGCGCCGCGCGTCTTGGTGCTCGATGCGCAGTACTGTCACGCGCTGGCCGCGATTCGCAGCCTTGGCCGCCGCGGTCTGCATGTCACCGGCGCCTCGCACAAGCCGCGCGCCGAGGGCCTGCATTCGCGGCACTGCGCGGTCCGTCTGGCGTGCCCCAATCCGAACCATGAACGCCGCCGGTACACGGAATGGCTGTTGCAGACGCTCCGCGCCGGCAAATACGAGGCGGCGCTGTGCTTCGAGGCGGCGACCAAGCCGCACTCCGGTTCTCAGATAGAGCTCGTCAATCCTCGCTCTCTGGCGCCGCACGCCGTCGATCGCGAGCTCCAACATCGAGAGACTGTGCCGCGAGCGCCGTCCGCCACTCCGTGGACTCGACTTGGCCCGGCTTCCGCTTGCTGAACAACGATACGATTCCTGTTCCATCGGCGGCGTACAACTCTAGGCTGGTCACGACTCCGTCGGATGTCGGCTTGCGCACCACCCACGCAGAATCGATCCCCACCTCATGAATGTGCAGGTTGAAGCCGCGGTCGAGAACATTGAACCACTCCCCGGCCTGTTTCAAATTCTCGACCGGCCCCGTATGGATTTGGATGTTGCCGGGGTTGGCGACGAACACCATGACCGGGAAGCGGGTCGAAACGGCCCATTCCAACACTTCGCGCAGCGTCAGGCGCTGCACGGGCCGCGCCCAGTCCGCGCCGACCAGACGCAGCGCCCGAATGCGCTCGACCTGAAGTTCGCGCAGCAGACGGAAGAATTCGTGCGTGTCGCGAAGCTGCGACCAGCGGTGCCGTAATTCGACGACATTCACTTCGGAGTCGCTCTTGCCGGGTTGTGGGGCCGGCAGGGGCACGACTTCCGGCTGCATTGATCTATCCACGGCGGCATATTTTGCCACCAGGCGGCCGTATGCCTCGGCGCCGCTGTTCTCCAGCAGGAAGGTCTTGTGCACGGCGACCCCATGCCGGTCGAATACTTGAATGCTGCGGCGCGCGCCGTCCTGCACCGCGTACGCAAACGTCCACTGCGACGGGAAGACACGCAAGTCGAGCCCCTCGTCCAACACGGTTCCGGCGTGCGCTCCCAGCTCGACGTTGCGGTAGCGTCCATGCTTCTCGATCACGGCCCATTCGTTGCGAGTCAGCCCCATGACCTCACCGAGCGATTCCATCTCCGGCAACAGGGTCGTCCACTCCGGGCGCAAGCGTGTCGCCGAACTCCCACACCCGCTGGCTACCAACTCTGCTTCGCTCGTCTGCAAGGTCCGCGCGGCGTCATACGGCCGGATCCGCGGCTCGCGCGCCCGCAAGACCGCGAACTCTGCTTGCAAGTCACCGGGTGCCCAGTTTTTGCGCGTCGTCATCGCACGTGCTCCTTCTCTCGTGGCATATCAGTGCGGGGTGTCCCTTTCACGGCCAGCGGGACGATGAATGGTGCCGCGAGGCGCGGATCCGAGACAATAGTCACCGCGACATCGAACGTCGCGAGGACGTGCGCCGGGGTCAACACGGCTCCCGGCGCGCCGCACTCGACAATGCGTCCGCGGCGCAGCAAGGCAATGCGATCGGCGTACGACAGAGCAAGCTGGACGAGGACGCGCGCCAAGTGGACGCGTTGTCGTTCGCCGCCCGAAAGCGTCAAGTAGCCCCGGCAGCGAATCTCGAAGCGCACCAGCCTCTCCAAAAGCAAGAGCCCGGCGGTCCGTTGGGTGGACTGACCGGGCTCGGGGCTCTTCATGCCTCTGGCCACATGCTTTGAGACTACCCCAGCCCAGCAGGGGCGGGGGTCGCCTCGGCGCCCGTCTGCCTGTTGCGCCTGAGACTCAATCTCAATAAGGACAGAATAGGACCGCGGGGTCGGGTCCGTCAACAGGAATCGAAAGCGCGCGGCGGGGCCCCTTCGCCGCCCCAAAGTTTGACCCCTGCGGCGCTCCGCTGTAGGCTCATCCCAAGCAACCCGACATGGACGCAATCATCATGAGCCGAAAGACCGCAGAACTTACGCCGGCGGGCCGCTATCGTTGGGTCCTGCAGCACGCCACCGATGTCATTTTTGAAATCGACCCGGGCAACGACCGGATCGTCGAAGCGAGCGCGGCGGCGTGCCGCTGCGTGGGTTATTCACGCGCGGAGTTGATCGCCGGCGTGGCATTGTCCGCTGTGCTCATCAGTGGGGCACCCGAACTCGCTCTCGCAGGCGCCGTGCCCGCCGGTCACGAGCCGGCGATGCGCCCTGTGGCCTGCCGAACTCGCGCCGGGCTCGTCATGGCAATGCAGGCGTTCGCCGAGCGCCTCGAAGTCGATGGTGAATCGCGGCTGCTGATCTTGTTGCGCGCGGCCGCGGCTGTCGAGCCCCTGCCGGGCCGTCCCACCGACGCACCGCACACGAACTCGGAACTGCGGGCGCTCGCCCGTACCTTGGGGCATGAAATGACCGCGCCGTTGCGGGCGATCGATGGCTTCGCGCGGATCTTGGCCGACGAACAGGGCGCCAATCTCGGTTCCGACGGCCAACGCATGCTCGCGTTGGTCTTGTCCAACGCGAAACGCATGCGCGGCCTCGTGGATGGTTTGGTCCATTTCATGGAACTCGGTGCGGCTGAATGTAGACCGGAGCCCCTCGACATGGCGGACCAGGTTGAAGGCGCCGTTTGCCGCCTGCAGCAATCCGGCTTGGAACACCGCGCGAAGATTACAGTTCAGGCTCTACCCGCAGCGTACGGGGACCCAACGCTCGTCTTTCGGGTGTGGATGAGCCTGCTGCAAAACGCTGTGAAGTTCAGCGCCAAGAGTCCGGCGCCGGCCATCGAGATTGGCTCGATGGCGTTGGACGGTAACGACGTGTACTACGTCAAAGACAACGGCGCGGGATTCGACCGCCGCTACGCCGACAAGCTCTTCGGATTGTTTCAGCGGCTCCACAGTATCGATGACTTCGAAGGCTCGGGAGTCGGATTGGCGATGGCCAAACGCATCGTCGAGCAGCATGGGGGCCGCATCTGGGCCGACGCGCAGCCCGGCCATGGCGCGACGTTCTTTTTCACGCTGCCGCCGGGCGGCGCCTCACTTGAACACTCCAAAGTGTCCGAGTAACCACCACAAGATCAGAAACACGACCACTGTACCCATACAGCCGCCGCCCATTCTCTTGGCGCCCCATCCGGCCGCGAGCCCCCGCAGTACCTTGCTCATTTGTTTCCCCTCCAGGGTTTGTCGCGCTTCGCGAAGCCGCAGAGCAACACACTGGCCAGCTCATGGCAGTTGCTTGCGCACCATTTGCGCGACGTCTCCGGCGTTCGTCTTTGCGGCTAACGCCGCCGCGTCCGGGTTTGCGCTCTCGGGCACACCAAGATGGGCGCAAATCTGTTGAAGAAGGTGCAGCGCCTCGGTCGACTCCTGTTCCGCCAGCAGATTGATCTGCAGGTCGAGGTGAGCGCGCTCGTCGGACTGGCGGCTCATGCGGTTCTGGCTCATCAAAACGAAAGCTGAAAGGATGATCGCCTCGAGGGAAACACAAAAGGTCAAGAACGTGAATGGATACGGGTCGAACGCCTGCATCCCCGGAACTCGGCCCATATTGATCAGGACCCAAGCCCCGAACCAGAGCAGGTGCAGAAAAATGAACGGCATCGTGCCGGCGAAGTTGGCGATCGGATCGCCCAGTCGATGCGCGAGTGAGCGGTCACGCTTGGCCTGATGTTCCAACTCGGCAACGGTTTGGATGTTCTTGTGCAGCGCTCCATCGCGTGGGGTGCTGCTGCCTGGGAGTGGCGCGATGATGTGATGGGGCACTCTCGACCTCTTGGGAATTTCCCGCGGCGTTCTGTCGCCGAGACCTAGGTCACCGTTGGGGCTGTGCATCGGTTCTACGGGGATTTCACCGAGTCGTTCTGGTGGCGCCCCCGCTGTTTTACGATCGGGGGCGCCCACCTTGGTCTCGGGAGGCACTCGCTCGGCGTCAGAGGGGCCTCCCCGTTTCGGCGGCGCGACACACTCCGTTACGCGTCAGCCGCCTTCCCCGCAATGTTGCATCCTGCATCGGGGAAACTCCGGCGCAGAATAGCCCTTGGCACGTAACGAATGCATGACAGCTGCGTGACATGATGGACATCGAGGGTGGCTCGGGCGGCGGGAAATCCGACGCCGAGGATCAATTCGGCGGGAAAACCCGCTCCCCGCCGGCAACGCGGCGGATGGCTTGGAACAGGTCTTCGATGTCCCGGCATTTCACCGCGTACCCCCAGGCGCCGGCTTGCCGCGCCCGGTCGATCGTCTCCGCATCGTCATAGCCGGAGTAGATCAGGGTGCGAATCTGCGGGTAGGCGGTTTGGATCTCGACCATCGTGGTGAGTGCATCCCTGCCGAGCATCGAAAAGTCCATGACGACGACATCGGGCTGGGTGCGGGTGACGGCGTCGAGGACGTCGTCCAGATCGTGCGCCAGCCCGACACTTTCCATGTCGTCCTGGAGCCCGATCTGTTTGTGCAGCAGAAACGACAAGTCGGGATTGTCGTCGACGCAAAGCAGGCGAATAGCACTGCTGTCAGTCATACGGTCTCCTCGAGATCCTGCGGTAGCCATGCTGGCGCGCCCAAGCGTGCACGGCGCTAAGTTTAGAGAACGGCGGCGCTGCTGAAAAGTCAAAAAGAACCGGCGCCGCATCGATCCCCAGCGCACATGACGCGTTTGTCATGTTGACGCAATGGACGAGTCACGTGAATTCGCCAACACTTGGATCGTCTCGAAGTTGCAAGGAGCCGCATTGAAAAAAGCCGCCGTTCAAAAAGAGGGGCAGGCCCCCGCCCGCCCCAGACTGGGACTCGCCTTCGGCGGTGGACTGCCGTTTGGGCGGGCACGAGCATGGGTTCGATCATCGGCCTCTTGTACGCCTACGGCTACTCGCCGCAGGAGCTCGAGGAGCGTTTCAAGGGTTTCTTTCAACGCAAACGGTTGATTCCCGCCTTGCTGCGGGATCTGCGCCCGACTCGCGCCGGCTTCGTGCAGGGCAATTCGATCCTCCGAGTGCTGGGTGATTTGATGCGGGAAGACACGACATTCGAGAGCCTCAAAATACCCTTCGCCGTGCCGGCGGCCGACTTGCTGACCGGTCAAGAAGTGGTCTTCAAGTCGGGCCCGGTCTTCCCGGCAGTGCGGGCCTCGATCAGCTTGCCTGGCATCTTCACGCCGGTGGAATGGGGTGATACCTACCTGGTGGATGGCGCGGTCATTTCACCGATCCCAGTTCATCTTCTGGAAATGTTGGGAGCGGATTTGAAGATTCCGGTGCGGGCGATTCGCCAGCGCCCCGACGACGTCCGGCAACGCATCGCCGATATCCGCGACGCGGCGGGGCCGCGCAGTTCGCGCCAGGCGCCGCCCGACATGCTACGGCTGCTATGGCGCTCGATGTCGCTCATCATGCAGGACCAATACGCCGAGCTCGTGCTCGGGCAGTTCGATGTCTGCTTGAAGCCGGAAATTCCGTTCGATCTCGCCGCCAATCCCGATAAGATTTCAGAGATCATCGCGATCGGCAGACAGGAAGCGGCGCGGCGCATGCTCGACATCCAAGCCGCCTTGGCGTCGTACGCGATCCCGGGCGCGCCTCCGAAGCAAGCCCCACGAGCCGGTGGAACGCTGCCGGTTGCAGCGGATGTGATCGAGGGGCTTCAGTGAGCTGACACGGAATCGGGCCGCCGCCGCCGCCGCCGTGCCGGCAGCCAGCGCACTCGTGCATCCGAATCCCGTTTCACGGACAGATGGTTGCTGACCGTCTCGACGCCGGGCACCTTGGCAACCCTGCGCAGCAGTGTCACGACCTCGCGCGCCAGAATCGGCCCCGAAAGGGTGACCCGGCGCGACTCGACATGAACCGCGATCTGCGGATGCGAGACACCGTCGAGTTCGTCGCAGATGCGCTCCAACAGTTCGTCCTCGCTCAAGGCCTCAATACTGGCCGCGCGCCGGGAGCGCAGCGCGGCGACCGACGCCAGGGGCGCCGACGGGAAAGCGCGTAACCGCCGCCGCGAAGCACCGCCAAGCCCTCGCAGCACGAACCAGCCGCGCGACAGCCACAGCCTCCGGCGGCTCGACCCCGAGGTGGGGTCGAGCCAGTACATCACGACGAGACCGACGACAAACCACACCAACTGCATCGCCTTTCATCCCTCCAGGACGGCACTGCGAGTGCGGATGCCGCGCGCTCAAACGACGGGCCGACGCCCCTGAATCAGGCGAATCAATACCGCCGCGATTGCAAGAATGAGAAGCACATGAATGAATCCGCCCATGGTGTAAGAACTGACGAGTCCGAGAAGCCACAAAACCACTAGAACAACTGCAATAGTCCACAACATGGTCGAACCTCCTTGGAATCATGAGTCGAGAACCAAGATCCACGCCGACAGAATGCGACTCAAAAGATGACAGCGGCCTGACGCATTCATTACACCTCGTGCATGAAGAATCTGTCATATTGGCGTCATGACGATGTCATCCGGTCCACTGTAGGGTCGGAAATCACGGGTCGCGAACCGCCGTACGCAGCCGGCAGCTCAAAGGCGGATCAAAGATGCGACGACGGCGACGATCCGCTGCGGCCGGGCGCTCTCGACTCCCATCCGAAGACCCCTCTGGAACACAGTTCCTGAGCGTCGAGGGCCTGGAGGAGCGGGCGCGCGAACTCGCCGCCAACCACGTCATGGCCCGCGATCCATGGCGCCGGGCGTTCGACTGCAACTCACGCATCGAGACCATCGCCGCAGCGCTGCGCCGCACCTATCAAGCTTTTTCTGCGGCGGCGCGGCACGGGGAATCCGTCACCCCCGCCGTCGAATGGTTGCTCGACAATTTTCACCTCATCGAGTCCGAGATCCGCGAGACCAAACGCAATCTGCCGCGCCGCTACTATCTCGAACTGCCCAAGCTGGTGCCCGAAACCGGCCGGGCCCTGGCGCGAATTCACGTTGCCGCACTCGAAATCGTGCGCCGCAGCGACGCGCGGCTCGACGTCGAACGGCTGTTTCGATTCTTGAACGCCTACCAGGCGGTTGCGCCGCTCACGATCGGCGAGTTGTGGGCCTGGCCGAGCGTGCTGCGCCTCGCCCTCCTGGAGAACCTGGGTGGCCTGGCGGGTGAGCTGCTCGACAACCGCCGGCAACAGCTGGAGGCGGAGCGTTATTTCGCGCGCTTCGAGGCGGCAGGCGCCAAGTTGCCGGGCCTGCCCGACGACATCGAGCTCGGGTTCGCGGCGCATCTCCTCCAGTGTCTCCGCGAAGCAGGCCCCCGGGCGGAGGAACTGGCAGCCGTTGTCGACGGGCGCTTGCGGCCGCAATGGAGCTCGGAAGAAGAAGTGGTGCTGGCGCAGCAGCAACGCCTCACCACGCGTCATGCATCCACCGCCAATTCGATCACCAGCCTGCGCCTCATTGCAACCATCGATTGGAATGCTCAGGTGGAGCGCTTGAGCCGCATCGAGGAAGTGCTGCGGCTCGATCCCGGTGGTGTGTACTCGGCGATGAACTTCAAGAGCCGCGATCGGTACCGCCAGGCCGTGGAGCAGGTTGCCGAGCCGACCGGGGAATCACAGTTGCTCGTTGCCCGGCGGGCAATCGAAAGTGCGCGCGCTGCCGCCGACCGGAAGGGCGCGGATTCCAGGACGGCCCATGTGGGATACCACCTCATTGGCGCGGGCCGCGCGCGGCTGGAATCGCAGCTTGCGTGCCGTGCCCCGTTGGGTAGGCGCCTGCGACGGTTTGTTTCACGGCATGCGACCTCGGCCTACATCGGCTCGATCACCGTGTTGACCGGTCTCGGAATGGCAGCCGCCGTGTGGGTGGCCCGTTTCACCGGCGGACACTGGTGGACAGCGCTCGGCGCCGCCCTGGTCGTCATGTTGCCGGCGAGCGAGTTCGCCGTGGCGCTCGTGCAACGGCTGGCGCACCGGATCTTCCCGCCGCGTGCCTTGCCGCGTCTCGAATTGCACGACGGGTTGCTGCCGCAGGCGCGAACCATCGTCGTGGTTCCGACGCTGCTGTTCGACGTCGGCGGGGTGCAGCAACTCGCGGAACAGCTCGAGGTGCGAGCGCTGGGAAACTACGACCCGATGGTTTCCTTCGCACTGCTGACGGATTTCGCGGACGCACCCACGGCCGAGCGGCCGGGCGAGCCGGAGATCGTTGCGGCAGCGCGCGCCGCCATCCGTGCTTTGAATGACCGCCACGGTGCGGGCCGGTTCCGGCTCTTTCACCGGCGGCGCCAATGGAATCCCGCCGAGGGCGTGTGGATGGGATGGGAGCGCAAGCGTGGCAAGCTGGAGGAATTCAACCGGCTGCTGCGCGGTGCGGCCGACACCTCGTTCGATGTGATCGAAGGCGACCGGACGAATCTGGCGTCCATCCGCTACTGCGTCACTCTGGATTCCGACACCCGCCTGCCGCGCGAAACGGTCCGCGAACTCGTCGGCATCATGGAACACCCCTTGAATCGAGCCCGCTTCGATCCGGCTTCGCGGCGGGTCGTCGAAGGCTACGGGATTCTGCAGCCACGGGTCAGCGTCACGATGACGAGCGCCGCGAGTTCGCTCTTCGCGCGAGTGTATGCCGGCCACACGGGCGTCGACCCCTACAGCAACGTAGTCTCCGACACTTATCAAGACCTGTTCGCCGAGGGACTGTTCGTGGGCAAGGGGATCTACGACGTCGATGCTTTCTCCGCCGCACTCGCCGGACGCGTGCCGGAAAATGCGTTGCTGTCCCACGACCTCTTCGAAGGCCTCTATGCGCGTACGGCGTTCGCCGCCGATGTCGAACTCGTCGACGAGTTCCCGGCGAGTGTTCTGGCGCACGCGCGCCGGCAGCATCGATGGGTGCGCGGTGATTGGCAAATCCTCCGTTGGCTGCTGCCGTTCGTGCCGGCCCGCCACGGGCTCGAGCGCAACTCGTTGCCGCTCATTAGCCGCTGGAAGATCCTGGACAACCTTCGCCGCAGTTTGTTCGCGCCGGCGCTGCTGATCCTTTTTGCCTCCGCCTGGACATGGTTGCCCGGGCGCTCGCTTCTGTGGACGGCCGCGGCGCTTTTCGCGATCGCATTCCCGATCTATCCGCCCGTCATCCACCTCTTGCGCGGGCCGCGTCCACAGCAACCTGTGCCGATTTTTCTCCACGATATCCGGGCGGAACTCGCGACCGCCCTGGCTCAGGTCCTCCTGCAGGTCACGCTGCTGCCATTTCATGCCTTCGAGATGATTCATGCGATCGCGCTCACCCTCGTGCGGCTCCTGATTACGCAACGGCGCCTTCTCGAATGGGAGTCCGCGGCGGCCGGCGCCGCCCGCGCGGCGGGATTGCTCCGCAACGATGGCATCCGCGGGTTCGTCGGTGAGATGTGGGCCGCCCCGGCGACGGCCATCGCGATCGCCGTCCTTCTCCCCAATGTGCGATCCGAGCGCTTCGCGACCGCGATCCCCTTCTTGGCGCTGTGGCTCGCTTCACCCGTCATCGCGCTTTGGCTGAGCCGTGCCACGGCACCGCGGCGCTCGGCATTGCACGATTCGGAGCGCGTGGCCTTCCGGCGCATGGCGCGGAAAACCTGGCGCTTCTTCGAACAGTTTGCCGGCCCCGAGGACAATTGGTTGCCTCCCGATCACCATCAGGAAGCACCCACCGCGCGCATCGCGCACCGCACTTCGCCGACGAATGTCGCCATGGGCCTGCTCGGCAGCTTGGCCGCGTACGACTTGGGGTACATGCATCGCGACGATCTGGCGGCGCGCATCGGCCGGACCTTCGACACCCTCGATCGAATGACAAAATACGCCGGCCATCTCTTGAACTGGTACGACACGAGCACGCTCGCACCGCTGGCGCCGCGGTATGTCTCGACCGTCGACAGCGGCAACCTCGCGGGTGCGCTGTTGGCGCTCGCCGCGGGGCTGCGCGAGATCGCCAGCAAGCCGCTCGACGCCGGGCGCCTGTGTGCCGGCGGCGCCGATACCGCGCTGCTTCTGCAGGAGAGCCTGGCCGCTCTTGCGAGCCCCGACGGAGCGCACCGTTCGGACCTGCAACGGCGGGCCGAGTTGGGGCACGAGGCCGCGGCAATCCGCGCGCTGTTGCAGTCGAGCGCCGAGCCGGGGGTCCGGCTGTCGGCGGCCGCAGGGCGGGCGGAAACCTTGCACGCGGGCCTCGTTGAAATGCGCGGTGACAGTACCGCGGCTGACTGGGCCGAAGCCGTGGAATGGTCGGAAAAGCTCGCGCAGCTCCTCCGACGCCCGTCGAGCGAGCCGCCGGTGTTGTTTGCGGAGCAGTTTCTGGCGCTCGCCCGCCGCGCGCAAGACATGTTGCAGCGGATGGATTTCGCGTTTCTGTTCGATCGCGAGCGGCGCATTTTTTCGATCGGCTACCGGATC
Organism: bacterium; assembly: GCA_031362565.1. Lineage (GTDB taxonomy): Bacteria > Krumholzibacteriota > Krumholzibacteriia > JANLSU01. Next base: position 82,437 of record JANLSU010000120.1, on the reverse strand, counting down.
GGCGACGAGGACACCGCGGGTGGGCTCGATGCTTCTTTCTATGATCTGCTGGCCTCCGAGGCGCGCCTCGCCAGTTTCGTCGCGATTGCCAAAGGCGACGTGCCGCAATTGCATTGGTTCCAACTCGGCCGGGCGTTGACGCCCGTCGGCGCGGCATCGACGCTCGTGTCTTGGAGCGGAACCATGTTCGAGTACCTCATGCCGTTGCTCGTCATGCGAAGCTATCCCGATACGCTGCTGGACACGGCTTGCCGCAACGCGGTCCGCGCCCAGCGCCGGTACGCGGGCGACCTGCACGTACCGTGGGGGATTTCCGAGTCCGGGTACGACGTCACCGACCGGGCGGGGAACTATCAGTATCGGGAATTCGGCGTTCCAGGCCTTGGTCTCAAGCGCGGTCTGGCCGACAGCCTGGTGATCGCGCCCTATGCCTGCGCACTCGCCGCCGGTATCGATCCCGAGGCGGTCGCCGCCAACTTCGCGCACCTCGAGGCCGAAGGCGGGGAAGGGCGATTCGGTTTCTACGAATCGATCGACTACACGCCGCGCGACGAAACAACGGGCGAGCCCGCCGCCCGGCGCGGGCATCGGGCCGTCGGCACCGTGGTCCGGGAATATATGGCGCACCACCAAGGCATGGTTCTCGTGAGCCTGGCCAATGTCGTGCTCGGGAATCGCATGGTCGAGCGCTTTCATTCGGATCCGACGGTGCGCGCCACCCAGTTGCTCCTGCAGGAACGTGTGCCGCGCTTTGTCCCGGTCACTCGGCCGCGGCCTGGCGAAGCGGCGCGCGTCGTCGCACCGGAGGTCGTCGCCACGCCGCGCCGCTTCCGCTCGGCGCACACCCCATTTCCGACCGCGCAGTTTCTGTCGAACGGCCACTTCGTAACCGTGGTCACGAACTCCGGCGGTTCGGCAAGCCGCTGCGGCGACATCGCCGTGAGTCGCTGGCGCGAGGACTCGACATCGGATCCCGGCAGCTCGTTTCTCTACCTGCGTGACGTTCGAAGCGAACGGGTGTGGTCCGCCTCCTTCCAACCGACGCGCCAGGAAGCGAAGGACTACCGGTGTTTGTTCCTCGCCGAACGGGCCATTTTCCGCGGCACCGACGACGGTATCGAGACCCAACTCGATATCGCCGTTTCGCCGGAGGACGACGTGGAAGTTCGGCGTCTCCGGCTCGTCAATCGGAGCGATCGAGAGCGCGAAATCGAAGTCACCAGCTATGTCGAGCTGGCGCTCGCGCCGCCCGGCGATGATCTGGCGCATCCGGCCTTCGGGGGCCTCTTCCTCGAAACCGAGGCGCACCCGGAGATCTCGGCACTACTGTGCGGCCGCCGCAAGCGTGCGGCAACGGATCCCAGCGTTTGGGCGATGCACGTGCGCAGTGCGGAAGGGCGTCTGCATGGCGCGCTCGAGTGGGAAACCGACCGGGCGCGCTTCATCGGCCGCGGCCGCAATCTCGAGCGCCCCGCCGCACTGGAGGGGCGGGCGCTGAGTGGTACGACCGGCGCGGTCTTGGATCCGGTCTTCAGCCTGCGGCAGCGCATTCGCCTGATGCCCGGCGAACGCACCCGCTTGTCGTTTGCGACCGGCATTGCGCCGGAGCGCGAGATGGCGCTCGCTCTGGCGGGCAAATATTCCGACCCGCAGTCCGCGGCGCGAACCTTCACGCTCGCCGCCACCCACGCGCTCATCAAACTTCGGCACCTGGGTTTGTCGGCCGGCGAAGCGCAACTGTTCGAGCGCCTGGCGTCACGGGTGTTCTACGCCGATGGATCGATGCGGGCGGCGCCGGAATTCGGCGCTGCCAATGAACTGGCGCAATCGGGCCTCTGGGGCTTCGGAATTTCCGGCGACCTGCCCATCGTTCTCGTCCGGGTCGTCGAGGCCGACGACCTGGCCCTCGTCCGGCAAGTGCTGCAGGCGCAGGAGTACTGGCGGCTCGCGGCGTTGCGCGCCGATGTCGTGATTCTCAATGAATACCCGGGGAGTTATCTCGGCCAGATGCACGACAGTTTGGCGGAACTGCTGCGCAGCGGCCCCTGGGCAAGTTGGCGCGACCGTTCCGGCGGCGCCTTCTTGACCCGTGCCGACGCGATGCCGGTGAATCAAAAGTTCCTGCTCTGCACGGTGGCGCGCGTCGTGTTGAGTGGCGACCGGGGGTCGTTGGCCGAACAGATCGAGCGCCCGATCCCGGAGGCCGCCGCGCCGCGGGTCCTGCGTCCGACGCGGCAACCCGAAGAACGTTTGCCCGACGACCAAGCCGAACCGGTGCTGCCGGGGTTGACGTTTGCGAATGGAATCGGTGGCTATACCGCCGACGGCCGCGAATACGTCATTGCACTGCGCGGTGACGAGCAGACGCCGCTCCCTTGGAGCCACGTGCTGGCGAATCCGCGCTTCGGGACGCTGGTCACGGCGGCGGGTTGTGCATTCACCTGGTCGGAGAACAGCCGCGAGAACCGTTTGACGCCGTTCGCCAACGATCCAGTCACCGAGTCGACGTCGGAAGCCGTGTATCTGCGCGACGACGATACGGGACAGGTTTGGGGTGCCACGCCGGGCCCGTTGCGGCGCGCCCGGGAAGACCCCCTCTGGGTGGCGCGGTTCGGTGCGGGAGTGGCGCGGTTCGAGCATGCCCGCCATGGGTTGCATCACGAGCTGACACAGTTCGTTCATGCCGACGAGGCGGTCAAATTTGTCCGCCTCAGCATCACGAATCGATCGCCACGAACCCGGCGGGCGAGCGCGTTCGCCTATTTTCAGTGGGCGCTGTGCCCGCCCCGCGCCGGCGACCACCTGCATGTCGTGACCGAATTCGACGCGGCGAGTGCCACGGTCTTGGCGCGCAATCCGTACAACGAGGATTTTGCCGCTCGCGTCGCCTTCGTCCACTGCGCGAGCCACTTGCGATCCGCGACCGGCGACCGGGCCGAATTCATCGGCCGCAATCGCAGCGTTGCGAATCCCGCCGGCCTGGAGAACGAGTTGCTGGGTGGAAGGTTCGGCGCCGGCCTCGATCCGTGCGCGGTACTGCACGCGGCTCTCGACCTGCACCCCGGGGAAACACACGAGATTCTGTTCCTGGTCGGCCAAGCGGCGGACCGGGCTGCGGCGCTCGATTGCGTACGGCGGCTCGGAAGCGGTGCGGCGGCAAACGCGGCGTTGGCGGCGGTCGAAGCGGGATGGGACGATCTCTTGGAGGCCGTCCGCGTCCACACGCCCGATGATTCGTTCGATCTCTTGATCAACCGCTGGCTTGTCTACCAGGACGTCGCCTGCCGGTTGTGGGCGCGAACCGGCTTCTACCAGTCGAGCGGCGCGTTTGGGTTCCGTGACCAATTGCAGGATGTCCTGGCGTTGTCGTGGTCGGCGCCCACGCTGTTTCGCGATCATGTTCTGCACGCCGCTTCACGGCAGTTCCTCGAGGGCGATGTCCAGCACTGGTGGCACCCAGTGACCGGACGCGGGGTGCGCACGCGCTGCTCCGACGATCTTCTGTGGCTGCCGTTTGCCGTGGCGCATTACCTGCAAACCGTCGGCGACCGACGGATTCTCGACGTCGACGTGCCGTTCTTGGAGGCTCCGGTGCTCGAACCCGGCGCCGGTGAATCCTACGGGCAGCCGGCGGTCTCGCAGCAGTCGGCCACTCTCTACGAACACTGCGTGCGCGCCATCGACCGGGCGCTCGTCGTGGGTACGCATGGACTGCCGCTCTTCGGCACTGGCGACTGGAACGACGGAATGAACCGCGTCGGCCACGAGGGGCGCGGCGAGAGTGTTTGGCTCGGATGGTTCCTGGCGTTGATTCTGCGCGACTTCGAATCGATCGCTCTCGGACGCAACGACGTGAGCCACGCGTCGCGCTACAAACAGGAAGTGACCCGGCTGGCCACGATGCTCGATCAGGCGTGGGATGGTTCGTGGTACCGGCGCGGCTATTTCGACGACGGTTCACCGCTCGGTTCGTCGCAGAGCGAAGAGTGCCGCATCGATTCCATCTCACAGTCCTGGGCGGTGCTGTCCGGCGTCGCGGACCCTGGGAAATGCGAACGCGCCTTGGATGCCGTGCGGCAGCACCTCGTCCACCGGGATACGCAACTCATCCAGCTGCTTTCGCCGCCCTTCGACCGCACGCCGCATGATCCCGGGTACATCAAGGGGTACGTGCCGGGAGTGCGCGAGAACGGCGGCCAGTACACGCACGCCGCTGCCTGGGTCGTCATGGCGACGGCTCTGCAGGGCGGCGGCGAGGAAGCGGTCGAGTTCTTCCACTTGTTGAATCCGATCAATCACACCCGCACGCGTCGAGCTGCGGAGCGCTACCGGGCCGAACCGTATGTCATCGCGGCCGACGTTTATGCGCACCCGATGCATTCAGGCCGTGGCGGTTGGACGTGGTACACCGGCTCGGCGGGGTGGATGCATCGCGCCGGGTTGGAGGCGATCTTGGGCTTGCGGCGCCGCGGCACGCATTTTTCGCTGCAGCCGCACATTCCGGCAACGTGGCAGGGATTCACCATCTCGATTCGCCTTGGACGGACGCGGTATGAAATTGTCGTCGACAACCCGGATGGGATCAGTGAAGGCCGCATTGTCGCGACGTTCAATGGGGCAGGTGTCGACGCCGAAGCGATTCCCTGTGCGGACGACGGCGGCACCCATCACGTTCACGCGACGCTGCACCGGCAGACAGCAGTCCGGCCGGTGCCCGTGTTGGGGCGCGAGTAAGCCGAGGTCTCGGGCTCGGCCGGCTGCGTTGTGGCCCAAGGGTCAGCCGGCGCGTTTCTTGGAGTCCTTGAGATCCTCGGGTTCCGCCGACAAGTCCGCTGCTTCGGCAGTCTCCACGCTGGCGCGCATGATGTACCCACGTCCGCGAATGGTCTGCAGCAGCTTCACCGGGCGCCCGTCGTCGATCTTGCGCCGCAGGCGCGCAATGTGCACATCGATGACATTGGACATCGGATCGAAATCGTGTTCCCACACATGCTCTGCCAACATCGTCCGGGTCACGACCTCATCGGCGTGCCGCAACAGAAATTCGAGCAGTTCGTATTCGCGATTCGTGAGTGCGAGCGCCACCTCGCCGCGGGTTGCCCGGTGGCGAAGGGTGTCGAGTTCGATATCGCCGGCGTGGAGCGAAGTCGTGGCGAGGTCGCCACGGCGCCGGATCAAGGCGCGGACGCGGGCCAGAAACTCGTCGAAACCGAAGGGCTTCGTCAGGTAGTCGTCGGCGCCGGCGTCCAAGCCGGCCACCTTGTCTTCTTCGGATTCCTTGCCGGTCAAGATCAGCACCGGCACGGTGACCCGCGACCCGCGCAGTGTTCGCAAGACGTCCAGCCCGTCGCGCTTCGGTAGGACGAGATCCAGCACGATCAGGTCGTACTCGCCCGTCTGCGCGAGAAAGAGCGCCTCCTCACCGTCGGCAGCTAAATCCACCGTGTAGAGAGCCTCGCGCAACCCGCGCCTGAGAAAACTCGCTACGCCCTTATCGTCTTCGACGACGAGCACTCTCATGTCCACACCTCCATTGGGGTTCGTCCCGTTCCGGGCGCGGTCACTGTGGACGCGACGCCAATTCTATTTCGATCCGGTCCATGATCTGTTGAGCGGTCGCCGGCTTGGCGATCACTGGAAAATCGAACAACGAGCCAGCCGAAGTGCGGTCGTTGCTGTCCGAGACGGTCGCGGTCAAAAAGACGATCGGGGTCCGTCCGATTGCCGGGTCGGCGCGGATCTGCATCGCCACCTCGAGGCCACTCATGTCCGGCATGATCGCGTCCAAGAGGATGACATCCGGCTCGAAGGTCCGGGCGGCTAGAAGGCCGGTTGCGCCGCGGGTCGCCGCCTGCACGGTGTACTTGCCCGTGTCCTCGAGACACAACTTGATGAGCAGCGTCAGTCCTGCTTCGTCGTCGATGATCAGAATTCGCGTCTTCCTATCCAGCACGACGGCCTCCACGCCAAAGGGCGATTGTCGCACAGACGCCGCCACCGGCGTTGTTCTCGATGGCAATCGAGCCGCCGTGCAGATCGACAATGCGCTGCGTGACCGTCAGTCCCAGGCCGGTTCCGGTGCCCGTCGGTTTGGTCGTGAAAAACGGGTCGAAGATACGGAGCAGCTTGGCGGCGGGGATGCCGGTCCCCGTATCGGCCACCTGCACCACGACGGCTTCCTCGGCGGGATCGTGCATCGCACCGCGCGTGCCGAGTTCGGACGCCGTCACGACGCGCGTACGCAATGTCAGCGTTCCACGATCGCTCATTGCATGAATCGCATTGGTGAACAAATTGACGAGCACCTGCTCCATCTTGGCGCGATCGAGGTTCAACGGCGGAACATCGGCGGCAAAATCGCGCACGACCTCGACGTTCAGGCGGGTCAGATCGTGTTTGACGAGCACCAGCGCTTGCTCGACGATCGTGTGTGGATGCTCCAATTTGAGCTCGAGCACTCCCGGGCGCGAGAAATCCAGCAGGCCGAGAATAACGGTATTGGCCCGCGCCACCGCATCCGCCATCTCGTCGAGCACGGTCGGAAGTTCAGGGTCGCCATCGGGCAAATGCTTGCGCAAGTACTCCGTTCCCATGAGCAGCACGGTCAGTGGATTCTTGACCTCATGGGCGACACCAGCCGCCAACCGGCCGACGGATTCCATCTTTTCGGCCTGGATGAGTTGGAATTGCACCGATTGCAACTCCGCATGCGACGACTTCAAGTCCTCCAGCGCTGCGACCCGGGCGCTTTCGCGGTTTTTCAGGTCCCGGAGCGCCTGCCGGAGTTGGGACTCGGAGCGTTTGCGGCGCGTGATATCGCGCCACACCAGGACGGCCCGGCTCTTCGAACCGTCCGCTTCGACGATCCATCGGCCGGTCGACTCGAAGAAGCGCCACTCGCCATTCTTGTGCCGGCAGCGGAATTCCGTCCGCCGCAGGGCGCCCGCCCGGATGAACTCGTGAAGCCCGCGCGGCGCCTCTCCCGCCTCGTCGCCCAGCGAGAACATGCACGCCATGTCGCCCTGGACGATGTCCTCCGGTGTGAAACCGAGACGCTGCCGGCAGGACGGGCTCACATACAAGATCGCGCCGGTCTTGTCGACCAGACAGATGATGTCATGGGTGTTGTCGGTGATCAGTTGAAACTGCTGAGCGCTCCGGGCCAGTGCCGCAATGGCCACGCGGCGGTTGCGCTCGCCGTCCTTCTTTTCCAGCGCATTGGCGATCGCGCCCGGGAGGCGGGCCAGGCGGTCCTTGAGGATGTAGTCGTCGGCACCTTCCTTCATGCAAGCGACTGCGACCTCCTCGGACTGGCTGCCGGTCACGAGAATAAATGGGATATCCAAGCCTTTGCCTCGCAAGAGCTGCAGCGCTTCCAGGGCGCCGAAGCGCGGCAAGAGGTAGTCGGCAAGCACGATGCTGGGCGCAAACTCCTCCAGCGCTCGGACGAAATCGTCCGAGTTTTCAACGCGCCTCATCAGGAACAGCACAGCGGCTTTGCGCAGTTCGCGCTCGATGAACTCGGCGTCGACCGTGACGTCTTCGACGAGCAGGACGCGCAGGTGGGCGTTCGCCGGTTCACGAGTGGCGGTAGCGTGGTCCCGACGGGTCGACTCGGCGGCCAAGTCGAGGCTTCCACCAGCTTCCGCCGCGGCGGTTTCGTCAGGCGTGGATGGTTGCTCGCGGTTCTGCATTGAAGACTCGGTCCGGACTTTCGTCGATGGCGGTGAAGACGCGCGCCTGAGCCGGTGGATTGATGTTATCCCGCAACGCCTTGACCGTCAACTCCGGTGCCGCGGCAGCTCAGATTACATCTCTGTAATGTCGATGGCCGGCCTTGTTCCGGTTCGGCGGCGGCGTTACACTTCGCGCTCTTGCAATTGTCGGCGCCTGAACGCCGTGGTGCGGTGCGCTGGTGCCCTCGTTCCTTGGAGGAAGGCCGTTGGCGGCGCGGCGTTCGATCGGCCCCGAGTGGATGGCCGGCGGGATTTTCTGTGCGGCCGTACTCGTGCTTCGCCATCAGGCGCTGGCCGCTACCCACGGGCGCTTCGGGTATGCGCTCGACGATCCCTCGATCCACATCGCTATGGCGCGCAATCTGGTGCAATCCGGCACCTGGGGCGTGAACCCGTCCGAGTTCGTGGCGGCTTCGTCGTCACCGCTGTGGACGCTGCTCATTGCGGGGCCGACGGCGCTGGGAATCGACGCCGCCGTGGCGCCGTTCGGCCTCGCTTGGGCCGCCGCCCTGGGTCTCGTCTTCGTGGCGGCGCACGTTTTGCGGGCGCGCGGTTTCGGACCCGGTGCGATTCTCGCCGTCTTGCTGGCGCTATCGTTCGTTGTGCCGCTTGCGCCGCTCGTCTTCACCGGGATGGAGCATCCGCTCCACGCCATGCTCCTGCTGGTCTTCGTCGACCGTTGCGTGCGGGCGGTGCGCTCGCAACCTCCAAGCGCATGGCTGCCATGGCCGGTGGCCGGGCTCGCCGCGGCACTCATGGCGACGCGCTACGAGTCCGTCGTGGTCATTGGCGCAATCCTGTTGCTCTTCGCGTTGCATCGCCGTTGGCGATGGAGCTTCGGAGTGGGGCTTGCGAGTGCGGTGCCGCCGCTCGTCTACGGAGGGGTGTCGCTCCGGCACGGCGGCACGATCCTCCCGAATGCGCTTTGGGTGAAAGGCACGGCGGGACTTCACGGGCGCTCGAGCCCACTGCACTTCGTGGAGCAATTCGTGGCGCCGCGCAACGTCGCGCTGAGCGCCTTGCTTGTCTTACTGGGACTCCTTCTCGTCCGGCAAGTGCGTCGTGCCGGCTGGCGGGATGAAACATCGGCCTGGCTCGCGATCGCGCTCGGCATTGCGATCGCGCATGTCCAATTTGCGGCCTTAGGTTGGTTCTATCGATACGAGGCGTATCTGTTCGCGGTGGGCATTGTGGCGATCGCGCTGGCGGTCGCCGCGGCGCCGCGCCGCAACGCTGCCTTGACGCTGGCGCTCGTGCTGGCGCTCGCGGCAGTGCCGTTCGCAAAACGCGGCCTCGAAAGCCATCGCGCCGTACCGATCGCGGTGCGCAACATCTACGAACAGCAGACCCAGATGGCGCGTTTCCTCCGGCAGTACTACGCCGGCGAGCCGGTGGCGATGAACGACGTTGGAGCGGTGAGCGTATTTTCCGGGGTGCGCTGCATCGATGTCGTTGGCATCGCCGACCGGGACGTGCTCCGGCTGCGGCGGGCGCACGGACTGGCGGATCTCGATGTGATGGTCCGCGGCAAAGGGGCGCGCGTGGCGGTCGTCTACGAATCGTGGTTCGGCCGCTGGTTCGCCGGCTGGCAGCGGGCCGGCGCGTGGACGATTCGCGGCAACATTGTTTGCGGCGATTCGACGGTCACGTTCTTGGCGGCCGACGCACCGGCCGACTCGCTGCTCGCCGCTCACCTGCACGATTTCGAATCGGAACTCCCGCCCACCGTCAAACAGGAGTTCACGCCGCAAGCAGCGGGGTTCGAAGCGCGGCACTGAGGATCGCCAGGCTGGCCTGAATGAGACCGCGCGCCCCGCCACACGACAATTCGCATGTCGAAACTGTCATCGACGGTTCATCGGAAAGTCACGCCCCCCGCCCTATATTGCCTTTGCCTTCCCGACGGGGAATCCCGACGAGTGAAGGCCCGAGCTGGGGCTCGGATCGTCCTACCAGGCACCGTGGGGTTCGGCATTCCATCCGCCCCCTCCGAAAAGGACTCCACGGTGCCCTCCTCTCGCTCCCTCGCCCTCCTTCTTTGAGCCGCCGTCGCGCCCGTTCGATCGAACCCATTCCAAATCACGCCGCAAGGCAGCGGATCGAGTCTGACGCTCGTCTACAATGTGGGCGGCTACTATGCAGGTGGACTCACCGCCATCGCCCCGGGAGTCGACAGGGTCCTGGGCGAGCAGTTCGCGCGCTTGAAGCGCCGGATCGAAACCGGCGATGCGATGGATAAGGCGGCTGCGAAGTAACCGGCCGAGTACCGCCCGAGGAGGCGAAGCGTGAATCGAAGAGTCTTCCATTGCGCGGGCGGCGACATCGTTCTGCCGGCGCCCGGCGCGGCACTCGTGAGCGCCGAGGATGGCGGCAATTTGATCGTCGAACCACCGCGCGTCGTGTGGGAGCGGAGCGAACTCGAGCCCGCCGAGCTGACATTTTGGGCGTTCCTCGTCGCGGCGTCAGGCCGCGCCATGCTCGATACGCTCCCGCAGCTCGAGGGCGGCTGTATCAACTACTGGGAAGCGGGGAACTGGGCGCTCAATGACGCCGCCGAACCGCCCGGACCGAAGACGCCGCGTTTGCATCGCCGCGTGCATTTGCACTTGCTCGGACGGAGCCGCACCACGAAGAATCCGGCCTGCCGCTGGGGCGAGGCGCCGCACTTCCCGGAGTTCTCCGAACGCCACTCCTGGGCGCAAACGTTCCGGCGCCTCTCGGCGCTGGAATGCCGCAACATCGTCACGCGTGCGGCATCGCTATTGCGTGAACGCTATGGCATGTCGACTGGTCAAATCGATCCGTGGTCGCCGTGCCGCACGTGCCAGGTTCCAGCCCCGGACGAAGATCTCACCACCAACGGCCTCTGTTCCGAGTGCCGCACATGAACCCCGAGATCGACTTGGTGATCTTCGATCTCGCCGGCACGACGGTGCGTGATCGAGGTGAAGTTCCCGCGGCGTTTTCCGCCGCGCTTGGCGCCCACGGGATCGAATTATCCGCCGCACAGATCAACAATCTGCGCGGCGCCTCCAAGCGCCAAGCGATCCTTGGTCTGGTGCCGGAGGGGCCGCAGCATGTCCAACGCGCCGCCGAGATCGATGCGGCCTTCCGCAGCCACTTGGCGGAGCGCTACCAGCGCGACGGTGTCGAAGCGATCGACGGTGCCGAACGCACCTTCGGCTGGCTGCGCGAACAGGGGATTCGGGTCGCGTTCAATACCGGTTTTGACCGGGAAATTACCGCGCTCTTGCTCGCGGCTCTAGGCTGGAACAACGGCACCGCCGACGCCGTCGTCTGCGGCGACGACGTCGCGCAGGGACGGCCCGCACCGGATCTCATCTTCAAGGCCATGGCGGCGGCCGGCGTCACCCGCGTCGATCGCGTCGCCGCGGTCGGTGACACCGCGCTCGACCTCGAGGCCGGGCACCGCGCCGGGGTGCGCTGGAATATCGGCGTCCTCACGGGCGCGCACGATCGCGCCCGCCTCGAGCGTGCGCCGCACACGCACCTGATCGATTCGATCGCCGATCTGCCGCGCGTCCTACCGGGCGGCGGCGGACGGCTCTAGCTTCGGCGCCAGTTGCTTCCAGAGAAACGAGTACGCGAGCGCCGACATGAAAGCTTGTTGCTTGTTGTCGGCCGCGCCGCCGTGCCCGCCCTCGACGTTCTCGTAGTAGAGCAGGTCGTGTCCCTGGTCCAACATCTTGGCGACCATCTTGCGCGAGTGCCCGGGATGCACCCGGTCGTCACGCGTCGAAGTCGTGAACAACGTGCGCGGGTACTTCACGTCTTTTTTCATGTTCTGATACGGCGACCAACCCTTGATGAACTCCCATTCCTTCGGGTCGTCCGGGTTGCCGTACTCGCCCATCCACGAAGCGCCGGCCAGCAGCGTGTGATAGCGCCGCATGTCGAGCAACGGCACTTGGCAAACGATGGCGCCGAAGAGGTCCGGGCGCATCGTCAGCATGTTGCCGACGAGCAGGCCGCCGTTGGAGCCGCCGATGCACGCCAGCCGCGGCGGGCTCGTGACCTTGCGCTTGACGAGGTCTTCGGCGACGGCGATAAAGTCCTCGTAGCAATGGTAGCGTTCCGCCTTGACGCCGGCCTGGTGCCACTTCGGGCCGAACTCGCCACCGCCGCGAATGTTGGCGACCACCAACACGCCGCCTTTTTCCAACCAGCCCGATCCCTGCACGCCGCTGTAGTAGGGCTTCTCGGAAACCTCGAAACCGCCGTAGCCGGTGAGCAAGGTCGGCGTGCTGCCGTCCAAGGCGAGAGTCTTCGGTGCCACCTGGAAGTACGGAATCCGGGTGCCGTCCTTGGAAGCGGCCTCGTGCTGGCTGACCGCCAGGCCGCTCGCATCGAAGAACGCCGGTCCCTGTTTGAGTTTCTCCGGCGCCGCGCCGCCGACCGTTCCCAGTTGCAGGCTCGCCGGGCTCAAGAAATCGGTGATCGTGAGGAAGTAGTCGTCGGAAGCGCGCCGATCGACGGCGTTGGCGTTGATGGTGCCGAACTCCGGCAGGCCCGGCATCGGCGTCCGCGACCACGACCCATTTTCGTAGCGCAGCGTGTAGAGCCGGCTCTTCACGTTGTCGAGTTCGTTCAACAGAATGGCGTTACGCGTCGTCGAGTATCCCCCCAGCGAAATGCGCTCGGACGGCGTGAACAGCACGTCGAATTCCCGCTTGCCGGCCATGAAGTCATCGAACTTTGCCGCCAACAAGGCACCGGCGGGATAAGTCTTGCCGCCCGTCGCCCAGTCGGTGCGCAACGTGAGCAACAGCCATTCGCGATGCACGTCGCCCTCCGCATCGTCGGGCTTGTCGATCTTGATGAGCTGGCCGCCGCGCCGCAGGAACATTTCGTTGGTGTAGAAGGTGATGGCGCGGTTGACGAAATCGCGCTCGAATCCGGGCGTGAGATCGCGATACGCAGAGACGGCGATGTCGTCCGCCTTGCCTTCGTAGACCGTCACCGCGGACGCCAACGGGGTGCCGCGCTTCCATTCCTTGGCGATGCGCGGATAGCCGGACGTGGTCATCGACCCGGGGCCGAAATCCGTCCCGACGTAGAGCGAGTCGAGGCCGCGCCAAGCGAAGCTGCTCTTGGCCTCCGGAAGGCTGAACCCATCCTTCACGAACGACTTCGCCGTCAGGTCGAACTCGCGTTCCACTTCGGCGTCGGCGCCGCCGCGCGACAGTTGCAGCATGCAGCGCGTGTAGTCGGGCGGCAGTGCATCCGCGCCGTGCCAGACCCAGTTTTCGCTTTCGGCTTTCCCAAGGGCATCGAGGTCGAGAACCGTCTCCCACGCCGGCTCGGCCTTGCGGTATTCCTCGAGCGTCGTCCGGCGCCACAGGCCGCGCGCGTGATCCTTGTCTTTCCAGAAGTTGTAGTAGAGATCGCCGATCTTGGTGACGTACGGAATGCGCGCCGACGAATTGAGGATCGACAGGAACTGATCGTTGAGAGCCTTGAACGATTCGGTCCCGGTGAGTTCTTCGGTACTCGCGGCATTCTGCTTTCCGACCCAGTCCAGCGCCTTCTTCCCGGTCACGTCCTCGAGCCAGAGATACGGGTCATCGGCTGCCTTGGCGTTGGCGGCTGCTTTCGCCTGGGCCGGCGCACTCGCCGTCGCCTTTTTGAGCGGTGCGGGCGTCGCGGTCTGAACCGCTCCAACGGGCGCCGAGAGAGCGAGCACGAGACACAGCATCGTGAATGGGGTTTTCATCGGATTCCTCTCCGGCGGGGACCTAAGGGTCGAGCGGGGATCGCCGCCAAGAATCGGTGAAAACCCCTGAAGTGCGCAAGCCTGTTGCAACGAAAAGGGGCGAGCCGCCGGTGCGGCTCGCCCCCGTTCTCGTCTACCAGAGCCGGACGGCCCTTACTTGTAAAGACTCTTTACGTCTCCCCAGCTGTCGAGACGCACCGCGACCGGCCCGCAAATGTTCCCACCGCAGCGGGCGGTGATCGCGGCCAGCAGGCCCGGCGCGCTGAGCGCCGTGCCACCGTTGGCGCCCGTCTCCGGGTTGTCGCCCACGCAGCCACCGCGTTGGTGAATGCCAACGATGCGGCCATTTTGATCGGTGACGCGGCTGCCGCTGCCGTTCGGCGTCGTGTCGGCGGCATACCGGAAGTCGGACGCAATCGCACCGACGGCCGCCGGGAAGCACGGACCGGAGTCGGTCTGCAAAACACCGTTGCGGGCGTTGCGCGTGTCGGTGCCGAAGCCCGTGACGCGCAGGCTCGTCGTGCCGGTGCAGTTGTTGGTGAAGGCGCAGTTGAAGGTCGGAGTGCAGCCCGCACCCGGAGCGCCGGCGGCGTTGTTCGGTACGACCACCACTGCCCAGTCGTTGCCATTGGCCTGGCCGGGGGAAAGTGTCGAGCCCGCCAGGTTGGCGAGCGGGAATTGGTCCGCTGCCGCCGACGGTGTCAGGTTGCCGTTCGTACCGTTGGATGCCGGCACGTTGCGCTCGATCGTCCACGGCCCGTCGGTCATGACGTGGTTGGCCGTCAACATGCAGTTCGGGCCGATCATGAAACCGGAGCCCCAGCCGCCGACGTTGTCACGAATGCGCACCGCGCAGGCGTCATTGGCGACCAGCGTGCGGTCGTCGTTCGGCCCACAGATGGTTTCGGTGCGGCTCGGTTGTGCCTTCGCCACCCAAACGTTGTCGAGCCGGAAGCCGGCATTCTGGCTGCCGGGCGCCAAGTGCAGCGACACGTCGAGGCTGCCGCCCGCGAAGATGGCGGAGAAGATCTTGCCCTCGAATTGCGGGTTGCCGTACTGCGGATCGGTGTTCGCAAAAACCTGCTCCATCCCGGTCTCGGGCGACCGAATCTGGATGAAGTCGCCGTCGCCCAACTGCACGTTCGTGAACGTCAGACGCAAACAGCTTGCATCGTCGTAGCGCAGCGGCTGCTGGAACACTTCGCGAACCTGGTTCGTGAGGTTCGACACCGGTCCGGTTTGCACGGCGGGGTTGGCGTTCTGGACGCTGAAGAGCCGGTTCTTGCCTTCGGCGCGGGCCGCTCCGGTGACCGTGCATGCGGCCAGTACGAGGACTGCCGCAAAGAAAGTCGCCCTTCTCCTCATCCTGATGTTCATGCGTCGTACCTCTGTGTTCGAGTGTCATGGGCGGACCACAGCCCGAACTCTTCCGAAAGCATTCGGCACCGTTCGCGTCTTGCCCCGACGGGCCGCCGCTTCGGATGTCTGAGCTGTTTCTAGAGCGCCATTATCTTACGCGGTGGGCCGCGGGGCTTCAAGCCAACCCAACGCGAAACAGCCTTGCGGCCCTTGGGCCGGAACGCGGCCTGGACGCGCCATTACACGGCCCCCATCGAGGCGGGTCTCGACGGCCCCCCGGCGCTACTTGGACTTGTCGGGATACGGCGCCGCCTTGGGCACCGGCCGCGGATCCTTGTCGATCTGGCGCAGGAGTTCTTCCACGGCGGCCTTGAGCTGGGCGTCGCCGCCGTCGAACGTGGCGCGCGGCAGGTTGTCGACGACGACATCCGGATCGACACCGTGGCCCTCGATCAACCAGTTGCCGTCGAGGCCGTAGACGCCGTTTTCGGCGGCGGTCGCGATGCCCTTGTCGACGAGGAAGTTGTTCGACGACAGCCAAATCTCGCCGCCCCACGTCCGCGTGCCGAGCACTTTGCCGAGGCCGAGGCGGCGAAACCCTTCGGCGAACGCTTCGCCATCGGAGGCCGTGCGGTAGTTGCAGAGCGTGATCGCATGGCCGCGGAAACCGTACTGCATGTTGGAGTACGGTGCGCCGACGCGTGGCTGCCAGTACATCCACACCCGGCGCATCAGTTTCTCCAGAATCCAACTGTCGACGTTGCCGCCGCGGTTGTAGCGCACATCGACGATGAGTCCTTGGCGGTCGAAGACCGGATAGAACTCGCGGTACCATTCGGTGACGTTGGCTGGCCCCATGGCCCGCAAGTGCACATAGCCGATCTTGCCCTTACCCCATTCCTCGACTTTCAACCGGCGGGTGTATTCCCATTCGTCGTAGCGCAGGTCGGCATCGCGCTCGGGTCCGATCGGCAGGACGACGACATCCTTCGCCGCGCTACCCTTCTTGCCGGCCCGCACGCGCAGCAAGACCTGCTTGTCGGCTTGATTGCGCAGCAGCGCCCCCGCATCCGGCACCGACAGCACTCCAACGCCGTTGATCGCTTCGATGATGTCGCCCTCGGCGACATCGACGCCCGGGCGTGCAAGCGGCGAGAGTTGATCCGGCTGATCCGGATCCGACTTGTAGATGTGCTCGATCCGGTCGCCACCGGCGGCGGTATCGCGGCTGAGGCGAGCGCCAAGCGTCGACTCCTGGATCGGGTTCAGGGTCGTCCGGCCGTCGCCACCCCGCACATAGGTGTGCAATGCCGAGAGTTCGGCGACCATCTGCGCCAAGAGATCGTTCAGTTCAGGGCGCGTCGCGACGCGCTCGACGAGCGGCGCGTACTTGGTTTTCATCGCCGGCCAATCGACGCCATGCATGCCCGGGTCGTAGAAGTAGTCGCGCTCGAGCCGCCAGGCCTCCGTGAACATTTGCTGCCACTCGTCACGTGGCCGGATCGGGAAGGTCCAACCCGCCAGATTCACCTTCGACTTGCCAAGCTCGTCCGGCGCCTTGTCGCCGGTTTCGACGACGTACAGGGCGTCGCCTTTCGACACCAAGAGCTTCTTGCGGTCGAGCGCCAACTCGTAGCTCTTCACATCGTCCAGGAAGACCTTGGCCTCGTCCGTCTTCGGATCGATCTTGAACGTCTTGAGCGCCGTCTTTGGATCCGGGCCGCTCGCTTGCTCGAGCACGTAGAGGCGCTTGTCGTCGACCTCGAGATGTTCGTAGTTGCCGGGCGGCACCGGGGTTTCTTGGAAGCGGGCTTGAATGCCGTCGGCGTCCACGGTGGTACGCGTCGCGGACTTCGCCGCATCCTTCTTCTTGGTGTCCTTGGCCGCAGGCTTGTCCGCGGCCGCATCACTCGCCGGATGCAACTCGTCGGGCGGCGCAAACGGCGAGCGATCACTCTTCGCTAGCGGCAGCACGTAGACCTTCGTCGGACGGTCGAAATAGGGCTCCGGTTGCCGCGCCCCCCAGGGGCCCGGCGTCAGCGATTCGAAGACCCGGTCGGACAGGAAATACAAGAAGCGCCCATCGGGGCTCCACGCCGCGCTGTAGCTGTCGTACCGGTCGGTCGTCAGCGGAATCGCCGCGCCCTTTTCGACGTCGTACAACTTGATCTGCCGAAACGTGTTCGAACCCGAGCGCGAGTAGGCGAGGAAGCGCGAATCCGGCGACCACGCGAGGCTCGAGAAATCGTCGGTCGGACTTGCATCGATCGGCCGGTGGCGCTTCGACGCAATCTCGAACAGCCACAGGTGCTGGCTCTTGTCATGGTGCGCCAGCCACTTGCCGTCCGGTGACGGCACGCCTTGCCAGCGCAGCGTCGTCGCATCCGAGGTCCAGCGTTCCGACGCACCGACGCCGTTTGCCGGCAGAGTCACGAACTCGGTTTCGCCCGACTCGGTCGACAGCGCGACCAGTGTCTTGCCGTCCGGCATGAAGCGCGCGTCGCGATAGCGGATCCCGGGCGCGCGGCCGGCCTGGACAAGACGGCCTGTCGACGCCGGCGCCACGAACACCTTGCCGTACGCGGTGAGTGCGACGCGGTTGCCGTCCGGCGCCAAATGCGCCGCCGACAGGAAATCCATCGGCGTCTTGACCCAAGTTTCGCGCGCCTGGTCGAGATCCGTCGCGAGGCGAATTGCGACCGCGGCATCGCTGCCGCTCGCGATGTCGTAGATGCGAATGTCGGCGCCCAACTGATAGACGATCCGGCCGTCGCCGAGCGACGGGCCTAGGACGTCCCAACCTTGATGGTGGGTGAGTTGGCGCGGCTTGCTGCCATCGCGCCCCATCGTCCACAGGTTCATGGTCCCGTCACGATCGCTGACGAAGTACACCTGTCCCTGCCACGCCATCGGCGAACGTGACGTGCCCGGAAAATCGGCCGTCAGATTGACGGCTTCCGGCGCGCCGGCGTCCCAACGCCAGATCGTTTGGGCGGTGCCGCCCTTGTATCGCTTTGTCTTACTGGGTTGGGCGGGAAGCCGCGTGAAGAAGAGTGCTCCCGCCGCGTCGTACGAGCCGTCGTGTGCCTGCGCCAACGGCAAGAGCGTCGAAGCTCCCGAGATGGGATCGACGCACACCACTTGTTCGTCCGGCGCCGTGTTGTAACGCGTCGTCGCGTAGAGAATCTTGCCGTCCGGTGTCCAGCCCGCGACGCTCGCGACCTGTCCTTCATAGGTCAACCGCTTCGGCGCGCCGCCCTCGAGTGGCATGAGATAGACCTCGGACGGCCCTTCGTAGTTGGCGGTGAACGCCAGCCATTTGCCGTCCGGCGACACGGCCGGCAGCGTTTCGTCGCCCGCTGCCGTCGTCAGCCGTTGCGCGAGCCCGCCGGCCGCCGCGACACGCCACAGATCGCCTTCGGCCGCAAAGACCAAGACCGCGCCGCGCACGGCCGGGGTCCGGTAGTAACCGAGCGGCGCTTCCGCCTGGACCGAAACGGCGCCGACGAGGACCGCGACGAGAGCGATACGCGTGCTGATCATGGCCTTCTCCGCGTTGGGGTGAGCCGGCGCATTTCAGGCCATGCGGCGCTGGAAGTCAAGCCGGGCGGGGCGACGCCGTCGCGTGATAGGATCGCGGCAGCCCGGCCCGCACATCGAGCGAGGTCTTCGCCCATGCCACGCGATCGAGTCCATTGTTCCCTGGCACTCTGCGCCGCGCTCCTTGCCGGAGCCACGACCACTTCGTTGGCACAGTGCCCCGAGAGCCGGATCTCTGGCCAGTACGGTGGAACGGGACAAAACAATCTGCCCGCCGGATGGGTGGCGGCTCAGTCGACCCCGTCACTCGCCAGCGGCGGTGCGGTTGTGGCGGTCGACGATTTCGAGATCACCGGTCTCGCACCGTCGACGATAGTCGCCTGCACGATCCGCTTGAGCCTCACGGGAACCCTTGCTGCTTCGACTTCCGAGCCCTACCACCACTACCCGGGTGGTTATGGAATTGTGAGCATCGACGTTTCGCAGTCCTCCGGCCGCGACAGCGCCGAAGTCTTCATGGAGAACCGGGCACCGCAAGACGCCAGCGTGTCACAGAATTTGGATCTGCCCGCTATCGTCATGGCTGGCGCTCCGTTCCGGCTTGAATTCGCCCCGGTAGTCGGAACGGAATTGGCCTCGAGCGGCTCCAATCTGCGCGGCGAGATCCACTTCCTCGACCTGCCGCCACGGGCCGGCGTACGCTCGTGTAACGGATTCGTGCTCAATCCGGTCGCGGTCGAGCAGCACACGTGGACCCGCATCAAGCAACTCTATCGCGGCCCCGGCAGCTGACGGCGTGCCGCCACCGCACTCGCCGCGATACCGCCCGTTAGAATCAACGCCACCATGGCGAGCATGTAGTAGTTGAAGCTCGGGCCGATGTGCATCTGCAAGAGATCGGCGGCCAGCATTTTGACGCCCACCAAGGCCAAGATCGCCGCCAGCGACTTCTTGAGGTACTTGAACTTCTGGATCGCTCCCGCCAGCGCGAAGTACAGCGACCGCAGCCCCAGAATCGCAAAGACGTTGCTTGTGAACACGATGAACGGGTCGGTCGTGATCGCGAAAATCGCCGGGATCGAATCCACCGCGAAGATGAGATCGGTCGTTTCGACCAGGATGAGCGCCACGGCCAGCGGTGTCAGCATGCGGCGCCCGTGATGCAGAACCACGAACCGTTGGGCGTGGTAGTCGGGCGTGACGGGGAAGATCTTTCGCACCCAACGCACCACGAGCCCGTCCTCGACGTTGCCCTCGTCCTCTTTGGCGACCAGCATCCGGTAGGCGGTAAACACCAAGAACGCGCCGAACAGATAGAGCAGCCAGTGGTAACGGGCGATGAGCTGCGCGCCGACCAGGATCATCGCGCCGCGCATGACGAGTGCGCCGAGAATGCCCCAGAACAAGACGCGATGCTGATACTGCGGCGGCACCCGCAACGAATGGAAAATCATCGCCATGACGAACACGTTGTCGGCGCTCAGCGAAATCTCGACCATGTAGCCGGTGAAGAATTTCACCGCCGCAAGGCCGCCCGTATTGACGACACCGTCGATCTTGTCGACCTGGGTGCCCAGGCCCATCAATTGGTTGGCGTAGAGGAAGTAGACGAGGGCGTTGAAACCCATCGCCAGTACGAACAGGCCGACCGTGAACACGAGTGCCTCACGGATCGAGACGACATGGGCCTTGCGATTCAGCACTCCGAGGTCGAGAGCCAATACGACGAGTACGAGGACGATGAATCCCGCCCACAGCCACACTTGAGGATGAATGTCGGACCCTCCATACTTTCGAGCCCCTTGAGGGCGGCATCCGGCAAGGCACAGTACAGCGTTTTGCAGGCGCGTTGGCAAGGTGCCTGGCCGGCGGCTATCTTCGGCGCCGGCCACCGCGGTCCGAGGGGAGCCCGGCATTGAAGATCTGGATCGACGCGGATGCAGCACCCCGCGATGTGAAGGAGATCGTCTTTCGCGCTGCGAAGCGCCTGGCGATCGAGACCATCCTCGTCGCCAACCAGCACCTCCGGACCCCGGCCGGCAACCCGCTCATCAAGTCGGTGTGCGTCGAGGGCGGCCCGGACGTGGCGGATCAATACATCGTGGAGCACGCCGAGGCTGGGGATCTCGTGGTGACTCAGGACATTCCGCTCGCCGCGCTTCTCGTCCCGAACCAAATCGTGGTGCTCGATGTGCGTGGCGATGAACACACCGAGGACACGATCGGCGGACGGCTCTCGATTCGCGATTTCATGGACAACCTGCGCTCGGCCGGCGTCACGACCCAAGGTCCGCCGCCCTACGACGAGCGCGCCAAACGCACCTTCGCCGCCGCCCTCGACCGCACCCTGACGCGGCTCGCCCGCCAGGCGCGCTAGGATCCCGCGCCGCCGGCCGGCGTTCTCAGGCGGTCACTTCTTCGAGGATCTGCAGCAGTTCTTGAATGCTGCCGATGCGGTGCGGCGCTCGGCAGTCTATTTGCTTTCGGGTTCCGTGACGCGCAGCAGCATGGCGCGCTTGCAGCGCCGGCACTTGATTTCGAAGCCTTCCGGCACGCGCCGCACAAGAAGGTTGCCGCAGAGGCAGCGCACGTCGGTCGCAACCTTCGAATGCGTCGATCGGCCAGACCTTCGACGACCCGCGGTACTTCTGGAGCCGGCCGTCTGCGACGACCCCGGCGTACAACGCCGGCGCCTCGAGTGGTTCGAATTTGGGGCCGTCGAATCCAGCGTTGCACCAGGCCGTTCAGGAACGGGTCGCGAAACTGCACCAGTCCGATCCGCAGAACCGCACCCCGATTCCCATCGACCTCGTTACCTCGTCCGGGAGCGGTCTCGATCCGGATATCACGCCGGCCGCCGCCGACTGGCAAGTGCCGCGCGTCGCGCGCGAGCGCGGCATCCCCGAGGCGCGCCTGCGCGCCGTTGTTGAACAGCACATCGAAACGCGCTTCATGCAACTGCTCGGCGAGCCGCGGGTCAACGTCCTGGCGCTGAACCTGGCGCTCGACGCGGCCGGACAGCAGTAAGAGCGCCGGCGGCGACAGCCCAGACTCGCATCCTCACGCCGGTCGCAATCACGGCTCTGGTCGTCGCGTTCTGGGCACTTCGTCTCGCGGGCTGCCCTGAAGCGAGTCTCAGCATCGCGAGTCTCAGAGTCGCCACAACCGATCGCCTGGGTGACTTGAAATCACAGTACGGAGGTGAGGGAATCGTCCCATGATTCGAAACACTCTGGCAGAATTGTTGAAACTTCCCGCTGATCAGCGGGTGGAACTTGCCCTCGCACTCTGGGAAAGCCTCGACCAGAAGGAGCGCGAGGCGGAACTCGCGCTTACCCCTGAGCAGGAAGCCGAACTGGACCGCCGTCTCGCAGAGCACTTGGCGAGTCCCGAGTCGTCCATTCGAGGCGTTGAAGGTCCAACACCCGCGTCGAAGGATGGGGTGCCAGCGCCAAGCCGGCCGGATCGAATCAACGGGCGGCCGAAGAGTGCGCCAGCAGGACGATGGATTTCGAGACCGCGAACCCATGCGGCTCGAACGGATTTCGGAAGATTCCGTAGACCCGGTGTGTACCTGCGGTGTCCAGCAATGTGAAGGTCGATGTCGTTCGGAAGGGTTGCCACGGCACACCGGTGAAATCCGTGCTCTCGGAGAAGCGCATCTGCGTCGCATTCTTGGCAGTCGAGACGATGAATACGTCCGGGTGGGTCGTCTCCGCGTCGCCGGCGGTGTGCCCAGCCGCATTGTTGATGGTGAAGGTAAGCCCGAGGGTGTCGACGCTGAGTGGCACTGCCGGCAGGTCGTAGCGGCGCGT
Source organism: bacterium (assembly GCA_031362565.1). Classification (GTDB taxonomy): domain Bacteria; phylum Krumholzibacteriota; class Krumholzibacteriia; genus JANLSU01. The sequence continues at coordinate 60,253 of JANLSU010000120.1, read as the reverse complement.
GAATCCAAAGTCGGACTCCGCTTCAGCGCGCACTACGAATGGTGCCAGCGAATTATTCTGCAACACGACGCGGACCTCGATGGAGTCGGTCCGCTCGGGGTGCGGATTCGCCAGCCAAGGAGCCAGTTCCAGAGAATCGCCCGGCCCGACGGCGCGCAAGCGCGTGAAGCCGAGGCCGTTGGCGCGCACGATGAGTGTGTCGTTGATCACCGCGCCAACAAGTCTAACCTTCGCCGTCAAGTCCGCCAGCGCGGAGTCGCCGACGATTTCGGTCGACACGACGCCGCTCGCGTGCATGCGCGCGAACACGCGCAGCCTGGCGTGCCGAGCACTCGCGGCCCCCAAATCCCATGGGATGATCGTATTGGTGTCGGTCGCCGCGAAGCGCTGCGAGGCCAGAAAGCTGCGCGTCGACGCGACTTCGACCGAATCGCCGAAGTTGCTTCGCAGTACCAAACGGGCCTGCCGTGACGGCACCGTGGAGTCATTGAATGCGGTTGTCGTACGGAGAATGGTCAATTTTGCCGGTGGAGAAACCGTCGCGGCGACGACTTGCGATTCAGCGTTGATATCGTGGCCATTGAAAGCGAGCACCCTGTAATAGTTGGTGCGGTTGCGGGCGAACTTCGCATCGGTCGTGATTTGGACCGCAGCCGCGGTTGCCGGGATCACGGTCACAGTGTACGGCCCGGCCGGCTGCACCGAACGCCGGATGTGGTAGTCCGTGATCCCGGTCACAGGCGGCGCGTGCCAGGTCAAAGCCACGACGCCGAGCGTTGTGTACTCGGCCGTAAGTCGGAAGGGATCCCCGCCCCCGGTGGCCGGATCGAACGGATTATTGAACTGCGGTTCAGCGGGCCGGCGCGTGCAACTGAACAGGAGCAACGCGGCAATCGCGACGAACGCGATGCGGGCGATGAATGGCCGTCGTTGCACCGAACCCCTCCTTGGCCTCAGAAGCTGCACCAGAAAGAACCGCCGAACGCCGCCGCAGGTGCGATCGAGACATCCGGACGAAAGTGCCGCGCCGCCCGCGCCAACGCGATCGGCAGCGGCATGTCGAGCGCTCCGGTTTCAGAGGGAGCGTTCGGATCGGTCTTGGCGCCCGGCGGGGTCCGCAACCAGAAATCGGCAAATCCAACCGCCACTGCCGCGGCGGCAATTCCGATCCCGACGTTGCGCAGTGTTTCTGAAGTCCCCATGGCGTCGTAGGCGTCGTTGGTCTTGGTGCGCGCGGCGTTGATGGCCGCCGGGGATAGAGCGGCCGCATACTCGGCTTTCGCTTCATTGAAGCGATCGCGATCGTGCTGGAACTTTCCCTCACCGGAGATTGCCAGCGCGATGCCGCTGGCTTCGATGACGGTCAACGTCATACCGAAAACGGGGTGTCCCATGGCGCGCTGGCCGTTGCCGGCGATCGCGAGCGCCGCGAGGGACTCTTGCCGGCGGTCGATGGGCCGCAGGTCGTAGCGCAGCGAAAAAACCGATGCGATCGATGCCGCCTCGAAGTGCGTCTTGACGGGACGGTATCCCGGCAACTCGAGACGCAGTTGATGGGTGCCCGCATCCACGGTGATCGGCTGCGAGAGCGGCAGCGTTCCCGCCAACTTGCCGTCCACGATGACGCGGGCGCCACGGGGCGTGCCCTCGACGCGCAGATCCGCCGCAGGCGCCGGCCCGGGGGTTACCGCCAGTGCAGCAATCAAGATGGAAATGGCGCTTGTCCACCGCAGGCTTTGGTGACGGCGGGCGCGGACCGGCAGGAACCCCGGCGTGCGGTGGTGGCGCAAGTCTCTCCTCGATTCCGGACCCCAGGGCAGCGGTCGAACCGCATCCAGCAGGTTGCATCGCGCCCCCCGAGTTTCCGAGACCCGAGGTGCCGCTGTCAAGCGATGGTCATGCCCTGCGACCCTTGAGAAGTGAGCAATCAGGGTCACGAAACCGCTCACTGCGTGCCTTTGCCGCCGAGTTTGCGGTGTTCCGGGCGCTGGAAGGGCTGTTGGTTGAGCGCCCAGTTGTAGTCGCGGAAGGTAAGCGGGATGGCGCCGGCCAGGAGCCAGTCGTGGGCGGCGCTGTCGTGCACGTAGCGCGCGAGGAAGCGCGGCACGCTGCCGGCGGCGTGTTCGAAATCGGTGCGGAACCAATCGAAGATCGACGACAGTTCGAGTTTCTTCGCGTCCGCGTCGATGACGTTGCGCGTTGGATCGTTGATGAAGCGCCGGGCTTGATCGTCGAGTTGCAAGACCAGGCTGTCGGCCGAGTAGGCGTTGCGACGGAGCGGCGGGCAACCCGCCGACGCACAGACGAGCGCGAAGTGAATCCGCGCTTCTTGGAATTGCTTACGCAGAATGGTGTGCTCGATCGAGTCCGGAGTGCGATTCTCGCCGGCGGCGCGGAATTTCCACGACTTGAAGAGGCGGGCGCGTCCGATGAGGGTTTCGGCCGACTGCCCGTGCATCACGGCCCACACCATGCCGGCGTTGTAGGAGTTGATCCAAAACGCGATCTGCTCGTCACGCGGCCACGTGCTGGGCCGGGCGGCGCCGACGGCATCGAGGTAGGCGCGCAGTGCCGGTTGATCCTTCTCGACCCACGTCTTGTACGCGACGCGTCCCTGGTCATCGACGTATGCCGTGAGCAGGCGGCTCCAGGCGGCGTGATCGAAGTGTGATTCGGTGCGCAAAACGGCGGTGGAGTCGACCGGCAGAACCTCCGCTGGCAGTGAGTCGACGTGCACTGCGGACGTCGCGGGCTCCGCTGCCGCCGGCAGCGGCAACAGCGTCCTCGCCACGAGAGCGATCACCATCGGTATCCAAGGTTGCACGCGCATCGTTGCACCTCCCAAATCGCCACCCACGCGCCCTGCGAACCCTAAGGCCGCGGGCCTGAATCCTGCCGCACGGGACGCCGCAGCGTCCACAAAGTCCAAAGGATCTTACGCCCGGCGCGCGCCGAGCCGAGGATCGTGCCCGAAATTTTCGACTGGCCGACGCGCCGCCGGTAGCGCACCGGGATTTCGCTGATGCGCAGGCCCTCCTGCAGGGCGCGGACCTGCATTTCCAGCGTCCAGCCCCAGTCGCGGTCGCGCATGCCGATCCGTTCGAGCGCTTCCCAGCGAATGGCGCGGAACGGCCCCAGGTCCGTGTACTGGAACCCGTACCAGGCGCGAATCCAGCCGGTTGCGAGCCAATTGCCGAAGCGCGCTTGCGGGAACAATGCGCCGGGCTCGTGCGCGCCGCGCGTGCGGGACCCGATCACCAGATCGGCCTCACCGGCCAGGATCGGCCGCAAGAGATCCGGAATCTCGCTCGCATCGTCGCTGCGGTCGGCGTCCATAAAGAGGACGACGGCCGGTGGCTTCTGCCGCAGGTGCGCGAGGGCGCACAAACAGGCGGCACCATAGCCGCGCTGCGCTTCGCGCAACACCGTGAGCCCGGCGTCGCGCGCGATCTCGGGCGTGCGGTCGCGCGAGCCGTTGTCGACGAGCACGATCTCGTCCAGGAACGCTGTCGGCACGGCGCGGTCGCGGTCATGGTCGCGGCGCAGCGGTTCGAGGTCGGCAAGGACGAGCGGCAACGACGGCTCTTCGTCGAGGGCCGGCATGACGAGCGCAATGCGTGCCGTACCGGCAAGGCGCGCGGTTGTCGTCGCCTGCTGCGGCGCGTACGCAGTCGAACCGGCGGTTGCGACAGGCCGGCGCCGCGCCGCCACGACATCAAACAGCAACGCCACCAAGACCGGTGTCATCTCGATCCACCGCAGGCCCCAATCGTCCTCCGCCACCGCCGGGCGCCCGAACACCGGATGAAAGAAATGATACGCCAGCAACACCGTGGCGCTCCACACGAGCGCGGCGCGGCTCGCGACCAACGGCACAAGGACGAGCGGCCAGAGCACATACCACGGGTGCACGGTTGGAGCGAGTGCCAGCGCAATCAGGAACGCGGCCAGCGCGCCGGCTTCGACCGTGCGGCAGCGCCATGCCGCGCCGCAACTGAACACGACGACGAGCGCTGCTGCCACGCGCCGGGCCCGCAACGGATCCTCGATGTGTTCACGCAGCCAAACAAATGCCAAGTCATTGAAGCGCCAGTGCACGGCATACGCCCGGAGCGAGTCGAAAAGATGCGGCCCGGCGCCCAGGAACGCCACATAGCCCGCGGCCAGCACCACGAGCGCCGTCAGCGCCGCACGCGGTCCGGGCCGGGCGCGAACGAGAAACGCCGGCAGCGCCGCTGCAGCGGCATACTTCGCACCGATGCTCAATGCCAACGCTGCCCAGCCGCGGGCGCGCCGCTCGCCGACGAAAACCACTGCGGCGACGAGCGGCAACAATCCCAACGGCTCCAAATGTCCGCTGCCGGCGATCTCGATGAGGGCGAGCGGATTCCAGGCATACAACACGGCGCGTGCCACCGGCATGCGGCGCCGGCGCAGCCCCACAATCAAGAGCCAGACCGTCAGCACATCGAGCATTGCAAACGCGGCCTTGAACACGGCCACTCCGCCCAGCATGGAGAGGCCGCGGAATACGAGCTGTGTGAATGGTGGGTAGATGGCGGTGTATTCACGGTGATTGACCAACGCCCAGGTCGCGTCACGGAGCGGTGCCAGCGCCGGGTTGTCGGGCGCCAGCACATACGGATCGAATCCGGCGCGTTGCAAGTGGCCTTCCCACACGTAGCGATAAATGTCGTCGGAGAGCGAAGGCGCTGTCGGTACGAGAAGCAACCGGAACAACACCGCGCCGGCGATCACGGTGCGGGCAGAGAGTGCGGCGCGCGATGCGCGCCACATTGCGACCCAGGCGACTGCCGAAACGACCCAGAAGGTGCCCAGGTGTTCCGGCCACGGGCCGGCGCGCCAGGCCAGACTCGCCAACACCGTATAGGCGAGTCCGGCGAGAGCCGCCCAGATCACAGGCGAGGGCCGGCGCGCGGCGTGAGCGGCCGCCGGCTCTCACCCCATGCTTGGCGCAAGGACGGCACCGACATCGCCAAGAGTCCGAACGCGAAGAAGAAGAGAAACGGCAACTCGCCCCAGCGGCGCGGTGTGGCGGCGACACATTTGCAAAGCACGAGATAGAGGAGAAACGTCAGCTCGAGGAGTGCGGTGCGCGTGCCCTGGCTGCGATACGTCGCCATCCAGCGCGGCCGATTCAAAGTTGGCGCGAAAGCCCGTCCCGAGCCGCGCTTCGGTGTGCGTTCGAACACGACGCCGCGTCCAAACAAGCCCTCCATGACGGCGAGCGCGTTGCCGAGAGCGAGCCCCGCGCCGAGTGCCATGGCCGCGAACGAATCCCGCCACACGAACTTGCGCGCCGAGCGCACCCCGGCCGCACGCTGCGCGAAAAAATAGAAGACCGCGAGCGGTGCCGTCCCAAGCGCAAAGAGCGGCAACTCGCCCGGCAGCAAGCCGAGCCAGCCGCGTTCGTGCGTCGCGAGACACGCCGGCGTTCGCAACAGCGCGAGCCCGATGAGCAGCGGATACCCGGCATAGCTTCCCAAGTGGAACACCGCCGCCAAGCGCACCCGCCACGGCAACGGCGAGCGCACGATGCGCGGCAGCATCTTGCGCGCTACTTGCACGCCACCCTTGGTCCAGCGCCGTTGCTGGGCGCGGAGACTGTTCGAATCCGCCGGCAATTCCGCCGGCACGACGACATCGGCGCGGTACACGATGCGCCAACCCGCCAGTTGGGCGCGAATACTGAGATCGAGGTCCTCGGTCAACGTATCGCTCGTCCAGCCACCGGCGGCGTCGATTGCGGCGCGCCGCCACACTCCGGCCGTACCGTTGAACGTCAGCAAGAGTCCATTGCCGTCACGCGCCGGTTGCTCGATGGCGAAATGTCCATCCAGCAAGATGGACTGCAAGCGTGTAAACCACGTCGCGTTGCGATTCAGGTGCCCCCAACGGGCCTGCACGACGCCGACGCCGGGCAAAAGCAGGCTCGGCACGACCTGGCGCAAGAAGTCGCGGCGCGGCACGAAGTCGGCATCGAAGATGGCAATCAACTCGCCGGTCGCAGTGTGCAATCCGTGGGCGAGGGCGCCCGCCTTGTAGCCGGCGCGCCCGGTGCGCCGCACGACTTCGATGTCGACGCCCCGGCGGCGAAGCACGGCGGCGCCGCGCCGCGTCAGCACCGTGGTGCGGTCGGTGGAATCGTCGAGAACTTGAATCTGCAAGCGATCCGGCGGGTAGTCGAGTGCGGCGACGGCTTCCAGCAGCCGGCGCGCCACCCAGCGCTCGTTGAAGAGCGGCAACTGCACGGTGACGCGTGGCCAAACGGCCGGATCGGCGGGCGGCGGCAGCTTCGGCCGGCGCGCGGCGCGCCACCACGCCGCCAAGATCGCCAGCCGGTACAGGCCGAAGAGCGTCAGTCCCAAGCAAACGCCGAAGTAGGTCCACTTCAGGATCGGGGCGACGATGTGCATGTTCGATCCCGCCGCTCGATCCGCTTCAGTGCGTTTGGATCACGTCTGCGTAGAAATTGGCGCCGATGTTGCGCTCATCCGGGACGCCGAGCTGCATCGCCTTGCGAAAGTGCGCGGCGCCTTTCTCGCGCTCGCCGGTCGCGGCGCACATGAAGGCGATTGCGTAGTGTGCCTCGCCGTATTCCGGCTCGAGCGCCACTGCTTTGTCGTATTCCGCCAGCGACGCCGCGGGATCGGCCGGGTTGAGGTTGAACTCCGCATACGCCAGGGTGCGATAGGCGGGCGCGAAGGTGGGATTCGCCATGATGAAATCCGCCAACGCAATGCGCGCCGTTGCGTAGTCGCGCTGCGACTTATCGGTCGTGAACGTTTGACGGAAGGCGGTCTCGAACGTCGCTGCCGCAGTGGCGTTGGAAAGCTTCCGCAGTTCGCGCTGCAGTTCACTGGCACTGCCGAGCCCCGTTTGCTTGAGCGGCACGGCGTGGCCGTCGGTCGGGACGCTCGCGGCTCCGGCACCCGGCCGGCCGGCCTGGGGGGCCGCATCGCCGGAGTCCTTCTTCGCACAGCCGGCGAGGATCGCGATGGCGGCGGCGGCCAGAATCCAGCGTCGCCGTGTGTGCCGCTTGCCCATCGTCCAGACCCCTCCCGGCCGCGGGACCCCCGGTGGCCTTGCCGCATGGTAGGAGGAGCCCCCCAACAGCGTCAACGGAAGGTCCGCCCCTGGCGCGGGCGGGGGGGGCGCCCCCCGCAGGACCCATGGCGGCTGGCCTGGGCCGCGGGCCCCTTCCTTGGCCCGTTGGCACCTGCCTATAATGGAGGCCTCTGGGAGCGTTTACGATCAACATGGCGGATGGAGGCTTTCCCTTCATGAGCAAGCTGGCAACTGAGCCGTCCGACACGGACACGGGCAAGAGTGGCATCTACGAAGATGCCATGGCGTCGTTCGAGGAGACGGCTGATCTCCTGAAGATGGATCCGCGCGTGCGCATGGAACTCCGTCAGCCGCATCACGAACTCATCTTCAACATCACTGTCGACATCAAAGACCGCCTGGTCCGGCTCACCGAGCAGGAACTTGCGCAGTACGGCAAGGACTTTGCCGACCTGCCCGAGAGTGATTTGAACGGCAAGGACTACCGGGTGCTGGCGAACGCCGTTATTTCGTACCGGCCGAGCATGTTCGCGCGCAGCTCCGCGACGGTGCGCGATGGAGTGCTGCGTTTTCAGGGCAGCCTGTATCGCATCCAAGAGCGCCAGCCCGAAGGCTTCAAGTGCTATCGCGTCCAGCACAACAACATTCGCGGTCCCTACAAGGGCGGCATTCGCTATCACCATCAAGTGTCGCTCGATTTATTCAAGTCACTGGCCGCCGAAATGACCTGGAAGACGGCGATCGGTAACATTCCGCTCGGCGGCGGCAAGGGCGGCATCAAGATCGATCCGCGCAACTATTCGGCCGAGGAACTGGAGCGTATTTCGCTCCGCTTCATGTACAAGCTGAAGCCGTTCGTCGGGCCCAACGTCGACATCCCGGCGCCGGACGTCGGCACCGACTCGGTCATCATGGGCGCGTTTTACCGCCAGTACACCGATGGTGAATCGGAACCGGCGAAGCTCCGCGGCTGCGTGACCGGGAAAGACGTGCGCATCTGGGGCAGCGAGGGCCGCGAAGCCGCCACGGGGCGCGGGCTCTTCTTCTGCATCGAGGAATTCCTGCGCCACAAGCAGTCGCCGGCGCCCGACAAGCTCATCGCGCCGGAACAAGTGTCGTACAAAGACGTCACCTTCACGCTGCAGGGCTTCGGCAACGTGGGCTCGAACCTGGCCCGCATCATGGTGCCGTACGGCGCCAAGCTGGTCGGAGTCGATGACCGTGACGGCACGATCTACAATCCGAACGGCATCGATCCCGAAGACTTGCATGAATACGTCTACGGCGGCGCCAATGTGAAGCGCAGCGTCGACGGCTATTCGAAGGCGCAGAAGATCTCGAAGGAAGAATTCTTCAAGATCAACGCCTACATGTTCGTGCCGGCCGGCTTGGGTGGCACCCTCGACGAGAGCACGGCGCAGATCTTGAACTGCAAGGTCGTGGCCGAAGGCGCCAACGGGCCGTGCACCAAGGCGGGCGAGCGCGTCCTTCTCGAGCGCGGTGTCGAGATCATCCCCGACATCATCGCCAATGCCGGCGGCGTGATCGTCAGCTACTACGAGTGGTTGCAGAACAACACCCTCGATCACTGGATGGAATCCCAGGTGAACGAGCGGTTGCGTGAGGCGATCAAGGCCAACTACAACATCATTCTGGACATCGTCAACGACCGGCCGCGCGCCACCAAGACGCACAACTCGAAGGGCTACACGCTGGGCAAGAAGGTGCCGGCGCGAGTTGCCGCCATGGCGCTGGCGTTGCGGCGGCTCGACCATCACTACAAGCTGGAGGGCTTCTCGCACTAAGGCGCGATGCCAATCAGCCAGCCGAAAGCAAGACGGGCTCCCGGTTTTCCGCCGGGAGCCCGTTGTCGTTGCAGCGCTGCGTCAAATCACGCAGGAATCAGCGCCCGGCGCCGTACAGCCCCTTCACTCCGCTCCAGGTCTTCTGGTCGACGGCGACGTCGGTCCGCAGGATCTGGCCGCGAATCTCGCCGTTCGGGAACGAGGACGTGTGAATGTTGACATACGTGAGCCCGGCGATGATCTGGGCTTCGTTGCCTTGCGGATAGGTCCACTGCCCGGTCTTGAAACCTGCAGTGGCCGGCAGGGTGTGGACGGGGCTCGCGCTCAGGCCTGGCGTTGTGAAGCCGTGAATGTGAGCCGCCGACTCGGTTCCCCCCAGGTTGGCGTAATTGATGACGTAGGTGAGCGTATTGGCGTCCGTGTCCATGGCGAAGACGGCCACCCCGCCGCCCGTCGACGCGTTGGCGGGGGTCTCGTCCGCCCCCGACAGGGTGGCCAGGAACGGGATGACCTCGGCGAAGGCGGCGGAGGCCGAGAGGGCCAGGACTGCCGCGACGCCGGCGATTCGAAGCGCAATGCGCATGGGTACTGCCTTTCGTACGAACAACTTCAAGAACCTCACGAGCCGAACGACGCCATGCCGGTGGACGTTTGGTCCTTAACATCGCGTCGTTTCAACGATTGTAACCGGTCCCGAAACACCGGTTCAACGAAAGTGTTACTATTGAAGGGTGCGCCGGCCCCCCCCGTGCCGGCCGTCCAAGGAGCCCGAAGGGCGCAATGTCCATCCCGCAGCCGCACAACGCCATCATCGCCGTGACGCTCAACTGCAACGCCCGGTGTACGATGTGCGATATTTGGCAGAACGATATGCACGGCGAGGCCGGGCCGGAGCTCTTTGCGCGCCTGCCCACGAGCCTGCGCGACGTCAACATCAGCGGCGGCGAGCCCTTCCTGCGCAAGGACTTGCCGGACATCCTGGCGGCCATCAAGAGCACGAATCCGGGCGCCCGCCTGGTCATTTCGACGAATGGCTTTCAGCCGGCGCGCACCAAGGAATTCCTGCCGGCGATCCTGGCGGTCGACCCCAAGGTGGCGCTCCGGGTTTCGATCGACGGTCTGGACGGCACGCACGACAAGGTGCGCGGTATTCCGGGCGGCTTCAAGAAATGCGTGCAGACGCTCGAGATCTGCCGCGCCGCCGGCATCGACGACTTGGGAATCGGCTTCACGCTCCTCGAGCAGAACGTTCACGAGTTGGAAGGCGTGCATCGTTTCGCCGAAGAGCGCGGCCTGCAGTTGTCGATCACCATCGCCACCGATTCGGCGATCTACTTCGGGGCCGGCAAGGAATCGATGCGGCCGCAGAGTTCGCACGCGGTGCGCCAGGCGTTCTCGCACGTCATCAATGCACAGCTCCGCAAGTGGGATCTCAAGGAGAACTTTCGCGGTTGGTTCAACCGCACCATGCTCGAATACCACGAGTCGAACAAGCGGCCGTTCGCGTGTGACGGCGGCTCGGGGTTCTTCTACATGGATTCGCACGCCAACATCTTCTTGTGCCACATCCTGAGCGTGAAGATCGGCAATTTGCTCGAGACGCCGTGGGACGAACTGTGGGCCTCGCACGAGGCCGACATGGCGCGCGAAGTGGCGGCGCACTGCGACAAGTGCTGGCTCATTTGCACCGGCAAGGCGCAAATTCAGGAGCACAAGTGGCAAGTCGGCGCCGAGATCCTGCGCGACAAATTCCGGGCCCACCTGCGCCAGGCGTGACCGCCGCCAAGCTCTTGCCTGCCCCGCGCGGATCCGCCATATTGCCTGCATGTTGAATCGCACCCTCGCCGTGGCGCTTTGGGTCTTCGCCCTGGTTGTTGCGCCGCTTGCAGTCGCTGGAACCGGTGTCGCCGGTGTACCGGCGTCACCCGCGGCGCGTCTCGCGGCCGCCTACCCCGATCTCTTTCCGCCGTCGACCGTGGCCGATGCCGCTGCCGCGGGCGAGCTTGGGGTGCGGATCGTCGTCGCGAGCCCGGCGCTCGGCACCATCGGATTCCGCGTCGACGATGTCATCCTCGCCGCCGACGGACAAAGGCTGGGGAGCGACGATTGGCGCGGCGATGCAGCGTCCGCCGGCACGTCCGCGACCTGGACCGTGTGGCGCAATGTCGCCGGCCAACGACCCGTTCTGACGCCGGCCATCCTGGGACGGCGGACACTGGAGGAATTTGTCGTTCTGCCGCCAACCGAACGCACCGCGATGCGCTTGGCCGTCATGCTTGCGAATCACGCCACGCTCGTGAACGCAGGTGCGGGAGTGCTACTCGTTTCGGGCGCCGGAACAAGCGGGACGGACGACGCGGCGTGGATCCGGTTTGCGAATCCATTGCCGGGCGGCAGCGAAGCGGCCCTCATCGAAGTCGCGCAGGCGACCGAACAGCGCGTTCTGATTGGGCCCGCGCCCCAAGGTGAACTTGCGGCGGCGCAGGAACGCCTGGCGCACAACGATTACATCGAAGCCGAAGAACGTTCGCGGCGGGCGCTGCTGCAAATCGTCCGCGATCCCGGGCGTCGCGCCAGTGACGCCGATTTCGACACCGCGGTCACGACCTACATCGCTGCGCAGACCGGCGCCGCACGTGTCCGCGCCGAACTGCTGGCTCCCGAGCCGCGCCTGAGCGTGATCCTCGAAGGCCAGGCGGGCCGTATTCAGGCGTTCCTGCCGCAGGAAACGCTGCTGCAAACGAGCAACTCCGGCAACTGGGCGGGCGCCATCGGGGTGCGCGTTGGCGCCCCCGTCAGCCTGGGCTCGGAACTTAGCCTGCTCTTCGAGTACGGACAGATTCGCAACACCTTCGATGGCCCGGACGGCAATGCGGTGTTTCGGACGACACTGCACAAGGTGACCGGCGAAGTGATGTACCGGCCGCGCGTCGCGTCGCGCCTCAAACCGAATCTGCGTTTGGGAGCCGGAGCGTTTCCAATCTCGGCGCGCATCGTCCGCGACGGCGTGGAACACACCGCCTTCGAGCGCACGAACCTCGGCTTCGTGGCCGGCGGCGGCATCGACGTGCTGCGGATTCCATCGCGTCACTTCCGAGTCACCGTCAACGGCGCGTACCGCTTGCTCAAGTACAAACTCCTGCCCGCGAGTGCGCCGAATATCGAAATCTGGCGCATCCCACATCCTTTCCTCGTTCTCAACGGGCCGCGTTACACCTTCGACATGGACGGTTGGAACGCCGGGCTGGCGCTCGAAATCGATCTCTGATCGCCGCCGGCCCCTAAAACCGCACCAAAAAGTAAACATTCGAGTCCGTCAGCGGACCTTCCAGACCGTTGAGGGGGCCCCACCGACCGCTCGCTGGAAACCCTGCTGTGGCGTGGAATTGAACCAAGGGCGCCTTCTAGATTTGGCGCCACGAGGATCTCGACCCCCCGGGTCGCACCGGGAAACGCCCCCTCCTGCGAGGTACTGCACATGATCTCCGACCGGACTCCGCAAGGCGCGTCGGCAGTGCGCATTCCAATCGCCCCGACCGAAGATGCGATTCGCGACCGCGTCGCCGCCGCGCGCGCGCGGCTCGAAGCCGAAGCCGGGATTGAAAACACCCCGCGGGAAACATTCAAACGCCCCGTCGAGCGCGGCTTCACGCGCGCCGATCGCGACCACACGACGCTCGTCTTCGGCGGGTTGACGTGGAAGCACGACAACCTCATTCGCGGCGCCTGGGAAGGCCTGGGATACAAGTGCGAAGTCGTGCCGTCGCCCGACGTGAAGGCGTTCCAGCTCGGCAAGGAGTACGGCAACAACGGGCAGTGCAACCCGACGTACTTCACGGTCGGCAGCCTCGTGCAGTTCCTGCAGCGGAAGCGCGACGAGGAAGGCCTGTCGGCGCAGGAGATCGTCGATAACTATGTGTTCTTGACGGCCGGGGCGTGCGGGCCGTGCCGCTTTGGCATGTACGAGGCCGAATTCCGGCTGGCGCTCCGCAATTCGGGTTTCGAGGGCTTCCGCGTCATGCTCTTCCAACAGTCCGGCGGTTTGACGCAGTCGGAGGCCGAGCAAGGCCTCGACATGAACCTCGATTTCTTTCTCGGCATGCTGAATTCCATGATGACGGGCGATCTCATCAACGAGCTGGCGTATCAAATCCGCCCCTACGAGCTGAATCCGGGGCAAACGGACAAAGTGCTCGAGGAGTCGATGCAGTACTTGGTCGACACCATGCGCGACCGAAAGAATCCGGGTGTCGAGGGCGCGCTCGAGGGCTTCCTCGCCAAGACGGGCCAAAAGGCGACCGCCAACTTGATGGTCAAGTTCGTGGATCAGTTGCGGACGAACTACTACACCGATGCGCTGGAAGATGTGCGGCGCCGGTTCGAGCAGATCCCGGTCGACTACACGCGCTGCAAACCGATCGTCAAGATCACCGGGGAGTTCTGGGCGCAGACGACCGAGGGCGATGGCAACTTCAACATGTTCCGCTTCCTGCAGCAGGAGGGCGCCGAAGTCCTGGTGGAGCCGATTGCGACCTGGATCAACTACATGACGCACCAGGCGCGGCAGAAGATCCGCGACCGGCGTGGCCTGGAAGAAGGCGTGGCGGAGCCGGCGGCGTGGCGGCTCGACAAGCAGTTGCAACGCGAGGTGAATTGGCGGAAGCGCGTCCAGCGCCTCAACTTCGTCGAAGTCATCTTCCGGCGCGAATACGACCGGATGCGGGCGGCCCTCGGCCACACGTGCCACGGGCTTGCCGACCAGCCCGAGCTGACGCGCTCCGGACATCCGTTCTACAACTCGCGTGCCGGCGGCGGCGAAGGGCATCTCGAAGTCGCCAAGGCCATCTACTACACGAATCATGAACTGGCGCACATGGTGCTGTCGCTGAAGCCCTTCGGTTGCATGCCGTCGACGCAGTCGGATGGCGCGCAGTCGGCCGTGACCTCGCACTTCAAGGATCTCATCTATCTGCCGGTCGAGACTTCGGGCGAGGGCGAGATCAATGCCCACAGCCGGGTGCAAATGGCGCTCGGCGAGGCCAAGTTCAAGGCCAAGGACGAGTACGCGCGCGCCTTGGCCACCGGCGGCGTGCCGCTCGACGAGATCAAGGCGTGGCTCGGCGCGCATCCGGAGTTCCAGAACCCGCTGCGGCCGGTGCCCAAGTACAAGGGCTTCATCAGTAAGGGGTCGAACTTCGTCCTGCACGTTGCCGAAACGATGCGCCGCGAACGTGGGAATGCGACACCGGTCGCAGAGTTGGCAGCCGCACACTGAGCCGGAGGCATCGATGACCGAAGTTCGATTCATCATGCCGCCGCGTGGCGGCAACGGCAACGGTAACGGCAACGGCTCCGGCGCGCTGGGCAACGGTTCGCGCCCTCCCGGCGGGGAAGGATCCCGGGAGGCCGCAGCGTACCTCGATCCCAGCGCGCCGCCTGGATTGCCACGCATGATCGGCCTCGACGTCGGCTCGACCACCGTCAAAGCGGTGGTTGTCGACGCCGCGACCGATGCGGTCCTGTGGCAGGACTATCAGCGCCACGAAACAAAGCAGCCGGAAAAAGTCCTCGAAATGCTGCGCAAGATTGAGGCGGACCTCGGTTTGCAGCCCGGGCCGCACGTCCGCATGTTCGCGACCGGGTCCGGCGCTTCGGGACTCTGCCGTTACTTGGGCGCCAAGTTCGTGCAAGAGGTGACTGCCGTCAGCTTGGCGGTCGAAAAGCTGTACCCCTCCTGCAACTCGGTCGTTGAACTCGGCGGCCAGGACGCCAAGATCATCGTTTTCAAGTCGGATGAATCGTCCGGCAAGAAAAAGAAGATCCCGAGCATGAACGACAAGTGCGCCGGTGGCACTGGTGCGGTCATCGACAAGATCAACGCCAAGCTGCGCATTCCGCCCGACGAGCTGTGCCAGCAGGGCTATGTTGGCGTGCGCTTGCACCCGGTGGCGGGCAAGTGCGGCGTGTTCGCCGAAACCGACATCAATGGGTTGCAGAAGACGGGCGTTCCGAACGACCAGTTGATGGCGTCGCTCTTCGAGTCGATCGTGCAGCAGAATCTCTCGGTTTTGACGCGTGGCCATACGCTCATGCCCGACGTCCTCTTGCTCGGCGGACCCAACACCTACATTCGCGGCATGCAGGAAGCCTGGCGCACCAACATTCCCAAGATTTGGGAAGAACGCAAGGTGCCGCTCCCCGAAGGCGTCGATCCGGCATCGCTCATCAAAGTGCCCGAGAACGGCCAGTACTTCGCTTGCATCGGTGCGATCGAATTCGGCCGCAGCGAAGAGCCGGAGATCGGCACGTACAAGGGGTACGCGGAACTCGAGCGCTACATCACGGTCGGACGGGTCGAAGAGAAAGCCAAGAAGTCGGCGGGCGGCGGGCTCACGAAGTCACCGGAAGAGCTCGCGGCGTTCAAAGAGCGTTTCAAGCGCAAGCATTGGGAGACGACAACGTTCCGGCCGGGCTCGACCGTCGAGGGTTTTGTTGGCGTCGACGGTGGATCGACTTCCACGAAAGCGGTCTTGCTCTCCAAGGACAAGAAGGTGCTCGCCAAGACGTACCAACTGTCCAAGGGCAATCCGATTCAGGACACCATCGACATGTTCACCGACCTGCGCCGGCAAGTGGAATCGCAGGGTGCCAGCCTCGAAGTGTTGGGCGTCGGGACGACCGGTTATGCGAAGGACATCCTGAAGGACGTTTTGGCTGCTGATGTGGCGCTCGTGGAAACCGTCGCGCATACGCAGTCGGCGCTGCATTTCTACAAGGACGTCGATGTCATTTGCGATGTCGGCGGCCAGGATATCAAGATCATCATCTTGAACCAAGGGCGCGTCGTCGATTTTAAGCTGAACACGCAGTGTTCGGCGGGGAACGGCTACTTCCTGCAGAGTACGAGCGAACAGCTGGGCTACAAGGTCGAGGAATATGCCGACGTTGCCTTCAAGGCGACATCGTTTCCGCAATTCGGTTACGGGTGCGCCGTTTTCATGCAGTCCGACATCGTCGACTTCCAGCGCCAGGGATGGGCGCCCGAGGAGATCATGGCCGGGCTCGCCAACGTGCTGCCCAAGAACATTTGGCTGTACGTGTCGCAGATCCCCAACTTGGCCAAGCTCGGCCGGAACTTCGTCCTCCAAGGCGGCACGCAGTACAATCTGGCGGCGGTCAAGGCGCAGGTCGATTTCATCGAAAGCCGCTTCCGCGACAAGGGCCTGGTGCCGAACGTCTTCGTGCACGAACACACCGGCGAGTCCGGGGCGATTGGCGCGGCTCTGGAATCGGTGCGCCTGTGGGAAAACGGCCACCAGACGAGTTTCATCGGCCTCGGGCGCGTGCAAACGATCCAGTACAAGACCCATCGCAGCGAAGAAACGCGCTGCTACTTCTGCAAGAACAAGTGCCTGCGGACCTTCATCGACGTGAAGTCGGTGGACGAGGCGCGGCACAAGCAGGCGCACGAAGCGCATGCCCATGAGCACGAGCCCGCCAAGAAGCAGGCGTCCAAGATCCCCCTGCCGGCCGGCGAGCAGCGGCTCATCATTGCGACCTGCGAAAAGGGCACCGTCGAAGACGTGTCCGAGATGCGCGACATCAAGAAGAGTCTCGATGAGATCAAGAAGGCGAATCCGAACCTGTCGGAGGTGGCGGCGCGCTTGGCGTTCCGCCCGCAGCAGTCGCCGAGCGTCGCGGACCCGATTCCGGCCCGGGCGTGGCGCCAGGCAACGCGCGACCGCGCCGAGAAGATGCGCGCCCGGGCGAGCTACCGTATCGGCCTGCCGCGCGTTCTCAACATGTACTCGACCGGTCCGCTCTGGATGGGCTATTTCGAGTCGCTGGGTCTCGATCCCGCCAACCTGGTCTGGTCGGACTACACGAACGAGAAGATGTACAAGGATGGCGCCAAGCGTGGGTCCATCGACCCCTGCTTCCCGAGCAAGATCGGCATCCCGCACATCCACAATTTGTTGTACACGCACCACGTCGCGAAGCCGCTCGACGCCATCTTCTTCCCGATGATCGACTGTCTGACGTCGTTCTTGAAGAACACCCAAGGGCGGCGTTCGTGTCCGACGGTCGCTACGACGCCCGAGGCCGTGAAAGCGGCGTTCATCAAGGAAGGCAACCTGTTTGCCGAGATGGGGGTCAAGTTCTACGACACGTTCGTCAACATGTCGGAGCCCAAGCTCCTGGCGCGGCAACTGTTCGCGCAGTTCGCGGCGGACTTGGGGCTGTCGGAGGAGGAAAACACCCGCGCCGTCGAGGCCGGCTACGCCGCCCTCATCCGCTTCGATGCCACCATGCGCCAGCAGGCGCGCGAAGTGCTGGACCGTTTGGAAGCCGAGGACCGCATCGGTATCGTGGTGCTTGCCCGCCCGTATCACAACGACCCGGGGCTCAACCACGAGATCCTCGAAGAATTCCAGAAGCTCGGTTACCCGGTATTGACCGGCGATTCACTGCCGCTCGACGAGGATTTGCTCGAGCGCCTTTTCGGGGACGAAGTGCGCCGCGGTGAGATTCCGCACCCACTTGCAATCACCGACGTGTGGAAGAACTCGTATAGCGAGAACACGAGCCGCAAGGTCTGGGCAGCGAAGTTCACCGCGCGTCACCCGAACCTGGTGGCGCTCGAGCTCTCGAGCTTCAAGTGCGGGCACGATGCACCCATCTACACGGTCGTCGAGGAGACGATCCAGAACTCCGGAACTCCGTACTTCTCCTTTAAGGACATCGACGAGAACAAACCCACCGGCTCGATCCGCATTCGCGTCGAAACGATCGGCTACTTCCTGAAGCGCTACCGCGAGGACCTGGCACGCGA
The DNA here is from genome assembly GCA_031362565.1 of bacterium. Classification (GTDB taxonomy): domain Bacteria; phylum Krumholzibacteriota; class Krumholzibacteriia; genus JANLSU01. Next base: position 42,526 of record JANLSU010000120.1, on the reverse strand, counting down.
CAACCGCAAGCGCGGCACCGTCGCGGCCCGGATGGCAGCCTACGAGGCGGCGCTTCGGGCCGCCGCCGCCCAGGGCCTGCCGCTTGAGAGCGTCGACGCGGCGCTGTTTGAGGCGGCGGAGGGGCCGGGGCAAGCGGAGCACGCGGCGCCTGGGCCGGCCGCGCGCGAGCCGGCGACCGAGGAGGCGGCGACAGCCGTGACTCTCCGGTAGCCTCGCCCAGACTTGCGATTGTGTGAAGGGGCGTTCACGTTGCCCCCCCCGCGGCGGGTGTTTTGCCCCGACTTTGGGCGGAAACCCAAGGGGGGGCACACCTTTTAGGGGCGTAACGTTGCGAGTCGCTACTGATGCGTGACTCGCGCAAGTCGTGGGCGTGTGGGCACTTCGCTAACAAATCTCTTACATAACCTTCACCGACCTGATAAACTCTTGTTCGCGAACGTTCCGCCCCTCGATCATCATGTTTGATTCCCCGCGTGTGGAACGAACGAGAAGGGTGCGAGTCCTTCCATGTTGCCATCAAGACCCCTTCAAACCGAAACTCCGGAACTGAAGGTACATCCCTTATTGCCGCCTCGGCCTGCTCGTCGCATGCCGCTGTGGCTCAAATCACGCGCTGCGGCGCTCGTTGCTCTGGCGCTCATCAGCGGCACGGTGCTGTTTCTTCCCATCGCTTTTCCGATCGCGGTCGACACGTACGGCAAGATCTCGCCGGCGCACCGGTGGATGCTGCTCCGGGGCCAGGATGGACAGCTCGTTGCGAATACCTTCAACTACGAGACAGGCCTGAGCGAAGGCTACGGTGTCTTCAACTTCAACCGTGGCAGCTCAGTGTACTTCTCGGTTCTGGCGTCGCTCGCACCCGGGCAAGTCGTCTCCAGGGGTGACACCCTCGGCAGCGTCTTCTCGAGCGAGATGCAAGAACGTCTCGTGACGCTAAACGGCGAACTCGCCACGGCGCGCCAAATGCTGGAGGTCACTTCCACCGGCGAAAAGGCGGCAGTCGTCCGCGAAGCCCAGCAGCGGCTGGACGCGGCAAAACGCCGCATGCAAGAACATCAAAAGGTCATGGCTCGCAGCCGCAACCTGCTGACGCAGAATCTCATCTCCCAAGGCGAGTACGAACGCGTCGAAGCCGAAGCCAATACCTTGAACGACGAGATCGCGATCGCCGCGACGAGCCTCGAATCGGCGCGCAGCGGTGCCAAGCCGGAGCAGCTCAAACTCGTCCACGCCAACATCGCAGCGCTCGAGAGTGAAATCACGTCCATTCAGGGGCGGGCTGCCAGCTATACCGTCACCGCGCCGATCACCGGGACGATCTCCAGGGAGTTCTCGTCCGATACGCTGCTGACGATCTCGGACACGAGCCACTACATCGCGACGATCCCGTTGCGGCTGCAGGATTACGCGCGACTGGCGGGCGCCACGACTCCGCCGGTGACGTTTTGGCAGCAATCGACTGCCGTGCACGGCAAGATCATCGGCGTGAGCCGCGAAATCCGCTCGCTGCGCGGCGAAAAGGTCATCATCGCCACCGCCCGCCTCGATGCGTCGGGCACTGAGTTGATGCCGGGCATGCTGGTGAAATGCCGCATCGACTGTCCGCCGGTCACGCCGCTCGAATCCGCCAAGCGTTACTTGCGCACCCTGCCCACGCCGCGGCAGTGGTGGAGCTACTAATGGCCGGACGAGCGGAATACAAATACCTCGTTCCGAACGACCTTGTGGACGAGGTTCGCGATTATATTCGGCCCTATACCGAACTCGACCCGTTCTCCGGCAAGCTGCCGTCGGCGGAATACACCGTGCGGAGCGTGTACTACGATACGCTGCGGTTCCAATGCTACGACCAGAAGCTCGACGGGCTCAAAGCCCGCCGGAAGTTCAGGATTCGCGGCTACGGAACGTGTGAAGACGACAGTCTCACGTTCCTGGAAATCAAGCGCAAGGACATGGAACTGATCGAAAAGAGCCGGGCGCCGGTCCTGTACAAGGATGTCGACACCCTCTTGTCCTCCGGGGACATCGACCGTTATGTCCAGCTTCTCGGACCGGGCGGCGAGGAAAAACGCGACGCCCGGCGCTTCCTATTTCACTACAAAGGTCTCGGATTGCGCCCGGCCGCGCTCGTCGTCTACGAGCGGGAGGCATTCTTCGGCAAACACGACCGGTCGCTGCGCCTGTCCTTCGACAAGGACCTGCGTGGCGCGATGTTCCCGTCGCTGCAGATGTTGTACGACAATGATTGTTTGCACCATGCAATGGCTCACTACTTCACACTCGAAGTCAAATTCTTCCGGCGGGCACTGCCTCAGTGGGTGAAGAGTCTCGTCAATAGATACGAGTTACCGCGAATGGCTCTCTCCAAATACACGATCTGCGTGGATAACGAACGCGGGTTCCGAGAGCGGGCACAGATGAAGAGCCGGGCGTTCTCGCCGGTTCGAGACGAAGCCCATTAACCGAGAGAGGAGTCACCGATGTTCACTGACCTTCAGAGTTCCGATCTCTTCCCAATAACCGTCGTGCAGATCTTCAGCAACATTGCAGTTGCTCTGATATGCGGGATGTTCATCGCGTGGCTGTACCGGCGGACCTACAAGGGCCCCGGGTACTCGACGACGTTCGTGAACTCGCTCGTGTTGCTGAGCATGATCACGTCGCTGGTCATTCTGACGATCGGCAGCAACCTGGCCCGCGCCTTTGGACTGGTCGGTGCGATGTCGATCATCCGCTTCCGTACCGCCATCAAGGACACCCAGGACATCGTCTACATTTTCTTCGCACTGTCGATCGGCATGACCGCCGGCGTCGGGTACCACAAGCTGGCCGTCATCGGTACGCTGTCTGTGGGCCTGATGATCTACCTGTTCGCCCGCAGCGATGCCCTGGGTCCGTGGAAGGACGAGTACCTTCTGCAGTTCTCCTACAAGATGGTCGGCGACGAACCGCCCGGGTTCCTGCCGGTGTTCAAGAAGCATTGTGAGCGGCACAAGGTCATCAACACGCGGTCCTTGGGTACCGACAAACAAGTGTTGGAGGTCTCGTACTACGTGCAGCTTCGCGAGAAGGAAAAGAACGGCGACTTCGTGCGCGAGTTGCATAATGTGCAGGGGGTCAGTAAGATCAACCTGTACTTCGACGAAGAACAGTTCTGAAAGGGAGCCGCTCCAATCGGGGGATGGAGCGGATCCAACGGCATCGAGGGGACACCAACAGTGAAACGAAAATCGCGGCTCGGGCTGCTCTGTCTGGCGCTCGGCGCTTTCTGGCTCGGTTGTGGATCCGGTTCACCGATCAAGCCACCGACCAGTCGGCTGAACCTGGTTGCAAGCCGCGTGCTCAGCATCAACGAACCATCCGGCCTTGCGATCAATGATTCCGCCACGTCGCTGTGGGCGGTCACCAATCAGCACGTCTACCATCTCGACATGTCCGGGCAAGTGATCAAGCGCCTGAATTACGACGGCGTGGACCTCGAGGGCATCACCTACGATCGCTCGGACCGCACCCTGTGGGTTGCCGAGGAGGCGAGCCGCGAGGTCGTGCACCTCGACCTGAATGGCGACGTCTTGTCGAGAACCGCGACCGGCCTCACCGGCGTGCTCAACCACGGCATCGAAGGCATTTGCCTCGACAGCAGCGGCCGGATGTTCGTGCTGAACGAACAAGATCCAGGGCTGCTCGTCGAATTGCGCGCTGACCACACGGTCGCCACGCAACAGACGCTCACGTTCGCCGACGACTACTCGGATCTGGCGGCGAGCAGCGAGCTCGACCACTTCTGGATTCTGAGCGATCAGTCACGCAGCATTTCCTTGTTGGCGCGGCCCGGTGGTGTCGTCCGGCAATACACCCTGCCGTTTCCGAAACCCGAAGGCCTGGCTGTCGACGAAGCCGCCAACCGGTTTTATGTCGTAAGCGACTCCACGCACACTCTCTATATCTATGCGCCTCAATAAGCTCGCGCTGCGGCTCGCTATTGCCGTGAGCGCCGCTGCGGCGTTGCAGTGTTCGTCGCGTGCACCGGCGGCCACGCCCGTCACCGGCTCGCTCGAACTCATGGCGACGCATCGATTGGCGATCACGGAGCCCTCCGGATTGACGCTCGACGACTCGGCCGGCGTTCTGTGGACCGTTACCAACAATCCCGATTTCGTCTATCAGTTGGACCTCTACGGCCATACGCTCAAAAAACTGCGCTACGCCGGCGAAGACTTGGAAGGCATCGCCTACGATTCCTCCGACCGGACCTTGTGGGTCGTCGAAGAAAACCGGCGCGAAGTCGTCCATCTCGATCTCGAAGGCAACGTGCTCGAGCGCCAGAGCCTCGGCCTCGCCGGCAAGAAAAACTCCGGCCTCGAGGGAATTTGCTTGGATCACGCCGGGCACATGTTCGTGTTGAACGAGAAAAAACCCGGCCTGTTTATCGAGCTCAAACCGGACCACACGATTGCAACACAGCAGAAGCTGACGTTTGCAGGCGACTACTCGGATCTCTTCGCGACCCCGCAGCCGGGCTGCTTTTGGATTTTGAGCGATCAGTCGCAAGCGCTCTACCTGTGGGACAAGAACAAAGGTGTGCTGCGCGACTACGTCCTGCCCTTTCCGAAGCCCGAAGGGGTCGCCGTCGACGATGTGACCAAGCGGGTGTACGTCGTCAGCGATTCCACCAACATGCTCTACGTGTTCAAGATGGCGAACACCGGCTCCGGAGCCTCGACGGGCGCTCCCAAACCCTGAGGGATCATTCGGCGAGTGCCGACCGGATGGTTGCGGCAATGGAGTCGGGCGGCGACGACGCCAGATAGCGGTCGAGAATCGGCCGGGCCCGTTGCAGCACCGCGCGGGCCTCGGCGGGATGGCCGGTGCGGCGCAGGGCGCTCGCAGAACCCATCCAGTTCCAAACCAGATTCGGCTCCGTGCGGCACAGGATTTCGTAATGCGGAATCGCCAGTGCCGGCTGATCCGTGTATTCGTACGCCAACACCAAGTTGTGGCGGAAAACGAGTTTGTCCGGGCGCAGCGCGACCGCCTTCGTATAGGCTGCGATGACGCCCTGGAAGTCTTGGCGGTCGGCGGCGATTTGGCCGAGGAACGCCCAAGAGTTCGCATTTCGCGGCGAGGCTTCGACCGAGCGGCGCAACCAACGCTCGGCCTCGTCGTTGTTGCCCTGGCGCCGATACCAGTTTCCCAACACCATTTCCGTCCGCCCGAGCCCAAGCGGCAGGGTTGCAAAGCGCGCCATGGCGCGCGGCTCGGAGTGATTGAGTGCCACCCAAACCGCCAAATGCAGCCCCGAAAGCACCACAACGGACGCCAAAATACGCCACCACGTAAACGGCGACCGCGTCGCGGCGTTCCAAAGCGCCAGGCCCGCAACCGTGTAAGCGACGCCCGCCGGCGCGAAAATGTCCCAGTCGCGCGGGTAGCCGAGTTGCGGGTCGGCGGTGATCCATGACGCCACGAGATAGGACGCCGCGGCGATTGCGAGGAAGACGAGTCGGCGATCGCTGAACGCGCGGCGCCGCCATGCGAAGAGAGCGCCCGGCACGAAGAGTGCCGCCGCCCAGGGGCCCATCAAGAACTGGTCGTTCAGAAAATCGCGGCTGTGGCGCGCCGACAAGACATAGCCGATGCCGCCGCCGGTGCCTTGGTCGTTGGTTGCGGTCGCCAAGATGTTCTGTGCCGCAGCCCATAACGACATGCCGCCCGGCCGCGACGCCAGGAACCGGTCCAACACCACGACCCCCAGCGCCGCGATCGCCAGGTCGCGCCAGGCGGCTTGGCGCCGCGTCGGTGAGCGCAATTCGAATCCCACCAGGATCGCGAGCGCCGGCAGCAGCGCGATCTGTGACAGGTGCAATCCAAACGCGAGCACTGCCGCCACGAGTGGTACCGCGAGCGGCAGGCGTCCGGCCAGCACCCGCACGCCCGTCGCCAGCACGACTGCGATCAGCAGCGCATCGACCGCGTAGTTCTCCAAATAACCGAAGAAGAGCAGGGCGTATCCCTGCAGGCCGAGCGCCAGTGTGCCGAGCAGGATGGTGGCGTTGCGGCCGCTCGCCGCAAGACGCTGGCGTGCTTTGTCCGGTGCTGTTGATGCAGCCGGTGTGGGCGGTTGGAAAATGGACCGCACGAGGTCGAACGCCACGAGGATGAACAGTGCGCCGCAGACGATGCTCACCGTCTGCGCCGACGTGGTCGCCGTCGCCACGCCCTCGGCCGTTGGAAGCGCCTTGCCGTGCGAGAACCAGCCATAGACCGTCGACTGCACGAGCATCGTCAGCGGCTCACGCGGATGGAACGTGGCGCCCGCCGGCAAATCGGTGATGAGCGGCAGCGCGTCGCCAAGCACCGTTTGGTGCGAGCGAAAAAGCACTAGGGCAGCGGTCATCGCGACGGCAAGCACCGGCAGCGCGAGGCGCGACGCCGCGGCGCGCTCGAGCGGCGCCATGAAGCGCGGGGCGGTTTCAGTGGGCGCGAGCACGAGCCACGCGAGCACTGCCAGCGACGCCGCGAAAACCCCGGCCGCCGCCGCAACCGGTACGAAGGCCAGAAGGTGAAAGCCCCAAAAAGTCGTGCGGAGCGGCCCCGCACCCAAGGCCTGGAAAACCAGGAACACGGCGCCGAGCCCGGCAATGACGCGCACTTCTGCAGGTTTCGATCCCAGGTCGTCCACCCCCCCGGGGAACGAGGATGGCGTACGCGCGCCGGTTTGAAAACCGGGGGCAGCGTTCGCGTCGCGGCCGCGCAACCGGTGCGCGCTGCGCGCAGGCTTTTCGCGCCCACGGCAAGCGAACGGGTCAGTCTTCAGTCGACGGCCCCTGTTAATCGCGCTATTCACTGTTGATTGAGACGCGTTTTTTCATCGCTACCGTCTGGGAATGCGAAATGCAGTTCCTCCACGGTGTATCGGTGACGCTTCCCATCCCGAGCGAACCCCCCGCCCACGACCGCCCATCCCCGGTCGACATGTTCAAGCCAGCGCTCCGCGCCTGCGCGGGGGGCACTGGCACGGCACGCGCCCGGATGGAAACGTGGCGCGATCTCGATGGGAGTACTCGGATGGAACGCAGGAACGGTGGGCGCCCGCTGGCGCCCAAGCTCGCGCTCACGGTCTGCATCGCATTGACGATGACTTCCACTGCTCATGCGCAGTCGGTTCTGAACGCGCACGTCAGCAGTGCCGGCGTGCAAGGCAATCTCTCGGTCGACAATGATATTCCGGTGCTCTCGGACGCCGGCCGCTGGGTCGCGTTTGCGAGCCCCGCCTCCAACCTCGTCGCCGGCGACGGCGGCGACGAAGATATCTTCGTGCACGACAATCTGACCGGCGTCACCGTGCTCCTGACTCCGGCCATCGCCGGCGCGCGCCGGCCGGCGATCTCGGGGAACGGACGTTATGTCGCATTTCAAGCGCCCGGCGCCAACGTCGTCGACGTGTACCGGTACGACCGCGATAGCGACGGCAACGGCGTCTTCGACGAAGCGGGTGGCACGGCGACAGTACTCGTCAGCGTGGCGTTCGGCGGCGGCGCCGCGAACGGCCCGAGCCGGGTCTATTCGTTCGCGATCTCGGATGACGGCGATCGCGTCGTCTTCGACAGTGATGCGACAAACCTCACGGGGCAAGTCGACATGAATATGAGCCGGGACTGCTTCCTGCGCGTCATGAGCACCGGCATGACGAGCCGCGTCAGTGGCGGCGCCAACATGGATTGCGTTACACCCGCCATTTCGGGCGACGGCAACACCGTGGCCTTCGTGACCAACGCCGCCAACCTTTTGGCTCCCGGCATCGATACGAACGGCACCGAAGATGTGTACGTGTACGAAGTCTCGAGTACCCGCTTCTCGCGTGCCAGCGTCAGCTCGGTGGGCGCACAAGCGACGGGCTTCAGCAACTTCCCGTCCCTCGATGACGCGGGCGCCAACGTTGTCTTCACGAGCGGCGCGCCCGACCTCGTCGCCGGGGACACCAATGGCGTCGACGACATCTTCGTGCGCGATCGCCTGTCCGGCCGCACGCTGCGGGTGAACGTTGCATCAGGAGGCGCCGAAGCCAATGGGGCGAGCAATCTGGCGGCCATCTCCGGCAACGGCCAATACGTGTCGTTCGTGAGCCTGGCGACAAATCTTGGCGCGACCGGTCCGACGCAGCACGTGTACGTGCGGGCGCGGACGCGTGGATTGACTTGGTGCGCGAGCCGGTCGGCCGGTGGCACACCGGGCGACGCCATGAGCGCCGAGAATTCGCTGTCCGACGATGGGAGCAGTGTCGCGTTCCGGAGCTTCGCGACGAATCTCCTGGGCGCGGGCGGCGACACCAACGGCTTCGATGATATGTTCGTGCGCCTGGCGCCGGGCGCGGGGCCGGGAAGCGGTGTTCCAATCACGGCCTTCGCCGATGCGGGCGTCGCGGTGACATTCTCGGTGAATGGTCCGGTGGATCCCAACACCGAAGGCATTCGCGACGCGCGCGGTGTCTTGCCCATTTCGCCGCAAGTGCCGCTGCAACCCGGCAACCCGATGGGGTCGTGCATTCGCGCTCCGGCGGTGCCGCAAGCGACCGGCGTCGCGACATTCCGGACCGGCGATGTGAACGACTATCTCGTGTTTGGAGTGCCGTCCGAACCGGAACTCTTCCTCTCGGCGCCACCGCCGCCTTTGCCCGCGGGCCCACCCGATGGCACGAACAGTCAAATCGTTCAAGCCATGGCGATCGGGCTCATGGTCGGCCCGGGGGTACTGCCGCCGCTTTGGACGACGATCCCACCCATGGCCCCATTGCGCGACAACCTCGACGCAGTGTCGTTCGGTGAGGATTACTTCCCGGATGTCATGGGCCTCGGCTTCCTTCCGAGCCCGGGCGTGCCACTACCGCCGCCGCCTCTCGACCCGGACGGTGAGCCGGCATCCGTGCCGACGTTGTGGAGTGCGCGCGTCATGCCGTACGCCGAGCCAGGTGTCATGATGACGGCGCCGGGTGTCTCACTCCGCTTCAGTGTCGATACATGGTCGGTGGGAGCGCCGGGCACCGCCGTCGCAACACAGGCGATGCCGGCGGATCCGGGTGTTGCGTGTGCGGGGTGGATGAGTCCAGGGCTCGCGGGCGGCGATATCTTCGCGACACCGGTGCTGACGCGGCTGGCTGGCGTCACGGCGGGCGGCGGACCCAATCTTCTGGTGTGGGATCACCCGATTCTTGGGCTGACGGGCGCCGCCGCGACGACGACGGGAGTCATGGAAGACGAACTCGACGCCGTCGAATGCGTCGGGACGAACACCGTGCCATGGTTTGGTGGAGGCGCGCCCGCCATGCCGGGCAACGTCCACGAACGCGTCATGCACGTGGGCGGTGCCGGTCTGCCGCCTCCCGGCATGTCTTGGCACGACCCGATGAATGATGCGCCGCTCTTTTTCTCGGTAACGCGCAATTCGGTGGGCGCGGCTGGCTCGGCGGTGCGCGCGCAGTTCGTGAACGATGGCGGCGCTGCGGCCGACATCTTCATGAGCGCCAAGGGCCCCGGGATGCCGCCCGGCGTCGGGACGAATCTCTTGTTCATCGACGAATCCGAAATCGGTTTGATCGCCACCGACTTGTCGCCCGGCGGCGCGGGTCCCGCCGATCTGACCGATGATCTCGACGCGCTCATTCTATGGGTGAGTCCGGCGCTCCGGTACCAGATCACGAACTTGATCATGACGTGGATGGCGGCGCCGGTGCCACCGTGGGTGACGAATCCGACTACCGGCGCCAGCTCGGGGCCGGGAATGACGATCTCCATCGTCAAGGTGCTCGGTGGCATGATCGAGCCGGGTGATATTCGCGTCGGGTTCTCGGTCACGACCGATGCCATCGGTCTCGAATACACCGCCGTGGACTGGGAAGCAGGACCGGTGGCGCCGGCGGGCGGCACGAGCACTGCTGCGGGCGATGTGTTCTTCGCATTGCCGGACGGCGAACCGATGAACCCGAACTATCTCTGGTTCGACGAGGCGGATTTGGGTCTTGATCCGGGAGTGTGGGTGAATGGTGCCTTCGTGGGACTCGGCTTGCTCTCCGACAACGTCGATGCGCTGGACTCGGCGCCGATGCCGCCGGACTCGATCGCGTGGCAGCCGCCGACCGATACCGGCGGCGCACAATCACATCACGCGCCGCCCTCGCGGCTGGTGCTGGAACAGAACGTTCCGAATCCTTTCAATCCGACGACGGTCATCGGGTACTCGATTCCCGAAACGGGCCGCGTGCGCGTCACGGTGCACGATGTGGCGGGCCGTCTGGTTGCGGTGCTCGTGGATGAGACCCAGACCGCGGGCCGGCACTCGGCGATCTGGTCCGGCCGCCGGCGCGACGGCACGGCCGCCAGCACGGGCGTGTACGTGCTGCGCGTCGAAGCGGGTCACGAGACCCAGGCGCGGAAGATGATTCTGGTGAAGTAATTGCGGCGGGAAGCCGCCGGCGGCGCCGAGTTGCGCGGAGAGCGCACGGCACCGCCGGCGAATATCCACGCGCCGGCATAGGCGGCGGCCGGCAAGAACAGAACGGTGAGCAACAGGTCGCCCCACGGCCATACCATCGCGAGCTGGAAATTGGCGGCGCGCAGGAGAGCGACCGAGGTGATCATCCCGGCGGGCAGGGCGAGGACGCAACCGAGCAATGCCAAGTAGCCCGCACGCGCTGCCGTGTGGGTGCGCAAGAGCGCCGGTGCAGCACCCACCGTATACAGCACGCGTTCGTCCGCGGCCGATTCGGCGGCAGAGAGCGCCGTCGCGACCAACACCACGACAAGACCGGTCAGGGTACAAATGGCCCAGCCGGCGTAGTACATCGCGCGCGCCGGACGGCGGTGTAACAATGCCGCATCCACGGAAGCACCTGGCGTTTGCGCGGCGATCCGGCGGGCGCGGTCGAGGACCGCGGGCGTTACGGGTGATGCCAAGCGGACGAGCCACGGTACGACGCTCCGGCCTGCCGGCGGCCCGGGTTCCATTCCCATCGCTGGCAAGCGAGCCGCATCGAGTACGAAGAGTGGGGCGCTCACTTTTTGACTCAACGTCACGGCAGTAGTTGCGGGTTGGGTCAGGTCAAGCTGCCCCGAGCCCGGCGTCAATTGGATTTCGGGTGCGCCGGCGGGTAGATCGAGCGCCAGCAAGTTTCCGGCACGCAATGCGCTCGCGCCGGCTTCGGCGTTCATTGCAAGCAGGAGGTCCTCGCCGCCGCATGCGACCCAGTCGCGCGTGAAGCGCCGTGCTTTTTCCGTACCGTAGTGCGCTCGCACGGGCTCGCCGTGCGCATACACGGCTTGCAACGGTGCCGCTGCAAGGCAGGGGAAGTCGGCTTGCAAAAGGCGCGCGACGTTCTCCGCGGCGGCGCCCTCGACCACCAGTTGATCGTTGCGCAACTCGGCGGGTATGGCATCCAGCTTGGATTGCACGCTCGCGACCAGGACTGCCGCCGTGACGGTCAACGACATGCCGACGAGCACTGCCGCGACCACCGGGCCGTTGCGGGTGCGAAACCGGCCCGCATCACGTACCGCGAGGCGCCACGCAAGCGGCAGCCGGGCGGCGTGGCGCGCCAATCCGCCGAGCAACCACGGGCTGCACAAGGCAAAACCCAGAATCACGAGGATCGGGCCGGCAATCAACTGCAGCGTGGCAATGATCTCCCCGCTGCGGAGTGGAACACTCATCAAGGCAATTCCCGCGATCAAACACGAGACTCCCGCTGCGAGGCCCGTACTCGAACGCGCTGGCGACGGCCGGCATGCGCCGAGCGCCTCACGCAAGGGAACCTGGGTCGCTCTCCGCACCGGCACCCATGCCGCGAGCAACGCCGCAACGATTCCAAGCAAGAAGGCGGCGCCGACATCGCCCGGTGCAACTTCAAACGCACCGTTCAGGCGTCGATTCCAGGTGTCCAAATGGGGGTGCAGGATAGCGGCGGTGCCGATGCCGAGGAATGTGCCGAGCGCCCCACCGCACACGGCGAGCGCGGCGGCGGAGGCGAGCATTGCCGCAACGATTTCCGGCGCTGAGGCGCCCGCGGATCCCAAGAGGCCGATCTCGTATTGCCGGCGCCGCAAGCTGACCGCAAAGGCCGCAGCGATCACCAGGCCGGCCTCGAGGAATCCGATCACGCCCGCCGTGAACGCGAGCGAGGCGAGGCCGCCCGAACTCTCGCGTGCTTCGGCGCGCGTTCGAACCGTGTACCCCTGTTGCCGCAGCCGTGCGGCGATGTCCGCCGTGTCGGCTTCGAGTGCCGCAACCAGCACGACGTGCTTGCCACCCAGTTCCGTGGGGGAGGGAGTGCGCAACACGAGCGGCAGGTCGAGATCTTCCGGCGCGACCACAGTACCGGTGATGGCGCGGAGTTGTCCGTCCGCGAGCGTAGTGGTGTCGCCCACCGTCGATCCCAAACCCTCGAGCAAGAGACGAGAGAGTGCAGCCTCACCGGTATTCGCGGGCAGGCGTCCGGTTTCGAGATGCACCATTCCTGCAGCAAGTCCGCCTGGTCCCAGGATTTTGGAATCCATCGCCAGAAGCGCGGCGCGCAATTGCCGCCCCGGAATTCGCACCGTCTCCTGGCCGGCAAAGAGAGTCGCCGTCGGCGTGCCGGGTGGTAGTAAGGCGGTGAGTGTTGCGATGCCGGGATCGCCGGACGCAAGTTCGACACGCAGGGTGGCTTCGCCCATTGCTTGGCGCGCACGCTCGGCGGGGGTTTGCGCCGTGATGCGTGCCAGTGTCGCAGCTCCGACGATGGCGGCAACAGGGACGGCGATCAACAAGATGAGGAGTAGGGAGCGGCCACGGTGGCGGCGAATCTGCCGCAGTTCGACGCGGACGAGGGCGCGCACGGCGCGAAGCCATCTCACGGCTCGCTGCCCAAGGTCTCCGGGCGGAAGCCGCGGGTAGCGAGCGACTCGTCGGCTATCGCGCCGTCCTTCAAGAAGAGAACCCGGTCGGCCCAGGCAGCGTGGGCTGAGTTGTGGGTGACGAGAACGACAGTTCGTCCGGTGTCGCACTGGGCGCGCAACAAGCGCATCACGAGTTCACCCGTGACCGAGTCCAGTGCGCCGGTGGGTTCGTCGGCGAGCAGCAAGGCGCGGTCGCCGACGAACGCCCGCGCGATCGCGACGCGTTGTTGTTCGCCGCCGGAGAGATCTTCCGGAAAACGGGCCGCAAAGGCCTGCATTTGGACGCCCGCAAGGGCTTGCAACGCTGCCGCGCGGGCTTGCGGCAGCCGTTGTCCATCGAGCTCGAGCGGCAAGGCGACGTTTTCGAGCGCGGTCAGGCCAGGCAGCAGATTCAAGTCCTGGAAAATGAAGCCGATTGTCCGCCGCCGCAGTTCCGCCAGCTCGCGTGGGCGTAAGCGCGCCAAGTCGCGGCCTTGCACGTAGACGCGGCCCTCGCTCGGCGCATCGAGGGCGCCCGCCAACGACAACAGCGTCGACTTCCCGGAACCGGAGGGACCCATCACCGCGACGAACTCGCCGCGCTTCACGTCGATATCCACGGGGCCCAAGGCCCGCACCGAGATGGCGCCGTTCACGTGGGTGCGGCCGGCGGCTTCGAAACGGAGGATCGGCGGCGCGCTGTTGGGCAACCCCGGAATCGCGGCCATCATTTTCGATGGCGTAGGCGTTCCTCGCAGAGGTCCAGCCATTTCACCTCGGCTTCCGCCTTCAAGATCAGCGCGTCGAGGAGCAGCGTCCACGGCAGCTCGCGTTTGGGATCGGCGGCGCGCTTGTGCCGCGTGTACTGCTGCAGGCGCTCCATCGTCGCGACGCGCTGCGCGCGCAGGATGCGGCTCACATCGACGTCATCCGCAGCCACCGCGAGGAGCACTTTGAGCGCCAGCTCGTCGCGCGACGGCGGTGAGTCCACGACCGGCGTCTCGAACCACTCATCGAGGCTCGAGCGCCCGGCCTTCGTAATGCGCCAGGTTTGGCGGGCACCGTTGTCGTCGAGACCTTCCGACTTGACCAAGCCGTCGCGTTCGAGCCGGCTCAACGTCGTGTAGACCTGCCCGACGTTCAGCGGCCAGGCGCCGGCGGTGCTTTTCTCGAAGCTCGACTTCAGCCCATAGCCGTGGGCCGGGTGTTCGGCGAGGATCGCAAGAAGACTATGGCGGATGCTCACGCTGGACCTCCTCGTGAATACCCAGTATGCATACGAGGTAGGTAGGTGTCAAGGGTCGGCGGTCAGCCCCGCCAAATCTTGAGGGCCGAGTTCGCGGCGATGCCGGTGAAGTCGAGATCGGTCGTGAGGAGTGTCAAGTCACGATGGACGCAGAGTTGAGCGATCAATGCGTCGATGGTGCCAATCTGCACGCCGCGGCGGCGGCAGGTGTTTCGGAGCCCCGCGGCCTCGACGTGATCGGTTGGGTTGGGGATGATCATCGGCAGCATAGAGAAACGACGGACGATTTCGTCTTTGGACTTCGGACCTCCAAAGCCCTGAAGCAATTCTTGGAGCACGAGTCCTGTCGAAACGACCGCCCGTCCGCTGCGTAACGCCTCGTCGAGCGCCGACACCTCCGGCTGGTTTGCAGGCGCGTCCCGGCGCAATGCGAGAGACCACACGCTCGTGTCGACGAAAAGGCTCATCGCTTCCGTTCACGCTTGTAGTCGAAATCGGGGTTCCACTCGAGCGTGCCGAAGAGCTCGAGGATCTTCTTCTGTCGCCGGCGAGCGATGAACTCCTCGAGCGCCTTTGTGACGGTGGCCTTCTTGGTCTTTTCTCCGCCGACGCGCAGAGCTTCGTCGAGCAACTTCGGATCGATGGAGAGATTGGTCGCCATGTGTGGACCTCCACACACAAGTCTACACACTCGCGGCGAGGACGTCAAATCGGTGGCGGCGCCGGTGTCCGGGCCGGCGTCGAGCGGCGTGACGGCCCCGCTGACCAGGCGTGATCCCGGGTGCCAAAGCATCAATTGGGACCGGCACGACTCGGAGGGCGATCGGGTTGTACGCGGCGTCTATCTCGTTCGCCTCGAATCCGCCGGGCGAACAAGAATTGTGGCGCCCGCCGGGGTCGTCTGCTACCTTCGCGCCGAAATTGCTGTACCGCACACGTCATCGGCTCTCCGCACCGCGGAGACGAGTCGCCTTTGGCGTGAAGCATGTGCATGGGCGCCAGCGCTGATGGAGCAATAGCCATGGCAATGTCAAATCGTCGCACCTTGCTCGTCTCCACCCTCTTGATTGCCGCCGCTACGTTGAGTCCGGCGCGTGCTCGCGGGCAGACCTTCACCGAGGTTCCGAGCGCCGCCCTGCAAGGGATCCAACTCGGCAGCGTCTCTTGGGCGGATTTCGACAACGACGGTGACTTGGACTTGCTCGTCGTGGGGCGCGACGCGACGTTGACGCCAACGACGCATCTGTATCGAAGCGACGGGACAGGCAACTTTGCTCTCGTCGGGGCCGGGTTTCTCGGCGTCGAGTTTAGTGCAGCGGCCTGGGGTGACTACGACAACGACGGCGATCTCGATGTCATCATCACGGGCGAGGACGATTTCGATGTGCCCATCTCGAGGCTCTATCGCAATGACGGCGGGACCTTCACGTCCGTCGCGGTTGGATTTCAAGGCATCAAGAATGGTGCGGTCGCATGGGGCGACTTCGACAATGACGGCGACTTGGATCTCGTTCTCACCGGACGGCACGATGCCGGCTCGACGCTCACCCGGCTCTACCGCAACGACGGGGGCGCCTTTGTCGACATCGGCGGTGGGCTTCCAGCGCTGGACAACGCCTCAGCAGCATGGGGCGACTACGACGCGGACGGTGACCTCGACCTGATTCTAGTCGGACTCGATGTCACGAGCACGCCGATCGCGCGCATCTATCGCAACACCGGTGGGGTTTTCACCGATGCTTCGGCGGGCCTAGTGGGGATCGAGCGCGGCGCCGTGGCGTGGTGCGACTATGACAGAGATGGCGATCTCGACCTTACGTACTGCGGCGCGGCCGCATCCGGCAGTGTGACCACCATCTACCGCAACGATGGATTCGCGGGTTTCGTAGATTCGGGCGTCGTGCTCACGGGTCTGACGAACGGCTCGATCGACTGGGGTGATTCCGACAATGACGGAGACCCCGATCTGTTGCTCACAGGTACGGACAAGACCTCCACACGTTTGGCGCTCGTCGTCCGGAATGACGGCGCGACGTTCACCACAGTCGCCGCCGGGTTGGATGGGGTTCGCAATAGCGGCGGCCGCTGGGCCGACGTGGATAACGATCGCGATCTGGACTTGGTGATCGCCGGCCAGAACACGATTGGAACGCCCATCTCGAAGCTGTATCGAAACGGCTCGGGCATCGCAAACACAGCGCCCGGAGCGCCCTCCGGTTTGAGTGCCTCTTTGGTCGGAAACACAGTGACCCTCTCGTGGGCGCCAGCCAGCGATGCACAAACGGCGGCGGCAGGCCTGAGCTACAACATTCGCCTCGGCCTGACGTCGAACGGTGCGCAGGTGGTCTCGCCGCAGTCGGATCCTGCCACGGGGTTCCGCCGCATCGTGCATCAGGGAAACGTCACGGGCCGCACATCGTGGACGCTGCAGTTGCCGACACTTGGCAGCTACTTCTGGAGTGTTCAGACAATCGACGCGGCGCACGCGGGCTCGGTATTCGCGAGCGAGCGAACTTTCGCAACGGCATTCACGGACTGGTCTTCGGCGGTGAGCGGCGTGTACAACAGCGCCGTCGCTTGGGGCGACTTTGACGGCGACGGCGATCTCGACGTGGTGTTGACTGGGATGTCGGCGACCGGGCGGCTGACACGTTTGTACCGGAACAGTAGCGGGGTGTTCGCGGACACTGGCTATTCCTTCCAAAATGTCGACCAGGGTGCGGTGGCTTGGGGGGACTTCGACAACGACGGAGACCTGGATCTGGTGGTAACCGGGTTCACGAACGGCGGGCGAACGTCGCGCATCTATCGGAACACGGGTGGTGGATTCACGGACATCGGAGCGAGCCTCGAACCCGTGTACAACAGCGCGGTTGCTTGGGGCGATTACGACAACGACGGGGATCTCGATCTGCTCCTTGCCGGGAGTTCGGATTGCTGCGGCCGGATTACACGGATTTACCGGAACACCGCTGGCACTTTCAACGATATGGGCGTAGGGTTCAACGGCTTGGAGTACGCAGCCGTTGCGTGGGGCGACTACGACAACGATGGCGATCTCGACGTGATTGCAACTGGCGCTTCGAACTGCTGTTCGCGTATCTGCCAGGTCTATCGGAACAACGGCGGCAGTAGTTTCACGGATATCAGTGCATCGATTCAAGGCGTGCAGCAGGGCTCAGTGGCTTGGGGCGACTACGATTCGGATGGCGATTTGGACGCGCTGATCGCGGGACTCAGCGACAGCGGACGGCTGACGAGGGTCTATGTGAACGCCGGCGGGTTCTTTTTCAACAGCGGTGCGACATTCGAGGGCATCGAACAGGGCGCGGCCGCATTCGCGGACACCGACAACGATGGCGACTTGGATGTTGCGGTTACGGGAATGTCCAACGTCGGGCGTATCACGCGCGTGTATCAGAACAGTGCCGGGGTGTTCGCGGACACGATCGCCGGCCTGGAGGGATTCGACAAGGGCACCCTCGCTTGGGGCGACTTTGATGGCGACCTCGACGCCGACTTGATTCTGACCGGCCAAGATGGCGCGAGCGCCTCCCGCGTTCGGCTGTACAAGAACAACGCCTCAAGTCCGAATACCGTGCCGGCCGCGCCGGGTGGTCTTACCGCCACAACCAACGGTATGAGTGTGACCCTCAATTGGTTGGCGACCACGGACGCACAGACGAACAGCAATGCACTCCAGTACAACGTGCGCGTGGGAACGACGCCCGGCGGGTCGCAGGTGTTTTCGGCCATGGCGGCCGCCGGCACGGGTACGCGCTTCATCACTCAGCGAGGCAACGTCGACCTGCGCCGCACCTGGACGCTCCAACTGCCGCAGCTTGGAACGTACTACTGGACGGTGCAGGCTGTTGACGCGGGGCTTGCTGCGTCGAGTTTTGCCAACGAACAGACGTTCTCGACACCGTTCGGCGAGGGGCCGGTCATCGAAGGCGTGTACCAGAGTTCGGCAGCCTGGGGCGACTACGACAACGATGGCGACCTGGACCTGCTGATTGCCGGGCTGTCGAACAACTTTGGCACGATCACGAGGCTCTACCGGAACACCTCCGGCTCATTCGCCGACGTTGGCGCGGGGCTTCCAGGCGTCCAGTACGGATCGGTCGCATGGGGCGACTACGATAGCGATGGCGACCTCGATATCGCGGTCTGCGGTTCGTCGAACTGCTGCGGGCTGATCACACGGATTTATCGGAACAACCCTGACCATTCGTTTACGGACATTGGGGCGGTTCTCGAGGGTGTCCAGTGGGGTGCGTTGGCCTGGGGTGATTGCGATAACGATGGTGATCTCGATCTGATCGTGACCGGATACGCGAGCTGTTGCAGCGGGATCGCACGCATCTATCGGAACACTGCTGGGCTGTTCAGTGAGGTGAGCGGAACTGGGCTTCAGGGCAACTACTATAGTGCGGTCGTTTGGGCCGATCTAGACAACGATCGCGACCTTGATCTTGTGATCTCGGGCGCTCAGGCGCAAACCCGCGTGTACAAGAACAACGGCAACAGCAATTTTGCGGACATGAATGCCAATCTCGTGCCTACCTACCGGGGCGGCCTGTCGTGTGGCGACTACGACAACGATGGTGACCTCGACATCCTACTCACCGGCCAGGGGCACTATGCACGGATTTACCGCAACAACGCAGGTTCGTCGTTCACGGATATCGGGGCCAATCTGGAGCCCGTGTACAATAGCTCTTGTGCTTGGGGCGACTACGACAACGATGGCGACCTGGACGTGCTGATTTCCGGCTACTCGCCGTCCTTCGCCGCAATCACTCGCGTCTACAAGAACACCGCCGGGAACTTTTCGGACATCGGCGCCTCACTGGATGGCGCCTCCGAAACATGCGTGGCGTGGGGCGACTACGACAATGACGGCGATCTCGACATGGTCACGAGCGGCGTGGGCAATCAACAGTACACGCACCTGTACCGAAACAACCTCGCGACGCCGGCGAATACACCACCCAGCGCGCCGACGAACCTCCAGGTTCAAGTCGTCGGAACACAAGCGACGCTCTCCTGGTCGCCGTCGACTGACGGCCAGACGCCAGCGGCAGCGCTCAGCTACAACCTTCGCGTTGGGAGTTCACCCGGCGGCTCGCAACTCGTGGCGCCGATGGCCAACACGAGCAACGGCTACCGGCGCATCGCTCAAACCGGCAGCACCGGCAGTAACACGAGCTGGTCGCTCAGTCTGTCGAGTTTCCCGATCACGGCTACTCTCTATTTCTCGGTGCAGGCAATCGATGGAGCTTTTGCCGGCTCCGGCTTCGGGACGGAAGCCGTGTTCTCGGGCGCGCCGATTATCCAGAGTGTGAAGGATGTCGGCAACGACCAAGGGCGGCGCGTGCGAGTCAAGTGGCAGCGGTCGATCTACGACTCGCCGCAATCCTCGACGGTGATCGCGAGCTACGCACTCTGGCGGCGCGTCGGGCCGTACAAGGCCGGCACGTGCAGCGCGGATCGGATCCAGCCGCCGCCGGGCATCGCGACCCCGCCAGGGTCGTGGGATTTCGTGCTCACCGTTCCGGCACGCTCGGATCCGACCTACAGTGTGGTCGCGCCGACGCTTTGCGACTCGACGAGCGCGGGAATGTGCCGCTCCGTGTTCTTTGCCTCGGCCATCAGCACGAACCCGCAGGTCTTCTTTGACTCCGCACCCGACAGCGGCTACTCGGTCGACAACTTGGCGCCTTCCGTGCCACAAAACCTGGTGGTCGCGCAGTTGATTCCGTCACAGGTGACCTTGGGCTGGGCACCGGTCCTCGACACCGATCGCAACTACTACGCCGTGTACCGCGCCGACATGGTGAACTTTCAACCCGGGCCGCAGAGCCACGTCGGAAACTCGGTGAACACGGCATTCGCGGATCCCACCATCGCCACCGGGCATCGCTACTACTACTGGGTCGCAGCGGTGGACTTCGCGGGGAATCAGAGTCCGCTCTCGAACTTCGTGATCGTGTCCAACGGGACGACGGACACCGAGAGCCACGCGCCGCGCTTCACTCTCGAACCCAACAGTCCGAATCCGTTCAATCCGACGACCGAAATCGGTTTCGAGCTCGAAACAGCGGGACATGCGCGCATTGCCGTGTTCGCGCCGAGTGGGAAGTGGATCACCAATCTCGTCGATGCCGAACTACCGGCGGGCGTGCATCACGCGGTTTGGACGGCACGCGATGCTCACGGCGAGCCGCTGCCTTCGGGTGCGTACCTCTGCAAGCTCACGGCAGGCGCGAAGAGCGCGACGCGAAAGATGATCCTCGTGCGGTGATCAGCGGCTTGGCGTCACTCGTTCGGAGGCCCGGTGCGCAAGAAGTCGGCCCAATCCATGGCGGCCAGACCCGCACGTTCGGCGACCCGGCTTTGCTCGGGATCGCAAAGCACGAGTGGCCGATATTTCGGGTAGCGGCGTGTGAACTCGTGTAGCCCCGCGAGATCGGCGGAACTGATGCGGCCGGTTTTGACTTCGATCGCCCACGATCCCCAGGTGCCGTCGAGTACGGCGTCGACCTCGAGGGGCTCTTCGCGCCAGTAGGCGACGCGTTGGCCGCTGTTCCACGCATGCGCGATGCAGGCGTTTTCAACCCAGCGACCAAAGCGCGCTGGATCCGTCGCGGGCTCTGGTGCGCCGCGCGGATCGGAAACCGCGAGCAGCGCGTTGCTCAAGGTGACAAGCTTTGGCGGCGCCGCGCGCCGACGTGTCACCCGGGAGGCGTGCTTCTCGAGCGCGACAACCAGGAATGCTTCCTCGAGGAGGTCGAGATAGTGCGCGATCGTTTCGAGTGCGCCCGGATCGGTGAGTTGACCTTGGATCTTCTGCAGGGAGACGATCTCCGCCGGAGATGCGGCACAAACGCCGAAGACTTGCCGTAAGAGCGCCGGCTTTCGCACTGCCCCCAGCGCGAGAAGGTCGCGTCCGATTGCGGGTTCGAGAATCGAATCGCGCACGTACGCTATCCAGCGCGGAAGTTCGTGCCGCAACGGGAAGGCGCCCGGGTATGAACCCATTCGCACCAAGTGCTGAACTGCCTCGGACGGCGGGATCTCGAATGCTGCGGCGAGCGACGCCGCGGTCCAATGCGTGAGGGTGAGGCGCTCGAACCGGCCGGCAAGGCTCTCGCGCGAGCCGGTTGCAAGACGGAGCGCGGACGAACCCGTGGCGACGACCTGAATCGGTGTTTTGCGCCGCTGGAATCGGTCCCATTCGCCCTTCAGGCGCGCGGCCCAGTCGTGGACAACGTGTAGTTCGTCCAACAGAACGACCACACGGCCCTTGGCCTGAGCCGTTTCTTCGGCCCGGATCCAGAGCCTTTCCCAGAACCCGGGGGATGCAGCCTCGGGTCCGTCCGCAGCAACGTACATCGCCTCGCGCCCCAGCCTCTCGGCGAGGGTGAGCAGAAGCGTAGTCTTGCCCACCTGCCGGGGACCCGCCAGGAGCTGGATGTGTCCGGGAGCGGGTTCCGCAACCCGCTTCGAGAGCAGCTCCAGACAGCGATGGAAGTCGAGTCGGAAATCGATCGAATTCATAGTCGAATAATTATTCGAGTACGGTCGAATGTCAAGAGGGGCCGGATCGAACGCCCGGATCGGCTCGGCGGAGTGGGTGACTACGCCCGGCGGCGCACCGCGCGCTCGCGTTTCGGCGCCTTCGCGGCTTCCCGAGCGCGCAGGATGATCGCCTCGTCGATCTCTTGGTCGAACATATACGTCCGCACCAGGCGGACTTCGCCGTCGTCGACTCCGAAAGTGCGCACGACAGCGCGGAGCCTCGGATCACTAGGCTGCAGGATCACGATCGAGCAGAAGCCGCGCAACACGCCCGCTCCGCCAGACGCGACAATTAGTTTGTGGAATGCGTTTAGCGTTCGAAGGCGGTCGTCCTTTAGCCAGGGCGCAGCAACGACGAGATCCCAGTTGCCGAGGGCGTTGGCCCTCTGCAACATCGCGAAGAATACGAAATCGCCTTTTGCCGCGGAGATCTCGCGCATTACTTTGCGAAGGCCGCGCGTCGAGATCATAGGACTCCAAGGATGGCAGTTACGGCAGCGACGAAGTCGTGGGCTTGGCCCGCAGTCCTCCCACCGGGAGTCTGATACCGCTGCTCCGGCGTCCATTGTATCACTTTAGTCCAAGCCGTCAACTCGCGCGCGACGACATCAGCTTCCACGCCCGACAGCCGGAGGAGAATCGCGAGATCGTGGGTCTTGAGCGAGTGCAGTCCCCGGAACTCCTTGGCTGTCTTCGGGAACTCCGGCCAGTTCAACGTTCGGCAAATCCGCGCCTTCAGAGCCACCTCGATCGCAAAGCCGGAGAGATAGCATGCCGCGTCGTAGCGCTGGGCCTGGAGGAGAGTCTGGGCATCCACCAGGTGGCGGTGCGCGACGCTTCGAAGATCTGTCGACTTGATCACGCTACGTCACCCCGTTTCGCAGTCTCAGGTCGGCGGGCCTGCAAATCGTGTGCTAGTTCGTTTCGATGCCCGTTACACGTGTCGCGCGACGGGCCTGCGCGGATGGACCGTCGTATTTGGAGCGCGGGCTGTCGCGTTGGCGCTCACCTTCTTGTCTACAACGTTGCCCGCCTGGGCGTCGGCAGTCACGGCAAGTCCGAAGCGTCGTGGCGCAGGCTTTCGTTGCGATGAACTGCGGGAGACGGGCGATTGCGCAATGGCTGAGGTCAGGCTCCCGTTCCGCCGAACACGCGCGGGTCGACGTCGAGAGCGACCGGCGGGCTGATCTGGATTCGCTTGAAGTCCGGGTGCGCGGGGTTCAGTAGATAGTTGCGTTCGTGCGGAATCAATGCGCTGGGTACCGCGAGAACCGCCGAGGACGCGCGCCGCACCCAAAGGTTGCCGGTTTGCTGCACGGCGGCGGAGGGTGGTGAGCGTCGCCACCCGGAGGGGAGCGTCGACATCTCGACCTGTTCGATGTGGGCTGGATCGAAGTCCGTCGGGAAGACCAAATAGTGCGGGAGCGGCGCGACGCTTTGCAAGTGCGCGAGGATCTCCAGAACGGCAAGGGAGAGAGTCGCGGACGTGTGAACGATCCGCAAACCGGGGCTGTTCCACCGGCTGCCATAGAGTTGTGAGCCTTCGCCATCGAATGCGTGCGCTGCATACGCCGACTTCACAATGCGCCAGGCACGAATCAAGACGGAATACCGTGCTCGAGCCGGCCGATCAAAGCTTCTACCTCACGCGCGCCAATTTCGGTCGCGCCGACCTCGACGGGAGTGTCTCCTCCAAGACCGGACTGCGCAGTGGTGAGCCAGCGCCGTGCATCGCCGGCCTCGCCCTCGAACAGGGCCAACGCGTGTGCAAACAGTCTCGAAACACGCAGCAGCCGATCCGATTCGTCCGGCTCCAGTCGCCCTTCTTCCTTGCGCCGGCTGAGCGTGCGGGAAGTGATCTGGACCATTCGGAGCAGCTGCTCCTTTTCGATCTCGGTGTTGCTGAGGAGCCTCTCCCACGCTCGATAGGGCAATCCGCGGTGAACGTCCTCGAGCAGACGGCCGACGACGTAGGTCCGCAATCCAAGGAAAGCGACGTAGTAGAGGCCGACCGTGCCGGTTGTCTCGAAACGATGCAGGAACTCCCGCGTGTCGGGCGATTCCTTCTTCTTCCGTTCCGCTGCGTCCGGCATCCGGGCGCCCCTTTCACGTCCTGCCATATGGCATAAATATACGCGCCAAGTGGCAAATAGTCAAGCGGCCCAGCCGCGAGGGCGCGAAGTCCGGCAAATTCTCGAACGCTCGCAGGCGCCGAGATCACGACGTGCGCGTGTAGTCGACATGGCCCGTGTTGGTCACGCGCCGCGAGGCGTCGAGAATCTCGAGAGAGACGAGATCCTGCAGGGCGTCGTAATCGAGAATGATGCCGGGCTTGTCTTCGTCACTCTCGGCAACGGTGGCCTGCTCCTTGAAGATCACGGAGAGGGTATCTGTCTCGGCATCGTATGCAACCTTCATGGACTCAACCTCCGGTGCTTTGGCAACGCTCTCGTGCGACCGCTCGAGCTCGACGGTCGAATGCCGCCGGTACCGCGATCCTAAGCGATGATTGTGCCGCACGACAAACCGTGGCCGGCGCGCGGCGCGAACGCGGCGGACCCTTCGGCGTCGTCGAGATCGTTGACGCCGAAGGGCAACCATGTTGACGGTCAGGTGCGATTCGGGGCGTGACGGTGGCCGTCGCGACGGCAACGCCGGTTAGCGCGGTTTCTCCATCGGTTTCGGATTGAGGATCGCGATTGCGGCACCCGTCGGATCCTCCAGCACGGCGACCCGGCCAGCGCCCGGAATGTCCTCGGGGCCCATCAGGACTTTGCCGCCGAGCTTTTTCGCGCGTGCGACTGTCGCGTCGACGTCGGCGGCGTTGGCGTAGGGCAACCAGTGTGGCGGCACACCGCTCGGCAAGTGGGTCGTCACGCCGCCGCGGTCGACGCCACCCATGGACACGATGTGGTACGTGCCGCCTGGCCCCATGTCCATCGAACGGTGCGCGAAGCCGACGACTCGTTCGTAGAAGGTGAGTGCCTTCGCGGGGTCCGTCGTGTGCAGCTCGTTCCACACCCAACCACCGGGGGGCGCGAGTGCATCGGGCGCATCGCCATTGGCACTCTTGATGAGCGACAGCTCGGCGCCTTGCGGATCGGCGATCCGTGCCATCCGGCCGACGCCGGGGGCATCGTACGGCGGCTCGATCACTTTGCCGCCGTTGGCGATCGTGGCGGTCGCGATCGCATCGACATCGTCGACCGAGAGACACGAGATCCAGTGCGGGGGCGGGCCGTCGCTTGCGCCCGCGGCCTCGCCCTCACCCTGCCAGTGCGCACTGTGTTGCCGTGCCGCATAGCCGCCGATCATCGTGTCGCCGGCGTAGATCATGTCGTAGCTGAAGTCGCCCATCGGGAACGGGCGCACCGTCCAGCCGAGCACTTCGCCATAGAACGCCTGCGCCTTCTTGGGGTCCCGGGACACGTGCTCGAACCACACGAACTTCCCGGGCACAAGCTTGCGATCGGACATGGTTCATTCTCCTTTCGCTTCCGGAGTGATTTTCCGCGTTACACCCGGTTGTACGCTTGCTTGCACTTCTCGATGTCGATCTTGGTCATCTGCATGATCGCTTCCATGACCCGGTTCGATTTCGCGGCATCCTTGTCGCTCAGCATTTCGACCACACTCGACGGAACGATCTGCCAGGAGAGTCCAAACTTGTCCTTGAGCCAACCGCACTGTGAGGGTGCGCCGCCATCTGCCGTGAGCTTGCTCCACAGGGCATCGACTTCTTCTTGGCTGTCGCATTCCACCTTGAGCGAAATGGCCTCGGTGAACTTGAACATCGGTCCGCCATTCAACGCCATGAACTGCTGACCCTCGAGCTGGAACGTGCCGACCATGACCTGTCCCTTCGGCCCCGGCCCGGCGTCGCCGTAGCGCGCCAGGTGGTGGATCTTGGAGTTCTTGAAGATCGAACAGTAGAAGTCCATCGCGGCTTCGGCGTTGCTGTCGAACCAGAGGCAGGGCATGATTTTTTGTTTACTCGACATGAGCGCGCTTCTTTTTGGGCTTGGGTGAAGTGAACTGCGTTTCGAGATAGCGTCGTAAGTGGGCGATGCATTCCACGGCGACTTCGGGGCCGCCCTTGGCCTTGGCCAAGATGAATGCCCCTTGGATCACAGCCTGCGTGAAGAGTGCGAGGCTTTCGGGCGACCAGGGTGCGTCGGGAGCGTAGAGCTGCTTCGCTTGGGCGATGTCCTCCTCGACCGTCGCCGCGTGCTCGCTGATCTGCTTGTTGCACGCGTCCCGGATCGCGGGATGCGTGTCGAAGGTCTCCTGCACCATCGTGCCGAGCAGACACGTGAAGTCGGGAAGATCACCGCGCATGATCGCGGCGCGGAAATCGACATATCCCAACAGGCGCTCGAGCGGATCGGCGGGGCGCCGGTAGGGCGCCTGGGCAAACAAGCCTTCCGCCATCGCACCGAAATGTGCCGCCGCCTCGATCGCCAGGTCTTCCTTGGTCGCGAAATGATGGAAGAAGCTGCCCTTGGTCAGGCCGGCGGCCGCGCAGAGGTCGTCGATCGTCGCGGCCTCGTAGCCCTTGGTGCGGATCACGTGGAGGGCGGCGTCTAGGAACTTCACCTTGGAATCGGGTCGTGGTGGCGTCATGGGCGGAATATACCAACTAGTTGGTATGTTTTTAAGCAGGAAAAGGCAACCACGGTGCATTCAGGGCCCCTACGCCGCGCATGGCGGTTTCCCGGTGCGTATTGACCATGGTCTTAGACCATGGTATAATCGAAAAGAACGGAGGCCTGCGTGGAAGAAATCGCGATCTCGAAGTTCAAGGCGACCTGCCTCGCGGTCCTGGATCGCGTGCGTCGCACTCGGCAGCCCATCTTGGTGACACGGTTCGGGAAACCTATCGCCGAGATCACTCCGCCCTCGCTTCCGCCGCGGCAGCCGGAGTGGCTCGGATCGCTGCGTGAAACCGGCAGTATCCGAGGCGATCTCGTAGAGCCCGCGTCCGATTCGAGCGATTGGGAGGCCGAGACCTCGTGAGACTGTTGCTCGATACCCACGTCTGGCTGTGGAGCCTGCTCGAGCCGGAAAAACTATCGACGCGAGTGCGACATGTTCTGCGACAGCCAGACACGGATCTCTGGCTCTCCCCGATCAGTGTTTGGGAAGCGCTTCTCCTCGCAGATCGCGGGCGGCTGATCTTGCTCCCCGATCCTCAAGCCTGGATCGAGAGCGCGCTCGCCGCCCTGCCGATTCAAGAGGCGACGCTGACCCACGACATCGCACGCGAAAGTCGCCGAATCGCGCTGCCGCATCCTGATCCGGCAGATCGATTCTTGGCAGCAACGGCACGGGTGCTCGATCTCACACTCGTGACGTCCGATGCGCGACTTCTCGCGTGCCCCGGCATCCAAGTGCTGGCCGCCTGAAAGGCCGGCTGTAGCAACGCGTCTGGCGGCGCCGCGAAACTGCCGGGAGGCCCTGTGAAACAGAGCACTCGCTCAACCGGGCGCAAACGCCAGCACGCCTGGGCCTTCAAGCCTCGTTTCCGCCGCGCTGCCTTCGGCTGGAAGTCCCAACCCGCGCAGGCGCGCGTCAAAGAAGCCGTCGCGGAGATCAAGCGCGCCGCGAAGCTCGACCCCGTCCTCGGCGCCGAGGGTGCAGTGCTCTTCTTAGAGCGCGTTTCGCCGGCACTCGACAACGTCGACGGGTCTTCCGGCGCGCTCGGCGCCATGCTGAATGCTGCCATCGAGGACTTCGTCGGCATCATCGCGCGCGCGCCAGTCGACGCGCCGGCGCGCGAAGCGTGGCTCGATCGTCTATTTGCAGCCCACGCTGCCGATCAAACGCCGTGGATCGAAGGGCTCGCCGAACATTGGGGCGACCTCTGCGTCTCAAAGGAGACCGCATCCGCCTGGGCCGATCGGCTCTTGGAACGAACACGCGCGGCGTTGCGATCGACGCATGCTGAATCACGATTCTTCAACGGCACTTCAGCGTGTCTGAGCGCTCTTGTTCGCGCCGAACGCTTCGACGATCTCGTCGCGCTCCTCGACGGCGAGACCTTTTGGATGTACCGCCTGTGGATCGCCAAGTCGCTGCTCGCGCAAGGCAAGTGGCAAGAGGCCCTCCGCGAGGCCGAAGCGTGCCGCAACCGCTCGAACGGCCCGGGTATCGATGCCTTCTGCGAAAAACTGCTCTTGGGCGCAGGCCGCGCCGATGAGGCCTATCGCAACTACGCCCTCCGCACCCATGTCCGCACGACGTACGCTGCGACCTTCCGCGCCGTCGCCCAAAAATATCCCCACAAGGCCAAGTCTGAAATCCTGTCCGATCTCGCCGCCAGCACATCAGGCATGGAGGGGAAATGGTTCGCGGCCGCCAAGGACGCAGGCCTGCTCGATGAGGCAATCGCGCTTGCACGCCAAAGTCCCGCGGACCCGCGCACGTTGACCCGCGCCTGTCGTGACTTTGCCGCGACCCGGCCGGAATTCGCGCTCGAGGCTGGCTTGCTCGCTATCCACTGGTTGGTTGAGGGCTACGGCGAGCAGTCCACCGATGTCGCGAGCGCCTTCGCGGAAACCATGGCGGTCGCGGTGCAGTTGGGCCAGGCGCAGGCCGTGTTCCAGAAGATCCGCGCCCGCGTTGCGGAGGAGACGTTCGGCGATCGCTTCGTGACTCGGATTCTCAAGCGGGAATTGCGCTTGTAGCGGACGCGGTCCGAAGGGACGCGCGACCCGCTTGGAAACCACAAGTCAGATGCGGCACAATGATGTTCATGACGCCGCATCACGATAAATCCCTGCCCGAGCCGGTCATGCCCGCCCTCGGCGAGAGGCTCGCTTGGCGGCCGGAGCCACAGTCGCCCCAGAAGAAGATCATTCAGGGGCCCGAGTTGTGGAAGCTGGTCGACGGCCATGCCTTTTGCTACTGGGACCGCTGGTTCCTGCGCCTCGCGGTACGAGATGTCAACGGCCTCGACGGGCTCATGGCGCATTTCGAAGCGCTGCGCCGCGACTATCAGCATCAGAAGGATGCGGAGGTCAAACTGGCGCATGGGCTAGATCTGGAGCTGCGTCTACGGGACGCCGGCCTGTCCATTCAGGAGGTTCTTGGCGACGTCGATGCGGTCGACGAGAAACTGGCGGCCAAGGCGCGAACGAAGGTGCTCGAACAAGCCGCCTCCTACTGGACGCCGCCGATGCAATTCCGGCCCCGTGTCCGGCTGAAGGCCCGGTCGCGGTCGGGGTACTGGCGGCTGTTTCCGATTTCCCCTGCCGGCGATGCGGCGCAACTGCAGCCGCTCGTCGATGCTGTGCCATTTCATGCCGGGCGCGCCGCGATGGACCTGGCGATGAGGCTCGAGAAGCGAATCCACCGCGCCAACATCGCCGGGTTGTCGCATGCGAAGCGGCTGGCGCTCTTGCGGGCAGGCGTGACAGTCATCGCGGACGCCATGGAATGCACCGACGATTCGTTCGGCATGTTCGGCCAACTCTTCGGCGACATCTGGCGGAAGTATCTCGCCGTCCCGTGGCAGGACGCGGGCTGCGACGCAACCGTGTTCTATCGGGATCTCGTCGAATTCGTCACCTGGGAAGACTACGCCCTGGTCGACGACATGACGGGCTACTTCAGTGGGGTTGCGGCTGCAGATGTGACGCGGCTCGAAGGCATCATTGCGGAGACCGTTACGACACTGGGCTCGCTAGGATTCGAATATGAAGCGACGCGGGCGAGAGGACTGCGAATCGAGCTCTGGGTGGCACACCGCCGATTCGATCGCTTCGTTCCCGCCGCCCGCGAGTTCGGTACGCAGGGGTGGCGACCGATCGAGCGGATGATGGAATGCGCACGCGAAGCGGGGCGCTTCTCTCTTGCCGGGCAAGTCTTCGAGGCGTCGGGTCACCCGGATTCCTATCGGGACCTGCGATCGAAGCGCGCTCGGCCGGACCATTTGGAGGCCAGGCATGACCACATCGACGGCGACCGGACACTGTGAACTGTGCGACAGTCTCATCCCGGAACCGCAGATGGCGATGCACCTGAAGAAGTGCGCCCCGGAGCACGACTCCGGTTCGGACGCGGTGCCGCTCGCGCTGCTGCGAGTCGATGCATCGCACGACGCCACGTATTGGCTCTACTGCGAGGCGCGGAGCGATACAACCTTCGAGCAACTCGATCTTCTTCTGAGGCACGTCTGGCTCGAATGCTGTGACCACATGAGCGCATTTCACGTCGGCAGGGCGGAGATTGCCAAGCGCGCGGCGCTCGGTACGGCATTGAGCGGTGGAGCACGATTCTCCTACGAGTATGATTTCGGCAGCACGACGGCGCTCGTGGGACGTATCGTGTCGGAACGCGACGGCACGCGGGGCCGTGCCGCCCTGCGGGTCGTAGCGCGCAATCTCCCGATCGTTTGGACCTGCATCGTTTGCAAGGCTCGCGCGACGCTCGTCTGCCCGCAGTGCATGTGGGGTGGGACCGACGGCTGGCTCTGCACGAAGCACGCGAAGAATCATCCCTGCGCAGACGACATCGAACCGATGCCGGTCGTGAACTCGCCGCGCATGGGCGTGTGCGGTTATACCGGATAGCACCATTGGGTCATTGGATCGACTCGATGTAGGGTCGAATGACGCGTGCGACGCGATTCAGCTCGGCGAAACGCCAAACGGCCTCAAGCTTTTTCGGGTGGATTCGGCGGTAATCACGCAGGGCCTCGACCGCGACGTCGGTTCCGATCTTGTTGCGAAACTTGAAGCAATCGGCGACGGTCTTGGCGGCGCCGAACACCTTCACAGAGACACCGCCGATGTTGCGTTC
The DNA here is from genome assembly GCA_031362565.1 of bacterium. Classification (GTDB taxonomy): domain Bacteria; phylum Krumholzibacteriota; class Krumholzibacteriia; genus JANLSU01. The sequence goes on along the minus strand of JANLSU010000120.1, from coordinate 11,988 downwards.
CTCCACGCCCTCGCGTAGCGTTGCGCCGGAAAGAAACACGAACCGGAGTGGCGGATGTTCCACTTGCGGCCGCCACGCCTTGCGATCGATGGCAATCCAGACTTCGAATGGATTTTGCGGAGTCATTCCGTGGAAGCGTAGCGCCGAGAGAAGGCAGATCACCCCGCCGGGGACCCGGCGCGCGGCCTCTGCGAGATGGTGGCGTTCGGTTCTCGCCGCGCCTGGCACTCCGTACAAGCCACGACTGACGCGCTCAAGGGTTCCTTGGTCGAGCAACCTCCGAATCTGAGTCCGGGAGATGCCCGCGAGCTCGAGGTCGCGGGACCGCGCGATCCCGAGACGTTTGACCAGGCGCTGGGCGTGAGGGCCGGTAATTCGACGCGGCACAAAACCTCGGCTTCTGCATATAAGTGCCGAGCAAATGTAACGGACGGGCGCCTTCAAAGTCAACCCTCCCCGCGGGGTTCCCGCAACCGCGCATCTCGCGGGCGAGAGTCCGCGGTGCTGAAGAATCTGGCCTGAACTGGATCGAAGTGAATCCACCAAATCTCGCCACGAGCCGGCAGCGGATCAGTCGTCCACGGGCTCGTCAAAGTGGTCCTTCTCGCTCATCGCCTCGAATCCAGTGAGGGCGCCGCCTGGTTCGTAGTCGCCCCGCGCCAGCTCTGCGGCTTGCTCCAACAACCGCTCCCGCTCGTCCTTCGGTAGCAGGAGAAGAGACCGTGCGTCCATGCTGCCAGGTTCGGGGCGACGCAGGTCGTTGCGATCCGGAAGCGCATTCGGGCAGATTCGCTCCGCCTGCGATGCGGACAGGAGCCCTTCCGCCAAAGCCCGAACGGCAAGTTGCCGAAGCCTTGTCGGTTTCTCGCGGCCTTCGAACTTCACGGGCTCCTCCTTGCGCCAGCCCTTGGCGCTGAACGCGGCGAAGAGACTGCGAGCGTGACTTGGTTCGATGATGCCCAGGTCCGCGGCGCGGTAGATCCACGCTTGCATACTGAGCCCATGCTTGGTTTTCAAGAATGCCAGTTCGCGGAGGTCGAGATGGCGACGCGTCTCGCCAAGTTCCCGCCGCGCCGTGTTTGCCGGCACGAGGAAGGCAGCCGCGAATCGATGCGCAAGCTTCTCCTCGGTCTTGGGATCGGCATTTCCAACATCCATGAACAAGTGCCCAAGTTCGTGCGCCAGGCTGAACCGGCGACGATCATCGGCTGCCGCGGCGCTCATCACGACAACCGGTGTGGTTTTCTGGGCCCAACCCGAGAGACCATCGAAGAGCTTCGCCTGGTGCCCGGTTTCCACGACGAGGCCGCCGGCGTCTTCGATCGCGGTCGTCACACTGTCAACCGCCTGGTCGCCAAGCCGCCACGCTTCGCGCAGCCGTTCGGCCGCAGTCTCGGCATCCGCCGGCGACACCACGCGAGTCCGCTTCGGCGTCGGTTGCTCGCGTTTGGGCTCGAGGGCGTGTCGAAGCATCACAAACGCCTCCACCTGCGCGGCCGCAACGAACTGAATTCGCGCCTGCGCGGTTTGTCCTAGTCCGGAGGCCTTGCGAAACGCGAGCCACTGCACGAGGACTTCCGGCTCCTCGAGGAGAAAGTCCGGCGCCACGTCAAACACCCGCGTCAGCGCTCGAAGGGTGGTCGGCTTGGGAACGCTCCCACTGCGCTCGTACTTCGACAGGCCCGCCTTGGTGAGCGTCTGACCGTGCGATGCGAGAGCGGCGACGACCTCGTCCTGGGTCATTCCGGCTGCGATTCGCGCTTGCTTGATCCGGTCGCCGATCGGCATCTGATGGGCCTTATGTTGACCTAAAATGGAAATATCATAGAAACTACACGTTGATATATTAATAATAAAAGTATTTTTTGTCAACGGATGCCGGGCCTCGGCTGCCCGGCCCCTTGGCATCCGACGGGAACTCCGCGAACGCGTACCCGATTATCCCCGGTAATACCCGATTCCGCGCGTCTGATTAGTCGGATACTCCCCGGGTGGCTGAGCGGCTGCGCGCGGGGCCACCTAAGTCCTGCCCGCTGTGGCCGCTCGCGCCGATCCGATGACCGATCCGCGACCGACCATGGTCGCCGGCATTTCGTCCCACGTCTTGCCGTCGAGCAAACGCCCCGCCTGCTTCTTGTTCGTGCCGCCCCACTGCTTGAAGAAGAAGGGGACACTGGAGGCTCGACACTGGTCGCGCAGGCTGCGCACCCAGGCGGCATCCATGGGGCGCGCGCCGGGGCCGGATTCGCCGCCCACGATCACCCAGTCGATGCCATGAACATCGAGATCCTCGAGCGGGCCGAGCAACGGCTCCAGCGACAGGAACTTGGTTGTCGCGTTCGTTCCACGAAGGTGATCGATACGTTGGCGATAGGCGTTGCTCTCGACGCTTACGCCCATCCAGATATTTGGCGCCCACGCGAGACGGCTGCTCAACTCCGCGAGTCGCTCGGACCGTTTGGTAAGGACCTGGAACCGGTGCCAGTGTGCCCGGTTCATCACTTCGAAGACCCGCTCGATGTACTCGAACGGCACGTCGAGGTGGAACAGATCGCTCATGGAATTGACAAAGATCGTCTGCGGTTTCTTCCAACGCAGCGGAAGTTCGAGCATGTGCGGGTGGAGAGTGAGCTCGAAGCCGTTCCGATAGTTGGCCTGGCCCATCGCGTGTAAGCGCTCGGACATTCGTTCCGCGTAGCAGAATTTGCACCCAGGGCTGATCTTCGTGCAGCCCGTCACGGGGTTCCAGGTCGCCTCCGTCCACTCGATACCCGAGCCGAGTGCCATCACTGCACCGCCTTCAGCAAGTGGTTCGCAATGCGCATTGCGGTTGGCGCACCATTCTCGTTCCCAACGGCGAAGCAAAGCAAGTATAGCGGAGAGTTCGAGGCGTTGCGCAGCACGCGGGGTTCGTCGGCCACCGCAGGGAAAATCGACCTGAGACGCTCGACAAAATACCGGCCGATCGTTTTAGTGGTCGCTTTCACTACCCGATCGGCGTCACCGAACAAGGTCGCTGTTTTTTCGACGCGATAGAGCTGGTCGTACCAGTCCTCGGTTCCAAGGAGGCTGTTGAGCCTTGACCGCCAGGACGCCGGAATATCGCCCGATCGTGTTAAGAGACGGTTCACGCCGATACCAAGCGGGAATAGCAACCACAAGTCAATCGCCTTTGTTGCGGCGACCGCCTCGATCGTTTTCCAGTCCACCTGCATTCCATAGGGGTCGAGGAAAAGCACGGCGCGGTGTGATCTCCAGTTCTTTCCGCAGAGGTGCCGGATCTCGGTGTTCGCATCGCCTTGGTAGATCCGGATGTCTCCCGCTAGATCCGGAAACTCGACCCTGAGGGCCTCCAACTGTGTACAGCGCTCCGGGCTTCGCTCGATGAACACGTAGCGGTCAAAGCGCGGCGTCACCTTGAGCGCGATTCGAGCTGAGCCGTCCAGGAGACGCTGCGATTCTTGCGCGGCGAGGTCGGGGAACATGAGTCCGCGCTGATCGGCGGTGTCGCCGGCCTGGCGCGCGTGACGGTAGCCAGTACCGGCGAAGGCGTCGATGTATCCCTTGATGAACGGGTGCTCTGTCGAGGGCTTGTTCTTGAGCGCCGTCGTATACGCTGCCAAGTACTTCTCGATCACACGCAGCTTTTCGACCGTCCACTCGCCACCGAAACGGTGGGGCTGAGGTTGTTCCTTTGCTTTGCGGTGTGCCATGGGTCAATCCTATGCAGGAAGCTCGCCGCCGCCGCAATACCTGACGCGCGAGCCAAACTCCCGGACTTGTTGTCGAGAGGTGGCCCACCTTTGTCGCGACTGTGAACGCCCTTCTGTCGACGCCGTTGGCGCGCCGTGATCATCGGGCGAGCCGCCGGGCACGGGTACAACCAGTAGCCGGGTTGGTGATCCTCAGGCTAGAATGTGGCCTCTTGCAGGCATGCGGCGCAACGCTCCTTCGGCGATCGCGCCTTGCGGCGGGAACGCTCGCCAAACCGGGACTCTCAAGGTAACGGTTGCCGTCCAACGCACATGGAGGAGCAATATGTGGAAGCTACGAATCACACGCTGCATCCTTGCTCTGCTGCCGATGATCGCCGCCCCGGTGGGCGCCGAGATCCGATTTGAGCTGGCCCCGTCGTTCCCGTGTGTCGCGGCGCCTACCACGCTGGCGGCCGGAGATCTCAACAATGACGGGCTTCCGGAAGTGGTTGTTGCCAACTCAGGCCTTAATTCACTCAGCGTGTGGTGGAACATCGGCATTGCGAACGGGCAGGGGGCCATTCGGAGCGAAATCGGCGATATCGGCGGGTCCGCCCGGTCGATCGAGATTGTCGATGTCGACAACGACGGTCTCAACGACATCGTTCTGGCCAACGGGTCGGCAAACGTGTCCATCATGAAGAACCTTGGTGGTGGTAACTCGTTCGCGCGCCTCTCGGTCTTTGCTGGGGCGGGAGCCATCGTGGCGCGCGTGGGGGACATGAATCGCGACGCGCGCCTCGATCTCGTTGTTCTCAATCAGTCCGCTACACCAGCGGTGTCCATGCTCCTTGGTCAGGGTGGCGGGGTCTTCGCGCCGCGCGTGGCCTCGTCTACGGGGCCCTACCCCGCGAGCGACCTTTGCATCGCCCCATCGGGGTTCTATCCGGAGGTCATAGTGACGGCGGGAACCGGCATCGAAGTATTCTACGACCTAGGGCAACAGGCTCCGGCACCCTTCACGTGGTTTCCCGCCCCGCCGGGGGCGCAGGTCACGGGGTCACCGATTTACGCTGATGTCACGCTGGATGGCCTCCCCGATGTAGTCGCTGCCGATTCCGGATGTTGGATGTACGCCAATCAAGGCGACAACAACTTCGGTAGTCCCTTTACGCCTTCTAGGATCGGTCCAGGCACTGCGCCGAGTACCCATTGTCTCGCCGTCGTGGACATGGACCAAGACGGTCGTTCCGACATCGTGATCGTCGACGACAACGCCCGCACTTGCGTTGGCCACAACGCGTGGGAGACAGAGTCGTTTGACTTCGTCCGTTGGGGCTGTGGTCGCGCCCCGGGCGCTCTAGCTGTCGCTGACTTCAACCTTGACGGATTCCCGGACATCGTCACGGCCGATCGGTCCGATCACACGATCTCGTTCCTCAGAAACCTCGGGAATGGGAAGTTCTCTGCTCGTAGGGATGCGGGCAACGACGGCTATGACCAGCTTGTTGCCGACTTTGGCTCGGACGGGCGGGCGGACCTTGCCTCGAGCGGTGTCCTGTACCGCAATCTGGGCGACGCCTTGTTTGTCGCGACGCAGTTTTTCTCTGGGTCGGGAGGCAGCAGTGCACGACCCGCGTCTGCGGTGGCCGACTTGGATCGCGACGGTCATCCGGACGTCGTGACGCCGGAGGTGCAGGATGGCCTTGTGCGCGTCGCGATTTCATACGGACACGGTAACAATCAGTTTGACCCAACGGTCGAGTTGACAGTGCCAGCATTCGGCGCCGCACGTGCCGTTGCTGTCGGTGACTATGACGGGGATGGCATTCTCGATATCGCAGTGTCGTCATTGGATTTGCCCTCGAGTGCGCGATTGGCGTTATTCAGAGGCTTGGGAGGCCACCTCTTCGCGCTAGCGTCCTCCATCAATTCGGGCGGGTCAGTTCTGCTTTGTATGTCTGCTGCGGACGTCGACGGAGATGGTCGGAGTGACCTGGTGATGGCGGCCGGACAAGTGATCGAAGTCTTGAAGTGCCAAGCCGGTGGTTGGTCCCTTATGGATCACCGTGCCACGGCGAGCGATATGACCGACTGCAAGACCGCCGACTTGGACGGAGACGGATACGCAGACGCAATTGTGACGTGGACAGCTCCGGCGAATCAGGGCATCCAAGTATTCTATGGGAACTCACTCGGTTTCGATGCCCAAGCAGTCGCGACGCTAGCTCAGGCCAACGCGGTGGCGTTGGCGGACCTGGATGGTGACGATCGACCAGAGATCGTCACGATTGGGATGTCGACCATGTCCGTGCTGAGAAACGAGGGAAACCGAACATTTACGCCGACCTTGTTTCCGGCACCGTTTGGGTCCTCTCTTGCCCTCGGTGATTTTGACGGTGACGGTCGGTCCGACGTTCTGGTTCTGAGCAGTCCTGCGGCGTTCTATCGCAACCGGACCGGCGTACCGACGGATACAGCTGCGGACAGTCCCGTCGCACGAACTTCAATGCTGACCGCGTGGCCGAATCCGTTCAACCCGAGTGTGCGCCTCCAGTTTGCCGCGACTGGCCGCGGTCCCGCGCGCTTCGACATCCTCACGGCGTCCGGTGCGCTCGTACGGACAGTGATTCGCGACGTGACGCGACCCGGCCCAGTCTCCTTGGCGTGGGAGGGCCGTGACCAGCGGGGCGCGACGGTGCCGGCCGGAATCTACTTCGTGCGAGTAACCCAGGGGGCGACCAGCGCGACGCACAAGCTCGTCCTGGTGAAGTAGCACCTCGCGGGGGGCTGGCGTTTCACGATCGGTGGCACGGCCGCCGAGCCCGCCGCACCCCCGGGACCCGTATACTGCGACCCTGGATCTGGCCAGTGTCCGTGCCAGCGCTGCACCCGCGCCGCCCCCGCTGGGGGGGCCCGCCCTGGAACCTTGATTTGGAGCCACCGTGCCGCCCACCCCCCGCCGCAAAGTCGTCCTAGTCCAGCTCCCGATCCCGCAGCCCGGGATGGCGCCGGCGCGGGGGAATGTGCCGCTGGCGGCGGGGTACTTGAAGATGTTCGCGCGGGGGCGGGGGTTGGAGGCGGCGTATGACATCGAGATCTTGCCGGCGCGGGACGCGAATACGTTGGGGGACCAGGGGCTGGTGGCGGCGCTTCTCGAGCGCGATCCGTGGATGGTCGGGTTCACGTGTTACCTGTGGAATGTGGAGCGCTCGCTTTGGGTGGCGGAGCAGATGAAGGCGCGGCGGCCTGGGGTGCGGGTGCTGGTCGGGGGACCTGAGATCACGAAGGACAATGCTTGGGTGCTCGAGTCGCCGCATGTCGACTTTGCGGCTTTGGGCGAGGGCGAGCAGACGTTCGTGGAACTCTTGGAGGCGCTGCAGGAGGACTTGCTGCCGCGACGCGCGGTGCCGGGGCTTTGGGTGGGGCCGCAGGCGCGCGGGACGGTGGGATTGGCGAAGGGGAGTGCCGGCGCCGGCGCGACCGCGAGCGTGAGCCCGCTCGGCAGCGACACCTCGCTCACCCCCGCCTTCCGCACCCCGCTCGCGCGGCTCGACACCATCTCGTCGCCGTACCTGGAAGGCATTCTCGATGCGGCGGATGAGCAGATGCTGCTCTTGGAGACGATTCGCGGCTGCATCTTCAAGTGCAAGTTCTGCTTTTATCCGAAGAGCTACGACGATCTCTACTTCTTGTCGGAGGAGAAGATCATCGCCAACCTGCGGCATGCGCACGAGCGTGGGGCGCGCGAGGTGATCCTGCTCGACCCGACTCTCAACCAGCGGAAAGACTTCCCGGGCTTCCTGCGGTTGCTCTCGACCTGCAATCCGGAGCACCGGTTCACGTACTTTGGCGAACTGCGCGCCGAGGGCATCGACACCGACATCGCGAAACTGCTTCGCGACGCCAACTTCACCGAAGTCGAGATCGGGCTCCAGTCCACCGACCCCGAGGCGCAGAAGTTGATGGACCGGCGCAACAACATGCGCGCCTTCGAGAAGGGTGTGCGGGCGCTCCTCGATGCCGGTATCCGCGTCAAGATCGACCTCATCGTGGGGCTCCCCGGTGATACGCCGGACACGGTGCGAACGGGCATCGAATACGTGCGCTCGTCGGGGCTCTACTCGGATGTGCAGGTGTTCAATCTCGCGGTCCTCCCCGGAACGGCGTTCCGCGAGGAGGCGAAGGCGCTTGGATTGGAGCATCAGGCGCGGCCGCCGTACTACGTGCTGCGAACGCCGACGATTCGTCTCGAGGACATGTATCAGCTGATGGACGAGGCGGAGGAGGCGTTCGATACGGAGTTTGATGCGTTGCCGGTGCCGGGGCTCGTGCCGGCGGTGGTGGGGGAGGGGTTGGTTTCGATGTGGCGGGTGGATTTGGATGCGGAGCCGGATGCGGAAACGCAGGTGTTGCCCGTACCGTCCGAGCGCGCACAGGCATTCATGCTCTGCTTCCGCGGTCGTGACCTCGGCGCATCACGAGAGACCTGCACACGTCTCGTCGCCGCCATCCTCGCCGACAATCCGTACACGACGCTACAGGTCGTACTCGAGCCAACGGGTGATCCCACCTGCGTGACGCCGGAGCTCGTCGATGCCGTGCTCGCCGCCTGCTACGCGAACCCCACGTATCTCGACCGGTTCTACGCTGTCCTGCCGGGCGTTCCGAAGGGATCGAAGCGCGTCGTGGTCGTCGTCCCGGCGGGCGAGCGCGAGCACGTCGACGAGGACTGGCTCGACGCGATCACGGAGTGCGCGGCGATCCTGTGGACCGGGGACGGCGTCGATCCGGATGCGCTTGGCGAACAGGAGTTTGTGGGGACGGACGCGGAATTCGCCTGAGGTCCAATCGGCGCCGCCCCGGCAACGATCAGTACATTTTCACAATCAAACAGCTGCGTTGTCTCATGCGCACCGTATCGCCGGACGAACGCCAGACCGGGGCCTGGCCATTGCCGGTCGCGGAAGTTGGAGCATGCGCTTGAGCACAACTTCGGTCCGTGGGACGAGCGGCAAGTCAATCTCAACGAATGAGCACCATTTTCCTGGCCTGATCTTTGCCGTCAACGGTCAGCCGGTACCAATAGACGCCACTCGGAGCGGCAACTCCGGCGTCGAAATTGCCTTGCCACTGGAGGGCGTGAAGTCCAGAGGGAAGCACATCATCCGCCAGTACTCGCACAAGTCGGCCCCGGACGTCGTACACTCCGAGGCGCACATGAGATTTCTGTGAGAGAACGAAAGGCAACCTCGTCGTAGGGTTGAACGGATTCGGTTCATTCTGGAGGAGCAAAGTCCGGGCACTCGCTGGAGTGAGTTCCGAGACCGAGGTCGAGATCCCCGTACGGTTTCTCAAGAGCGAAGCAGTTTCACCATTCACCGCGACGATGTCCGGGAACGGGTCGCCGTCAACATCGCCGACCGCGTATCCCGAGCCTCCCGCAGTAAAGAATTCGATTGGCTGAGCATACTGACCAGGGCCAGTTTGCCGGAGGATGGCAACAGCGCCGCTAGATTTCCCTACGACTAAATCACGCATGCCATCGAGGTCAATATCTTCGAGCCCGAGCCAAGCGACGGTACCGCCAGCGGTGCCTCCGATCTGTAGCAACTGTCCGGCTGAAAACGTATTGTCCGACAAATGAAAATGCAGGGCGAGCACACCATTCTGGGAAGAGTACATCCACCTAGCGACGGCAATATCGCCAAGACCATCGTCGTTCAGATCCTCCAGCAAGAGGCAACCTGGGTCCGAGATGGTCTGAATCACACCTGTCTGCGCATACCCACCGCCTGACTCGCGCCTCAGCAAACAGATCTTACCTGGCAGGCCATTAAAGTAGGAACTGGTCGTGGCGATGTCGGAATCTCCATCTCCGTCCAGATCTCCAGAGGCAAGGGCCACAAGGGTCGCCGCGGCCGCCCCGAGCGAATAAATTGTCGGCACGAACGTCCTCTGCGTCTCGTTGTGCAGAACCGACACGTTGGATCCGCCTGCCAGAAGTATGTCCAAGCGTCCATCCCGGTCGGCGTCTACCAGTTTCATGTCGCGTATGTAGTCTCCGGACCCCGAAGCGTTGAGAGTTGCGCCGCTAAAGAGCGCGGGAGGCCCAACGCCGTACAGAATCGACACCGCCATCGGATAGCCCGCCGGCGTCTGACCAACCGCTACAACGTCAAGGTGACCGTCAGAGTCCAAGTCGGCACATGCGAGAGGCGCTGTGTAGTTCTGCAGGCTGGTGGCAAAGGAACGCTCGGTGGATGAAAGAACACCATTGCCAAGGTTCTCGTACACCAAGATGCTCATCAGAGATGGAAAACTGGCGATGGTCACGACTTCGGAGCGACCGTCCTCGTTAATGTCGCCGAGGGCAAGCCCGGCACCACGGGTGGGGAAGTCAACTCTTGCTCTTCGAGCCAGATCAAACCGGCTGAGCAACACCGAGACGCTGTTGCCGCCGCTGTCCGCTGTGGCAATGTCGTCTACACCATCGGCGTTGAGATCCACGGCGATGAGCGCTGCCGGCTTCCAACCGGCACCGTAGTCCGCGCGATCGAAGGTTTCGAAGTCCCAATGATCAGTCAAGAAGGACACGTCGTTGGAGAGGGAATTCGTCACCGCAAGGTCCGCCCGCCCATTGCGGTCGAAATCCCCACGCACTAGCCCTCGAGGATCGCCGGAATTCGACAGCAGGGGCACTTGGACAATCGGAAGGGACGTCGCGAAGGAACCCGCGCCTTGATTCGCGAGAAGCTGTAAAACTCGCCCCGTCGCAATGGCGAGATCAGGCTTGGAGTCCAGGTTGAAGTCCAATGCCGCGACCGCATACCCGACGTTCAGTTGGGCCGGTGACGCCACGCCGTACTGGACTGCCGGACCAAAGGATCCCGTGCCCGTGTTCAGGAGCAGTGCGACTCGCACAGAGTCGCCGGAGCAATTGCACGGCAAGGTCGGGAGCGTAAGAGCGGCCAGGTCCGGGGAGGGCGCACCACGGAACCTCTCGACGACGAGATCCTGCGCGACGCCTCCGATGCCATAGGGCACGCGATGGGCGAAAGTCCCATCACCGTTGTTCATCAGCACGGAAACGGTTGCCGTCGAATTCTTGACGACGATGTCGAGGGCGCCATCACCGTTGAGGTCAGCGGTCCTGACCCTTGCGGCGCCGGGGCCGGCGTAGTATGTAGTGCGCCCGAAAGATGAACCACTAAGCAAGTTTCGCATCACGGACACAGTATTGATGCCGATGCTTGTCACGACGAAATCGAGCCATCCATCGCGGTCAAAGTCCCCAACCGCAATCGATCCCGGGGGTCCACCGACGTCGCCGATGTCGAAACGAGCGTACTGATCGCCGCGTGGACTGCTCGAACTGAGGAGTGTCACTCCGTTGACGCCGCTCGTCGCGACTATCAGATCAGGTCCACCGCCGTGTGTGAATTCGCCGCTGGCGATATCAACGGGGGCAGCTCCGACGGCGAACCGCGGTGCTTCGTTGAATGCAATCTCGCTAGCACGGCTGGGAACCGGGCAAGCAAGCAGAGCTAGTGTCATCGTGCAGGTTGTCGTGCGCCAGCTCCCGAGGCGACATGATTCAATTGCCATGGCCGACCTCCTGGTCGAGAACACATACAATCCCGACGGAGCAGGAAGCTACCGCGCCTTTCGCGCCTTGGCAACATTAAGAAGGCGTCGTTGTGGGATGGCATGCAGCGGTCCCGCAGAGGCGCGCCTCTGAGGCGCGCCCGTTACTTCGCTGTGCCAAACCGAAATGTGCGCCGGAGGCGGCCCTGCTTGCTATCCAGGCCGGTGGAAAGCTGCGGCGAGGCCGCCTCAGTGTGGCAAGCGCCTCCCGAAACCCAGGCGTCGCAACCCCGTTGGGCAGACGGGCCGGCTTGTTTCAGAAGATCCGCGGCCAGACGGGCTCAATGCGCCCCGCCTTCCTGAAGTAGGTACGGGCCCATCCCACACGGATTCGGATGGTCATTCTCAGGCCGCTCGGGAGGCGCTGCTGAAACTCTTCCGTCGGGAAATGGAAAGCACCGCCGACCAGTTGCGTGAGTTCGCTGATCGACCGCTGTTCGCTCCCCTCGAGCAACCGCAAGAGTGGCAACATCGCCTGTCGATATCGTCAGCATCCTCGTTGCGGCGCACGAGCACGGGGCGCGCGAGGTGATCCTGCTCGACCCGACTCTCAACCAAAGACGCGATTTCCCGGGCTTCCTGCGGTTGCTCTCGACCTGCAATCCGGAGCACCGGTTCACGTACTTTGGCGAACTGCGCGCCGAGG
>JANLSU010000112.1:0-10856 GCA_031362565.1 bacterium | reverse complement strand
CACACCTCCGAAGACGTGCGACTACTCGGACTCGGACGAAGAAGCCAGTAAACCCGTACTCGAAGCAACTGAAGAAGCAGGTGACGATTCGGCTGGATGCCGAAACCGTCGGCTACTTCAAGGCGTTGGCGGTCGAGAGGGGCGTTCCATATCAGACTCTCATCAACCTGTATCTGCGCGACTGCGCCGCTTCTCGACGGCGCTTGAAGTGGAGCAAGGCGCCCTAGCAACGCCAGCCTCAAATCGCACGCCCGGGCCACCCGCGTCGTCCGGCTCCGGCTCCGACTCCGGCTAGGCGCACGCTCCCGAAGACCCCCACGCTTCAGCAATCAGGTGTTATCACGCGCGCTCGAATGCTCGAGTGTGTGGTCCGTCAGTTCAGCAGCGAGAATCCGGTGCGGGAGGTTGTTTCGCTGCCGGAGACGAGGTCGTGGACCGTGAGGACGAGATCGTAGGTGTCGGTCGCGAGAGCGTCGACGTCGACGCGGAGTTCTTCTTCGACCTCGGAAGCGCCTGCTTCGTTCGTGAAGCTCGACGACACGAAGGGCTTCTCGACGGCGCCGGGCTTGGGCAGCCAGCCTTGGGCGCGCGTCAAGCTGCGTGGCGCGATCGTGTACTTGACCTCGTAGCGGCTGGTTCCTTCGGGGTTCAGTTTCAGGCCGTAGATCTCGAAGTAACCGGTGAGCTGCTTGCCGTGCGCGTAGGCGCCAATCGGATTGGGGACGATGAGCCGGTCCTTCTTCACGAACCGTGAGCGCCAGTCATCGCCCGCGTAGACGATCGACGATGCCATCAGGACATCCGACAGGGCGAGTTTGCGGCCATCCAACTCGGGGACCTCGACGCGCGTCGTGTACGTGCCTTCGGCGTTGGAATTCGGATCGACGAGGCGAATCGCCAGCCGGTAGGCGCCTTCCGGGACGTTGAACGCGAGCTGTCCGGGGACGAGTTGCGCCGCCATTGTCGAGTGAAAGTCATCGGCTTTGATGCGTTCGGTGTATTCGTCACGCGCCACCTCACGCGCCGCGCGGTCGAGCAGCACGCCCTCGGCGCGATACGACGCGGCGTACAGCGAATCCCGCCAGCCGAACTTGAGATCCTGCAAGTTGAGTTGATAGTGAACTTCGACCCGCATGCGGCCCGGCGGGCCTTTGAAGATGTCGACGTCGAATACGTACCAGAGCGGGGGCTTCGCGGTGCCGGGCAGCAGGAATCGCTCGCCGCCGTGTTCGTATTCCTTGCGGAAACGCACCAGCGCTTCCTTGCGCCGGCGCAGCAGATCCTTGGCGCGCATGCCGGTGCGAATGTTGTGGGTGATCATGTCGCGGTCGGCGTTCGCATCGATTTCGTTGTCTCGGATCCCTTGCGCCAAGAGCTCGCGTTCCTCTTGGAGGCCGATCACGTCGCCCATGCGTTCATAGTCGCCCGGACCGCGTTCTTCGGCCGGAACGCCCGAATAACCGAGGCGGGCACGATCGCGCGCCACGAGGTCGGGCTGGTACGACAGCCGCGCCGACGACCGTCCAAGCTTCCACGGGCCGCGCGGATTCGGGCGCTCGAATTCGACGACCCAACGCTCGCGCAAATAGAGCCACTCCTGATGCGCCGGCGTGAATCCAACTCCCGCTTCGACATTCGCCATCTCTTCGATCGTCGAATCCGGCGCCCCGAACGCGATCCAGATGGCGCCACGATCGTCCCAGCCGGGCGGTTTCTTGGCGGCGAATTCCGAGCGCGCTTGGGCGACGCGCTGCTGGTGGATTTCGAGGCGCTCGTTCTCGGGCGTCGTGGGGGTGGGATCACGCAACCGCCAGTAGCGCCGCAGCCACTCACTGCGCAGCGAGTCGCTCGAAAGTCCCAGGAACTGCATCTGCAGTTCGCGTGACAAGATCGGCACCAGCCCCGCGAACGCGGCGCGGGCTTCCGGAGCGAGTTTTTCGGGTGTCCGTGTCGAGTCGACCGCGAATCCAGAATCGGCTTGCACGAGGGACCGCAGGTAGACCTCGACCGGCATATCCTGGCCGCGGGTGTGGCGCCATTTGTCGGTGATGTCCTGCAACCGGTTGTCTCTTGCCGACGCGCTGGGGACCCAAGCTCCCGCGGCGAGGAGGGTGGCGGCAGCCCAGAACCAAATGGCAGAACGCATCGGTGACCGGATCATGCCCTGAAGATACCGTTCGCCTGCGGGTGGGTCAAACCGGCGGCCGCGGTCGAGCCGCGCCGCGGCGGGTCTTGCCGGGCGGCTTGGCCGCGGCGGTGCGCCGTTCGGAGGGCGTATTCACGGCCCAGAGAACCTGGTGGCACACGCCTCGCAAGAGCCGCACCTCGTCCGGGCCGAGCCGCGCTCGGCCCAGGATGTCGCGCAGCACCCGCATGCGGTGCGGAGCGGTGTGCGGCCGAACATAACCGACCCCGAACAGCATCGATTCGAGGTGCGCGTAGAGCCCGGCTAATTCCGCCGCCCGGGCCTCGTCACGCACCGCGACCGCGGCGGCTTCGCGCCGCGGGTTGGCCACAAACCACTCATACGCCAGCACCAGAACTGCTTGCGCCAAGTTGAGCGACGGTTGTGACGGGTGAGTTGGAATACGAACGATGTCGTGGCAGCACGCGAGTTCGGCGGCGCTCAAACCGTCTTCCTCGGGGCCGAAGACCACGGCCAACGGGCGGCGTTCGGGAGCCGCATGTGCCGCTTCGGCCCAGGCGCGCGGCGTCCACGCTGCGACGCGCTGCCGGCCCGCCCGGCGCGTCGTCCCCACGATCCAGCGGCAATCGCCGATCGCTTCCGCGAGCGTCGCAACGCGGCGGGCGCGAGCCAGCACGTCGGTCGCGCCGTGCGCCAGCCGCTCGGCTTCAACGGCGTCAAAGGGCCGTGGATCGACGAGCCACAGTGAACCGACTCCCATGTTCTTGAGGGCACGAGCCGCCGCACCGACGTTGCCGCCGCTGCCGGGACGCACGAGCACAAATCGAATCGGCCGCATCGCACTCCCCGTGAGCCAAAGGCTGTCCCAAGTGCGCTATCATACGCGACGGTTCCTGCGGTTCGGAGGCCACTGGTGCAGTCCGCTTGGAAACTCTTCATGGCCGCAGGCGTCGTGCTCTTGGGCGTCGGCGTCGTACTGCGATGGGGCGGTGGGCGGTTCGCCTGGTTCGGGCATTTGCCCGGGGACATTCACGTTGGCAATGTCTACATTCCGCTGGCGACGGGTGCCGTCGTGTCGGTCGTTCTGACGCTCGTACTCAACCTCATCGCGCGGCTCTTCGGACGCTAAGGCCGGGCGGCGCCGATCAGCGCGGCGCCGGCGTGCCCTCGGGTGTGACGGTGATGCCCCACGCATCCGGATTGCGCGGCGGATTGCTGTTCCACGCCCGCCACGCATGCGACCCGTCGGTGACGAAGTGCACCTGGTACTCGCCGCGATCGAGCAAGATCGTGCCGTCGAAGATACGGTTCTTTTCGGCGCCGCCGGCATGGCGGGTATTGCGGAGCGTCATCTCCCACACGACGTTGCCGTTGTTCTTGTCCTCGATCCAGCCGTAGTCGACCATCTCGTCGACCCCTTCGCCCTCGGCGACGATGTGAATGCGGGTCGGTTTGTCGATCCGGAATGAAGCGTCGACGTCGGAGTCATCGCCCAGCCGTACGAGCCGCACCAAGTCGTGCCGCCCGGCTTCGGCCCGCCGTTCGCGGTCGAAGAGCTTGAACATCGAACGGTCGCCGCCGCGCGCCATCATGAGCGAGATCCCCCAATGGGACGGATCGTTGGGCGGCCGGGCGTTCCACTCCTGGTATGCATGCGAGTCGTCGCTTTGGTAGCGCACCACGTAGTCACCGGGCGCCAACGACAGGATCTCGTCCGCCATGCGGTTCTTCTCGGCGCCGCCGGCGCGCTGGGTGTTGTCTTCGGTCATTTCCCAAACCCGGCGCCCGGTCTTCGACTCTTCGACCCAACCCTCGTCGGCGAAGTTATCGCCGGCGAATTCGCCGAGTGCATACACCCGCACTTGCACTTGTCGCGTCACCGTCAATCCCTGTTCCGCATAGGCATTGTTGCCCTGGCGGATGAGCGACACGATGGACTGTTCGTCGGTGTTTTCCGTGTACGGGCGCACGCGGCGCGCGTCGTCGGAGTTGACCGCCCAGACGGTGATCCCCCAGGAGTCGGGATCGTAGGGCGGTGGCCCCTTCCAGCCGGCGGCGCTGTGTGCGGCGTCGGATGCATAGCAGACGATGTAGTCGCCTGCCGGCAGGGTGATGGTTTCGCGCGCGTACTTGTTCATGCGCGCGCCACCGGCATGTTTGTAATTATCGGGCCCCAACTCCCAGACGCGTTTGCGGGTCCGGGCGTCGAGAATCCAGCCGTAGTCGCTGTTGTCCTTCGTGTCCGGGTCGACCTCGCCAACGCAGTACACGGTGACCTGCATCCGGGCGGACAGCGTGACGCCCTTCTGCTCGAGAACACCGTCGCCGACGCCGGTCATCTGTACGATCGTCAAATCATCCGGCCGCGCGGCCGGCAGATCGGTGGAAATCGCCGCGTCGTGCGTGGTGGGCGTCGACAATTTTAGACCCCAGCGGGAGCTGTCGCGATGGATGCGCTTCTTGCGTCCGTCGTCGAGCTCGATGCGGCCGATTTCCTTGCCCAGGAAGCGAATGATCTTCACGCGGCTGCGCCAGTCGCCGTAGGACGCGTAGTAGGCGATGTAGTCGCCCGCCGGTAATGAGATGTTGCCGTCAAAAGCAAAATTGCGGTTGCCGGAGCGGCGCTCGCTGTTCGCAGTCAGCCGCCATACCGGTTCGCGGCTGTGCAGGTCGAGGATCCACCCGTAGGCGTACATCTCGTCATCGGCGCCATCGCCGGCATCACCGGCGCCTTCGCACTCGACATGCACCGACCGGGGGCTCGAGAGCCGGAAAACCTGCGACACGACTTCGGCGTCGGCAAGATGATCGAAGTGAACAAATTCCTCGGCGGCCGCCAAGCGGGGACCGAGGGTCACCAGGGCTGCAGAGGCAAGGTGCCGCCATCGTGGCAGGTACTTCCGAGGGATCAAGGCTCCGTCCCATCTTGACAGGGCTCGTCTCCGGCCGCGCGTTCCGGCACCAGGCGGCCTGCGGGTCCGTACGCCGGCCCGGGGCTCAGGGTTGCACTGGGTCAACGATCGGCCTCGGCGTGCGGGCCTAGAAGGGACGCCAGGAGGTCGCGCGCCACGACGAGGGTGTCGGCACGCACGTAGATGCGCATGACGCGCGAGTTGGGCCCAACCGGTGGATCGAGCGGACTTCCGACCCGCAAACAGGGGATTCCATCGTCGGCGAGTGCGGCTTGCAGGAGATCGGCCTCGTACAAGGCGGTTGTCCGGTAGAGAAGCGCCAGGGAATCACGCCGCCCGGGCTCACCGGCGACGAGCGGCTCCCAGCAGTCGGGACAGACATCGGATTGTTTCCCGAAGGGCCGGCGGCATTCCGGACAGTGTCGCACTGGAACCTCCTTCGTCCATACGGACGCCCGCAGTATACGGGACGGATCCACGGATCCGCGTGAACGATCCTTGCTTCGCTCCGTTTCCCGTACGGGGTCGCGCTGTCGCATCGGAGCCAGGGGTGCTAGCATCCGTGGCCGCGCCGCAGCCTCCCAGCCGGGGCGTCACGATGGTTCGGTCCGCACAGGGCCGGAACGGGGACGCGCTTCGGACCACTTCCGGCTTCAAATCGGCCACCGGCGGGCGGACCGCCGGACCGACAGCCTCCGGGGGAGTTGCATGTCTACGATCTGCATGGTCGGCACAGGGTACGTCGGGCTCGTCTCCGGGGCATGTCTCGCGGACTTCGGCCACCGGGTGATCTGTGTCGATGTCGACGCGCAGCGCATCGAAACGCTCAAGACCGGCCGCGTGCCGTTCTTCGAGCCGCTGCTCGAGGATCTCGTGCAGCGCAACTACGAAGCACAGCGGCTTTCCTTCTCGACCGACCTGCCGAGCGCCGTGCGCGACAGCCAGGTTCTCTTCATTGCGGTCGGCACGCCGGATCGCGGCGATGGCCACGCCGATCTGAGCTACCTCTTCAAGGTCGTGGAAGACGTCGCGCCGCACGTCAAAGATTACAAGGTGATGGTGACCAAGAGCACGGTGCCCGTGGGCACCGGCCGGCGCGTTCAGAAGATGCTGCGCGACCTGTTGCCCGCCGGCATCACGGTCGATGTGGCATCGAATCCGGAATTCCTGCGCGAAGGTTCGGCGATCGAGGACTTCATGCGTCCGAATCGCGTCGTCATTGGCGCGGAAACCGAACGGGCGCGCGAAACGATGCGCGAGCTCTACCGGCCGCTTTTCCTGCTCGAAACGCCGATCGTCGTCACCGGCTTGGAAACCGCCGAGCTCATCAAGTACGCGTCGAATGCGTTCTTGGCGGTCAAGATTTCGTACGCCAACGAAGTCGCCAATCTGTGCGAGAAGGTCGGTGCGGACGTCAAGACCGTGGCCAAAGCCATGGGGCTCGATCAACGCATCGGATCCAAGTTCCTGCACGCCGGCGTCGGCTACGGTGGTTCATGCTTCCCGAAGGATACCGAAGCGCTCATCAAGATCGGCGAAACCGCTGGTGTCGATATGCGCATCGTGCGGGCGGCGGTCGAGGTCAATCTCGAGCGTCCCGGTGTCGCCATCGACAAGCTGCAGAAGCTGCTCGGCGATCTCAAAGGCAAGACGATCTGTCTGCTGGGACTGGCGTTCAAGCCCAACACCGACGACGTCCGCGAGGCCCCAGCGCTCAAGATGCACGCCCTGCTCCGGGCGCGCGGCGCGACGGTGCGCGCCTTCGACCCGGTGGCCATGGAACGTGTCCGGGCGCAGGACCTCGATTTGACTCTGTGCAGTGGTGCATACGAGGCCATGGAGGGCTGCGACGCGGTGATCTTGGTGACTGAGTGGAACGAGTTCCGGACCCTCGATTTGCAGCGCATGAAGCAGACCCTGCGTCAGCCGGTGGTCGTCGACTGCCGCAACGTCTACGACCGGCAGAGAATGCAGGAACTGGGCTTCCGCTACGACTGTTTCGGGTCGTAAGATCCAACGGCGAGGCTGCGGGGCCACCGCACGACAACGACTCGCGGCCGCGGACGGGTGCCCTACAGGCGCCGCTCGCGCCCGGCGCACTCCTTTACGAAGGGGCCTCCGTGCAGCGCATCCTGGTGACCGGCGGTGCCGGTTTCATCGGCAGCAACTTCGTGCACCTGCTGCTCGGCAAACGCGACGCTGTGCACGTGGTCGTGCTCGACAAACTGACCTACGCCGGCAACCGCGAGAACCTCGCGTCGGTGCAAGATCATCCGCACTTCGAATTCGTTCTCGGTGACATTTGCGACCCGGCGATCGTCCGCGAGGCGATGGCCGGTTGCGACTTGGTGTACAACTTCGCGGCTGAAACGCATGTCGACCGTTCGATTCAGGACTCCCAGGCGGTCGTGTGGACGAACGTGCGCGGCACCCAAGTGTTGTTGGATGCGGCGCGCGAGTTGGGCATCCCGCGCTATGTGCAAGTGTCCACCGACGAGGTGTACGGGAGCCGCGCCGAAGGGCGCTTCCGGGAGACCGACCCGATCCAGCCGTCGAATCCTTATTCCGCCTGCAAAGCGGCCGCCGACCTTCTCGTCTTGTCGTACGTGCGCACCTACCGCATGCCGGCGATCGTCACCCGCAGCAGCAACAATTTCGGTCCATACCAGCATCCCGAAAAGCTCATTCCACTGCACATTACGAATGCGCTCGAGGGGCGTGAACTGCCGATTTACGGCGACGGAAGCAATGTCCGTGACTGGATTTTCGTCACCGACAACTGCAGCGCCATCGATACCGTGGGGCGGCTGGGCCGCGACGGTGAGGTGTACAACATTGCCGGCGGCAACGAACGGCCGAATGTTTGGATCGTGGAGCAGATCGTCCAGCGGACCGGCTGCGACCCGGGCTTGAAGCGTTTCGTCACCGACCGGCCCGGGCATGACTTCCGCTATGCCATCGACGATGCCAAGGTGCGCGGCCTCGGTTGGGAACCGGCGGCTTCCTTCGAGCAAGCGTTGGCGACGACCGTCGACTGGTACCGCGACCATCCGGCGTGGTGGCAACGCATCAAGAGCGGCGAATTCGCGGCCTACTACAAGACGATGTACGGCGCCCGGGGCGAGACTCGCGGGGTGGAGGGGAAGCGATGAAGACGATGCGTGGCGACTCGCCGGCGGCCGGCGGGCAAGCGGCACCGCCCGGCAGCATCAAGATTCTGTCGGTCGTGGGTGCGCGCCCCAATTTCATGAAAATCGCGCCGATCGTGCACCGGTTGCGCCTGCGCCCCGAAGTGCGGCACGTCCTCGTGCACACCGGGCAGCATTACGATCAAAACATGTCGAAGGTGTTCTTCGAGGAACTCGAGATTCCGGAGCCCGACATCCACCTGGGCGTCGGCTCGGGCAGCCATGCGCAGCAGACCGCCAAGGTCATGATGCAGTTCGAAGAGGTACTGCTGCGCGAGACGCCCGATCTCGTCGTTGTGGTCGGCGATGTGAACAGCACCTTGGCGGCGACCCTTGTCGCGACCAAACTCGGCGTCGCGGTGGCGCACGTCGAGGCGGGCTTGCGGAGCTTCGACCGCACGATGCCCGAAGAGATCAATCGCCTCGTAACCGATTCGATCGCGGACTTGTTGCTGACGCCATCGCGCGACGGCGACGAGAACCTGCTGCGTGAAGGCGTCGACCCGGCGCGCATTCGCTTCGTGGGCAACGTCATGATCGACTCGCTGCTCAAGTTTCTGCCGCGGGCGCGCGGCACCGAAGCGTGGCGGACGCACGGTGTGCCCAAGGGTGGGTATGCGCTGGTGACGCTGCACCGGCCGTCCAACGTCGACGACCGTGAAACACTGGGCGGGCTGTTGCAACTCCTCGCCCGCATCGGCAGCCGATTGCCGGTGTTGTTTCCGATCCACCCGCGGACTCGCAAGATGATCCAGGAGTTCGGACTCGAACCCGAGTCCTCCCAGGTACGGCTCATCGATCCGGTGGGGTATCTCGAGTTCCTGGCGCTCGAAGATGGCGCGCGCCTGGTGTTGACCGATTCCGGCGGCATCCAAGAGGAAACAACGGTGCTCGGCGTGCCGTGTCTGACGCTGCGATCGAACACCGAGCGGCCGGTAACGGTGAGCGAGGGAACGAATCGAATCGTCGGCCAGGACCCCGAGGTGATCTGGAAGGCGGCGCAAGAGGTACTGGCCGAGGCCGCCGGACCGGTGCGCGTGCCGGAATACTGGGACGGCCAGGCCGGCGAGCGGATCGTGCGAGCGTTGCTCGAGTTCACAGCGGCACGCCGGGTGGCACCCTGATAGGCACTCGGTGCACGGTTCGGACGGATTGTCGCAGGCCATCGGGCGAGATCTCGCGTGCAAAGGCCCGAGGTACGCCTTATGCTGCGCGATTGTCGGGGACCGCGGCTTGACCGAACCGCCGGCTGGCTCTATCATAGAGGGCCACCGACGGGGCCGAATTGGACGGCGCCCGGCCTGCCCGGCCAACCCTCCGCGAGCGAGGGTCCAGAAACGACGAAGCGCGGGCGAGGTATCTTGCTGACTCCACTTTGGACTTTCATCCTGCCCCTAGCGATCGCGTTCGGCACCACCCTGCTTTTGGTGCCGCAAGTACGCCGTTTTGCCATCGAGTGCCGGGTTGCCGACAAGCCGAACGGTCGCAAACTCCATACACACGCGATCCCGCATCTCGGCGGCGTCGCGATTTTCAGCGGGTTCTTCCTGGGCCTGCTCGTCTCGCTCGCCAGTCCGGGCGGCGATGGCATCGCCGAACGGGTGCTGGCGCTCCTGCCGGCATTGCTCATCCTGTTCGGACTCGGTCTCGTGGACGATCTGCGCGGCCTGCGCGCCACGGTCAAGTTGACGTATCAACTGCTTGGTGCGGTGTGCGTGGTCGCGATGGGTGCCGGCTTCCAGGCGCCGCATGGTGCCACGATGTTGCCGTTTGTCCTCTTTGCGGCCGCTAGCCTGCTGTGGTACGTCGGCGTCTGTAACAGCATCAATCTCATCGATGGCCTCGATGGACTCGCGGCCGGCGTCGTGAGCCTGGCGGCAGTCGGTTTCCTGGTGGTCGCGGTGCGCGTGCACGACACGGCGGCAGTGATCATCGCGCTCTGCCTCATCGGCTCGCTGACCGCTTTCCTGCGCTTCAACTTCCATCCGGCGCGCATCTTCATGGGCGATACCGGCAGCATGTTCCTGGGATTCGCGCTTGCGGCGCTGGCGTGTCTGCTGGCGCGTGAACTCGGGTTCTGGACCGCGGTGCTGGGCGGTGCCGCCATGCTCGGGGTGCCGATTCTCGACACCGTCGCGGCCATCTGCCGGCGCCTCGCGGCACACCGTCACATCTTCGAAGCCGACGGCGAGCACACGCATCATCGGTTGTTGCGTGCCGGGTTGTCGCACCGCGGCGCCGTCGTCTCGCTGTACGCGGTGCAGGCGGTGTTCACCGTCTTGGGCGTCGGCATCCTGTCGGGCCACCGCCTGTGGTTCGCGGCGGCAGCAGCGCTTGGAGTGGCCGTCGCGCTCACCGTGTCGGCTCTCGCACGCCGGCGGGCAGCGACCGAAGTGCGTCCGGCGATTCCGCCGGCACTGCGGCCGGTACCCGGAACGCGCGACGTCGTTCCGGTACGCCTGGTGCCTGCGGTTGCGGCAGTTGCTTCGGGCCGCCCCATGGCACGCCACGACGGCGCGCCGGCGCCGGAACTTGCGCATCTGCCACCGGCAGCGGTGCGGCCTTCGTAACGGGCATCGTCCCAACACGCCCGATCGCCTTCGCGTAAGC
>JANLSU010000077.1:0-13178 GCA_031362565.1 bacterium | reverse complement strand
CCATTCGTCCTCGTGTAGGTAGAAGCGCACCTTGAGGAGCGGAAACGGATGCACGGCAAAAATCGCGGCGCACTGGCTTTGAAAGCGGTCACCGACGGTCTGGCCGAAGACACTCCACGCTTCGGCGTAGCCGCTCTCGGGGAGATCGGTAGTCGTGGCGCCGGTCGCCGGCGCCGCTGCCTCGCGCGTCGGTGCTCCGTGGCGCGGGCCGCTCCCGTTCGCCGTCAAGGCGAAGACTTCTTCCGTCCGGCGCTCGCCGGGCCCGGCACTGGTGCTGTTACTGCCGCCGCGCGCCAGGTTGCGGCGCAGCTCGCGCACGGTGCGGGCGTCGGCGACCGGCAAACCTACATCACGCAGCGCGCGCAGTCCGATGGACGCATGCCGTGCCTGTTCGATGGTCCGCAAGCTCGGGAAGACGCGTTGCCGGCGCGCATCCGCGAGCAACGACACGTAATAACCCTTCGACAGGTACTGATAGGACCTGCACAGATTGACGACTACGGTGTCTGCCGACAGAGCGTCGCCCAGTCCTTCCAGGTATTCGTCGGCGCCGAGCGTCGGAATTCCGGCAAGGACCGGGGTGCGGGTGCCCTCCATGACGACCACGAACCCACTCCGTTCAGGTGGCATTTGAACCCTCAGCTCCGTTCGCATGTTTCTTCGGCGGTGAGAGAACCAGGAGGTCGGCGTCGTAGGTGACGTCGCCCAGCAAGACGGCGGCGATGAGCCGCTCCGCATCCACGGTGTATTTCCCCGAGCGGCTGAATGGGATGTGGCTCGAGGGATCGCGAACCAGGAAGCGGTCGGTGCGCGGGTAGTAGCCGCAGATCACCACGAAATGCCCGACGGGCATGCCCTGAATGTCGTCGTAGCGATTGCCGTGCTCGCGCTTGCACGAGTACAGATAGGTCGCCGACAGGCCGCACAGAATCGGCCGGTTGCGGTCCAGGCTTTCGACCAGAAGCTTGCGGCTCAGTTCCGGAAACTGCACCCGCCCGCCGAGTTCGAGGTAGTCGACGTAAGCCTCGAGCGAGCGGCGCAGGCGCGACGATTCGACGGCCACAATGCGTTTGTGGAGCCGGCGCACCATCGCCTTCGGGCCGAGCTTGCTCCATGTTGGGTCGAAGACCCGCAAATTATACGAATAGATCGTCGCACCGAAGCCGTTGCGCAAGGCGCTCGTTCCCAAGTAGACGGCGAGCGTGCCGCCATCCGGGTTGCGGGGCGTTTCGCGAATGACATCGCGCAATTGCTTCTTGTAGGAATAGAAACGGTACACCTGCGCCAGGCACGTGGGCCCGCAGGTTACGTCGTCGGGTTGCGCAAAGCGCCGCACGTCGAGCAGCACCGGATCGCGGTCCGTGCGCCGGCGGCCATAGCGTGTCGAATCGTTGTTGCGAGAAGCCAAGTCGCGTCCCAAGCCCGTTCGCACACGCCGATTCGGAACCGATGTGTGCACCCGACGTCCCCACCCCGCGTCCCACGCGGCACTGTAGTACTGCAGCCGCGGCGCAGCCACAATTCGATGCGCCCCGAAGTCCGGCCCGGAGCCCAGGCACCGCGGAGCGTATCTCGTACCAACTTGGAGGCCGCGACGCGAACCGGTTGCGCGCCGCGATGATCCGGTGGACCCGTGTCCTGACGTTCCGTACAATGTGCCGCCCGCGTCTCCCCAGTGAGGAGTCCCGTTGCTCGAGCCCGTCGTTTCGGACATTTCGCGCCGCAGCAAGGACCCGCAAGACGTCCTTGAGAGTATTTTCGGATACCGGGAGTTCCGGCCCGGCCAGCGCCACCTGATCGATGCCGTTCTGCGCGGCCGCGATTGCATCGGTGTGATGCCCACCGGCGCCGGCAAATCGATCACCTTCCAGATCCCCGCCAAGATCCTCTCGGGTACGGTGCTCGTCCTGTCGCCGCTCATTTCCTTGATGAAGGACCAGGTGGACGCTCTCGTGCGTCTGGGATTCCGGGCCACGATGGTCAATTCGAGCCTCGACTGGGAAGAGCGCCAGCGCCGGCTGGGGCAACTGCGCCGCGGTGAGCTCGAAATCATCTATTTGGCGCCCGAAGCGCTCGAGGGCTCGCTGCGGGGCTTCATCGCCGGCTGTCCCATCGGTCTCGTGGTGGTGGACGAAGCGCACTGCATCAGCCACTGGGGACATGATTTCCGCCCTGCGTACCGGCGCTTGGCTGGACTAAAACAGGAACTGGGCGCGATTCCGGTCCTGGCGCTGACCGCGACCGCGACGCGCCGCGTGGCGCTCGACATCCTGCGCCAGCTCGGCATGTCGAAACCCGACGGCTACAAGGGCAGTTTCTTCCGCTCGAATCTGCACATCACGGCGCATCGCAAGGGCACCGGCCGCAACGTGCGCGAGGACATCCTGGGCATCATCACCCGGCACGCCGGCGACAGCGGCATCGTCTATTGCATGAGCCGCAAGTCCGTCGACCAGACGACCGAGTGGCTGCGGGGCCAAGGGGTGCGCGCCACGGCGTATCACGCCGGCCTGGGCGATGCCGAACGGGGTCGCGCTCAGGATGCGTTCGCCCGCGACGAAGCGGACGTGATCGTGGCGACCGTGGCTTTCGGGATGGGAATCGACAAGAGCAACGTGCGCTTCGTCATCCACAAGGACATGCCGCGCAGCATCGAGGCCTGGTACCAGGAGATCGGCCGCGCCGGGCGCGACGGCGAGCCGAGCGACTGCGTGCTCTTCTATTCTTGGGCGGACGTCCTGGCCTACGACCGGTTTCTGGAGGACTTGGACGATGCGACGCTGCGCGAGGACACCCGGCGCAAGACGATCGATCTGTTCGAATTGGCGTCGCGCGGGGCGTGCCGGCATGCCGAGTTGGTGCGCTATTTCGACGAAGTCATCGAAGCCTGCGGTACGTCGTGCGACGTGTGTCGCGGGGTGGGTGTGGAGAGCATCGTGGTACCAGTGCCGCGGCGCCCGCGCAGCAAGCGTGGCGCTGCCGCGACTCTCGATGCGCCGTCACGGCTCGAAGTGGCGCTGACGCAACTGCACGCCAGTGCGGGCCCGCACGACTTTGGCGCCGAACAAGAGCGCTTCGAGCGCTTGCGGGCACTCCGCAAACGCATCGCCGATGCCGACGGCGTGCCGGCCTACATCGTGTTCAGCGACGCGGTACTGCGCGCCATGGCGCGCGAGGCGCCGCAGACGCACGGCGCACTTCGCGCCATCTCCGGCGTCGGACCGGTCAAGTTGGAGCGCTACGGCGACGCTTTTCTGGAGCTTCTGCGGGCGTAATGGAGCAGTGGCGAGTACAAGGGTGTACTCGTCAGGGCTTGCTCTCCGTCCAACTTATCCCGGAGAACAACCCCCGCACCCGGCCGGTGCCCACCATTTGTCCAAGAATGCGATAGTTGCGACGCTCGAACCGGACTCGACCGGCGACGATCGCGGGACTCACTCCCAAGCTCGCCGCCAACTCCGTAACGGCCTCTGGCGAGCCCTGAAGACATGCCCGGCTCCGGCGCCAAATACTCGTTGGGACCAATGACTCGCCGGCTAGCTCATCAGCCTCGGCTTCGAGGGGACTGACGTCCGGTCCAGGCTCAAGGTCGTCGACGAACGAAGTAGCCCCATCGCGTAGGTGCAAAATTACGTGAGCTAGTTCGTGCGCAACACAGAACCAGAATGCGTCGATTCGGTCATGGCGCAGTGTCACGCCGATGACCGGGCGACCATCAGAGCCGGTCATCGCAGCGCCGTCGAGCCATGTTTTCGGCAGGTGGGGTTCCACCACGAATACAATTCCGTATTCGGCAAGCTTCCCGGCGACAGCTAGCGGTCCAGAGTCGGAGGCACTGAGACGAACGACATCACGAACAAGTGTCGGTTGCAGATTGCCGTTGAACGGACGCATGTTTCTTGACGGGGCTTCTGCTTCAGACAGCACCCGGGCCCTCCACGCAAGCAAGCAATACGGGTCCATTCGGCGCGCGCTTCGCTCGGTCGTCGTTCGACGATACAACGCCGTCAAGGGCGAACCCGCACCAAGCGGTGCGAAGAACTCGTGGACCAACTCTTCTGCGGAGCGGCCGGCGTCAACGGGATCGGAAATCCACTTCCTCCGGATCATTTCACGCAGAGGGAATCGGCTTACATCATCCCAGCGTTCCGGCGCGACTTTCGTTGGACAGCTCAACAGGCTCTCCGCCGGCACGCCAAGATGCTGATTGAGGGCCCTGATCATCGGGAGTGTGAGGTCGCGCCGCCCGGACATGACCTCGGATACTCGTCCCCGGGTACCGAGAAACGGCACGAGGTCGCGGGCGCAAAGCCCCTGTTGCTCCATGCGAAACGCAATCGCGTCGATTGGGCTGGCGTTCGCAGTCTTGAAATGCCGCTGTTCGTACTCCTCTACGAGAAGTGCGAGTACCTCGAGGCGGTCACCGTCGGCGCACCCGGGTTCGGGATCCAGACCGACCAGCCGCTCGACTTCCGCCAGCGCAGCCTCGTACTCTTCGCTCGTCTTGATGATTCGGGGTTCCATTTCCACTCCTTATGGCTGCCAGCGGTCGTACTCGGCATGGGTGCCGATGAACTTCACCACAACAACCTGCAACTTGAACGCAATCTGAACCCCAATTCGATACCGATTTCCCCTGATGTTGAACACGACGTGGTTGTCGCGCAGAAAACTAGCCGAAACATAGCGAGCGCGAATGTCGTGAGTCGTTTGCCACGTCGCTGCTTGCACTTCTGCGAGCCAGGCCCCAACGGAGCCGGCCACGCCGGCGTGGCGAGCCACGAAGTCGACAAGCTTCTGAGTCCCCACCACCCTCATGCCATAGAGCATAATACGATCCCACCTTGGGATCAATTAAAACAATCCCATTGCGGGACCGCTTTATAAAATACACGTAAGTTATATTAAAACAATCAGTTATTAGACTGGCTTTGCGGCGGTGCAGACCGATCGGTGGGCCGCGCCCCGCTGCGATACGCCAGAAAGCCGGCAGGAGCGGGATGCAGAGCAACACTCCGGCGACGCAGGCGAGGCCCCCCGAAACAATCGAGATGCGATTCGAAGTCGCCGACGCCATCCAGCCGGCGCGGGCGTTTCCCAGCAACGGGCCGCTGAGATAGCTGAACATTTCGACGCCCGCCAGGCGGCCGCGCAAGTCGATTGGAATCGTTTCGTTCCACATCGTCAAACGAAACAGGCCGCTCACCATGTCGGCGGCACCGGCGATCGCCAGACAAATGAGCCCGCCGGTGAACGTCGGTGTGAATCCAAGGCCGACGATCGCCACGCCCCAGAGGGCCGCCGCAACGATGACGGCAGCGCCGTGGCGGCGAACTCGCGATGTCCAGCCACTGAAGACCGTCGTGATCAAGCTGCCAACCGCCATCGCCGCGTACAGCCAGCCGGCACGTGGAGTGCTTCCAGACTGAGCCGCGATCGCTGGAAAGAGCGCCATCGGCATCGCGAATGTCATGGCGACCAGATCGACGATGTACGTACCGATCAACTCGGGGCGGCGGCGCGCATACTCGAGGCCGGCGAGGATGCTGCGCAAGCCGGGAGCGGCGGCATCGGACGGGGGTGGCATCGAACGCATCGCGGCCAGGGCCAACAGCGAAATCAGAAACGACACCACGTCGATCAAGTAAGTCGCAGAATACCCCAGGGTCGCGATGCAGACGCCGCCGAGCGCCGGACCGGCGATCGCGCTCACCGAAAAGCGCAGCGTCCCCAATGCCGAGACGGCCGTCAAGTCTTCACGATCGACCAGACGCGGGGTCATGGCATCCATTGCCGGACGGTGAAAGCCGTTGACCGCCGACATCGCCGCCGACACCACGAAGATCAGCGGCACACTTGGTGCAGTGAACAGGGAGTTGAGGACGAGCGCCAGCGATCCGAGCGCCATCAGCACTTCGGAAACGATGAGCAGGCGGCGGCGGTCCAGGGCGTCGGCATAGGCGCCACCCCACAGTGCACACAGCAACAGGGGCACGAGTTGTGCGGCGCCAAGCATTCCGACCACGAGGCTGGAATGAGTCCGTTCGAAGACCTGCACGGGAACCGCGACGTAGGTAATCATGCTGCCGAAGGTCGATACGAGCTGGCCGGTGAACAGGAGCCGATAGTCCCGGTGTTTTCGCAACGGTGCAGTACTCAGAATCATTACGGTACCTTATCAGGCATGGCACACGCGTTGCGTGACAAAAATCTCACTTCGGTTCCTTGCCGGCCAACGGTTCGTGCAGATGAAGGACGTCGGGACCTACACAATGCGATCACTTGTTCCACGCAGTCTCGCCGGCCGCCTGGCGGTCTCTACGGTGAGCGTTTTCGTGGTGTTTGCTGTGGTCGCTGCCGGCGTCGCGGTTCATACCGGCACCCGATGGTTCGAGGCGACGGCACAACGGGACCTGCACCAGGCGGCGGCAGACGCCACGCAGTCTCTGCACCGCGAGTATACCGACGCCCTCTCCGACATCACGGTGCTGGCGCGGCTCGAGCCGCTCGAGGACGTTCAGACGCGCGCCGGGGCAGTGCGCATCGAGCAGTTGCTGTTGCGCGTCAACCAGCAGTATGCGGGACGCTACGATGAAATCGCGGTCCTAGGTCTTGGGCCCGAGATTGTCGCTTCTACCGAGGCGCGCAACATCGGCCGCAGCTCCGCTGTTCTGGGGCTCGTACCGCCGCTCGCCGCCAACGCCGAATTCACCAACGCGGTCGTCAACGACGCGGAAGGCCACCCGCGGATCGCGGTCGTACAGCCGATCGTTTCGAGCTCCGACCATACCCACCGTGGGTGGCTCGTGGCATTCCTGAGCTGGAAAATCATCGAGGCCGAAATGAGCGGCGCGAAAATCGATGGCCGGAGCCAGGACGAAGGTACCGCGTTCGCAGTTCTCACCGACCGGTCTGGACAGGTGCTCGCTGGACGCCGCGAGTTGGCCGCCATTCTTGGCGCTACGACACCACGTGTCGTCGATCAAGCCTTCGAAAAGGTAGTCCGGGCCCAAGTGCAGTCCGGGAAGGAATATCTGGCAACCGCGGAGTCGGCACGCCTTGACGGCGTGCGCGGCACCGAGTCCTGGTGTGTTCTCGCCATGCACCAATCCTCCGACGCGTTTGCCGTCATGCGGTGGTTCGAGCGCAGTGTCGCCATAACGACGCTCCTGGCCCTCTTTATTTCCGCTTTGCTCTCGCTGGTGATTGCCCGCAGTATCACGACGCCAATCCGGCGGCTGACGGAGAGCACGCGCCGATTCGCGCAAGGCGAACTCGACGTCACGGTTCCGGAGGGCGGCGACCCCGATTTTCGAAACTTGGCGCGGTCGTTCAATGCGATGACCAGCGAAATCGCCCAGTCACGCGGCAAGCTCGAGAGCGCACTTCGGCGTTCGGAGAGCGCTCTCCGAGTCAAGAACGCTTTCCTGAGCAACGTCAGCCATGAATTGCGCACTCCGCTGACGACGCTGCTTGGGTTCACGGAGATTCTCGGCGAGGAATCCTCGCCGCTCAGCCTGGGGCAGCAACACGATTTCGCGGCGACGATGAACGCCCAGGCCCGGCGCTTGGATCGCATCATCAGTGACATTCTGGATATGAGCCGCCTCGAAGCGGGCGAAATCGTCTGTGACATTGCCCCCATGAGTCCGGCCGCGATCGTCAAAGCGGGACTCGAGAATCATTCGACGGCAGCGGAGCAAAAGGGCATCACGCTGCAGGGAAGCAGCCCGGAGAACATGCCGTTCGTGCTCGCCGACGGCGATCGCGTCCGCCAGGTTCTGGGGAATCTCCTCAACAATGCCATCAAGTTCAGCGCGCCGGGTACGACGATCACGATCGAGGCGCGCCGCGCTCCGGAGCGCTGGAGTGCGATTGACAACCGCAACGGGTTCATCGGCCAGCGCAGTACGGCGCCGGAAACCGGCGACTATGTGGTGTTCGCGATCGTCGACCAAGGCGTCGGTATCGCTCTCGAAGATCAGGCGCGCATCTTCGACAAGTTTGCGCAAGTCGGCAACATCCTGACGAGCAAGCCGCAGGGCACCGGCCTCGGCCTGTCGATTGCCGGTAGCATCGTGGTGCAGCACGGTGGAGCCCTTTGGGTGGAGAGTGTTCCAGGGCATGGCTCGGTGTTCGCGTTTTCGCTGCCGGCGTGGCAACATCAAACGCAAGGCTCACGTCACCCGTTGGAACCGGCAGTCGCGTCGCGCTCGCGGTAGACCTGCGCGGCGGGGTACGCAATTTCCATGTGGCGCATCGGGTTCGCGAGCGACTGAAAGCCGAAGCGCGCATACAATGCATGCGCGTCGCGGGTGACGAGAGCGAAACGGCGCAGGCCTTGTAACTCCGGATGCGCCAGCACGGACTCCACGAGCCAGGTTCCCAAACCGCGGCCGCGAAACTCTTCTAAAACATACACGTCGGCCAAGTATGCGTATGTCGCGCGGTCCGTCACCATGCGTGCGAAACCAATCTGTCGCGCGGTGGCGAAGAGGCTGAAACAGAGCGAATTGGCGACGCTGAGTTCGACGAGGGCGCGGGGGATGCCGGTGGCCCAATACGAGGCCGTGAGGGCGGCATGAATGGCATCGAAATCGAAACGCGCCGTGTCGGTCGTGATGGTGAATTCGCCGCGCCGGCGCTCGAAGGCCGCCGTGGCGCTGCCTGCGAAGTCGCCGAGCGCGGTCTCCGACGCGGCAATCGACCTGCATTGCCGGTCGAGCGCCGCGTATTCGGCGGCGAAACGCTGCCGGAAAACCTCGAGCGCCGCCCGGCTCGTCCAGCGGTCCAGGGTCACGAAGCGGCTGGGATCCGCGTCGTCGTGCAGAAGTTCGGTGCCGATGTAGCCGGGAGCGCGGCGGAAAAGCTTCTCCCAATTGCCGCCCGCTCCGTAGTGCTGCAGGAATTCCTCGGTCCGTCCGGTGCGGACTCGAAACTCCCACATGCAGAGATGGTGCATCACGCGGCCGTCCCAGCCGAGGCGATTTCGAGAACGGGAAGTTCGCGTGGCGTGCCGAGAACCGGTACCGAAATGCTGCCCGTTCGGCGCGCGCCGCAGTGCTGGTAGAACGCTGCGGCCTGGGGATCAGCTTCGATCCGCACCGGGCCCGGCCGCTCACGATGCGCGGCGGCAAGTGCGGTCTCGAAGAGACGCCGCCCGAGCCCGCGGCCGTGATACGCCGGGAGCAACCACAAATGCTCGAGCGCCCAGAGCGAATGGTCGTTCACCAGCATCACGAAGCCGGCGGGATTGCCAGTGACCTCCGCGACCCAAGTCGCGTGCTGTGCGATCGCCGCGGGTGTGATGGTCAAAAGCGGCGTCCACTCGAGGAGCCACGCTTCCGGGTAGCCCCAGTGACGCTTGGCAGCGAGCGCGATTCGCGTCAGTGCGGGCGCGTCAGCGGCGGTCGCAGGGCGAATCTCATTCGGCGGCATAGTGGAGCCCCGGGCTCGTAAGGAGCGACTGGCGCTCCTCTATGGAAACATTTTCGCGCACGTTCAGCGTGAAGGGTTCGCCATGGAACAAGCCGCTGTTCGCCGCGGCCAGAAGTGAATTCAGTTTGAGATACGTCTTGGCCGTGGGCCGTTCGACGATCACCGTGATCTGGGTGCCCTGGCCGGTAACCAGCCGTACCTCAGGCAATTTTCCGGCCCGCTTCGCGAACTTGGCCATGGTGCCGATCCGGCGGTTGCGGAAGCGCCGGTAGAACACGGAACCGAAGAACACGAGAGCAAAGAATGGCCCGAGCGAAAAGTCCTTCTTTTGAGTTGCCATGCCGACGAGGAACGCGCCGAGCGCGAAGCCGGCGATACCGATCCAGATGCCGCCACGCGCCGTGAGGCCGCGCGCCCAGAGGCGGGCGCGATCCATGAGCGGCTGTCCGCCCGTGGCTCCGGTTTCGAGTTCACGCCGGACGGTTTTCAGTTCGACGGCCACATCCCGCATCGAGGGATAGCGGTCGGCGGCTTTCTTCTGCAGGCAACGATCCACGACGCGTTGCAACGAGTAGGGCAGGCCGGCCCGGAGCGTCGAGATGGGTGCCGTTTGACCGAATGCAATGGCATGCATGGTGTCGAGAGCACTGGCGCCCTGGAAGGGCAGCTTGCCGCTCGCGGACTCGTACAACACGACTCCGAAAGAAAACATATCCGAACGCTGGTCGGCCGGGAGGCCGCGCGCTTGCTCTGGGCTCATGTAGGCCACCGTGCCCATGACCACGCCCGCTTGGGTCATGGCGAGCGTGTCGGCGCGCGTCGTCTCGGTGTCGCCTTCTTGGCCGAGGTCGAGCAGTTTCGCGAGTCCGAAATCGAGAATCTTCGGATGGCCGTCCTTGGTCACCATGATGTTGTCGGATTTGATATCGCGGTGCACGATGCGGGCTTCGTGCGCCGCGGCGAGCGCATCCGCGACTTGGATGCCGACCTCGATGGCGGACGGCACGTCGAGTTCACCGCGCGCGATGAGGGCGCGCAACGTGTCCCCGTCGACGAACTCCATGACAATGAAGGTGAGATCGTCTTCCTCGGCGATCTCGTAGATCGACGCGATCGCCGGATGATTGACGGCGGAGGCAGCGCGCGCTTCGGTCACGAAGCGGCGGCGGCGCTGCTCGTCGCGCATGAGCTCCGGCGGCAGCACCTTGAGCGCGACCAGGCGGTCGAGCTTCGTGTCCCGCGCCCGGTACACGATGCCCATGCCACCTTTGCCGAGCTGGTCCTCGACGACATAGTTCTTTAGAGTGCGTCCGATCATTGCCCTTGATCATAGGAGATGCGTGCAAGCGGCTCAAGGCTCCGCCGTCGGCGCCCCTTTTCAGTGTGAAAACAGCGTCAAGACACCGGCCAACGTCACCAGCGTTCCGGACACCGTGCGGAACGTCAGTGGCTCGCGGTGAAAGCGAGCGCCGAGCGCCAGCGCGACGAGCGGCGCACAAGCGAAAATGGATGACGCGACGGCGGCTTTGGTGTGCTGCAGGGCGAACAACGACAGGGTCACGCCAAGGAATGGTCCGGCGATGGAACCGCCGAGCGTCGTGCCGAGCGCCACGCGGTCCCGCAAGATCGTTCCCGCGCCCGGGCGCCGGGGTTCGAACAGCGCCAGGAGCCAGACCGCGGCTCCGGCGGTCGCGACGCGAATCAGCGTTCCGGAGAGCGGATCAAGACCGCCCCGCAGGCCAAGCTTGGACAGAACGTAGCCAGCTCCCGCGCCGACCGATGCCAGGACTCCACACAAAATGCCAAGAGCCGCGGAGCCTTCCGCATGCGGTGGCGACTCGTTGCTTCGTCCATAGAGTACGGTCACCAGCCCGGCGAGTGTCAGGCCCATGCCAATCACGACGCGAATTCCAAGCGTTTCACCCAGGCCCCAGCGCGCGAAGAGCGCCGTACACAGCGGCGCCAACGACAGAAGCAGTGCCGCACGTCCGGCGCCCAGGATCACGAGGGCGCGAAAATAGAGCGAGTCGCCGATCGCGAAGCCCGCCAGACCGCTCGCCCCCAAGAAAAGAAGCTGGGAGTGCGATGCCCAGACAGGCCAGGGCGAGCCGCGTACGAGCCATAGAGTCGTGGCGAGGAGCACGCCCGCAACCAACAGGCGGATGCGATTGAGCTGCACCGAACCAAGCCGGCGGCCGGCGCTCACGAAGAAATTTGCCGCCGTACCCCAGCAAGCGGCCGTCGCAACGGCCGCAAGTTCTCCCGCGAAGCGCATGCAGGGATCTCGATTCAGGCTCGAGTGCCGGACTCTTCGCTACGAATTTGTATCCAGACGCAGGCAGCGAAGGGGAATTGTACTGTACTCGGCGCAATTCCGCGGCAGTGGAATAGACGTTGCGTAGGTTCAAGGCCTGGACCTACATGCGGCAATTTGGCCGCGGGCCGACGGCATGCGTGGAACGGTGCCAGGCACCTAACTGATTTTTCTTGGAGGAGTCGATGATGGTCGTGCAAGTGCTTCACCGTCACAAGTTCGTGCTCGGGCTCGCGGTAGTCGCGGCGCTCGGTATCGCCTGTGAGCAGAAATCTGCTCCGGTGGAAAAGACGGACGTCGCCAAGGGTGACGGAACGACGACAGTGCAGAGCGACGTGCCGGTCGCGGTACCGGGCACCGTGCAGGGCGAAGTTCCGGTCGCGACCCAGGGCGGGGTGCCGGTGACCACTCAGGGTGGTGTGCCGGTGACCAGCCAGGTCGGCGTGCCGGTGGGCACCCAGAGCAGTGTGCCGGTCAACGTTCAGCGCAACGTGCCGGTGACGGTTTCGAGCCAGCGCGTGACGCCGGTTGTTGCCGAGCCCAAGCCGGTGACGCCGGCGACCGTGACCGTTGCATCCGGTACGGCGATTTCCGCGACGTTGCAGAACACCGTGACGACCGACAAGGCGCACGTTGGTGACCCGGTGGAACTCGTGACTGCGGAAGCCGTTTCCGTGAACGGTTCGGTCGTGGTGCCGGTGGGTTCGACGGTGCGCGGCACCGTGACTCAGGTCAAGGCCGCCGGCCGCGTCAAAGGCGGCGCCGAGATCACGATTCGGTTCACCGAAATCGTGCTCCCGAACGGCAAGACAATCTCCGTGACCTGCGAATCGTTGCACGTGGCGCAGTCGGGCGACGGCAAGGAGACCGCTGCGGAGATCGGCGGCGGCTCGGCGCTGGGTGGCGTCCTCGGCGGCGTCATCGGCAGCGGCAAGCACGACGTGTTGAAGGGCGCGGCCATCGGCGCTGCGGTCGGCACCGGCGTTGCGGTCGTCACCAAGGGTGAGCAGGTCGTGTTGCAGGCGGGCAAGACCATTACGGTGCGTCTTGCGGCTCCGGCAGTCGTGGGCGGCGCGACCCTGTAAGACACATCGAACGGGCAGGCGGCGCGCGGACTCTCTCCTCCTTCCACGGCGCGTCGAACGAACGTCGCGGTCGCTCCGGTCACACGGGGCGACTGCGACGTTTCGCATTACCACCCCACCTCACCCGACCTCCCGAACGGCAACCGATTGCTGGAAGCGTGGGGGTCTTCGGAGGTGTGGGACCCCCGCCCACTCAGACAGAACGGGCCGCGCCGCGCGCTTCGCGCGCAATATGAGATGCGCGAGCCCGTTAACACGCGGTCGGGGGTCCCACACCTCCGAAGACCCCCACGCTTCCAGCAATCGGTTGCCGGTCGGGAGGTCGGGGGAGGTGGGGTGGT
>JANLSU010000102.1:0-9318 GCA_031362565.1 bacterium | reverse complement strand
CGCCTGTTGATCAGCGTGCCGCGTTTGTACGAGAAAATGAATGCGCGCATCTTGGCGGCCGTCGAGCAGGCGCCGCCGTTGCGCCGCAAGCTCTTCTTCTGGGCGCAAGCGGTTGGGCGCGAACGTGTCCAGCGCCAGCAGACCGGGAAATCCATTCCGTGGGCGCTGCAGCTGCGCTGCAGCGTGGCGGACCAACTCGTGTTCAAGAAGTTGCGGGCCCGCATGGGCGGACGCATGCACACCATGATTTCGGGCGGTGCACCGCTTTCGGCATCGATCGCGGAATTCTTTTGTGCCGCCGGACTGCCGATTCTGGAGGGCTATGGGCTCACGGAGACGTCGCCCGTCCTCTGTTTGAATCCTCGCAAGGGCCACAAGCTCGGCCGGGTGGGCCCGGCGCTCGACAACGTCGAACTGCGGATCGCCGACAACGGCGAAATCCTGGCGCGCGGCCCCTGTGTCATGCGCGGCTACTACAACAATCCGGAAGCCACCGCCGCAGCCTTGGCGGACGGTTGGTTCCATACCGGCGATATCGGCGAACTCGATGCAGACGGCTTCCTGCGCATCACCGACCGGTTGAAGGATCTCATCGTGACAACGGGTGGCAAGAAGGTGGCGCCGCAACCGATCGAAGCCCGGCTCAAGGCCTGCCAGTACATCGCCGAAACGGTCCTGCTGGGCGATCATCGCAAGTACGTGAGCGCTCTCGTTGTCCCCAACTTCGCCAACCTGGAGGCCTTCGCGCGCGCCCACGGCCTCGGCTTCGCGTCGCGTCACGAATTGGTCATAGCACCGCGTGTCTTGCAAGTCTTCACAGCATTCTTCCAAGACGTCAACAAAGAGCTGGCACCGTTCGAGCGCATCAAGCGCTTCCGCGTCCTCGACCGTGAGTTCGCGGCCGATGCCGGTGAACTAACGCCCAGCATGAAGGTCAAACGCGCTGTCGTGACCAAGACCTTCGCGCCCCTCATCGAGGAACTGTACGCCGACCCCGCACCGGCAGGCGTTGGGTGCCCGTGAGCCATGGGTCGGCGGCGGCGGCGCGACTCAGCGCTGTCGCGGCACCAGTTCGCGATAGCCGTACGTCGAATCCGGTTCGCGACTGAACCCGACGCCGTCCAGTTCGCCAAGGACGATTTCGGCCGTCGTGTAGACGGTCGATCCCGCCATCAGATGCCCGCCGAATGTTGCACCAGTCGAATCGGCCAGTGCGATGTGCAAATGCGCGCCGTCCGCGGTCAGCGTGCCGGAGAGCGACACGATCTCGAAGTGGCCCTCCCGCACGGTGGCCGCCGGCTGGTTCGCGAAACGCACGCTGGCGCGCGTCAGGCTGCCGGCACAGCTCGCCACGAACGCCGCCTGCAGGTGCTGTTCCTTTGCAAAGCGCAACAACTCGCCGTAAAGGTCTTGGTGCGGACGCAACCGCAGCGCGAAGCTGCGCGGCGCCTTCGACACGGCCCACGGGATCTCGCCCTGCGAGTGGGCTGTGAACGGCGCGAAAAGCAGCAGGACAGCGCCCGCGGTGAATGCTATGGTGCGACGCATGATTCGTTGGCTCCCGGCAGAATTCCGTCGTTCGATCGCGACGCGGCAACGCCCCACCATAGCGAATCGGGCCCGTGCGGCGCGATTCCTTCTGGGGCTTGGCGTGGGCGTTGCGGTGGGCCTCGCTTCCGGCGACGTGCGGGGTGCCGATGCGCCGCCGCCGCCGGCGGCAGCGGCACCGCCGGCGCACGTGCGTTACGTCTACCTTGTCCGCCACGGCGACTACGATCGCGATGACAAGGCCGACGATCGCATCGCCAACGGTCTGAATCCCCTCGGGCACGAGCAAGCGCGCCTGCTGGGCGCCCGGCTTGCGGGCCTGCCCATCAAGATCCACACCCTGGTGAGCAGCAATTACACGCGGGCGCGCGACACAGCCGCGGAGTTGAGCAGCATCCTCGGCCTGCCGACAATCGAAGACTCATTGCTCCACGAGTGTACGCCGATGTCGGACCGCGCCGATTTCATGCGCAATCACACGCCGAGTGAAATCGATGCCTGCGAGGCCAACCTGCAGGCCGCGTGGACGCGGTATGTGCAGCCGTCGCCGGACGCCGACACGCACGACGTGCTCGTGTGTCACGGCAATGTCATCCGCTGGTTCGTGAGCCGGGCGCTCGGTGTCGACACCAAGCGCTGGGGCGCGATGGACATCGGCAACGGCTCGCTCACCGTCCTCGCGGTACGCGCCGATGGCTCGACACGTCTCGTCCTCTTCAGCGACGTGGGCCATTTGCCGGTCGCGAAACAGACCTGGACGGGCCGCGGCGCGGGCTGGTCCGTCACTTCGAAGTAATCACTCGCGCCCCATGCCGCACCTGCAGGTGCGCCGCGGGTCGCATCCGCCGCACCAGGCGGGCGCCGGCTCGCCCGAGCCCGGCGCCGCTCTCGTACGCATCCACCTTGCGTCCCCCGGCCTGGTTGCATCGGCCCTTGGCGAGCGTCCTTGCGAGGGCCGATCCGCGAGGGTGGTGACGGCCGGCACGCGCCGCAGCAATGGCGCCACCGGCCGTCAGCCACCCCAAATACCATTGTTGTTGAGGCAGTGATTCGCGCCCCGGCGTGGGTCGCGTGTCGAACGCGGCGGCCGTGTGTCTCTTCCACCCCATCGCAGTCCCCCTCCGCCCCACCGGCCTCGTCTTGCAGTCGCTGCTTCTGCGCATCGCATTCGGCGTGCCACTCGTGCGGAGCGCCGCGCGCCCGCGCCGGCGTTGAAGATGCGAGGCGAGGGCCGGCCGCAGCGTGTGCACGCTGCATCACTGCCGGCACAGTTCGATCGCGAGTTGCAATGCAACGGCAGCAAAATGAATGCACAAGGTGCACGTTTCTACCACGTCGAAGCCGGAGGAGCAGGGACAAACGAAGAACGGTGCTATTGTCCCCCGGATGTTGTCCGAAGGATGGTTCCTCGATCACCGACAACAGTGCCCGTCGACGGATCAGTAAAGTGAACGCCGTAGTACCCGAAGAAACCGCCCCCGCCACTTTTTTGCTTGATCCAGGTTGCACCGCCGTCGGTTGTGCGGAGAATGCTCCCCCCACCGACAACAGTGCCGATGTTGGGGCCAAGGAACCACACTCCGTGTAGTTCGCTGACAGAGTTGCTCCGCT
This sequence comes from bacterium, assembly GCA_031362565.1. Lineage (GTDB taxonomy): Bacteria > Krumholzibacteriota > Krumholzibacteriia > JANLSU01. The sequence goes on along the minus strand of JANLSU010000102.1, from coordinate 6,159 downwards.
GAAGAACCCAGCTGCTTCCGCCATTGGTGGTATGCAGGATGGCGCCAAACTGCCCCACGACGGTACCGGTATTTGCGTCTGAAAAGGACACGCCAAAGAGCCGGACAGGGGTACCGCTCTGCTGATGGGTCCAAGTCATGCCGCCATTTGTAGTGTGAATGATCGTGCCGTTGATTCCTACGGCCGTACCTGTGCTTGTGTCGGCGAAGAATACCCCGGTGAGATTCTCCGTTGTCCCACTGTCTTGAGGCAACCACACGCTACCGCCATCGGTTGTGCGGAGAACCGTCCCTCGATCACCGACAACGGTGCCCGTCGATGAATCGGTGAAACAGACAGAACGAAGGTAGTTGTCACCGGGCGCCCGTAGCATGAGCTGGGTCACCCACGTCGCGCCACCGTTCGCGGTGTGAATGATCACGAAGACACTGTCGCCCCCGCCGACGGCCGTTCCTGTGTTGCTGTTTGCGAAGGTAACGCTCAGCAGGTGTGCGCTCGTGCCGCTTGTCTGATTGACCCAGTGTCCCCCGGCGTCAGTCGTGCGAAGGATAGTGCCATGCGTACCAACGGCGGAGCCAGTCTGAGCATCGGTGAAACAGGTTCCCCAGAGCGCTTCCTGCGTGCCGCTGTTCTGTTGAACCCATGCTGGAGGAGGGGGTGGAATCACCGGCTCCGAACCGCAGCCCGAGACGTGCGGAACCATCAACAACAGGAGAAATCCCGAGACACGTCCATAAAACATCTCGACTCCAGCCGATGGCCGAATCGGCCATTATCGCCGCCTCGAGGTGCGCCATCGCCACCACGCAATCAGCGCGGCGTTGGTGCCGGATCCCCTAGCGTCGCGGCAGCGGCCTCCCGGTCACGCAGACGTTTGAGCATGTTGGCGAGTTCCGGATGGTCCGGGCCGATCTGTGCCGCACGCTCGAGGAGCTGGCGGGCCTCCGTCAAACGGCCCGCATCGAGGGCGCAGCGCCCGGCCAATTGCAAGACGTCGACGTTATTGGGGGCGAGCTGCACGGCGCGCTCGAGATACGGCCACGCTTCTTGGAACCGGCGCAGGTCGGAGAGCGCCAACCCGGTGTTGAGTTGCGCCTCGACGTTCCGCGGTTGTTCTTTGAGCGCCCGTTCGTAGAATTCGAGCGCCTCTTCTTGCCGGCGTGACCGGTGCAGCGCCATGCCCATCCAGTGCAACACGGTGAAATCGTGGGGCGCGATTTGGACCGCTTGCCCAAGTGCCTCGCGCGCCGGGCCGAGGCGCTCGCGCTCCATGAGTGAAAGACCATAGCGGGCCCAGAATGTCGCGCGACGCGGTTCCTCTTGAGTTGCGATCCGCCACAACACGGTGTCGTCGCACCAGGCCCGCGCCCGCCACGCCGAGATGCCGAGCAATCCGATACAAGCGAGCGCCGTCACGAGCGCGATCACGGGCTGCAACGCCGAGCGGCGTTTCCACCCGGCGTGCACCAACACGCCGACCGGTGCGAGCCAAAACCCCGACGCCAGGTACAGAAAGCGCTCTGAGAGCGGCGTTTCTTGTGGCAAGAAGTTGAGGACCGGCACGAGCGCCAAGCCGCCCGCCCAAGCGCAACGCTGCAAGAACGGTCGGCTCGATCGATCGGCGCGCCAAGCAGCAACCCACAAGATGCCGGCTACGACGAGACCGGCACACAAACGCACGGGTTGCAGCCCGCCCGGTTCCGGCTCCATCGCCAGCCGCTGGATCGGTGCATACAGCGACGCGAGCGCGAAGAGGAGCGACTGGAAAGGCAACAAGAGCGCATTGCCGGCGCGCGGCTCGTGCGCGGCGACGGGTAAGAAGCTGCCAAGAGCCGCGAAACGCAGCACCAACGCCACGAGCGACGCCACCCCGAGCACGATCCAGCGCGTGGCCCACGACTGCTGCACGCGCTCCTCTTCCGGCAACGCCAGCCACTGCGCGAGCCAAACGAGGAACACAAGACCCGGTAGAACGAGCGCCGACTCCTTCGACAGGTAGGCGAACAGCGCCGCAGCTCCGAAGCCGAGCGCCGCAAATCGCCTCCGGCTCGCGGCCAACGCCAGAGCCACAAAGATGCCGAGCGCCGCCAGCACATCGACCCGCCCGGAGATGAACGCTACCGATTCGGCATGCGACGGATGCACGGCGAAAAAGAGCGCCACGATCCACGCCACTGCCGTGGGTGCGCCAAGCGCCATGAGCGCCGGGGCGAGCGCCGCGGTTGCCGCCGCATGCAGGAGCAAATTGGTGGCGTGATAGCCGCCGACGTTGTCCGCGTGGTAAACGTGCGCGTCGATCCCGTTCAGGAGCACGGCGATCGGCCGGTAGTAACCCGAATTGCCGGGCTGCTGGCTCGTCTTGTAGTAGTCCTGCGTGAATGCCGCGACACCGATGTTGTTCCGGAAGATGTCCATGTTGTGCTCGATCAGCACGTGGTCGTCGAACACGAAACGGGCGCCCGGCAATACGGCGGCAAACGTGAGCGCCGCGAGAACGGCAATCCCGAGCGGCCGCAAACGTGCGACCAGGGTGCGTGCTGTCGTCGTCATCGAACCTTTCACCTCAAGGGTCGCGATCTCCAAGCGAGCAGCCGGCGCGACGCGGCCGCGAGCAGCCACGCTCCGGCGGCGAGTACTGCCGTCGTCCAATGTCCCCAACGCACGTACGGCGTCCATGTCATGGGCGGCACCGCGAGTGTCGCCCGCAGTACCGCCGGCTCCCAAATGCGGGTCCGAACCTGAACCTCGCCGTTCGCATCGATCAGCGCCGAGATTCCGGTGTTCGTGGCGCGCACGATCGGCCGGTCGGTTTCCATGGCGCACATGCGGCACAACGCCAAATGCTGTTCGGGCTCGAGCCCGCGGCCGAACCAGTAGTCGTTGGTCATGTTGACGATCACCGACCCACCGGCGCGCAGTGCCGAGCGCACGACATCGGGAAACAACAATTCGTAGCAGATGAGCGGCGTCAGCGGCACACCCTTCACGTCGAAGACCCGCGGGCCCGGCCCGGGCGTGAACTCACCCGGCGAGGGCAGGATATTCATCAGTTGTGGAAAGCGGTCCGAGAGCGGCACGTATTCGCCAAAGATGAGCAGCTTGTGTTTGGCGTAGCGGCCCACGACTTCGCCGGCGGGGTTCATGCAGAAGGCGGCGTTGAACGACAGCCAGCGGCTGTCGGGAGTGCGCTCCGCATCGTAGGCGCCAAAGATGAGCGTCGTTTGGCGCTGCTCGACCATCTGCGAGAGGCGGTCGAGGATGCGCTGCCGCGGCACGGCCGGTACGGCGGTTTCCGGCCAAACAATGACATCGGGCGGCGGGTCGCTGCGCATGCCGTTGGTGAAACGGATGTAGGTCGCGACGGTGGAATCGATGGCCGACGTGACACTGCCAAGAACCGCGGCAATTTCCTCGGGGTCGCCGATGTTGGCCTGCACGATGGCGACGTCGAGCTGGTGTTCGGCAGGCGTCCGGGCGAGCCGCGCAGCATGCTGCGCACCGTAGACCGCGAAGCCGATTGTCGCCAGCGTCGCGAGCCCGAGTTCCGCCGCCGTAAATTGTAGACGGGCCCTGACGCTCGAGGCGTCAGCCGCAGCGGACGGCGAACGCCGCGCCACCCATGCGATGCCGAGCGCCACGAGCGACGCCGCGATCCAGGCCAAGAGAAACGACAACCCGTGCGCGCCGACCAACGACGCCGCGTGCGCGAGCGCCGCGGTGTTCACCTGGGTGTGCCCGAGTTTGTCGGGGAAAATGCGCGGCACGAGGATTTCACAGAAGGTGAAGAGCGTGGCGGTTGCGGCCGCGGGGGCGAGCCGGAGCCGGCCGCGCAAGCGCCACGCCAAGACGGCGAAGACCGTGAACTGCAGTTCGGCGAACGTCCCGAACACTGCGAGAAGCAGCGTCGCGAAGGCCCATGGCACTTGCCAGAAACGATGTGCGGTGTCGGCGATCCACGCGTACCCGCCGAAACAGGCGACGAGCCCCATGGCCCCACCGGCCCAGAGCGCTTGGCGCCAACGCTCGGCGCGGTGGATCGCGATGAGAAGCGGTGCGAGTGCGACCCACGCCAGCGCCGCGACGCCGTACGGCGGGCAGGCGAGAAAGTACAACGCGCCCGCGAGGGCGCCCAGCGCGGCAACGCGCCACGCGACGGACGAACGCAACGAGATCACTCCACCGGGCGTGAGCCGTGCCACCGCCCTGGCGGCGGCGAGGAACGCCACAGAGTAACGACGACGGCGCGGCGCCACAATCGCCGAGCCGCTCCCAAGGCACTGGCAAGGGACGCACGTAGTCCGGGACAGATCCGCGATGGTCTGCTAGTCTCCCCGCCGTCATGAAACCGAGCGAACCTCGGTGGTCCCCGCCCTCTCGCTGGGCGTATCCCTTGGAAAGACCTGTGCAACGTCCCCCCGATCCGGCCCGCGGCAACGGCCATGATTCTCATGCCGCGGGACGATCCGACGTGCCCCGCGACGGATTCTCGATGGCGCCTCGCCCCGGTGGCGGCGGTGGCGGCCGTCCCGGTCCAAGACGCGGCGGGCGCCCGCAAGGTGGTCCCCAGGGGCCGCAAGGTGGGCCGCCGAGTGGCCGGTCGCAGGGTGGACAGTCCCCCGGACCGCGTGGCCCGCGGCCTGAAGGCTCCGACGCCTCGGGCGATGGATCGCGCCGCGGCGGACGACGCCGGCGCGGGCCCGGCCCCGTGGGCCACGGACCGCAGCATCCACAGAATCGTGACAACCGCCCGCCCGACGGGCCCCGCGGACCGCGGCCCGAGATTCAGAGTCCTGGGGTCGGCCCCGGCGGACCGCGCCAGGGTGGACCGGGGCGGGGCGGACCGCGCGGCGGCGGAGGTGGCGGCAGCGGGCCCTCGGGCCGGCCGTACTCCGGCGGACCACGCATGGGTGGACCTCGGCCGCCCCTGGGTGGCGGCTCACGTCGCGGCTCCAATCCCGTTCCCAGCCGCAGTGGACCACCGTTCGCGCGCCGCAACGGCGGCCCGCGCGATGGACGCCGGGCGCCTCTCGAAGCTCTATTGAAGGAATTGCAGCGCCAGACGAGTGTCGATCCCTACGAGCGCCTCATCCTCGAGACCACGCCGCAGATCTTCACGACGCGCGCTCTCGATCTTTTGACACCCATCGGCCGCGGCCAGCGTTGCCTCATTGTGGCGCCGCCGAAGGCCGGCAAGACGACGTTGCTCAAGGATGTCGCGCTCGCGGTCTTGCAGAATCATCCCGAAATCGAAGTCATCGTGCTGCTCGTCGACGAGCGACCTGAAGAAGTAACCGACTTCCGGCGCGGCGTGCCGGCAGCGACATTGTATCCCGCCTCTTCCGACATGACGTCCGACGAGCACGTGAAGATTGCCGACGAAGCGCTGCACCGCGCCCTCGAGGGTGTGCTTGCCGGACGCGATGTGCTCTTGTTGCTCGACTCGATCACGCGTCTGGCGCGCGCTTACAACGTCACCACCGCCACGAGCGGCCGCACCCTGACTGGTGGTCTCGACGCCAACACCATGCAGATCCCGCGTCAGATCTTCGGTTCGGCACGCAAGATCGAGGGTGGCGGCAGTTTGACGATTTTGGGGACGGCGCTCATCCAAACCGGCTCGCGCATGGACGACATTATTTTCCAGGAGTTCAAGGGCACCGGCAATATGGAACTGGTGCTGGCGCGCGAACTGTTCGAAAAGCGCATCTTCCCGTGCATCGACGTCGCCAAGAGCGGAACGCGCAAGGAAGAAAAGCTGTACGACCCGGACATCGTCGGGCGTGCGCAACGCCTACGGCGCGCGCTCTCGACGCTCGAGGCGTCGGCGGCGATGGAGTACGTGCTCGAATTGTTGCGCCGCTTCCCGACCAATCGCGAACTTCTCGAGTCGCTACCCGCACAGTAGATCCGCCGCGCCTGGCGCCACGATCCATTCACTTTTCCGACTCCGAGTAGTCGCACGTCTTCGGAGGTGTGCGACCCCCCGACGGCGAGTTAACGGGCTCGCGCATCTAATATTGCGCGCGAAGCGCGCGGCGCGGCCCGTTCTGTCTGAGTTCCCATGCGCTCCGCGCACCCGAGTCTATGAAACTGGGTGTAGTCTGGAGGCGCGCCGTCGGCATAGAGGTCGGGTTTTGCTTGGTGCTACAAGCCCGGGTC
>JANLSU010000101.1:0-86492 GCA_031362565.1 bacterium | reverse complement strand
GAGTTAACGGGCTCGCGCATCTCATATGGCGCGCGAAGCGCGCGGCGCGGCCCGTTCTGTCTGAGCGGGCGGGGGTCCCACCCCTCCGAAGACCCCCACGCTGCAGCAATCGCTTCCGGATCCGGGTCGAGCGCGAGTTCGCTGTGCTTGCCGCTTGGGGAGGGCGTTTCTATACTGAGCGCGTGTCGTGGCGATGTTCTTGCTGCGTTGTCGGTTCGAGTGTTTGACACGGAGTAACTGTGTGGAACTGATTGCAGCGCAGGAGATCGCGGCGCGGGCTGCTGCGGATGTGGGGGCGCAGAGTCGCTATGACTTTTGGCGCGTGACGCAGGGCGCGGGCGGTGTGCTGCGCGTTGAATCGACTGCGCAAGGTGTGCTCGACGCCGCGCGGGGCGGGCTCGGACGCGTCGAGTGCGTGTTGCTGCCGACGGGATTTGCAGCGGGCCGGCTGGCTTGGGTGCGGGCGAGTGTGGGGGAAGTGCGGCGTGAACCGCGGCATGCGGCCGAACAGGTGTCGCAGGTTCTGCAGGGCGAGACCGTCGTGCCGCTCGTGCACGAAGACGGCTGGCTCTTGGGCCGGCTTGCCGATGGCTACGTGGGTTGGATTCGCGATTGGCACCTGCAATGGGTGGATGCGGGCGTGGTGGTGGAGTTCGCGTGCCGCGTGAATGCGCGCATCGATGCCAATTGGACGGCTTTGCATGCGGCGCCGTATCGCGATGCGGAGGTCGTGGGTGAGTCGATCCTCGGCACTGGTGTGGTGACTGGGCGCGAAGAACGCGGTTGGACGGCAGTCGAGTTGCCGGGTGGGCGGAGCGGTTGGTTGCCGGCGACGGCGTTGCGCGATGTGGCGTTGCCGTGGCGTCCTGAGGTCGCCGACATCATGACTACGCTGCAACGCTTCTACGGTGTGCCGTATCTATGGGGCGGCCGCAGCCCGAAGGGCTTCGACTGTTCCGGCTTGGTGCAGTTCGTTTTTGGCCTGCACGGCATTCAATTGCCGCGTGATTCCGACGCTCAGGCACTCGCGGGGGAGCCGGCGACGGAGCCTGGGCCCGGCGATCTCGTGTTCTTCGGCCGCGAGCGCGTCACCCACGTCGGTATCGTCCGGCCGGACGCCGCCTTCGCGCACGCCAGAGGCGAGGTGCGGTGCAACTCGCTCGTCGCCGGTACCGGGCTCCACGATGCGGAACTCGCCGCCCTGTGGTGCGGTACCCGCCGGGTGCTCGGGCCCGCGGCTGCCGCCCGGCCTGCGTGATTCCACGCCTCGCCTTGTCCAATCGTGCCGCGATGCACCGCGACCGGATGGCTTGCGGTGGGTTTGGGCTGCGGAGCGCTCCTTGCTCCAGACACCTCTGCGTGCTTCGCCCTCCCGGATCCAAGGGGCGGCCGCAGAAAAGCCATGTTCTACTTTTTCTACTATTTCCCCCTCGGTCTCGACGTCCGGCCGCGCCGGACGCCGTGGGCGACGTGGATGCTGATTGGCGCCTGCACGGCGGTTTTTCTGCTGCAGCAGCGCTTGCCGCAATTGTTCTGGTACAACTGGGATGCGCTCGTCTTCATCCCGAGCGGCCCGAGTCCGTCGTCGCTGGTTCTCAATGCCTACATGCATGGCAACTGGCTGCACCTGATTTCGAACATGCTGACGCTCGCGGTGTTCGGTCCGGTGCTCGAGGACCGGCTCGGTGCCCGCCGCTTTCTGTGGCTGTACCATCTCACCAACATCGCGGCGAATCTCGTCCAGGGCGCCATCGTGCTGGCCTTCATCCCCTCGATGGCAAACACCGGTGTGCTGGGTGCGTCGGGCGCGATCGCCGGCCTCATGGGTTTGTTCATGATCCGGCTCTATTTCGCCCGCCTGCGCATCGGCTACTGGGCGTTCATGCCATTGCAGGCCTACACCCGTTGCGGCATCGCCACCGTGCCGGCGCCGTTTGCGATCGCCGTGTGGTTTGCGATTCAACTCGGCATGGCGGCACTGCAGCGTGAGGGTGCCGGCGCCGGCGTGGCTTGCGGTTCACATTTGGGCGGCGTGCTTGCCGGCGTTGGGCTGGCGACAATTCTTGGCCTGGCGAGTGACGCGCGCTCCGAGCGCGCTCTGGTGCAAGGCCGAATCTATCGGGATCGTGCCCTCTGGTTTGCGGCCCAGGGGGAATTCGTCGAGTACGTGCGCCGCCAGCCATGCGACGACATAGGACACCTCGAGCTGGCGCGCACGTACCGTCTTACCGGCCACCATGCGGAGGCAGACGATGCCTACCGTGTGGCTTGCCGGTTGTGGGCTCGTGAGAAACGCTTCGATCGCGTCGAGGACATCGTCGAAGAAGCGGAGCGTGGCCAAGGACGCTTCGCGCTCGAACCGGAAGCGCAATTGCAACTGGCCGAGCGCCGGGAACGCGGCTTGAACCGCGGTGCGGCGGTGCGTGCCTACGTTCGTTTGGCGGATGCATGGCCGCAGGCCCCGCAGGCCCCGGTGGCGTTGTTCCGTGCCATGTGCGTGTCCCGCCGCCTGGGCGGGGCGCAATCGGCGGAACTCAGTGCGCGGCTCCGCGCCGATTATCCGCACGCGGCGGAATCCAGTCTCGCACCCATTGCCGACCGCTGCGAAGCCGCCGCCGCTTGATGCCCGCACCGCCTCGCGCTTGGCTCCGGTCAGCCCACCACCGCCGCCGCAAGGCGGCGTTTGTCGTTCAGCCCGCGGGCGTGGTTGCCGTTGGTGCGAGCCCCAGCTTGTCGTGCAAGAGCGCGGCGGCGCGCCGCACTTCGCTGCGCGGCACGACGCAAGTCACGCTGAGTGCTGAACTCGCCACCAAACGCACCGTGACTCCACCGGCGGCAAGTGCTTCCAGAACGCGTCCGACGGTGCCGGGATGGCTGTGCACTGCATGCCCGACGGCGGTCAGCAGTGCGATGTCGTCGTCCTGCCGCAGCCGGGCGCCGCGTTCGGCGGCGAACGGCCGCAAGATGCCGTCGGCTCGAGCGGCGTCGTCGCGGGCCACGATGGTCGTCCAGGCCGGTGCATCGTGGGCGTGCACCACCAACGCGGTGCGAATCCCGGCCGCACCGAGCGCACTCAGCAACAGCGCGCCGTCCGCACCCGGCGCCGGCAACCCGTCGATCGTGAATGCGGTCACATCCTCGTCGCTCGCGATGCCGCGAACTGATTCGGGTTCGATGCGTTCCATGGCCTGCACCACCGTTCCAGATGAATAATTATAGGACGAGCGCACGTGCACCGGCACGCCAAAGCGCCGCGCGACCTCCACGGACCGTGGATGCAGGACGCGCGCGCCGCGCGATGCGAGTTCGAGCATCTCGTCATAGTCGAGGCGCTCGATTTTGACGGCTTGTGGCACCAAGCGGGGATCGGCGCTGTACACCCCATCCACGTCGGTGTAGATCTCACAGCGTTCGGCGCCGAGCGCTGCCGCCAGTGCGACCGCGGTCGTGTCGGAGCCGCCGCGCCCCAGAGTCGTGATTTCGCGCTCGGCGCTCACCCCCTGGAATCCGGCCACGATGACGACGCGTTCGCTGTCGAGCGCGGCGCGGATCCGGTCGCACCTCACGTCGAGAATCTTGGCGTCGGCATGCCGGTTGTCGGTGATGATGCCGCTCTGTGAACCCGTGAACGAGATCGCCGCACAATCACGCGCTTGCAGCGCGATCGACAAGAGCGCCATCGAAATGCGTTCGCCGGCGGTGAGCAGCATGTCGAGTTCGCGCGGCGGCGGCACCGGCGCGATCTCACGCGCCAAGGCCAAAAGATCGTCGGTCGTGTCACCCATTGCCGAGACGACCACCACGACTCGCAAGCCTTGGTCGCGGGCGCCGGCGATGCGCGCCGCGACCGCTTGGATGCGTTCGGTCGTTGCGACCGACGTTCCACCGTATTTCTGCACCAGTGTCTTCACGGCGTGATTGTGGCGGCCGACCGGGTCGGCGCTCAAGAGCTTTGCACAGAAGCGCCGTCCCGCGTCCAGGTCGCGCCGCAGAGTTGCGGGCGCAGGGCGCGGACGACCGCCGGTACGCCGTGCGCCGCGAGCACGCCGCGCGCCGCGGCCCCAAAATCGGGCCCCGGGTCGCGGACGAACGCCAAGAGCGTCGGGCCCGATCCCGACAGCACCGCCCCGACGCAGCCGGGTTCGGCGCGGAGTGCGTCGAGCGCCGTGGCGAGCCCCGGCACGAGCCCCAAGCGGCGATCCTGATGCAGCCGGTCGGCGAGCGCGATGCCCGCCAGCGCATCGTTCTCACTGGCGAGCGCCCCGGCCAAGAGCGCCACCCGCGACAGGTTGAACACCGCATCGGCGAGCGGTACGGATTCGGGTAAAAGCGCCCGGGCCCGATGCGTTTCGACGCGCCGATCCGGGATGACCGCAATGATGGACAGGGATGCTGGGAACGGCAGACGCGTCATATGCACCCGCGCTCCGTCGACGACGCTCGCGGTGAGCCCGCCGTACAGCGACGCGGCGACGTTGTCGGGATGCCCCTCGATGTCGACGGCAGCCTGCAGAACGAGATCGAGATCGGGCGCGCCCGGGCCGGCGACGAGGGCGCCGGCCAAGAGTCCGGCGATGGCGGCAGCGCCCGACGAGCCCAGGCCGCGCGCCACCGGGATATCACTCGTGATTCGCAATGCGATGGGCGGCACTCTGCCGAGCGCCGGCCGCACAACGCGGGCGAAACACTCGTACACGAGGTTGGGCGCACCGGGTGGCAATTGCGCGGCGGACGCGCCGGCGTTTTCGATGCGGTTCTCCGCAACGCCCGTTTCCACCTCGACGGTCAGCAGCCACTCGAGCGCCAGTCCCAGGCAGTCGAACCCCGGGCCCAAGTTCGATGTCGAAGCGGGGACTTGGACGACACAGCGCACTCCACGCACCTCCTTGGCCGGGCAGTCTAACAGCCGGCGCCTCGGGCGCGACCGGCATCGCACGCTTCTTGCTGACGATCTTCAGGACCCCTGGGTCCGCGCGGCATGAAATGGCTTGCGTGGCCGGAGGTCATCTGATAGCGTCTGGCATGTTGTAGCTGATGTTAATTCAATCAGTTACACGAGTTTTTGGGCGGCGATGGCGAGTCCGCGGCGCGACACGTCGAGGTCCGAACCGAGAGCACCGCGGTGGCCGGCGACGGGGCCTCTTGCGGCACGCCATCTCTCGAACCAAGAACTCCTGACGCGGGTGTTGGATGGGTACGGCGGGAGCGCAGACCGAATCGCACGGCGGTTCCTGGATCAGTTTGGTAGCTGGCGGGGGCTGGCCGGCGCGAGCCGGGCGGATCTCGACGCGGTTCAAGGTGCGCGGCCGGCGCATGTGGCGCGGCTCGAAGCGTGTCTCGAACTCGGCCGTCGTTTGAGTTATGGCCGGCCGCTGCCACGCTGGCGTGTGGAGGGTCCGGCGGACATCGCGCGGCTCTTGATGCCGATGTTGCGCGATGCCGACCGTGAACACTTCGTGGCCGTGCTGTTGTCGACGAAGAATCACGTCTTGGACGTGGTTACTGTATCGATCGGAACGTTGTCGGCCTCTATCGTGCATCCACGTGAAGTGTGGAAGCCTGCCATTCAGGCGAGCGCGGCGGCCGTCATCGTGGCACACAACCATCCGACGGGCGTCCCGACACCGAGCCCGGAGGACGTGGAATTGACGCGGCGCCTGGCGCGCTGCGGCGAACTGGTCGGGATCCGGCTTCTGGATCACGTGATCGTTGGTGACGGAACGTTCGAGAGCCTGAAAGAAGGCGGCTACTTCTGAAGGCTGCGGGCCACCCTCTCGGGGATGCGAAGGCGGGGCGGGACAATGCTGAAATCCATCGCGAGCTGGTTTTGCAACGACGTGGCGATCGACCTCGGCACGGCGAACACGCTGGTGCACGTCAAGGGCTTGGGGATCGTGTTGAACGAGCCCTCGGTGGTCGCGGTCGACAACCAGACCCGTAAAGTCGTGGCGGTCGGCAGCGACGCCAAGGCGATGCTGGGGAAGACACCCGACCATATCACGGCCGTGCGCCCGCTCAAGGATGGTGTCATCGCCGACTTCCAGATCACCGAAATCATGCTGCGCGAGTTCATTCGCAAGGCACAGCAGAAGCGCCGCCTCGTCAAACCGCGGATCGTGATCTGCGTCCCCTCGGGCATCACCGAAGTCGAGAAGCGCGCCGTCCGCGACTCCGCCGAACACGCCGGGGCGCGCGAGGTCTTCCTGGTGGCCGAGCCCATCGCCGCGGCCATCGGGGTCGGGCTGCCGGTGAACCGCCCGAGCGGCAACATGATCATCGACATCGGCGGCGGCACGACCGAAATCGCCGTCATCGCTCTCGACGGCATCGTCTGCGACACGTCGATTCGCGTCGGCGGCGACGAGATGGACGAGGCGATCGTGCAGCACATCAAGAAGACGTACAACCTGCTCGTCGGCGAACTGACGGCCGAGAACATCAAGAAGACGATCGGCTCGGCGGCACCGCTGCCCGAAGAGCTCGAGATGGAGATCAAGGGCCGCGACTTGGTGGCCGGCATCCCGAAAATTCTCCGCATCTCGTCCATCGAAGTGCGCGAAGCGCTGCGCGAACCGATCCAGCAGATCGTCGATGCGCTCAAGCTGGCGCTCGAACGCTGCCCGCCAGAACTCGCCGCCGACATTGTCGACCGCGGCATCGTCATGACGGGTGGCGGTTCGCTGTTGCGCGAACTCGAGACGTTGCTCAAGGAAGAGACGAACCTGCCGATCAATACGGTGGACGATCCGCTGTCGTGCGTCGTGCTCGGGACGGGCAAAATCCTCGACGATTTCGAACACTACTCTAAAGTCCTGATGCCGGCGGGCCGTGACTGACTACAGGGCGCCTGACTCGAGACCAGGGACGTGCACGTGTTTCGGACCCTTTTCGGGCGGCATCGTGACCGGACGCTCCTAGCGCTGGCGATCGCCGTTTCGTGCGCCCTGCTGGCGCTCGACGATGGCACGCAGGCCGAGATCGCCCGCTCGCTTGGCGCCACCCTGTACGCACCGCTGCAATCGGTCGTACAGAGCGGTGAGGAATTGTTCGTGCTGCGGCGCGAGAACCGGCAACTGCGCCGCGTCGTCGCGACCCTCAACCTGGAGCGCATGCGGCTCCTGCAGTTGCGCGACGAACGCGAGCAGATGCGGCGCCTGGCGCGCTTCGCGACCGAACGTTTCCCGATCCTCCTACCGTGCGAAGTCGTCGGCCGCGCCACCGACACCAAACAGGACATGCTGCAGCTGGCGCGTGGCGCCGAAGACTCGGTGCGCGTCGACATGCCGGTTACCGCCTACGCCGGCCTGGTGGGCCGGGTGCGGCAAGTCACCCATGACCGGGCCCTCGTCGAGACGCTGATGAGCCCGGGTCTGGCCGTCAGTTGCCGGGATCAGCGCAGCAATGTCATCGGCATTCTCCGCTGGCTGCGCGGCAATACCTTCCTGCTCGATCACGTCGATGCCGTGGAAGACGTGCTGCCCGGCGATCCGCTCGTCAGTTCGGGCCTCGGCGGCATCTATCCGCGCGGCATTCCGGTCGGAGTCGTGACGCGGGTCGCAAATTCGCTGGATGGCCTCTTCAAACAGATCGAAGTGCGTCCATACGTCGAGCTGGGCGGGGTCCAGGACGTGTTCGTCGTGCGCCGCATGGGGACGTGGGACGACAATGATTTGTACACCGCCGACGATCGCGCTCTCTTGAACGGATCGCTCGAGGTCCGCGCCGCCGCCAAGGCTCGCTAAAGGGGACTTCAGGACATGGCAATCGTGCTCAGCATCGTGTTGTCGTTCATCGCTCTGGGGTTGCAGGCGACGGTGGTGCCGCACATCGCCATCGCCGGGATTCGCCCGGATCTGGCGATCGTGCTGACCGTGTTGCTCGGCACGGCGCGCGGCTCGACCCACGGCACGGTCGCGGGCTTTTGCATCGGCCTCGCGCAGGACCTGACCAATCCCGCCTTCCTGGGGCTGAACGCCCTGACCAAGTCGTTGCTGGGGTTTGCGTCGGGTACATTGCGCGGCCACCTGAACGCCAGCAATCTGCCGATGCACGCCGCCGTGCTGTTTCTCGCCGTGCTGGCGCACGACCTCGTCTACTGGACCATCTTCACGCATCTGGCCTTGTCCGACCTCTTCATGGGACTCCTGACCCGCAGCTTGCCGACCGCGCTCTACACGGCGCTCGTCGGGATGTGGGCGTTCATCGCCGTCGGATCGTTGTCGGGGAGAGGGGGGCGCACCATTGGGCGGCCGTCGTTCGCACGTCGATGAGGCGCGCAATGCGCGCCTCGCGCACGTGGTCCTCGCCGGCGCATTGCTGCTCCTTGCCGGTCGCATCTTCACCGTTCAGGTGATCGAGCACCGCAAGTTTCTGCGGCTGGCGCTCGAGAATCAGTTCAAGATCAAGCGGGTCATTGCGCCGCGCGGTATCATCCGCGACCGCACGGGCAAGAGCTTGGTAGACAACGTCGCCGAATACGAATTGTGGATCGATGCGTCGGCGCTGCGCAGCGATCACGCATTGTTGGGGGCGCTGGCGCGCGACTTCGGCGTCGACACGCTGGCAGCGCGATCACGCTGGGAAGCGCAGAAGGCCCGCGGCCGCGGCCAGGGTAACCTGCCGGTCAAACTGCTCGACCACGTGACCAAGGAACAGCTGTCGCTGTTCGAACAAAACACCGGCCGCTATGCCGGCGCCGACCTGCTGGCGCGCGGCCGCCGGCGCTATCTTTACGATGATTTCGCAACTCACGTGCTGGGGTATGTCGGCGAAGTGCCGCCGGATCTCGTCGAGAAGTCGCAAGGCACCCGCGCCTACCGGTTGGGCGATTTCTACGGCCGCTCCGGCGTCGAAGCGCTCTGCGAAGACGATTTGCGCGGCCAGGACGGCGCTCGCCGCGTGCAAGTGAACGCCGCCGGCCAGGAACTCTTCGAGCTGCCGGACAAGGCGGATCCGCCACTGCCGGGCCACGACATCGAATTGACGGTGGATTTCGACCTGCAACACCAGCTCGAGACCCAGCTCTGGCCGCAGGACCGCGCCGGCGCCGCCGTCGTCATCGATGTGCGCACCGGCGAGTTGCTTGCGGCCGTCAGCAAACCCGGCTACGACCTGAATCGCTTCAGCGTCGGCATCAGTACCGGCGACTACGAGAAGCTGCGTAACGACCCGTTGACGCCATTGTTCAATCGGTATGCGCGTGCCACCTATCCACCGGGATCGACGTTCAAGATCGTCTCTTCGACGGCGGCGCTCGAGAATCACGTCGTCCGCATCGATCAACCCATGGGGGCGTGCGGCGGCAGCTACCGCGTCGGCAATCACGTTTTCAAGTGCTGGGAAGATCGCGGCCACGGATCGCTGGCGATGTTGCATGCTTTCGAGCAATCGTGCGACGTGTACTACTATCAACTGGCGCGGCCGATCGGCCAGGACCGGCTCGCGGACACCGCGCGCCAGCTCGGATTCGGGCGGGTGACGGGATTCGACCTGCCTGAAGAACGCGGCCTCATTCCCGACAGCGCCTACTATGACAGGGTCTTCGGCAAGCGCGGCTGGACGACGACGCTGGTCGTGAATTGCATCATTGGCCAGGGCGAAGTGCTGGTGACGCCGCTGCAGATGGCGCGACTCGCCGCCGCCGTCGCCAATGGCGGCCGGATGTACAAACCGCAGATCATCCACCGCGTGCTCGATTCGAACGGCCGCGTCTTGCGCGCCGTCGAGCCGGTGCTCGAGCGCGACGGAGTCTTTCCCGACGGCATCGGTGATTTTCTGCGCAAGGCCATGCTCGAGGTCGTCATCGGCGACCACGGCACCGGGCACGCGGCGCTGCCGGATTCGATTCTCGTTGCCGGCAAGACCGGCACGGCTGAAACGCCGGGCAAGATCGAGGACCACGCCTGGTTCGTGTTCTTTGCGCCCTATGACGACCCGCAGATCGCCGGCGCGATCATCGTCGAGCGCGCCGGCCACGGCGGTTCGGTTGCGGCACCGATCGCCCGCCAACTCATCTCGACGTACTTCCACATTCCCGACAACGGGCCGGCCTATTGGCGGCGCATGGCCGCACTGCGCGCCTCGGGCGTTCACATCCGGGGGACCTGAAGTGTCGCGCGCGTCCAGTCCATTGGGTGTACGGCGGTTCTTGGAAACCGTCGACCGGCCGGCGATCCTGGCGATTCTCGGCTTGTTGGTCGTCTCGCTCGTGACGCTCTACAGTGTCACGCACGCTCCCGTGCCCGAGAACGGCAATCCGTCCCTCGAAGTCGGACGCGGGATTTTCTGGCGCCAGATCGTCTGGATCGGGGTCGGGCTCGCAGCACTGCTCATCGGCTATTCGATTCCGTTCCGCACCATCGAGGACTCGGTGTGGCTGCAGTACGGCGTCGTGCTCGTGCTGTTGGTGCTCGTTCTGTCGATGCCGCACCGCATGGGCGCCGAACGCTGGATCATTCTCGGCCCGGTGCAATTTCAGCCGTCCGAGATCGCCAAGGCGACGATGATCTTTCTGCTGGCGCATCTCTTCGCGCGGCGGTCCGGCGATGTCAACCAGCTCCGCAATCTGATCGTACCGACGTTGCTCGTTCTGGTGCCCTTTGCACTCGTGCTGAAGCAGCCGGACTTGGGCACCGGGTTGGTCTTCATGGCGATCTTGCTGCCGATGCTGTTTTGGGCCGGGCTCGAGCCGCTGCACGTCGTGTTGCTGGCGATGCCGGTGCTGAATCTGGTGATGCACTTGTGGTTCATGAGCCGCGGCGAGAGCGGCGTCTGGTTTTGGATCGCGATCCTTGCCGGCATGGTCGCGGTGACGATTTGGCGGCGCAAGCACTGGCTCGAAAACCTCGTGCTGCTCGGGATGAACGTCGGCGTACGCTTCCTGGCGTCGGCCGTATGGGCGCGCATGCACGATTACCAGCGCAAGCGCATCGAGACATTCTTTTCGCCGGATCTCGACAAGCTCGGCCAGGGTTACCACGTGGCGCAGTCCAAGATCGCCGTCGGTTCGGGCGGCCTTTTGGGCAAGGGATTCATGCAGGGCACCCAGAAGGAGCTGGCGTTCTTGCCGGCGCGCCACACGGATTTCATCTTTTCGGTCGTCGGCGAAGAGTTTGGCCTCATCGGTGCGCTCATCATCCTGACGCTCTTCGGGATTTTGCTGACGCGTGGCATCACCTTCGCGGCCCGGGCGCACAATCCCTTCGCGCGCCACGCGGCGTTCGGCATCGTGGCCTACTTGGGATTCCAGATGACACAGAACATCGGCATGACGGTCGGACTCTTCCCGGTCGCCGGAATTCCACTGCCGCTGGTCAGCTACGGCGGCAGTTCGCTCGCCATGACGCTCTTCCTGCTGGGCGTCCTGCTGAACCTCGGGCGGAGCTGGCGCGAGTACTGAGCCGCGGCGCGAACTCGTGCCGGCAAACGGGACTTGCCAAGCAGCCCGCGATCCACGAGGATCCCTCCGTATGCACCCGACACTGATACAGATCGGGCCTTTGCCCCTGCACTCGTACGGCTTCATGCTGGCGATCAGTTTTTTCTTGGGCATTCTGCTCGCGAGCCGGCGGGCGCGGGCCCGCGGCATGAACCCGGATCTGGTTTTCGACACCTCGCTCGTCATCGTGTTCGCGTCGATTCTTGGCGCCCGTGCGATGTATGTGCTGTACCACCGCGACGAAATGCATGGCTTTGTCGACATGATCGCGCTGTGGAGCGGCGGGCTGACGATGCTGGGTGGCGTGCTGGCGGCGATGGGCGCGGCGTGGGTGTATCTCAAACGGCGCAAAGTGCGTTTCCTGACGATGGCCGATGTGATGGCGCCGAGTTTGGGCTTGGGACTCGGACTGACGCGCATCGGTTGTTTTCTGAACGGCTGTTGCTACGGCAAGCCGACGACGGGGCCGTTCGGGGTGCATTTTCCGGCGGATTCGTACGTGTCTCGGATGTTCGGCGGCGTGGCGCTTCACCCATCGCAGCTCTACTCTTCGGCAACCGGGTTTCTGATTCTCGGACTGTTGCTGTTGTTCGACCGGCGCCCGCGCCGGGAGGGCCAGGTGTTCGGCGTCTTTCTCTTGCTCGATTCCGCCGGCCGGTTCGCCCTCGACTTCTCCCGTTCGTACGAGGCCAATGTGTATGTTCTCGGCGGCCTCACCGTGAACCAGCTCATCTGCATCGGGCTCTTCGCGCTCGGGGTGCTGGTTCTCCTCGCGACCCGCGATGGCGTCGTTCGCAACCCGTTGCCCGAGCTGGCCCCGCTTACCGACAGCCCGGCGCTCACGCCCCGCTCCGAATCGCGATGACCACCGAGCTGCGGCTCGGCCCTCTCGCCGTTGAAATCGACGGCCACCCGTCGACCCGCGTCTACCTCCTGCTCGGCGATCCGGTGGCTCATTCGCGTTCGCCCCGCATGCAGAATGCGGCGTTTCGTGCTGTCGGTCTCGATGCCACGTACGCCGCGTGCGCGGTGCCGCCGGCGGCTTTGCAAGCGGTGTGCGACGATCTGCGCCGCGCCGCCGGGCGCATCGGCGGCGCCAATGTCACCGTGCCGCACAAACAGGCGATCCTGCCGTTTCTCGACGGCCTCGACTCGACCGCCGCCCTCGCCGGCGCCGTGAACACGATTCGCGTCGTCGCGGGCCCACATCACAGCGAACTGCATGGTGGCAATACCGACGTCGAAGGACTCGGGCGTGCCCTCGCCGAATTCGGCGTTACCCTCGCGCGCGCGCGGCTCGTCGTCGTCGGCGCGGGCGGCATGGCGCGCGCCGCCGTCGTCGCGGCATTTCGCGCCGGCGCCCTGGAAGTGCGCGTCTGCAACCGCGACCCACTACGCGCCCAAGACCTCCTCGACGCCGTCAGCACCGCATGGACATCACGGCTGCCAGCGCTTGCGTGCGGTGGGCTCGACGCCGCGCCGTCATGGCTCGCCGATGCCGATCTCCTCGTGCATGCGACCTCACTCGGCCTGCACCCTGGCGATCCCACCGCCTTCTCCCTCGCCAACGCTCATCCCGATCTCTTCGTGTACGACACGGTGTACGGCGCGACGACAACACCGCTCGTTCAAGAAGCAACCGCCCGCGGCCTCGGCGCCGCCGATGGGCGCACCCTGCTCCTGCACCAAGGCGCGGCATCGTTCACGCTTTGGACCGGCCTCGAAGCCCCGCTCGCAGCCATGCGCGCCGCCCTCGACCTCTGACCGCCGGAAGTGCGACTGCTTGAATCGGGCGGTTTCGCGGCGAGCGCCGGACGTGCGGGTGGGCTCGCGGTCGTTCGCCGACATCCATGTCGGCTCTCTCCCTCGCTCGTCGCCTCTCGGCCCTCCAGGCCTTCGGCTCCTCGCGACTCGCCCACCCACACGTCCGTCGCCCACCGCGAAACTTCTCGTGGCAGAACTGGTCAAGAACTTGCGGGACCGCGGGGGCGGGAGGATCGACACGGGGGGTACGGCGGCGTCACGTGGCCGAGAAAGCGCCTGCATGGATGCACGCGCCGGCCACGTGCCGAGCGGCGGATGTAGCGTCCGCCGTGCCCGCCGTGTCGAGCCTCCCGTCCCAACTCAAAGCCACTTCGGTCCGAAGAGGGGGCGCTGTGCAACGTATCGGGGCGGTTTTGCGGCGTGGGGTGGAGGATGTCGTAGCCGCGATCTGGCCGGGGGCTTGCCGGCGATGCCGGGGCGAGTTGCCTTGCGACGGTGCCGCCGTGCCGGAGGCGGCTTGGCCGTATGCCGCGCTTTGGGATGGCAGTTTGAAGCGGCCGGTTGCGGGGGAGTGGAGTGTGCCGGCGTGGTTCATTTGTCCCGGATGCGCGGCGACGCTCGAGCCCGCGGCGCGCCCCGGAGGGGATGTCGCAGGGCTGCGATGTGTGACGGCGTTCGAGCCGAATCCGGTCATTTTCGATCTCGTGCATGCTCTCAAGTATGAATCTCAAGTCGCTCTAGTAGATTGGTTTGCTGGATTTGTTGCGGGCTGCGTTTCGGACGAGCGGGACGTGGTGCTGATTCCGGTACCGCTGCATTCGAGCCGCGAACGGGCCCGCGGGTTCAATCAGAGTGCTTTGCTGGCGCGCGCCGTTGCAGCGCGGCTCGAGGGTTCAGTGGCCGAGCAGGTGCTCGTTCGTACCCGGCCGACCGCACCCCAGGCGCGATTGGCGCATGCCGATCGGGCCCGCAATGTGGCGGGTGCGTTCGAACGCGTCGGCCGGGTGCCGGAGCGCGGCCGGCTTCTGCTCGTCGATGATGTGGTGACGACCGGGGCGACGGTGGCCGCGGCGCTCGAGGCTCTCGGCACCGGGGCCGAGCGGACCTGGGTGGTGGCGCTCTGCCGGGCGCACGATGTCCCGGCGGGTGAGAGCGGCGGGGCCATCTCAGCCCAGCGTCCAAACCCTTAACGCCGCCACGGGAATGTGTTAGAACCGTCCCTGTCGTTGCGCTCTCCTGGTCGAGGATCCCAGCCCTTGGGGCAGCGGGTGCTCCGCCGCACGGTCGAGCGCTCGAGCGCAACGGTTTTCAGTATTACGGCGTTGTCGCGCGCCAGAAGCGAAGTCGGGTGCTTGATGCCCGACCCGGGGAGGAGAATTCGCATGGCCATCAAGGTCGGGATCAACGGTTTCGGTCGCATCGGTCGGCTCGTGTTCCGGCATCTTTGGGGTCGTCCGGGGGTCGAAATCGTCGCGGTCAACGATGTCACCAAGCCGGCGACGCTCGCCCACTTGCTGAAGCGCGACTCGGTGCACGGCTCCTTCCCCGGCAGTGTCGGGTCCGAAGCCGACATGCTCGTCGTGGACGGCAAGAAGATCCGCGTCCTCGCGGTCCTCGACCCGGCGCAGTTGCCGTGGAAGGATCTGGGCGTCGACGTCGTCCTGGAAAGCACCGGCCGTTTCACCAAGCGCGCCGATTGCGACAAACACCTCCAAGCCGGTGCCAAGAAGGTGCTGGTGTCGGCGCCGGCCAAAGGCGAGGACCTGACCATCGTCATCGGCGTCAACGATCACTTGTATGACAAGGCCCAGCATCATGTCATTTCCGCGGCGTCGTGCACCACCAACTGTCTGGCGCCGGTCGCGAAAGTGTTGAACGACGCGTTTGGGATTCAGCATGGCCTGATGACCACCGTCCATGCCTTTACCAACGACCAGCGCATCTTGGACCTGCCGCACGAGGATCTGCGGCGGGCCCGGGCTGCGAGTTTGAATATCATTCCGACGACGACGGGTGCTGCAGCCGCGGTTGGCAAGGTGCTGCCCGAATTGGAAGGGCGCTTGGACGGCATGGCGATGCGCGTCCCGGTTGCGGATGGATCGGTCGTCGATCTCGTCATGACGCTCGGGCGCGACGTCACCAAGGACGAAGTGAACGCGGCGGTCCGCGCCGCGGCAAGCAAACCGCCGCTGCAAGGCATCCTCGAGTACAGCGAGGAACCGCTCGTGTCGACCGACGTGATCGGCAACCCGCATTCATCCGTATTCGACGCCAAGTCGACGACCGTCATCGGCAAGCGCTTGGTGAAGGTCGTGTCGTGGTACGACAACGAGTTCGCCTACGCAAAGCGGGCAGCGGAGATCATCGAGAGAATGCTGGGCTGAAAAGTCGGCGCGGCGCGAGCCTCGCCGCCAAGGGGTGAACCGGGGACGCGTCGAAGACGCGGTTTGGGGAGGCAGCGAACGTGGCGAAGCTTGGTCTCGCGGATTTGGATCTGGCCGGCAAGAGAGTCCTGGTTCGGGTCGACTTCAACGTGCCGATGGACGATCTGCAGAACATCGTCGACGACCGGCGCATTCGCGCCAGCCTGCCGACGATCAAGCGGATTCTCGCCCAAGGCGGCACGCCCATCCTGATGAGCCATTTGGGGCGGCCGAAGGGCAAGCCGGATGCCAAGTACGGCCTGCGCCCGGTGGCCGATCGCCTCACCGCGTACATCGATGCACCGATCAAATTCGCGCCGGACTGCGTCGGCGAAAAAACCCGCCTCATCGTCGACGGTCTGAAGCCGGGCGAAGTCCTGCTGCTCGAAAACCTGCGGTTTCACCCCGAAGAAGAAGCGAACGACCCGGAATTCGCCCGCCAACTCGCGAGCTACGCCACGGTGTACGTCAACGACGCGTTCGGCTCCGCCCACCGGGCGCACGCTTCCACCGAAGCGGTAACGCATTTCATATCGCAGTGCGCCGCCGGGCTGCTGATGGAGAAGGAACTGCAATATCTGGGCGACGCGCTCGACCATCCCGAGCGGCCGTTCGTAGCGATCATGGGCGGCGCCAAGATCGCCGGCAAGATCGACGTCATGGAACGGTTGTTCAGCAAGGTGGACGCGCTGTTGGTCGGTGGCGGCATGACGTACACCTTTTTCCGCGCCCTCGGTTTTGAAGTCGGCGAGAGCCTGGTGGACCCGGAGCGCGTCGAGGTTGCGGCGCGCCTGGTGCGCGAGGCCAAAGCGCGTGGTTTCGCGCTCGTCTTGCCGCAAGACACCATCGTCGCGGCGGCAATCGAGGCGAATGCGCCGCACAAGGAAGTCTTGATCACCGACATCCCCGAAGCCTGGATGGGTGTCGACATCGGTTCGAAGACCATCGCCGATTACACGGCGCGCATTGCCACCGCCAAGACGGTGCTGTGGAATGGACCCATGGGCGTGTTCGAAATGGCGCCGTTCCATCGCGGCACCGAAGCCATGGCGCGGGCTCTGGTCAAAGCCACGGAGCGCGGCGCGGTGACGGTCGTGGGCGGCGGGGACTCGGCTGCAGCGATGGAACAACTGGGTTTGGCCGACAAGGTGTCGCATGTGTCGACCGGCGGTGGCGCTTCGCTCGAGTTCTTGGAAGGCCGGACGCTCCCCGGTGTCGCGGCACTGACTTCGAAATAGGTGCAGGAGGCGACATGCGCCGGCCGCTCATCGCGGGCAATTGGAAGATGCACAAAGGGCCGTCGGAAGCGCGGCGCCTGGCGCTCGAAATCCGCAACGGCCTGATGGGGCGCCGCACCGCGACCGAAGTCGTGCTGTGCCCGCCGTTTCCAAGCCTGTTTGCCGTCGCCGAGATCGTGCGCGATACCCCGATCGCACTCGGCGCACAGAATGTGTTTTGGGAAAAAAGCGGCGCTTGGACCGGTGAAGTCTCGGCGGACATGTTGCGCGACGCCGGCTGCGACTGGGTCATCATCGGGCATTCGGAGCGGCGCCAACACTGCGGCGAAACCGATGCGACGGTCGCCAAGCGGGTGCGCGCCGCGCTCGATGCCGGATTGCACGTCATGGCCTGCGTCGGCGAAACACTCGCGCAGCGCGACGCCAACGACACTGCCCGGGTCGTGGAGACGCAGTTGCGCGGCAGTCTTGGGGCTCTCGGTGCCGGCGACTGGGCACACCTGGCGATCGCGTACGAGCCGGTCTGGGCGATCGGCACCGGACGCAATGCGACCCCCGAGCAAGCACAGGAGGTTCACGCTCTCGTGCGCCGCGTCGTCGCGAGCTTAGCCTCCGAGGCGACGGCGGAAGCCGTGCGGGTGCAATACGGTGGCAGCGTCAAAGCCGACAACGCGGCGGCACTGCTGGCCCAGCCCGATGTCGACGGAGCCTTGGTGGGGGGCGCGAGCTTGGAAGCCGCGTCCATGATCCGCATCATCGAAGCGGCCGGCTGATCGCACCGCGAGGCACCAAAGGCGCCGAAGCCCCTTCCTGGCACCGGGCGTTGCCTGGCGGGGGTCCTCCTTGACGGTCCTTTCGGCTTGGTGATAGGGTCCGGCGTTCTCTACAGGCGCCTTTCGGGCGGCCGCGCTTTTTCCCATGGAGTCTTGCGGTGTTTGCATTCTTCATCACGATTCACGTCCTGGTGTCCCTGGCGCTTATTTTGGTCGTGCTGTTGCAGGCCGGGCGCGGCGGCGGTCTGGCCGGCTTTGGCTCCGGGACGGCGCAAACCTTTTTCGGCGGCCGCGGCGCCGTGACGTTCTTGGCGAAAGCCACTTCGTGGCTGGCCGTCGCCTTCATGTCGATGTCGGTCCTGCTGGCCGTGCTCTCGAGCCGCAATCTCGGGTCCGGCAACGGGTTGCTGCAGCAACGGGCGCGCGCTCGATCGGCGCAGGCGCAGTTGCCGCCGTCGACGAGCAGTTTCAGTCCAGGCGCGTCGGACAGTTCGGCACCGATCGTGCCTGCGCCGACCGGCGCTCCGGTTCCAGCACCCGCGACGCCCGCGCCTGCGACGCCGGCGCCGGGTACGAGCAAGTGATCGGTGCCGGGATGGTGGAATTGGCAGACACGCTATCTTGAGGGGGTAGTGGGGGAAACCCCGTGCGGGTTCGAATCCCGCTTCCGGCACCACAACACACTTCGAGGACCGCTTCCGGCGGTCCTTGTCGTTTGTGCACTCCGCCACAGCAGGAAGGAGCTTGCCATGACGAGCCCACCCGAGATCACCATCGCCGGGGTCGAAGTGACGCCGCTGCGTTACTTCAACGATCCGCGCGGCTGGTTGACCGAGATCTATCGCAACGACGAACTCTCGGTACGCCCGGTCATGTCCTACGTGTCGCAGACCCACCCGGGCGTCGCGCGCGGGCCGCACGAGCATCGCGATCAAGCCGATGTCTTCGTGTTCATGGGGCCGTCGACGTTTCGAATGTACATGTGGGACAACCGCCCCGCGTCACCGACCCACGGCCAGCGCATGGTTTTCGATACCGGTGCCGAGTGGCCGTCACGGGTCGTCGTCCCGGCCGGAGTGGTGCACGCCTACAAGAACATCGGTACGGGCGAGGGCCTCGTGATCAACTGTCCGGACCAGCTCTACGCCGGCGAAGGCCGGCGCGCGCCGGTGGACGAGATCCGCTGGGAAGACGATCCCGAGGGGCGTTTCGCTCTCGACTGAGTCCACGGCGGGCCCCGGCCTCAGGCACCGCGGGTGCGTGGTATACTGGGCGCCGTTTCCAGTCCAGGAAGGGTGCATGGCGACCTCGACGCAAATCTTCGAGAGCCTCGGGCTCGAGCGCGCGCAGTTGATGCAAATGTATCGCACCATGGTGCTGTCGCGCCGCCTCGACGACGAAGAACTCAAGCTCAAACGGCGCAACCAGATCTATTTTCAGATCAGCGGCGCGGGCCATGAAGCGGTGCTGGTGGCGGCCGGCGCGTGCCTGCGGCCGGGCTACGACTGGTTCTACCCGTACTACCGGGACCGCGCCCTGTGTCTGGCGATCGGAGTCACGCCGCTCGAGATGCTTCTGCAAGCCGTCGGTGCGGTCGATGATCCGGCGAGCGGCGGGCGGCAAATGCCGAGCCACTGGGGCCATCGGAAGTTGCACGTCGTGTCGCAATCCAGTCCGACGGGGACTCAGTGTTTACAGGCCGTCGGTTGTGCCGAGGCCGGAGTCTATCTCGCCCAGGAAGAGTCGGCGCGCAGCCTCGATCTGCGCTTCGAACACGACGAAGTGGTCTACGTTTCGCTCGGCGAAGGCGCGACGAGCGAAGGCGAGTTCTGGGAAGCCCTGTCGACGGCGTCGACGCGCACTCTGCCCGTCCTCTTCATGATCGAGGACAACGGCTACGCGATTTCGGTGCCGGTCGAAGCCCAGACTCCGGGCGGCGACATCTCGGCCCTCGTGCGTGCCTACCCCGATCTCTTGGTGGTCGATGTGGACGGCAACGATCCACTGGCGAGCTATGCGGGATGCCGTGATGCGGTCGAGCATTGCCGGCGCCGCCGCGGCCCGGCACTCGTGCATGCGCGCGTCACGCGGCCCTACTCACATTCGCAATCGGACGATCAGACGAAATATCGTCCGAAGGACGAGTTGGAGCGTGAGCGCGCCGAGGACTGCATCCCGCGCTTCGCACACTTCCTCGTCGAGCACGGCATCACCACCGAAGCCGCGATCGAAGAACTGCACGCCGGCATCGACGCCGAAATAGCTGCCGCCGTGCAAACCGCTCTCGATGCACCGAAGCCGCAGGCCGCGGATGCGGTGCGTTTCGTCTATTCGCCGGATGTCGATCCAACTGCGGCATCGTTCGCGACCGAGCCGGCGCCAGGTGGCGCCCCCGATTCGATCGTCGGGCTCGTCAACCGCTGTCTGCATCAGGAGATGGGGCGCGACCCACGCATCCTGGTCTTCGGCGAGGATGTCGCCGATTGTTCGCGCGAGTCGTCGCTGGAATCCGTGGCCGGCAAGGGCGGCGTTTTTGGCGTGACGCACAAGCTGCAGAAGTCGTTCGGCGGCCGGCGCGTGTTCAATTCGCCGCTCGCCGAAGCCAACATCGTTGGCCGCGCCATCGGGATGGCGACGCGCGGTTTGAAACCGGTCCCCGAGATTCAGTTCTTCGACTACATCTGGCCGGCGATGATGCAGATCCGCAACGAGCTGGCGGTGATGCGTTGGCGTTCGAACGGGCATTGGGCCTGCCCGATGGTCATTCGCGTGCCGATCGGTGGTTACTTGACCGGCGGCGCCGTGTACCACAGCCAATGCGGCGAAGTGCTCTTCACGCACAGTCCCGGCTTACGGGTCGTGATGCCGTCGAATGCGCGCGATGCGATGGGCCTCTTGCGCACCGCGATTCGCTGCGACGATCCGGTGCTGTTTCTGGAGCACAAACACTTGTACCGGCAGCCGTATGCCAAGAGCGATGACCCGGGCCCGGACTATTGCATTCCGCTCGGACGCGCCGCTGTGGCGCGCCCTGGTCGCGACTTGACGGTGGTCACCTACGGCGCCGTCGTGCGCCGCACTTGCATGGCGGCGGAGAAGCTCGCCGAAGAGTCGGGGATCGAGGCCGAAGTCCTCGATTTGCGCAGCCTGTCGCCGTGGGATCAGGAGGCGGTCGCCCAGTCGGTGCGCCGCACGAGCAAGCTCCTGGTGGCGCACGAGGACAATCTGGCTTTTGGCTACGGCGCCGAGGTTGCGGCGTGGGCCGCCGAGGAACTCTTCGAGTGGCTCGATGCGCCGGTGCGGCGGGTTGGCGCGCTCGATACGCCGGTTGGCTATTCGCCCATCCTCGAGGACGAGATCCTGCCGCAACAGAGCGATCTCGAAGCCGCCATTCGCGCCCTGCACGCGTACTGAACCGCGCCCGCACGGCCCGAAACCCGCCGAACGCGCACTCCTTGCACACGCTGTGCATTTCCTGCGGCCACAGGCGCCGTGCCGGCTCCGGCGCAGTTCGAGTCAATCAAGTTAAAACACTATTCTGCAATCGCATCAGCGTTTGGTGCGCGGGATTCCGGCGCGGCCCACGGGTTGCTTTAGACCGTTGCGTAGCGCGAACGGTTGCTCGCGCTGCCGCCCGAAAGAGCCGAACGGACGGACCGGATGTGGTCCTCTTGGGATGGCAGGATCGCACGGGGCCTGGCCCTCGACTCTTCAGGCGGGAATGTTTCGCAAACCAGCGGGTCCCGGTTCTGCCGGGGCCCGCTCTCGCATGACGACAGCTCACCCGGTCGACAGGCTAAGTGCTCCACACGGTACGCGTTCCAATTGCGTTGGCCACGATTCAAGATGCACGTCCGCGCCAGGATTGTAACACGCAGACGTTGTACGTGGTTCGCGCTCCCGCTCTCGCTTGGTAGCGCGTCAGGGTACAGCGGGGCCGGCGGCAGCGAAGCGCTTCCGCAACCAGGTCTCGACTTCCTCGGGATGGAAACCGAAGGGCCCTTTTTCGCCTTTGTAGACGATCGAACCCTGCTCGTCGATGACGTAGATGCGTTCGGGCCAACCCGCGTAGACCTGATTCGCGGCATTGTCCATGCCGTCCACCAGCATCGGGATGGCGTAGTTGAAGCGCTTGGCGAAGTCGTTGGCGATCGCCAATCGCTGGTCCATCGTCCGCGGCTGCGCATAGCAGACATTATCGGTCTCGTTCGACTTCATCTGCCATTCGTCGGTCGCATGCGCTTCCTTGATGTACACCGTCACAAAGGTGGCTCGATCGCCGTAGGTTTGGAACATCTTGCCGAGGCGCTCGACCGAGCGCCGGAAGGGCGGTCAGGTGAAGCTCCCGAAGATGACGACCAGTGGCCGCTCACCCGCATGTTCGAGGAGTTGGGTGCGCGTCGCGCCGTCGAGCGCCGTGAGGGTGAGATCGGGGGCCTTGTGACCCACCTTGAGATCGCCTTCCCGGCGTTGATCGTAGCGCAGCATGCCCCAAACGTTCGAAGGACCGATGTAGAACAGCATCACCGCCGCCGCCGCCGCGACCACGATCCCCACGGTCAATCCGAAGATGCGGATACGTTTGCTCCAGCGCATGTCGCTAGAGTATCGCGGCGCTGCGAGTCCGTCCAATGGAAACCCGTGCTACGATGCGCGGGCGCCCGCGCGGTTTGAAGCCCAGCCGGCGCCTTGCGGCTTGCGTCATGGAGGGTTCGTGAACGCGCTCGGTCCACCGGAGATGCGCCTCATTCTCGCCGTAACCGATGCCGCGGGCCTGCACCGCGAATCCGTGCGGGTGCCACTCATGCGCCGGGCCGCGGGTTCCGTGCGCGTCACCGACGCGAACCAGCTCGAGATCGTCGCCCCCGAGGGCGACTTGAAGGCTTGGGTCGAGGCGCTGCCTGCGACGCTCGCGGGGATGGATCTCTCGCGAGTGCGCCGGGCGAACTGAGCGGCGCGCAGCGTCTACGAAGTGCCATCGGGTGAGCGGTCGGCGGCCTTACGGGTCGACGAGCGCGCCGGCGGGGATTGTTGCGGGGTCGCCCAAGGCCACGTACTGAATGTTGCGGAAGGCTTCGGAAGCGACTCGCGTCACGTCTTCCGGCGCGACGGCTTCGAGCCGCGTCACGAACTCGCTCGCCCGCCGCCAGCCACCGCCCCACAGGTCGTAGGCGGCAAGAAAGCCGGCCTGCGCTTGGTTCGTTTCGTTTTGCAAATAGTAACGCGTCACGAATGTCCGCACCTTGTCGGCGAGTTCCTTGCGCGGCATCGGTACGTCGGCCAGGCGCCGCATTTCGTCCCGCATGACGCCGAGCGTCGTCGGAACATCGACGGCGGTGACGTAGATCGAACCCAGGTTGCAGACGTCGTGCCCGAGGCTGGCACTCGGGGCATAGCTCAGGTTGCGCTTCGTGCGCACCTCCTCGAAGAACCGGTCGCGCAATACCGATAACGCGAGCTGCATCGCCGCATGATCGGCGTCGCGGAGCGCCGGTGCGGTGAATTCCCCGAGAACATAGTTCGTCGGCAGCTCCCGCGCCTCGATCCGCGCCGAGCCGGCGGCGAAGTGCAGCGGCGGCGGCAGTGGAGCGGCCCCCGTGCCGGCGGGCAGGGAAGCGAACCGGGCGGCCAGGCGCTCGGCATCGGCCCGCGCCACATCGCCGACGATCACCATCAAGGCATTCGAACGCGTGAAACAACGCGCCGCGTGGGTCCGGAGTACGCCCGCATCGAGTCCCGCGAGCGACGTTTCGGTGCCTTGTGGATTCGCCGCGTAAGGGTGATTGGCGTAGATGCGCTCGCGCGCCAATTCGCCGAGTGCGCCGTCCGGACTGTCGAGTGCTTGGCGCCGCTCGAGCAGCATCTGCTCGCGCACGATCTCCAGGTCGGCGGGCTCGAGGCGCGGATCCGCCACCACATCCGCGAATGCATCCCACGCCTCGTCGAGAAATCGGCGCAGGCAGCGCAACGTGAACACGGTCGCGTCGTGCGCAACGGTGGCTCCAACATCGATCCCCAGGCGCGACACGAGACCGTTCAACGCTTCCTTGGGATAGCGCCGCGTGCCGCGGCGCGACAGGCGCGCGTACATGGCCTCGGCACCGGCGGTCTCGGCGGTGAGATTGGCCGCGCCGCCGCGCGTGTACAGGCGCGCGGCCACGACCTCGTGCGCCGGATTGTGCTTGACGAGGACGCGAAGGCCGGCGGCTTCCAGTTCGAGAACCGGGGCCTCGGTGGTGCGTGGGGCGCTCACGGGACCTCCGTACCAAGGGCTCCCAAGTGGGCGCGCTCCTCGGGGGCGACGAGAATTCCCGTTACGTTCGGGCTCTCGAGCAAGTAACGGCGTACGAAGCGCTGCACATCGGCGCGCTCGACGCGCCGCAACTGGGTGGCGTATTCGGTGTAGTAGTCGAGCCCGGCGACCGCCCACCAATATCCCAGCGTGTGCACGAGCTGCGACGGCCGTTCGGCATCGTAGACGAGGTCGATCTCGAGCTGCCGCTTCGCATTCGCCAATTCTTCGTCGGTGAAGCCATCGTCGGCCGCCAAATGGGCGATTTCATCTTGCAGCGCCGCGTCGGCCGCCGCCATGCGTGCGGCCGAGGTGACCAGATACGCCTGAATCGGCCCCGTGTAGCGCAGCGTCTGGTAGTGCAGGGCGGCGCTCTGAGCCAGGCCGGAATCCACCAGCCGCCGGTAGAAGCGCGAGTTGCGCTGGCCGAGGATGAACGACAACACATCGGCGGCGAAGGTCGCAGGGCGGTCGAGTTCGACGCTTGGGCCATGCCAGGCGCGCGTCAATGTCGTGGCGTGCACCGGTTTTTCGACGATGAGGCGCGACGAATGCGTCAACGGCGGATGATGCGGCGGCGGATCGGCGGCGAACGGGTCGGGGCCCGCGGGCCAGTCGCCGAAGACCGTTGCCGCCAGTTGCAGCGCCTGGTCGCGGTCGACCGCACCGGCAATAAGCAGTGCACTGTTGTTCGGCACGTAGAACCGTTGTTGAATGCGGCTCATTTTCGCCGGTGTGGTGCTCAAGATGACTTCGCGGGTGCCGATGACGTTCTTGCGCACATAGTGCGTGTGCCAGAGCGCCCGGCTCACCGCGACGTGCAAATGAAAGCCGGGATCCGATTCGGCGCGATCGTATTCACCGATCACAACCTCGGTTTCGCGCGCCAACTCGTCCGTCAAGAAGAGCGGCGTTCGAATCGCGTCGCTCATGAAACGCAGGCCCTCTTCCAAACGATCGGCGTGCAGTGTGAAGTAGTAATTGACCCGCTCTTCGCTCGTCGTGCCGTTCCACTCCATGCCGAGTTCGCGGGTCCGCCGCAGGTAACGTTCCTGATCGGGCAAGCGCTCGTTGGCCTTGAAGAACATGTGCTCGTAGAGGTGCGACAAACCGTCGTACGCGTCGGTTTCGGTATAGGCACCGTTATGGACGTTGATTTCGACGGTGACGAGTGGCACGACGGGATTCTCGAGGAGAATGACGTCGAGGCCGTTGGCGAGCCGCGACTGGTGCAGTGCATCTGCGCCGTCGTTCTGACGACCCTGCCCGACTGGAACTTCGATTTTGCCGCCCACGCCGCCACCTCCTGCGTCCGTCCGCCTGGGCGGAGCATACGAGGGGGCTCCCGGCCGCAGCAAGCGAAGTCAGCCGCGATTTTGCAGGGCGGTCTCGAAAAGCGCCTCGAACGCCGTTGCCACAGGCCGGATGTCGTGGACCTGCTCGGCGTGTTGGCGGGCGCGCTGCATGGTGGCTTGCGTCCAGCCGTCGTCGGTCAGGGCACGGCCGAGGAGCGCCGACAACTCCGGCGCGTCGCGCGCCACGGCACCGAGCCCGCCGCGTGTCAGCCAGCCATCCGGGTCCACTCCCAAGGACAACACCACCGCACCGTACAGCCATGCGAGCACGAACGTGTTGGGGAATCCTTCGTATTCCGACGTGTTGACGATGACGCGGGCGCGCGCGAAGAACTCCGGCATCCGGGCGTAGGGCACGAATCCCGCCACGTGCACGTTCGACAGGCGCCGGGCGCGCGTCGCGATGTGATCGGCGAGCCGCGGGTCTTCGCCCGGTCCGCCGCACAGGACGAAGGGCCAGTCCGGGTGTTCGGCCGCCAGGTCGAGGAAGAGATCGGGACGTTTGAGCGTCCGCAGTGTGCCGACCCAGAGCACCGTGTCACGTGCCGATTCGCGCCAGGCGGGAACCGGGAAACCGCTCGGAATGACCGTCGACTCGCGTCCATAGCGCCGCACCCAGTCGCGCTGCAGGTCCGACTGCGACGCCACCGCGGTTGCCCAGCGCAACACGTTGCGCCGGCGGCTCAGAAACGGCAAGCGCACGGCGTCGCGATCACTGGCCAGCGAGTAGACGTACGGAATGCCGTTCCGGCGCGCCGCGATCGCCGCGACGTCGGCATCCCACACGGCGCGTTGAAACACGAGGTTCGCACCACTGGCCCTGACGGCGGCGAACAGGGCGCGCTTTTCCTGCACCTTGACGGCGAGCGGCTTGGCAACATGACGTGGGTACAGGACCTGCGCCGGCCCGAAGGGTGTCGGTCGAATCGTGTCGGCCGCGGTTCCATCGAGCGAACACACGAGGAAGGAGGTCTGCCAGCCGCGGCGCTGCAGTTCGGCGGCGAGATGGAACGACTGAACTTCGGCGCCACCGACGACCGGTTCGTCGCCGCCCGTGAGCAAAGGCAGCATGAGGTGCCCGACGAAGCACACGGAGCGCGCCATGTACAGAGTGCCTCCGTGACCGCGCCCAGCGCCTTGTCACGCGCGCGCGGCACGGGCATGATCCGGAGCGCGCCGGGCGAGAGAGGCCCCCGCCCGGCACGCTCGGCCGGTTCAGAAAATGACGTGCGCGCTGATTTCGGCAACGCCGATCTTGGTGATCGTGTCCTTGCCGCCGAACTCGAACGCGATCGGGAACATGTGCACGGCGAAGTTGAGGTGATCGGTCAGCGGATGCGAAACGCCCAAGAATCCGCCCAAACCGACCTTCGTGCCGATTTCGCCGTGCGAGTCGACTGCCGAGTTCGAGTGCAGCGAGAACTCGACGCCCACGTGGCCGGTCGTGTTGCCGACGACGAACGGGCGCACTGCGCCGCGTACGAGCCAGCTGAAGACCGTGTCACCGCCTTGGATTCCCCCCGATGGGGTCGCGAGAATCACACCCGCCTTGCTGCGGATGCCGATCCCGGTTTCGACGAAGAAATCTTCTGCCTGCAGCAGAAATGTCACCATGTCCGCGTTCTCGGTCGCAGGCCGCGTATAGCCGATGCCGAGTTCGAACGTGCTCTGGAACTGGCTCTGAGCCGCCGCCGGCAGAGCCCCGCCGAGCAAAACGAGAAACGTCGCGAATGCCTTCTTCATCATCGTTGTCCTGGTCCTTTCGGTTCGACACCCAGCGCGCTGCAGGGTAGCGAAAGGTGGCGCGAGCTGTGAACCAAAAACCCGGGCCGGACGGCCCGCGGGTCCGGGCCGGCGCGCATTGGCGCACGTTGTCATGGTCCATGCTCGACAAGAGTCTGCCGTTGTGGTTCGGCCTCGCCTTTGCGGTGCTCGTCGTGCGCACCCTGCCGACGGAAGAGTTCGGCCTGCAATACCTGGCGAGTACCGTGCTTCTTACCCTGTCGCAACTGTTTCGGTCGCTTTGGCTCGTGCCGCTCATCCGCTTCGTCGCCGAGCGGGCCCGCACCGATCGTATCGCGAGCACCGGCATGGCGCTCTACGCCGGTGCCAGCCTCGCGGCCGCGGTCGTTCTTTGGGGCGGACGTGCCGTTTGGGCGCTGGCGTTCGACAAGCCGGAGCTGGCGGCAGTATTGGTGCCGAGTGCCTGCCTCTTGGCAGTCGGCAGCCCGCGCGATGCGGCGATTTCGAGCCTCGAAGGACTGCGGCGGTTGCGCCGGGTGTTCATGCTCGATTTGTCGTACTATGCGGTCGCTGTGGCCGGTTTGGTCGTTTGGCGCTGTTCCGCTTGGCCGCGGGACGCGGTGACGATTCAGTGGATTCAGGCGGCGGCGGCTGGAATCGGGACCCTCATCGCACTCGCGGCAACGCGCCGCGAGACGCTCGTGCCGGTCAGCCGAGCCGACGCCCGGCGCATTCTGGCCTTCGGCAAATCGTTTCTCGGGTCTGGAATTGGTGCGACGCTGACGCAGCAGGCGGATGCCTTCGTGGCCGGGCGCCTTCTCGATCCGCGCGGCGTCGCCGCCTATGGCGCGGCGCGGATGCTGTTCCGCGCCTTCAATGTGCTCGCCCAGGCCATCACTCAAGTCATGATGCCGGCGGTGTCGCGGCTGCACGCCACCGGCCGTCGCGACGACCTGCGCGTGCTCTTCGAGAAGAGCGTGTGCTTTCTGACGCTCGCGCTCGTGCCGCTTTGCCTTCTTCTGATCGTCGCAACGGGTCCCATTCTCGAACTGCTCTTTCACGGCCGTTATACGGCCAGCGTGCCGGTCTTCCAAATTCTGGTCGCCGGCGCTCTGACTCTGCCGCTCGCCAGCGTCGGCAGTCCTTTTCTCGTCGGTCTGGGGCGCCTGCGCACGCTGCTTTGGATCACCTGGTCCGGGCTCGGACTGGCTGTCGCATTGATGCTGTGGTGGATTCCGCGTTTCGGGCCGCGTGGTGCGGCGGCCGCCGCGGCGGTTGCCGCACTCTACGGCATGGTGGTTCGCGCCGCCGTCCTGCGTCCGGCGCTCGGCTACACGTGGGCCGGCATCGCGGCGCGGACCAGCGACGTGTCGGCCTTTGCGCGCGCCGCGGTTCTGCGGTTTCGCAGCCGGGCGCGGTGAAGAACCGCGCCCGAGGGGGTTGGGAGCCCCCGGTTGCAACGGCTAAGATGCTTCACCTGACGCCCCATTCCGGAGGACCGAATGCCGTTTCAAAATATCCGCGACGACGTCCAATTGGGCGCCAACGTCAAGATCTTCGACTTCGTCAATCTCTATGGCTGTTCGATCGGTGACAACTCGAAGGTGGGTGCGTTCGTCGAGATCCAGAAGAACGCCACGATCGGCAAGAACTGCAAGATCTCGAGCCATACCTTCATTTGCGAAGGCGTCACCATCGAGGACGATGTGTTCGTGGGCCACAACGTCTCGTTCATCAACGACAAGTTCCCGCGCGCGACGGCCGGCGGGCAACTGCAGACCGAAGCCGACTGGAGCGTCGAGCCGACGCGCATCAAGCGCGGTGCGTCGATCGGCACGAGCTGCACGATCCTCTCCAACGTCACGATCGGCACCAATTCGATCATCGGTGCAGGCAGTGTCGTGACGCGCGATGTGCCGGACAATGTCGTCGCGGCCGGCAATCCCTGCCGGGTGCTGCGGGCGCTCGATCCGAGCGCCTGACCCCCCTTTGCGGGTGGCGCCCACCACGGCTAGAGTGAACGTCCTCATTGCCGTAGGTCCCGAGTCCGCGTCCAGGATGACGGGGGCCGTTGTGTCGCCTGCCGGAGGAGAGTGCGAATGCGCCGCTCGGCCGTCATTCTTTCGAGCCTGCTTCTGGCTGCGCCGTGCAGCGCCGCCGGTCGCACGCCGCGCGTCCACGCGCTCGTTCACGCGCGGGTCGTGCCGGCGCCCGGTACGGTCCTCGACGACGCGACCATTGTGTTGCGTGACGGCGTCGTGGAGGCCGTCGGATCGCACCTTGCACCGCCGCCCGATGCACGCGTTTGGGACTTGCGCGGCCGCACGGTGTATGCGGGTTTCGTCGAAGCCTGGCTCGATCGCACTCCGGCGCCCGCACCACGCGGTGGGTCCCGCGAGGGTCCGGCGGCGCCGGTGAGCGCCGCGCCGCCGGCCGCGCGCGGCGCCGGCGCCGACAATGTGATGGTGCGCGCCGAAGTCGATGTTGCCTCGACGCTCGATTTGGGGCGCGACGCACTCGACGAACTGCGGGCGTTGGGTTTCACGGCCGCGCATGTCGTGCCGGGTGCAGGTGTGTTTCGCGGCCAGAGCGCGCTGGTCAATTTGCGCGACGGCAGTGCCGCCGATCAACTGTTGCGGCCGCACGTGGCGCAAGTCATGGCCTTCGAACTCGACCGGGGCGGCCCGGCCGGCAGCGGCCGCCCGGGCGGCTATCCGTCATCGATCATGGGCAGTGTGGCGCTCGCCCGCCAATCGTTGCTCGACGCGGGTTGGGCGCGCGACGCGGCGCGCTTGTATGCGACGTCGCGCGGTGTCACGCGTCCGCACGACGACGTCTCACTCCGTGCCTTGTCGGCGGTACTGCCGGCGTATGGCAAGCAGCCGCTCTGGATGGTGACCGGCGACGTGCTCGGGTGCCTGCGGGCGGATGCGGTGGCGCGCGAATTTGGCTGCGACGCCGTGCTCCTGGGCAATGGCGATGAATACCGCTACCTGGATGCGCTCCGCGCTGCGGGGCGGCCGTTCGTCCTGCAAGTCAACTATCCCGAGCCGCCGCGCGCCGCGGACGACGACGAAGCGCTCGATGTCGATCTGGAAGCGTTGCGTCATTGGGATACGGCCGCCGACAATC
The DNA here is from genome assembly GCA_031362565.1 of bacterium. Lineage (GTDB taxonomy): Bacteria > Krumholzibacteriota > Krumholzibacteriia > JANLSU01. The sequence goes on along the minus strand of JANLSU010000101.1, from coordinate 56,335 downwards.
CGCACCGGATGCAAGCCGCCGGGATTCCGTTCGCGCTTTCGTCGCAGGGCCTGCGCAAGCGCACCGTGTTCTTGGCGCGCGTGCGCCTGGCGATCGAGCGCGGCCTCGCGCCCGATGCGGCACTTGCCGCGTTGACAACCGTACCGGCGCACCTCCTAGGCGCCGACACCCAGCTCGGGCGCATCGAACAAGGCCGGATCGCCAACTTGACGGTCGCGGACGGCGATCTTTTTGCCGGCACGGCGCGGGTCGTTGAAGTGTGGGTCGAAGGCGATCGCTATGAAATCGCCAACCGCGGTGATCTGGAAGCGCTCAAGGGCGATTGGAAACTCTCGTTCCAGCGCGCCGCCGCCAAGATCGAGCCGACGCTGCATGTGGAAGGGTCGGAGTGGACACTCACGGCGCGCATTCAAGACGCCGCCGGTATCCGGGCACTCACCGAGGTGCGTTGGGCGCAGAGCGAACTCACGGCGCGAAGCGGTGACGATCGCTTGCGCTTCGCGCCGCCTGCCGCCGGGTCGCCGGACGCGGCAGCAGGCATGTGGTGGTTCGCCGACGGCTCGAGCGCGCCGGTCCGGGGCACCAAGGTGAACGCCGATGCCAAGCCGGCGGCAGCCGCGGACAGCGCGAAAGCCAGCCCGCCGGCCGCGGCGGCGAGTGCCGCTGTGGCCAGTGTGCCGTGGCCGCCCAAGCCCGGCCCGCGGCCGCGCGCGGTCGTGGTGCGCGGCGCGACCGTTTGGACCTGCGGCCCGCAAGGCATTCTCGCCGACGCCGACCTCGTTGCCGTCGACGGCAAGATCACGGCAGTGGGCCGCGGCCTGCGCGCCCCCGGCGGCGCCGTCGAAGTCGATGGCCGCGGCATGCATCTGACGCCCGGACTCGTCGACTGCCATTCGCACTCCGACCTGGTGGGCAGCGTCAACGAGGGCACGAACATTTGCACCGCCGAAGTGCGGACCGCCGATATTCTCGATTCCGAATCGATCGCTCTCTATCGCGAACTGGCCGGCGGCTTGACGGTCGCCAACCAATTGCACGGTTCCGCCAATTCGATCGGCGGCCAGAACACGGTCATCAAGTTGCGCTGGAGCGAGCCGCCGGCGGGACTCGTGTTCCGCGCGGCGCCGCCCGGCATCAAGTTCGCGCTCGGCGAAAATCCCAAGCAGTCGAACTGGGACGACCGCAACGACCGTTTTCCACAGACGCGCATGGGCGTCGAGCAGTCCATTCGCGAACGCTTCATCGCGGCGCGCGACTATGCGCGGCAATGGAACGAGTATCGCCACAAGGGCAAGAACGCCATTCCGCCGCGGCGCGACCTGCAGCTCGAGGCGATCGCCGAGATCCTGAGCGGCGAACGCCTGGTGCACTGTCATTCGTACCGGGCCGACGAAATCCTGATGATGATGCGCGTCGCCGAGGAGTTCGGCTTCCGTGTCGCCACTTTCCAGCACGTTCTCGAAGGTTACAAGGTGGCGGACGAGATGGCGCTGCATGGCGCCGGCGCTTCGTCCTTCAGCGATTGGTGGGCCTACAAGTTCGAAGTGTACGACGCGATCCCATACAACGGCTCGATCCTGCACGACCGCGGCGTGGTCGTGTCGTTCAATTCGGACAGCTCGGAACTGGCGCGGCATCTCTACCTGGAGGCGGCCAAAGCGGTCAAGTACGGCGGCGTGCCGGAACCGGACGCCCTCGCCTTCGCAACCTTGAATCCGGCCAAGCAGCTGCGCATCGACAATCGCGTCGGTTCGCTCGAGCCGGGCAAGGACGCGGATTTCGCGCTCTGGACGCAGAGCCCGCTGGCGGCCACGACGCGTTGCGAGCAGACGTGGATCGAAGGCCGCAAGTATTTCGACCGCAGACTCGATCTCGCCGCCCGCGGCGGCATGGAAGCCGAGCGCGGTGCGCTCGTCGCCAAGGCGCGCGAGGCCCGCAAGAAAATGAAGCCGGAGGAGAGTGCCACTTGGGGCGTCTGGCGGCCGAGCTACGGCGCCGAACATGGAGCGTCGTGCCACGAGGAGGTTCAGCCGTGAAGTACCCCGCGTTGTTCGCCGCCGCGCTCTTTTGGCTCGCCCCCGTCGCCGCGCCGGCCGAAGTGTTCGTCGTGCGGGGCGCGACCTTGCATCCGATCACCGGGCCTGAAGGGCCGGGCGTTATTGTCGTCGATGGGGCGCGCCTCGCGGCGGTTGGACCCACTGCGTCCGTGCCGGCCGGCGCCAAAGTCATCGACGGTACCGGCCTGCACGCCTACCCGAGTCTCATCGACGCCAACACCGTGCTCGGACTGGTCGAAATCAGCAGTGTTCGCGGCACGGTCGATGTGAGCGAAGTCGGTGATGTGAATCCGAACGTGCGGGCCGAGGTGGCGCTCAACGCCGATTCGGAACTATTGCCGGTGACGCGCGCCAACGGCGTGCTGATCGCGATGGCCGCACCGCGTGGCGGACTCGTAGCCGGCACGGCGGCGGTGCTCCGCATGGACGGCTGGAATTGGGAGGATCTCACCGTCAAGGCGCCGGTGGGGATGCTCGTCAACTGGCCCGACATGCACATCAATCGCGAGCCCGATGCGACGCCGCCGCCCGATGAACAGATCAAGAACCGTGACGCGCGCTTGCAATTGCTGCGTGACACGTTCGCGAACGGCCGGGCGTATTGGCGCGCCCGTGGCGCCGAAGGCAGCAAGGGCGTGCCGGCGCACGACCGGGACCCGCGTTGGGATGCCATGGGCCCGGTGTTGCGCGGCGAGGCGCCGGTTTTGGTGAATGCCGGTGGACTGGTGCAGATTCGCGCTGCGCTTCAGTGGGCGGCGCAGGAAGGTGTCAAGATCGTGTTTTTGTCCGGGAGTGATGTGGCACGCGTCGCGCCGGAGCTCGCCGAACGCCACATTCCGGTGATCCTCGAACCGGTCCTGGCCCTCCCCGCCCGCCGCTGGGAACCGTACGACACGCCGTACACCGCGGCCGCAACGTTGCACGCGGCGGGAGTCGATTTTTGTTTCTCGACCGGTGGTGGAGCCTTCGGCGCCGCCAATGCCCGCAACTTGCCATATGAAGCGGCGACGGCGGTGGCCTATGGCCTGCCGCACGACGTGGCGCTGCGTGCCTTGACGCAAACCGCGGCCGAGATCCTCGGCGTCGGCGACCGGCTGGGGTCGCTCGAGGCCAACAAGGAGGCGACGTTCTTTTTGGCCGATGGCGATCCGCTCGACATCCGCACCCATGTGGTGCGGGCCTTCATTGCCGGCCACGAAGTGAGTCTCGACAATCGCCAAACGCGCCTCTGGCAAAAGTACCGCGACCGTCCCAAGCTGGCAAAGCCCGCCGGCCACTGAGCGGCGCGATCGCCCTCTAGGATTGGCGTTCCACGACCTGGATGCCGCGCCGGCCGAGTTCGACAATGAACTCGTCGGCCGGCACGCAACGCTCTTGCAACACGACGCCGCGTTGCTCGATGCGCTTGCTGGCCAGCATCTGCAGGATGATGCTGGCCGGATACGCCGTACAGCGCATCATGGCGGTGATGCCGTTCGTGGCGTCGTACCGGTCGATGATTTCGTACTCGAACCGCCGCCGGCCGCCGTTTTTCATGCCCATCACCGAAACCCGCACCAGCACGCAATCGGGTTGGTCGTGCGGCAAGAGGCGTTCGAGAACCCGGCCGGTCAGCTTGCGCGGCACCACCGACTGCTCGCCGACGTCGATGGCTTCGGTGCCGAACAATCCCAGTTCGAAGAGCGTTCGCATCTTAGCGCAATGGCCGGGATAGCGAATCGTCTTGTAGTCCATGTCGCGAACTTTGCCCGCGAACGTCTTGGCCAAGGTCGAGAGGCCGCCGGACGTGTTGAACGCTTCGAGAGTGCCGAAGGGTTCGGGGAATTCGATCTCTTCCACTTCGGTCAAGGGCTCGACGAAAAGTTTCACGCCGTCGCGCACCGCCACGCAGCGTTCCACGTACTCGTTGATCAATCCCTCGATCGCGAACACGAGTTGATATTCGAGCGGCGGTTTTGGATTCTGCGGCAGGCCGCCGACGCGGATGCGTACGGCTGCCGTTTCGTCCAGCTTGCGAATGCCATGTGCCGCGAGAATGTTCGCCATTCCGGGCGCCAGGCCGCAGTCCGGAACGACGGTCACGCCGGCCGCGAATGCCGCTGAATCGAGTTGCAGCTGCTCGTTCACGACGGCGTTGTTGCCGCCCAAGTCGCAAAAATGCGTGTGCGCTTCGATGGCGGCGCGGGTCAGATCGACGTTGAACCAGTAGTTCACCGCCGACAGGCAAGCGTCGTACTCGGCCATGAGCTCGACGACGCGGCTCGAATCTTGAGCGTCGAGCTCGTGCACCGCGAGCCGGCGGTCGCCGAGCCGCAGGCGCGCCTGTTCGAGCCGGTCGCTATTCACGTCCGCCAGGCCGACGCGTTCGACGTCCGGATTGCGCAGGAGATCGAACGCTGCGGCACCGCCCTGCAGTCCGGCGCCCAAGACGAGAAGCTTCATGAATCCTCCGTTAGTGACCTCTGGCCAAGGGCTCGCCTGGACGCTCACCGCCCGGGTTGCTATAATACGGCGGCCTGTCGCGCCGCGGCATCGCTTTGCGGCTCGACGCGCGCGCACGCTCCTTGGTTCACGGGACGGGCGCCGGATCCTCGCCACGGCCGTATCCTTGGGGTGCGGCCGACATCGAACATCTGGCCAGGCTCCCAGCGAGCCACGGTGCCGAGTTCCTTTTGTTGGATTTGACACCTCGGCTTCGTGGTCTCGGGGACTCCGGGAGTCTGCGCCAGATGCCCGTTTCGGGCCCGCCGCTTCTGCGGCTTGGGCATTCGAGTGAGGGCCGCTCTTGAATCCCGCCCCCCGTGCACTTCCAGGAACTTTCGATGCGATCGGTGCAACTCCGCTGCTGCGGCTCGCCAAGCTCGAAGCCGGATTGGGTGGCGGCGAACTCTGGGCCAAGTGCGAGTGGCACAATCCGGGTGGATCGGTGAAGGATCGCGCCGCGCTCGGCATCGTCCGAGCGGCGTTCGCCCAGGGCGCGCTCGGCGCCGGACGGCGGCTCCTGGATGCCACGAGCGGCAACACGGGCATCTCGTACGCCATGCTGGGCGCCGTGTTCGGTTTTGGCGTCACCTTGGTACTCCCCGCCAATGCCAGTCTCGAGCGTCGCAAGATTCTCGCGACCTATGGGGCTGAACTCGTGCTCACCGACCCGATGCTCGGCATGGACGCCGCGATCGCGACCGCCCGCCGGCTCGCAGCGGCCGAGCCGGCGCGGTATTTTCACGGCGATCAGTACGGCAACGCCGCCAACTGGCGCGCCCACTACGAGGGCACGGGCGTCGAGATTCTGTCGCAGACCGCGAATCGCATCACGCACTTCATCGCCGGGCTCGGTACGAGCGGCACGTTCGTCGGCACGACGCGCCGGTTGCGCGAACAGCTGCCGCAGGTGCGCTGTGTGGCGGTGATCCCTGATTCGCCGTACCACGGCCTCGAGGGGCTCAAGCACATGCCGACCGCCTGTCAGCCGGCGATTTGGGATGCGGCGCTCGCCGACGAGATTCTGGAAGTGGGGACCGAGGTTGCGCAGGAGATGTTGCTGCGCTTGGCACGCACCGAAGGCCTCTTGGTGGGGCCGTCGTCGGCTGCGGCGCTTGTCGCCGCGCGCCGCCTCATGCGTCGCGATGGACCGGGCGTGTATGTGACCGTGTTCCCGGACAATGGGCTCAAGTATCTCGGCGAACCGCTGTTCGCACTCGATCGCGAGTTCGAAGAGCGCGCGGAGCGGGCGTCACGGTCGGAGGATTGATGGTCGAACTGGGACCTGGAGTGCGCGCCGCCATCGACCGCCACGGCGTCGCCGACTATCCGGAGGAATGCTGCGGCGTACTGGTGGGCCGGGTGGAAGGCGGTGTGCGCCGGGTCGACGAGGCGGTGCCGCTGGTCAACGCCCGGCCGGACGAAAGGCGGCGCCGGTTTCTCATCACGCCGGCGGAGTATCGCGCCGCCGAGCAGGCGGCCGACGCCCGCGGGCTCGTCCTTATCGGCTTCTACCATTCGCATCCCGACCACCCGGCGCGTCCCTCGGAGTATGATCGGGAGCACGCGTTGCCCTGGCACTCGTACTTGGTGCTCGCGGTGGCCGCCGGCCGCGCCGGCGAGTGCACGTCGTGGGTGCTGTCGGACGACCGATCGGCATTCGTGGCGGAAGAGTTGCACGGCTTGAGAGAGGCATGACATGGCGACCCCGGTTTTGATTCCGACCGCGCTCCGCGCCTTCGCCGATGCCCAAACCCGCGTCGAGGTGGAAGGCCGCACCGTCGGGGAAGTTCTGGCCAATTTGGCGGCACGCTACAGCGAGTTGCGCCGGCATTTGTATGCCGATGACGGCCGCTTGCGGAGTTTCGTCAATGTGTACGTGAACGACGAAGACATTCGCGCCCTGGCGCGCGATGCAACGCCGGTCGGACCCGGCGACACGATTTCCATCGTGCCGGCCATCGCCGGTGGCAAGGCGGCGCGATGAGCGACACGCTGCGCGGCACGAACGGCGGGTCCGTGCAACTGAGCACCGACGAACTTCGGCGCTATAGCCGCCACATCGTGATGCCGGAGGTCGGGCTCGAGGGGCAGCGGAAACTCAAAGCCGGAAGCGTGCTCCTGGTCGGCACCGGTGGATTGGGCGCGCCGCTTGGACTGTATCTCGCGGCGGCCGGCGTCGGGCGGCTTGGCCTGGTGGATTTCGACGTCGTCGATTTTACGAATTTGCAGCGCCAAGTGGTGTTCTCGACCGGCGACGTCGGGCGCAGCAAGATCGCTGCAGCCCGCGAGCGCTTGCAGGGGATCAATCCGCATATCCAGATCGAAGCGCACGAAATGCGGCTCGACTCGACGAACGCCCTCGACCTGTTTCGCAACTACGACATCATTGTCGACGGCACCGATAATTTCCCGACCCGCTATCTCGTGAACGATGCCTGCGTATTGTTGGGCAAGCCGAATGTCTACGGCAGCATCTTCCGCTTCGAAGGCCAAGCCTCGGTGTTCTGGGCCGAGCGCGGGCCGTGCTACCGCTGCTTGTACGAGGAACCGCCGCCTCCCGGGCTGGTGCCGAACTGCGCCGAAGGCGGCGTGCTGGGCGTCCTGCCGGGCATCGTCGGCACGATCCAGGCGATGGAAACGATCAAGCTGTTGCTCGGTGAGGGCGAGCCGTTGATCGGCCGGCTTTTGCTGTTCGACGCGCTGCAAATGCGCTTCCGCGAGCTGCGTTTGCGCAAGAACCCCGACTGCGCCGTGTGCGGACCGAATCCGCGTGTCACGGCACTCATCGACTACGAACAATTCTGCGGCATTGGCCCGCAGGTCACGGAGGCCGCATTGAATCCCGGCGACATCAGCCCCAAGGACTTGAAGGCGCGGCTCGATCGCGGCGACGATTTGCTGGTCATCGACGTGCGTGAGCCGCACGAGGTGGAGATCTGCCGCATCCCGGGCACGACGTTGATTCCGCTCAAGACGCTGCCGGAGCGCGTCGGCGAACTGCCGCGCGATCGCGACATCGTCGTGCACTGCAAGCTCGGCGGACGTAGCGCGAAGGCAGCGGAGTTGTTGCGCGCGGCGGGATTCACGCGGGTGCAGAACATGTCGGGCGGCATCCACGGCTGGATCGACACGGTGGATCCGTCGCTGCCGAAGTACTGAAGCGGAGCGCTTCCCAGCCTCCGCTTCGGGGCCCGCGCCCGCGCCCGCGCCCGCGCCTGCTCCCGCCACCCGATGCCGGGGGCGATTGCTTTGGCGTGGGGGTCTTCGGAGGTGTGCGACCCCCGCCGACTCAGACAGAACGGACCGCGCCGCGCGCTTCGCGCGCAATATTAGATGCGCGAGCCCGTTAACTCGCCGTCGGGGGTCGCACACCTCCGAAGACGTGCGACTACTCGGAATCGGACTCGGACGCGGAGTCGGAATCAGACCGCTTGTGGACGCTCCGAATATTCTTGACGGAGTCCTGACAAACGTCTACCGTGCGAAGCACGACCGAAAGGGGAACCAGAGAAGCAGCCTAATGGCTAGCTTTCGGAGGTTCCCTTGTTCGGTTTCTTCTGCTTTCTGGCGCGCTCGGGGTCCTCGGCCCCCCATCCGCCCTCTGGCGGCTTCTTCCTGAGCGACTTCCCAACGGTCGGCAGCCAATTGCCCTTCGGCTTTGGCCCTGGCTTCCTGCGGCCCATGGCTCCCCTTGGTGGTTCTCCAGGCGCCAAAATGACGGGGAAATTACAACCTGCCCATGCGGTGCCCGTGCCATTGCGCTTTGACACCAGTTTATGCATAACTAAACAAGGAGCGCCCGCATGATAATCGCGAGTGGCCGCTGGGGCTCCGTCATTTGGGGCGAAAATGCGCAGGAGGCCAGGAGGTTTTTTGACGAAATTGAGCCGGCACATCGCAAATCCCTTATTTCACGGATGCGGGTTTTCGCGGCCGATTTCGACGCTAGGAAGCCTTGGCCAAAAGAGCAGTTCAGGGAGCTCAAGGGTTACCCTCTATTTGAATTCAAGAAAGGTCCAGTCCGTTTGTTCGGCGGGTTCCGAGGGAAAAAATTCGTGATTGTGCACGGCGCCAAGAAAAGCACCGGCACCAAGATGCGCCGAGAGTATGAGAAAGCGGTCAGACTTTTGCGCGAGTACGACAACTTGGAGCAAGCATGACGGAGCAAACACAATTTGAGGCGTGGATCGACGAGTCTCCAGACAATGCCAAGATATTTCAGCAGGAGGCCCTTATTCTCAAAGTCACCCACATGATCTGGGGGTGGATGGAGGAAAAGGGTATCAGTCGATCTGACCTAGCAGGAAGACTCGGGCGTACGCGCGGGTATATCAGCCAGGTCCTGGCGGGAGACAAAAACCTAACGATTCGAACTATTGCTGACATCGCCACAGCAATGGACACGCAGGCAGATTTTAGCCTGAGGCCACTTGGTGGGTTCGAAGCCGAAACAAACGTAATTCAGTTTCGATGGAATTTGATGCCATCCACTACCGTGTCGGTCGACTCAACCGCTGGCGCGCTAGTGGACGGAGCGAGGGCCGCATGAGCGTAAACGTTTCTGCCATTGCCGCAATTGAACAAGTGAAAATGCTAGAGGCAGTCGCGAGAAATAGTTTTGCCGAATCTCAAGTCGATGTTGAGATGCAGATGATCCACGCCGCCAAGCTAGTCTCGCCACCGGACGACAGTGGGCGGTTTGTGGTTCAGGCATTTACGCGCGTGCGTGACAGGACCGAGCCACCGAGGATCGACATTTCAGGCCTATTTGAGCTTACCTACGTTGTTCACGAAATGCCGTCTGATGTACAGCAATCTGACTTCGAGGCGTTCGCGAAAACTAACGGGCTATTCAATGCGTGGCCCTATTTCCGAGAATATATTCATTCCATGGCCGTGCGCTTTGGCTTGAATCCTTTTATCCTTCCGCTTCTTCACGCCGGGCCAAGTCCAAAGGCTAGCACCCCGTCTGCTGCCGGTACTTGAGCCGCATCCCGTCCGCCTGGCGCATAGCAGGCAGCGTGCGCGCTCCGTCACCCTTCCTTCCGTGGTTGTACCGGAATTCGCACGCCGGTCCAGCGACGTAGAGGAACAGTTGTTTGCGGCTGATGCTGTGCCAGGTGCCGTAGACGCCGTGTTTCATTAGGGAAAAGAACCCTTCGATGGTGTTGGAATGAATTTCGCCGCGCACGTATTCCTTGTCGCGATGCTTGACGTGTTCGTCGCCGTGGCCGAATTGTGGACCAATTAGGTCCATGATTCATCGCCGTCAAGTGCATAGTTCCGTTCCAGAACGAGTCTGTATTGGGTAATACTCGTTGCAATGAAACGAGTAAGGGAGAGCTGAACGGGTCTCGATCAACGCGGCGTTTTCTTGCAGGCGCCCGTCCTGGCGTCGCTCGTGCGTTGGGGGTCGCGGTGCCAAGTGCGGGCGGGTGATGGGGCGGCTACAGGAGCAGGAGGTCCGGGAGTTCGTGCGGGGTCTGATCGATGCGAACGGTGCGGCGGGGCCAGCCGTCGGTCATGCTTGCGACTTGGAGGCCGGTGGGCGTGAGGATGGACGTGTTTTCGATGCGCATGCCGGCCGAGGCCACGCTCCACACGACGCCTTGTCGTGGACCGAGCTTCCAGGACGACGAGACGCGTGCCTCGTGCTCGGGGTAGGCGAAGCCGGTCGTACCGCCGAGGCTGCCCAAGTGCATGGGCGGCTGCGGCAGGGCGCGCTGCACGACTGTACCCAGCGTTTCGCCGCAGCGGGTTTCGTGGTGGAGGCGGGCCATGATGTCGAGTCCGCTCGCGAAGCGTTGCAGGAACGGTTCCTCGGGACGGGTGAAGCAGAGCGTGCGGCTGACCGCGACATGGAGGCCGCCGCGCGTCGCTACGAGCCCCAACATCAAGACGCGCTCTGCGGTCGCACCCTTGGGCAAGGGGCGCGCGTAGGTTTCGAAGCGTTCGTCGGCGCCGGCGAGGATTTCGCGCGGGGTCATCTGGCGGCGGACGCATTCGGCGGCCAAGCGCGCGGCGGCGTCGCGTTCACCGACGCCGCGATAGCATTCGGCGGCGACTTCCTCGACGGCGGCGGCCGCGTCACGCGCCAGGCGGACGAACCGTTCCTCGTCTTCGGGGCCCAGTACGCGCCGCAGGTTGTCGATGCTGGCATCGCGTTCGAGACCGAGACCCACCGTGTCCGTTCGCCAGCGTGTCGCTTCCGGCAGTAAGCCGCGGGCCCGATCGACCAGCGCATCGATGGAAAGGGACAGAACGGCGACGACATCCACCGGCAACCCGCGCACTTCTTCCTGGCGCGTGCGGTCGACATCTTCGGCGGGGCAGAGCAAATAGGAGCGCTCGGCGGTCACGACGTAGCCCGCCGCGCCGGGGCCCAGATTCAACTCGCCTCCACAACTCAACCAGGCCACCGTTGCCGGAGCGCAAAGCAATGCCGCGTCGGCACGCCGTTCTTCCAGCCACGCCGCGACGTGCGCTTGCTTGGCCGCGAATTCCGCCGCTAGCGCCACTCGAGTCCTCCGTGGGCACGGTGTGACGGCGTCGAAACGCCGCCGCGAGGTTGGACGCCGGCATCGATCGCGCCTTCGGACCTTGCCTCTCTATTGTACGAAGGCGACGGCCGTCCGGCCAAGCGACTTCGAAGGAACTTGCCACCATGCTAGGATGGCCCGATGCGTATCGAAGTGCTGTGCTTCGCCGCCGCTCGTGACGCAATTGGGGCGATGCGCACGGAAATCGACATCGAGCCGGGGACGACCGTGGGGTCGGCTCTGGTGGCGCTCGTGACGCGCTATCCGGCACTTGAATCGCTGGTGCCGTCGCTGCGCGTTGCCCTGAATGAAGAGTTCGTGGCGACCAGCGTCAGCGTGCCCGAGGGTGCCACCTTGGCGCTCTTGCCGCCCGTCAGCGGCGGCTGAGGGGGAGGGTTCATTTGACCGACGCGCGCCTCCATGTTGCGATCACCCCGGCACCCCTCGACGTCGGTGCGTTACAGGATTTGGTTGCCCGGCCCGGGGCGGGTGCGATCTTGTCCTTCGTCGGCACGGTGCGGGATGAAAAACTCGGCCGGCGCGTTCTCCATATTGATTACGAAGCCTATGAATCCATGGCCGAGCGGGTCCTGCGCCAGATCGGCACCGAAATGTGTGTCCGCTGGCCGGAGTGTACGGCGGCGCTCGTGCATCGCATCGGGCGCGTCGAGATCGGCGCGGCGAGTATCGCGATCGTCGTCTCAACTCCGCATCGTGCCGAGGGATTCGAGGCGCTGCGCTACGGGATCGAAGCCGTGAAGCGCGATCTGCCGGTGTGGAAGAGAGAGCACTTCGAAGATGGCGCGGTCTGGGTTCAGGAAGGCTCGTGACGGGGTGCGTTTTTCCACCGAACGGGTTCTCGCCGGCGTCTGCCTCGTGCTGGCTGCGACACTCGGCGCGACGGCCCTGGTGCGTGACGCCTCCGTGGCGGACGAACAACCACATCTATTGAGCGGCTGGCTCTATTGGGAAACCGGCCGGTTCGCGGGCGGATTTGACAACCCGCCGCTCGGTCAACTGTGGGAGACGTTGCCGCTCCGTCTGCTGCACCGTGACTATCGTTTCCCCGACGATGCGGGCACGCTCGTGCCGTGCCGCGTCCCCGTGCTGCTCGGAGCGCTGGGACTCGTGCTGCTCGTTTGGCGCTGGGGCCGGGCGCTCGGCGGGGTGTTCGCCGGGCTCGTCGCACTTGGTGCTGCGGCCTTCGAACCGAATCTTCTCGCGCACGGTCACGTGGCGACTCTCGACGCGCCGGTTACAGCCGCGTGGTGCGCCGCACTTTGGTGTTGGAGAGGTCTCACCGGCGCGCCGGATGCGGCAGCCCGGCGCCGCTGGACGGCGGGATTCGCGTCCGCGGTCGCTGCCGCCGCACTCATCAAATTCAGCGGTGTGTTGCTCATCCCGAGCTTGGCGCTCGTTGCCGCGCTCGGCGGCGACCGCACCGCCCGCCGCCGCGGTGCACAGGCGCTGGGCGTTGCAGTGGTTGCTACCCTGGTGCTGGCCTGCGTCGTTTACATCGGCCGGCCGCAGCCGCTCATCGATGCGGTGCGGGGCAAGATGGCGCATCGTGACGAGGTGCGGTTCGCGTACTTGGCCGGGCGGCGTTCGGAGCACGGCTTCGCCTTGTACTACGTTGCGGCACTGCTGCTCAAGACGTCGCCGGTGCTGCTCGGGCTCGCTGCGTGGGGCGCGGTCCGGGCGCGGCGCGTGTCCCGGCACGATCGAGCCCTCCTCGCCGTTCCGGCAATCGCCATCGTCGTGGCGTTCACGCTGTTGCGCGTCAACGTCGGAGTGCGCCACGTGCTGCCGGTTCTGCCGGTATTCGCGGTCCTTGCGGGCCTCGGCGCGGAGGATCTGCGGCGGCGCGGCCGCGTGGCGCGCATCGGGCTGATCGTCGCCTTAGCCGTGGGTCTGGCGGATTGGGGCCGCTCGGTGCCGCAGTTCTTCGCCTACTTCACACCGCTCGCGGGCGGGCCCGCGGCCGGACATCGCTGGTTGCTCGACTCGAACCTGGCCTGGGGCCAGGATGACCGTCGCCTCGCGGCTTGCCTCGCCGCCGCCACCGCCCGCGGCGAAACGTGGCTCGTGAACCCGGACCCCGCGGTGCCGCGCCTCGGCCGCTTGGCAGTGGAATCCAACGCTCTCCACAACCTCCAGCGGCGGTCCGAGCGCCCGTACGAATGGTTGCGCGAGCTGCAGCCGCAGGGTTTCGCCGGGTGGTCCTGGCGTCTTTACGACCTGGATCGCAGCAGTTACGAACGGGCGGCGCAATCGCGGCCGCGGGACACGGCGGCGCAGGTTGCCTATGCGGCAATCTTGTACGCGGCCGGGGACGAATCCAACGCCGAGGCGGTCCTCGAGCAGGCGGCGGGCACCGATCTCGTCGGAGTCGCCGGGCGTGTGGCGCGGAGCGCCCTCACGGCCGGCGAGTGGCGCCGGGCCGAACCGTGGATCCGCCGCGGGTTGGCACGGGCGCCGGGCGACCCGGAGCTTGGGGCTCTCGCCGAGTGGGGTGGTTTGCAGGCCGCGGTGGCCGCGGCGCGGGACTCGGCCGCGGAGGGCGCGGCACTCCTTGGGCTCGGGGTGTGGCACGGCGAGCGGCACGAACTCGGAGCGGCGCTCGCGAACCTGGAGCGGGCCCTCGCTCTTGGGCCCGGCGATCCCGAAGCGCGGCGCGCCTACGGCGTCGGCTTGGCGCAGGCCGGACGCTACGGCGACGCGGTCCGCGTGCTGGACCAAGCGGACTCTAGAATGAGTTACGCGGACGAGATCGCATTATGCCGCCGGTTGGCAGTGACCGAAGGCGCGATCGCCCGCGGCGTTCAAGAGGTCGATGTGGCGGCGGCTCTCGACCTCGGCCGGGCGCATTTCGAAGCCGAGTGTTACAACCAGGCAGCCGGCGCCTTCATCGCGGTGCTCGAGCGCCAACCGGCGAATCGGGACGCGCTCGCCCACCTCGGGGAAATGCAAGTTCGCTGCAAGATGCGGACCGTCGATCAGCGGCTCGAACCGCGCCCCATTCACCCGCTGCATCCCTGACCCGGCGCCCGGTTCCGGGTGGGCGCATGACCAGGCTGTGACACTTTGTCCGGACCTAGCCGCGCTTGGTCATCCGCGAGTGGCGCGCCAGGTAACGCTTCGCAAGGCTCGGCAATTTCTCGGCATCGAGCTTTCCTGCCAGGTGCAATCGGAGCTTTTCCTTTGCACTGCTCTGAGCGCGGCGGTGTTTGGCTGCGACTGCGTGAGTTTTCGAATTCGCCATGTGGACCATTTCCCTTCGAAAGTGGACGACGCACTGTATCACACTTCGCGTCGCGGGGTGATTACTGCGGATTTTCACCCAAATGCGGCTCGTTTGCGACGTTCATGATGCGGTTTCGTTGACTTCTTGTTACACGCCGGATATACTTGGACCTCGGAACTGGTTTTCAACCATGAGTTGGATCTGGAACCACCGCGACGCGCGGTTACGCAGTGAATTTCCCACAGATTCTCACGAACGTGTGCCCGTCGGATCGAGCACCCGTTACACCCCAGCCAAGAGAATCTGCGCGCGTCGAAGGACGATCGGGCTCGACTCGAAAATGGATTTCGTTCCGCTCGTCCGCTCTGTCAGGCGATGCCGCCATATTCGTGACCCTCCGTTCGGCTCTGTCATCGAGCCTTTGGGGAGGTCGTTGGCTGCGGCATGCCTAAGCCGGCGGATAACTTGGAAGGATCCGAGGTCGTTCATGGCTGTCTCGACTCCTCGCCGCACCACGCGATTGTTGGTTTACTCCCACGACGCCTTCGGGCTCGGTAATCTGCGTCGCACCCTGAAGATTTGCGACCAGCTCGCGAAAGAAATCCCCGATCTGTCGATCCTGCTGTTGACCGGCTCATCGATGGCGCATTCTTTCCGGCTGTCGCCCAAGATGGACTACGTCAAGTTGCCGTGCGTGCACCGGCAGGCGCGCAACAAGTACGTTTCGAAATACCTGCGGACGTCGTTCCGCGAGATCAGTGAGATGCGCGAGCAGCTCATCCATGCCACGTTCCGCGGCTTCCGGCCGCACATCGTGCTCGTGGACAAGGTCCCGACGGGGATCAAGGGTGAACTCCTGCGCAGCATCGAGTGGCTCAAGACGGTGCAGCCGACCTCGAAGGTCGTGCTGTGCTTGCGCGACATTCTGGACGATCCGGAGCACGTGCGCAAACTCTGGGAGCAGCGCAACTTCTACGAGACGCTCGAGAAGTTCTACGATTCGATCTGGGTGTTCGGGTCCCCCAAGGTCTACGACATGGTGGCCGAATACAATTTCCCGGAAAGCGTCGCCAAGAAGATGAACTATTGCGGCTACATCATGCATAGCCCGGCGCTGCGCGACCGCGACGAAGTGCGCCGCGAGCTGGGAATCGGCGCCGGCCGTTTCGTCCTGGTCACTGCAGGCGGTGGCGGCGACGGCTACGATCTGATGAAAGCGTATCTCAAGGGGCTGCGCTACATGGCGAAGCGGGCGTCGGGAGATCCGGAGCGCCAGGTGCAAAGTGTGCTCGTGCTGGGCCCGGAAATGCCGCTCTACAAAAAAGAACGCCTGCTGCTCAAGGCCAGCACGACGCCAGGGATCGCCAAGATCGTCGATTTTTCGACCGAACTCTTGAACTACATGAACGCCTCGGATCTGGTCGTCTCGATGGGCGGATACAACTCTGTGTGCGAGATCCTCACCCTCAATAAACGAGCGATCATCGTGCCGCGTGTCCAGCCCGTGACCGAGCAGTGGATTCGCACCGTACGCATGGAAGCACTCGGGCTCGTGGACATGATCCATCCCGAACAACTCACACCCGAGCATCTATCCGCCACGATCGAACGCATCTTGTTCGAGCCCTCGGCTGTACCGCATCCGGAGGCTTGGCAAGTGCTGGACTCGGATGGGTTGCCGCGCGTCAGCCGTTACGTGGCCGACGAAGTACGGGCAAGGTCGATGCGATGAGACGCAACGATTTGATCGTGGGATACCTGCCGAAGGGCTTCCCGCGCATCTCCGAGACCTTCGTGACGAACGAGATCCTGGAGCTGGAACGGCTCGGGCTGGAGATCCGCATTTTCCCGCTCAAGCGCCCGGAAGGCGGCGCGCGCCAGGCGAATGTCGACAACGTCCGCGCCCCGGTGCGGTATCTGCCGGAGCGCATCGTTCTCGCTTTGCCGTTGATGCTGCCGGTGCACTTGGCACTCTTCGCGCGGCGCCCGAGGCCGTATCTGCGCGCGCTCCGCTACACGCTGTCGCGTTGCCTGCGCCAGCGCAGCACGTCCACCTTGCGGCGCTTCATGCAGGCGGGCTGGTTGGTCGGTTGGACGCTGCGTGGCACCACCGTCCGCCATTTTCATGCGCACTTCTGTCATGGCCCGGCTACCGTGGCGATGTTCGTGAAGTGGCTGTCCGGCACGCCGTTCAGCTTCACGGCCCACGCCAAGGATCTGTACCTGACCGAGCGCGAGATCTTGCGCGACAAAATGCGCGAAGCGTCGTTCGTGGTCACGTGTACGGGTGCCAACGAAAAATACTTGCACGAGGTCGGCGGCGGCCTGGCGCCGATCCATCGCATCTACCACGGTTTGGAAGTGGCGCGTTTCACGCGCGGCGACCGCGATCACATCGTGCCGATCGCGGCCCGTTCGGAAGGCCACCGGGTGCCGGTCATCGTGTCGGTCGGACGCTTGGTCGAAAAGAAGGGCTTCGACACCCTGATCCGGGCCTGCGCCCTGCTGCGTGACCGCGGCGTCAAGCTGCGGTGCACGATCTACGGCGAGGGCCCGCAGCGCGCCGGGCTCGAGGAATTGGTTCACTCGCTCGATCTGCAGGAACAGGTCACCTTCCCGGGTGCCGTTCTGCAAGACGAGCTCATCGAGATCTATCGTAACGCGACGCTGTTCGCGCTGCCGTGCCAGGTGCTCGACAACGGCGACCGCGACGGATTGCCGAATGTATTGGTCGAGGCGATGGCCATGGAACTGCCGGTGGTTTCGACCGACGTTTCCGGGGTGCCGGAACTCGTCGAGCATGGGACAAACGGCATGTTGGTGCCGCCGCGGGCCCCGCAGCCGCTGGCGGACGCAATGGAAACCCTGCTGCGCGACCCGGCGCTCCGGCGCCGGTACGCCCAGGAGGGCCGGCGCAAAGTGGAGGCGGAATTCGACGTCGCGCGCAACACGCGCCGTCTGCTGGCTTTATTCCACGAAGGACTCGGCCTGCGTTCTGTGGACGCGGGTACGACACCCCCGGCCCGTTCTGACGTCGCGCGTCAGGACGGGGCGGTTTAGATCCTAAGGTCCCATCAAGCTTGGTTGTCCGGCCGCCTTCCGGCGGTCCGCCCTTGGAGCATGGCATGAACCACGATGATTCTTTCTACGGCACCGACAAATTGTTCACGCTCAAGGATGCGAGCGATCCGCGCCGCATGCGCGAGGTGCTCGAACCCGAGCTGGCGCGTTGGGAAAGCCCGGACACGCGTCTGACCCATCTCGAGGTGGAAGTGCTGCGCCGGCGTAAGCAGCGTTGTGTGCTGCGCTACCGGCTGCACACCGAGACCGCCGGTGAGCGCCGGGTGACGTCACTCATCGGCAAGGTCTACAAGGGCGATGCCGGTGAGCCGGTGACCGACCTCATGCAAAAACTGTGGGTCGCTGGGTTCGAGCGCGATGCGGCGGACCAGATCTCGATCCCGGCGGTGGCCGCCTACCTGCCACGTCTGTCATTGCTCTTGCAGGAGGAAATCGGCGGTGCGCCGGTGAAGGACTTCTTGAAAACCGATCTTGCCGAGCCGTCGCTGCGTGCCATGGCGCGCTCGCTCGCCAAGTTGCACCGATCTCCGGTGCGGGTCGGCGAGCCGTATCGCATGCAGGATCACATCCGCCGCTGCCACCCGCGCCCGCAGGTGCTGCGCGAGCGGGCGCCGGAATTGCGTTCGGCGGTCGACGAGATTCTGCGCGAGTCCACCCGGCTCGAGGCGGCATTCGCGCACAGTGCACCGGCGCTCATTCACGGTGATTTTCATATGGGCCAGGTGCATGTCGCACCCGAACGCACCTGGGTCATCGATTTCGACGCCTGCTGCGTCGCCGATCCGGCCGCCGATCTGGGCAACGTGCTGGTCTTCTTGAAGGGCAAGGCACGCAAGATTCCGAGCGCGCCGTTGCTCGCGGACGCGTTCCTCGATGAATACTTCAAATCGATGCCCGACGACATTCTGAAGCGCGTGCCGCTCTTCGAAGCCATCACGCACCTGCGGCGCGCCTGCAAGCGCCTGCGCTTCCAGGAAGACGGCTGGCAGAAAAAGGCGCGCAAGTTCATCGACGACAGCTTGGAGAGCCTGGCCGAGGTGCAAGGCTGAGGGTCGGGCCACGTTTCGGAGGAGCCGCGATGCAGGACTCATTTGCCCGCACGAGCGACCCGGCGCCGCAGGATGCGGCACTGCCGGGGCTGGCCGGCGCGCTCGACCCGGCGCGGGCCGGCGCTTGGCTTGGCGCTCTGCTCGGCGACCGTGGCACGCCTGTCGCGCAGGTGCTCAAGCACGTGCGCGGCAAGCGCTGTGTGCTGGCGTACACATTCGCCGACGGCACGCGGGTCGTCGGCAAGATGTACCGCAAGGATCGGGCGGCGCGGCATGCTGCCGTATTACGCGAAATGAATGCGGCGCTCGCCGGGGACACCCGGGCGCCGAAGTTGCTCGGCTGCTGGGATGATTTGGGAATGATCGTGGAAGCGTGGGTGCCCGGGGCACCGGTGCGCGGCTGGGACGATGTGCGTGAGACGCCGGGGCTGGCGGAGCGATTGGGGCGGGCGCTCGCGACTCTGCACGCGACCCATGTGCCGGCGGCGCGACACGCCGACCTCGAGGCGCAGATGCGCCGCACGTGCCACCCGGGAATCGAGGCGCTCGCCGCAGCGCTGCCGGAACTAGCGCCGCGTCTGCGGGCACTCGTCGCGGCGATCTTCGCGCGCGATTCCCAAGTCGCCGCAAGTCCTGTGACCTCGCACGGTGACTTCGCACCGACGCAATTGTTCGTCGACGCCGGCACCGTGTACGTGCTCGACCTGGACGGATTGTGTGTCGCCGACCGGGCCCTGGACGTTGCCAACTTCCGCGTCGGTCTCGAAGCGCACTTGGGTGACGCCGGGCGGGCTCTGGGCGACCGTTTTCTGGCGGCCTACGCGGCGCAAAGCGGTACTGGTGAGTTGCCGGCATTGCCGCACTACGAAGCGTTTTGCTACGTGCGGCGCGCCATGATCTTGTGGCGCAAACAGCCGCTCGGCTGGCGCCAGGATCTCGCTCTGTGTTTGGAACGCGGCACTGCACGGCTGTGACGCCGGTGGCCAACGCGTCCGAGGTTGGAAACGCAGTTTCGGAAGGAAGCACATCGTAATGGCCAAGGATAAGGACAAGAAAAAGAAGAAGAAGGCGAAGGCGAAGGGCGACACCGAGGACGTCGCCGTCGACTTCGACTACCAGGGCTACAAGAAGATCTGGCGCACGTTCGCGCCCGACCTCTTCCGGCACTGGAAGTTGCTGGCCGTAGCGATTCTCGGGATGCTGCTCTCGGTGGCGTCCGACCTGGCGCAGCCGTGGCCGCTGAAACTCATTTTCGATCACGTCCTGCTCGGCCGGGCCCTGCCGGACAACGCCGCGTGGATGGGGCGTTGGTTCGGTACGGAACCGGTACAACTCCTGCTGCCGATCAGCCTGGCGATCATCGGCATCGCCATCTCGAGCGCCTTCTTCAGCTACATGAACAAGTATCTGATGTCGGTGGTCGGGGAGACCATGGTCGTCGAGGTGCGCGAGCGCATCTACGTCCACCTGC
Source organism: bacterium (assembly GCA_031362565.1). Classification (GTDB taxonomy): domain Bacteria; phylum Krumholzibacteriota; class Krumholzibacteriia; genus JANLSU01. Next base: position 36,410 of record JANLSU010000101.1, on the reverse strand, counting down.
AGGCGCTGTCCCTCAACTTCCATGACAAGTCGCGCTCCGGCGACCTCGTGGTGCGCCTGACCTCCGATATCAACAAGCTCAAGAAACTCTTTATCGATTCGATTCAGGATTTCGGCAGCAACATCTTCCGGCTCGTCGGCATCTGCGCCACGATGATCTGGATGGACTGGAAGCTGTTCTTGCTCGCCTTCTCGATCGTGCCGATTCTCTACTTCGCGACGCATTTCTTCTCGGTGCGCGTCAAGGAACAGCAAAAGAACAAGCGCAACCGTGAAAGCGACGTCGCCTCCATCGTCCAAGAGAACATGCTGTCCATCAGCTTGATTCAGGCCTACCAGGCCGAATCGCAGGAGCACGCGCGGTTCCAGAAGCAGAACCAGCGCAGCTTGGACGCGGAAATTCGTACCGCCCAGCTTTCCAAGTCCTTCAAGCGCGCGGTGCAGGTGACGATCGCCGTCGGCACGACCGCGGTGATCTATTGGGGCGCGCGCCGGGTGCTGAACAACGAACTCTCGCCGGGCGACCTGCTGGTGTTCTCGGCCTACCTGAAGCAACTCTATGGGCCGATCGACAAATTCTCGGAAATTCTGGTGGACCTCGCCCAGGCGGTCGTGAGCGGCGAGCGCCTCGTGGAACTGGTCGAGCAACCGGTCGTGGTGCACGACGCAGCCGATGCCAACCCGGCGCCGGACTTCAACGGCGACGTCGAGTTCCGCGACGTGACCTTCGCGTACAAAAAGGGCCAAACGGTACTCCACAAGCTGACGTTCCGGGCCCGCGCCGGCCAGACCGTGGCGCTCGTGGGTTCGAGCGGCGCCGGGAAATCCACCATGGCGAACCTGCTGATGCGGTTCTACGATCCCACTGTGGGAGCGGTGGTCATCGACGGACAGGACATCCGCAAGTACACGCTCACTTCACTTCGCAACCAGATCACCGTCGTGCTGCAGGACAACTTCCTGTTCCGCAAGACGCTGCGCGAAAACATCGCCTTTGGAAATGCGGGCGCGACCGATGAGGAAGTCATCGCCGCGGCCAAGGCCGCCCAGGCGCACGACTTCATCATGGCCCTGCCATTGGGCTACGAGACGATGGTCGAAGAGCGCGGTGTGAACTTCTCGGGCGGCCAGAAGCAGCGCATCAGCATCGCGCGCGCCATCTTGCGCAACGCGCCGATCCTGATTCTCGACGAGCCCACGACCGGCCTCGATGCACTGTCCGAAGCGCAGATCAACACGGCGCTCTCGAAGCTCATGCAAGGACGCACGAGCTTCGTGATCGCGCACCGTTTCTCGACGATCATCAATGCCGATCACATCCTCATGATCGAGGACGGCAAGATCGCCGAGGAAGGCCGGCACGAAGAACTCATGGAACGCAGCGCCACCTACCGCAACCTGTACGAGTTGCAGTATGGCGCCGGCGGCACCGGTGATCAGGCCGGCTGAGACGCCACGGAGGACGTCATGCCCAAGCTCAAGAAACTGCCGCAGGACTGCACTTTCCCGCAGCTGAGCGTCGTATTCGATGCGGATCGATTCGCGGCCAGCTTGCAGTCGAACGCCGGCTTCGTAGCGGCGGGACTGCAGGTTCGCGGCATCAAGCTCCGGCGGGTGTACTACAAACCCGGCCGGAGCTGCCGCCTGACCTTCGAAGCGAAACTACGCGCTCCCGACGGCCAACGGGCCGAGCAGTTTTTCTACGGCAAGATCTACCCGGACGAGAAATCGGCGTCGGTGTACCGGCGCGCGTTGCGTGCGACGCTGACACCGCCCGAGTTGGGTCCTGCCGTCGCCTTGCTGGCCGATCTGGGCATGGTCGTGTGGGCCTATCCGAACGATCCGAACGTGCCCGGTCTGGCAATTCTCGCTTCGACCGATGCGATCACGGCGCTCCTCGAGCGCGATCCGGCGGCTTTCGGATTGCCGGCTCCCGGGCACGTCCAAGACGTGCGCTTTGGTGTCGGCAAGTACGTGCCGGGACAGCGCTGTGGTTATCGCTACCGGGTGCGTTGGGAAGGCCCCGGCGGCATTGTCGAGCGTTGGTTCTATGGCAAAGCGTATCAACCGGGATTGGGTCGCGCGGCGTATGACGTGCTGGCGCAACTCGCGGCCAGCGACGCGGTCCGCAGCGGCCGCTTGCGCATCCCAATGCCTTACGGCCTCGACGCCGAGCACGACATCGTGTGGCAGGAGATGCTGCCGGGGAACTCGTTTTCGAAGGATGCCGGTAGCATGGATTTGGCCGCGCTCGCGGGTCCGGTGGCAAGCGCCCTGGCGGCGTTTCATGCCTCGAATCTCACCCTCGGCCCGGGTCTTGGCCTGGAGCGCGAGTTGGAAGAACTCACCGCCTCGTCCCTGAAGATCGAGCGCGCCTATCCGCAGTTCGCCGCCCGGGTCGCAGCGCTCCGCCAACGGCTCGCCGCCGCCGCGCCCGGCTTGCCGCCGGTGCCGCCGGCCCCGGTGCACGGTTCGTTCAAGACGAGCCACATCTTCGACGCCGAAGGCCAAGTCGCCTTCATCGATTTCGATGGTGCGGGACTGGGTGATCCGACCTACGATGTCGGCCGCTTCTTCGCACATCTGGCGGTGGCAGGTTTGGGCTCGAAGACCGAAACCGAAGCGATCGATGCCGCGGTCACCGCGTTCGGTGCGGCCTATGGCGCCGGCGTCCCGTGGGGCTGGCCCGACCGCCGCGTGCGCTGGTACACGAGCGCGCTGTTGCTCTCCAGCCAAGCCTACAAGTGTGTGAAGCGCATGGCGCCGGAGCGCGTCGATGCAATCTTGACCGCCGCCGAAGCGTGGTTTCCGGCTGCCTGACGTTGGAGGATGACATGGTCGATATCCAAGACGTGCCGCGCGACGCGGCACTCGCCGGCCTCGGCGTCGCGACCGACGGCGAAGCCATGCGCCAGCTCTTGGCGCCGCACTTCGGCAGCGGTTTGCAGCTTCTGCAAGTCAAGGTCGGGCGTTTTACCTACAAGCCGGGGCGCAATGCCCGCCTCGCGTACCGCGTCAAGTTGCTCGACACCGAGCGGCAAGTCGCGCTGCGGCATGTCATGCATGGGCGCATGGAGCGCCCGGACGATGCGGCGCACCTCTACAAGAAAATGCACAAGCGGTCGTGGATCCAACCGGCATACGGCCCGCCGCTCTTGTACTTCGCGGATCTGGGGCTCGTGCTGTGGGGATTCCCGAATGATCCGAAACTGCCGGGCGTCGACATCATTGCGGGTCCGGAAGGGTTGGGAGCCGTTGCCGAACGCATTCCGGCGCTTGCGGCGCGCGGCATCCAACACGCCGAAGGCGCCCTGGTCAAGTACGTGCCGGGCAAGCGCCTCGTCATGCGGCACAAGATCACCGCCACGGACGGCAGCCGCCGTCTCGTGTACACCAAGACCTATGCACACAGCCGCGGTGGTGCGATCTACACCGTCATGCGGCGCCTCTGGGAGAGTGCGCGCGACGATGCGAACACGCTCGCTTGTCCCGAACCGCTGGCGTATCTCGAGGATCTGCAAACCCTCGTCCTGGGCGCGCTGCCGGGTACGGCGGCGCTCGCGGAACTGCACGGAGATCGCGCCCAGGCGGCCATGGAACAAGCCGGGCGCGGACTGGCGCGGATTCACGCCGGCGCGGTGCAGGGGCTCGAACCGTGGGGCGAGGCGCACGAACTCGCGAACTTCATGAAGGCCGCCGGTGTGTTGCAACGCTACGATGCGGAGCTTGCACCGGGGATCGAACGCGTGCGCGCCTTGGCGCAGGCGCAACTGGCGTCCATCGAGACGGCGCCACCGACACCCATTCATGGCGCGTTTCGCTTCACCCAACTTCTTGCCTTCCGGGGCCGCCTGGCGCTCGTCGACTTCGACGGTTTTCGCGACGGCCACCCGATGTGCGACGCCGGCAGCTTCATCGCGCATCTCTACTACCTGTGCGCCAAGGGGGAGATGGGCGAAGACGAAACGCGGGCCGCGGCCCGCGCCTTCATCGACGGCTACACCGCGGTTCACTCGGGCCCGTTGCCGGAGGCGGCACTGCGCTGGTACGCCGCGGTCATCCTGGTCGCGAAGCACGCCCAGAAGTGCGTCAAGCGCATGAAGGACGACGGCGACATCAAGATCCAACGCTTGGTCGAGCGCGCCGAGGGCTGGCTCGACGGCAGCGACACACCCGTCTGATCCACCGAAGGGAAACCGCGATGCTCGACGCGTCGCAAATTCCGGTCGACACGAGCCTGCCGCAACTGCCGGCGCTCGTGGACGACGACGCGATTGCGGCCCGGTTCCGCGCCCACGCCTTGCCGGGCTGGACGTTGCGCCGCTGTCGTGCCCAGGATGTGCGCTACTACCCGGGCGCCACATGTCTGTTGGCTTATGGGTTGAAGTACGACGATCCGGGCGGCGAGCGAGTGCCGTTCGCGCTTGCCGGACGCGCCTTCGGCACCGAGCCGGTGCCGGCGCATTTTCGCGAGCGTCCGGCGATCCAAACGCCCGCCGGGCCGATTCCCGCCTACTGGCCCGATTTGCGCCTGGCGCTCTGGACTTTTCCGGACGATCCGGCGATGCCGGGTCTCGGGCATATCGTGCGCTCGAGCGGCACGCTGTTCGACCGGGCGGTGCAACTCACGCCGGCGCCGTGGACGGGCGCGCGTCCGGGGCTCGAAACGATCGTCGTCAATTACGTGCCCGCCAAGCGCTGCATCCTGCGCTATGACCGGCTGGATCATGCCCGTCCCGAACCGTTCTATGGCAAGGTGTACGCCACGGACGATGCGCAGAGCGTGGTGGCGCGAATGCAAATGTTGTGGGAATACGCCGTGCGCCGGGCCCCGGAGCTCGGACTGGCGCGGCCGTTGGGTTGCGATCCAGTGCGCAATGCGGTCTGGCAGGATTCACCCGGCGGCGAGCCGCTGCTCGACTCGCTCTTGGGTGCCGACATGCCGGTGCTCATGCGGCGTGTCGCGGCCTCGCTCGCGGCACTGCATCGCAGTGATCTGCCGGCCGAGCGCGTCTGGCGCGTGGCCGACGAATCCGTCAAGTTGGAACGTGCCCGCGACGCGCTGTTGCGGTTCTATCCGCACCTGCATCGCGAGATCGAAGCGACCATCGGGCCGCTCGCCGCGGCGGCCCCGGCCGACGTGATTCAGACCGCCGCCGTGCACGGTGACTTCCACTGCAATCAGGTGCTCGTTGGACGTGACCGGGTGTCGATCATCGACTTCGACTTGTTCGGGCGCGGCGACCCGTTGCTCGATGTGGCGCGCTTCCTGTCGCGATTCGAGACCGTCGCCCAGGGTCATTGGTCGGCGGCCGAGATTGCCGACGCGCAGCGGGCGTTCGTGTCGGCGTATGCGATTCTGGTGCCGTGGGGTGTGGATCGCCGCCGGCTCGCGTGGTGGAAAGCGGTGCTGCTCGTCAATCGCCAGGCGCTCAAGAACGTCAAGAAACTCGCGGCATCGGGCGTCGAGCCCGTGGCCGCGGTATTGACCGCGGCGCGCGCCGCGGCGGAAGGGCGGGATTTCGCATGACGCTCGGGACGCAAAACGGGCCGCAACTTGCGGCCGTGCGTGCGGTGCTCGATCCGGCGCGAATCACTGCCGCACTCGACACCTGGTTTGCGGCGCAGGGCCGGCCCGAACGCGCCGTCGAGGTGTCGGTCCAGCGCCTGTTCTACGTGCCGGGTGCCGAATGCAGTCTCGTCTACTCGGTGACGTTGGAAGCCGGCGGCCGGCGCGAGACGCAGATTCTGTCCGCGGTTCTGGGGCTCCCGGATCCCGCCGCGATGTACGCCAAGGCCGAACGCAAAGCCGCGAAGGACAAGTTTGTGACGCCGGGCCTCGGTGCCGCCGCGTATCACTGCACGGATCTCGATCTCGTGCTGTGGACGTTTCCGAATGATCCCAAACTCAAGACGCTGCCGGCGCAGTGGCGCCAGGCGCCGCGTGAAACCCTGGCGCTCTTGGCCACCGCCGGCGCCGCCGCCGGCCTGGAGATGGGGCCCGCGACGCGCACGTTGGTGCGCTACATCCCGCGCAAGCGCTGTGTGCTGCGCTACGAAGTGGAATGGCATCCGCCGCGCGACGCCAACGGCGCGCCCCGGACGCTGCCGAGTGCTGAACTGCAAACCGTGTACTCGAAAACCTACGACGACGTCGTGCCAGCGCGCGAAGCCCACAGCATTCTCGAGGCGCTCTGGCGGGCGGCGCAAACCGACTCTCGTTTCTTGCGCATCCCGGAACCGCTGCCCTTCGACGCCGAGGGATGGACCACGTACCAGCGCGGCGTCCCGGGGGCGCCGCTGTCGCAGTCCGCCGCACAGGTGACTCCGGCGCACGCCGCCGCCATCGGGCGTGGCTTGGCGGCGATGCATCTGGTGCGCATCCCCGTCCGGCCGCGACATGACTTGGACGACGAGGCGGTCAAAATGCGGGCCCACGCCGCACTGGTGGCGCATGTCCACCCCGACGCCGCGGCCGAGTTGGAGCGGATCAAGCGGCGTCTGGACGCGATGCTGCCGGGCCTGCCGCGCCTGCCCCTCGTCACGTCCCATGGCACCTTCAAGCTCGCGCACCTGCTCCACGACGGCCACAAGAGCGCGCTCGTCGATTTCGACAGCTTCGTGCACGCCGACCCGCTCTATGATGTTGCGAATTTCACCGCCGACCTGCATTACTTGGAGGCCATGGGTGTGCTGCCGCCGGGCCGGGCGCGGCGCCTCGCGACCGCCTTCTACGAGTCGTGGAGCGCGCATGTACCCTGGGGCCGGCGCGACGCCGTGCTGAACTGGTACGTCGCGAGCTTGCTCGTCCGCAAGCAAGCTCTCAAGTGTGTCAAACACCTGCACGCGGATGCAGCGGTGAAGATCGGCCGGGTGCTCGAAGCCGCCCGGGCGCGCATCGAAGGGGACGGTCTGTGAGATACGCGGCGCCGGATGGAGTGCTCGACCTGCCCGTGCTGCCGCGCGCGCTGACGCCCGAACTCATGCTCGAGGCCTTCACACGCTTCTTGCCGCCGCGCGACGGCACGGCGTGGGAGCGCTGCGCCATCGAGCGCGTCAGCTACAAACCGGGAAAGTCGACGCGCGTCCTGTACCGGCTCTGGAAGGAAGGCGAGCCTGCCGACAACGGCCGGCCGCACTATGTCTACGCCGAGTTCTTGCCGGCGGCGCGCTCGCTGCGCCGCTATGTCGATCGCTTGCAAAAGCGCGGCCCGGGCGCACCGACCGGGTTCGTCGCCGAACTCGACATGGTGTACTGGCGTTTTCCGGCCGATCCGCGCCTCGAGCAACTGACCAACGTCTGGCGTGAAGGGCAATGGAGTGTGGTGAGCTACGTGCCGACGATGAATTGCGTCCTCGCCGGCTGCTATGGTGGCGAGGAAACGATCGCCAAGCTCTACCACGATGACCGCGTCGAACGGGTCGGCGCCGTGATGCGCGCCTTGCTGGCGGCCGGTGTGCCGGTGCCGCGCGTTCTCAATGTCGATCTGGGGCGCCGGCTGCTCGTCCTCGAGCATGTTCCCGGCGTCGGTTTCTGGTCGAATCCCGACCCGCATCTGACCCGTGATGTGATGCAGGCGATGGCCCGGCAACTGGCGACGCTGCACGAAACGAATCTCGCCGCTTCGACCCGCTCGGCGCTCGACACGGTGGCATACGGCGCGCGCGAGTGGCGGCACTTCGAAGAAGCCAGCGCCGAACTCGCCGCCGCATACCCGGCCCTGCGGCCGCGGCTCGAGCGCATCGTGACCATGCTGGGAGCGCCGTTTCCCGAACCGGAGCCGGCGCTCTTGCACGGCGACTTTCATCCGGCGCAGTTTCTGGTCGATGGCGGCGTACCGCGGCTCATCGACTTCGACAACGCGTGCTGGGGCGATCCGATGTACGACCTGGCGCGCTTCGCGAGCCATCTCTACTACAAGGGCTACGTCTTTGGCCGGCCGCAACGGGAAATGGAATCGGCCGTCGCGGCATTCCGTTCGGCCTATATCAGCGCCAGTCCGCGCTTCGCGTCGAACCGTTGGTTCTGGCATTTGGCAGTGTCGTTGGTCGCGAAACGCGCCCATCGCGTCTTGACGCGGCTCGAAGCCGGCGCTGCCGATTGCGCCACACGCCTCGTCACGATCGCCGAGCAGAATGCCGCGTCGATCGTCCGCACCTGAAGACTGCAACCCGCGGTCGCCCTCGGGTGTGCGCCGCGCGTCATGAAAAGGGCGCCGATGCAGCCACTCAAGATTCTGCAACTCGCCGACCACTCCGAGATCCTATCCGGCGGCGCCGTGCAAATGGTGTTGCTGGCGCGGGGCCTGCAAGCGCGTGGCCACGATGTAACGTGCGTGTTTCACACCGCACCCAGCCCGCACGACGGCACGCTCGAGCAAGTCACCCGGGCCGGAATGAAGCTGGTGCGTTTGCCGCTCGACAAGAAGGAACCGTGCTCCGAACTGCGGGAGTTCGTGGCCCGGGAACACTTCGATGTCATCCATACCCACCGCGCGACGTACAAAGCCCTGTTCCGTTCGTGCCGCGATATGGAACTGCCACCCGTGGTCGTGAACCGCGGCCAGAGCCGGCCGTTGCAGGCAGCCGAAGTGGAAAAAATGCAGCATCCGGCGGTGCGGGCCCATGTCGTCGTCGCGGCGCACATCCGCGATGTCCTCATAGCGGCGGGCATTCCAGCCGGGCGCATCGAAGTCATCTATGGGAGCTACGATCCGGACCGCTTCGATCCGGGCGTCGACGGCAGCGCCGTACGGCGCGAGTTGTTGAACGGCGCTACCGCGGGCGCGCGGCTCGTGGGTCTGGTCGCCAAACTCAGCCATTACAAATCACACGACGTGTTTCTGGACGCCGCATCGCAAGTCTTGCGCGTCGCGCCCGAAACCTATTTCGCGATCGTCGGGCCGGATCCCGACGGGGCGCGTGCCGGTCTCGAAGCGCTGGCGCGCCAATTGGGCGCGCGTGACGGCGTAGGGCTCGAATCGCACCTCCGCTTCACCGGCCCGCGGCAGGATGTACCGCATGTCCTGGCCGCGCTCGATGTATCGGTGAGTGCATCCGCGACCGCGTGGGAAGGATTGTCGGGCGTCATGCGCGAGTCTTTGGCCATGGCGCGGCCGGTCGTTTGTACCGACGTCGGTGGCAATCGAGAACTCGTTCGCGACGGCGAAACGGGCCGGCTCGTACCGCCGGGCGATGCGCCGGCATTGGCGCGCGCGATCGTGGATCTGCTGGCGGATCCGGCACAGGCGCGCCAGCTGGGCCGGAATGGCCACCGATTGGCGGTCGCGACGTTTTCGAACGCCGCCCGCGCCGCGACTCTTGAAACGCTGTACCGGCGCATCATCGCGGCTGGGCACGACAACCGCTGACGGCGCACCCGATTTGCGGACAAGGAGAACCATTGCGACTGCGGGGATGGCAGAGCACGCAGGTGCGGCTCGTGGCCGCCTTCCTGGGGCTCGTGTTCATTCCGAGCCTGTTGCTCGCATGGTTCACACTGCGGGCCGTCGATTCCGAGCGCCGCGCGCAGAGCGGTCGCGTGCTCGAGAACTACCAGCGCTACGGCGATTACGCGGCGCGCGTCGTCCACTACGAACTTGCCGAACTCGAGGTCGCGTGGTCCGACTTGTTGACCGCGGATAGCACCGCGGCCGCAGATTCGGCGCTCCGGGCCGAGCGCTTCGTGCGCGCCGCGTTCACTCTAAAGGCCAACGGCCAAAGCAGCGGGATCGGCACGATGCAGCGTTTGCCGATCCCGGACGCCGCCGAAGCGCGCGACTTCGAGGCCCGGCTCGCGGTGGCCGATTCGGCGGAGTACGAGGATCCCGCCGTGGCGGTGGCAGAGTACACGGCCCTCGCGTCCAAGGCGCTCAACCCGCGGTTGCGGGCCATCGCCCTCGCCAGCTTGGCGCGGGCTCAATTCGCATCCGGCGCATCGCGCCAGGCACTGGCGACCGCCCGGCGGTTGCGGTCCGAGTACCCCGATGCATTCGACTTCGACAATCAGCCCCTCGATCTGGTGGCGGGTCTGATCGCGGCGCGGGCTCTGGAAGCCCTCGACGATTCGGCGGCGGCGCCCGAGTTTGCGGCGCTCGGCGATGCCACCCTCGAACACGCTTCGGAACTCGCACCATCGCAAATCGAATTCTTCCGCGACCGCGCCGCAGAAGGCGTGGTGCGGCTCGCGCCGCGCCCGCCGGCGTCCGTGTCGGCGGCGCTCGCGGCCCGTGTCGCGGCCTGGAATGCCCCGCGCCGCTTGGGTGATGCGTTCTTGGCGCGCAAGCTCGACCGGCGCTTGCTGCGCGCGGTTCTCGACGAACAAGCGCACTCGCCGCGCCTGCGCTATTTGTCGGACGTCATCGATGCCGAGCCCTTCTTGGTCGTGTACCGCTTCCTGCCCAGCGCCAACCAGAACCGCATCGCCGGGATCGCCGGATTGGTGATCGACCTGCCGCATTTGTCGTCGGCCGTGTTGCCGGGATTCCTGAAGCAACTGCAGCTGTCGCAAGAAGCGGAACTGGCGATTACCGACGATGCCGGCCGGCACGTGATCGGCGCGGCGGTGCCGGCGGTGCCGGCCGCGGGTTCGGCAACGCCGGATGTCTTGCGCGCCAACCTCGGCGAGCCGTTCGAGTTTTGGAATGTCGTCGTGGTGCCGCGCGCCGGCACCGCCGTCAACGCCGTCGATGTGCGGACACGCGCCTTCCTCGCCGTCATCATCGTCCTGCTCCTGACCATCGTCGCCGGTGCCGTCCTGGTGCTGACCGCGGTGCGCCGTGAGGGCCGGCTCGCCGGTCTCAAGACCAACTTCGTGTCGAACGTCTCGCACGAATTGCGCACCCCGCTGGCGTCCATTCGGATGTATGCCGAAATGCTCGAAATGAACGGCGAGCGGCTCGGCGACACGGAGCGGAGGCGCCAGTTAGCGGTCATCCGCGGCGAGTGCGGCCGTCTCGAACGGCTCATCGATGCGGTGCTCGACTTCGCGAATTTCACGCGCGGCACGCGCCGCTTCCAGTTCGAGTACGAGGAAATTGGCCCGCTCGTCAGCGCGACCGCGGAGGATTTCCGGCCGCAGGCGGAGGCCGCCGGCTTCACCTACAGCGTCGAAGTGGAACCGAATCTGCCGGAAGTGCGGGCCGACCGCGACGCGTTGCGCCAGGTGGTCCTGAACCTGCTCACCAACGCCGTCAAGTACTCGGAAGACGAGCGCTGGATCGCGGTGCGCGTCCTGCGGCGCGGCGCCGCGGTGGCGATTCAGGTAGAGGACCGCGGCATCGGCATCGAACCGTCCGAGCAGCAGCGGATCTTCGAAGAGTTCTATCGCGTCGACCAGCGGCTTTCGAGCCCGCGGCAAGGTGTCGGGCTCGGGTTGACGCTCGTGCGCCGGATCGCCGAGGCTCACGGCGGCCGGGTCGAAGTGCAGAGCGCGCCGGGGCGTGGAGCGCGGTTCACGGTCTGGCTGCCGGCGGAGCCGGCAACCGATTCGACGCCGCCCGCCGCTGGGTCCGTACCCGAGGAGGCCAAGTCGTGACGAGTCGCATTCTGGTGGTCGAAGACGACCCGAGTCTGGTGCAAGGCCTACGCAGCGCACTGGAGGGCGAGGGCTACGTGGTCGATACCGCGACCGATGGCAAGAAGGGATTCGAGTGCGCCCGCGATGGCGACCACGCGCTCCTGGTGCTCGATGTCATGTTGCCGGGAATGAGCGGACTCGAGATCGCCAAACGCCTGCGCGATAGCGGCCGCACGACGCCCATCATCCTGCTGACGGCGCGCGGCGACGAGAACGACCGGGTCCTGGGGCTCGAGCTGGGGGCAGACGACTATGTAACAAAACCATTCAGCGTGCGCGAATTATTGGCACGTATCAAAGCCGTGCTGAAGCGGGCGCCGGTTGCCGGCAAGGCACCGGTGCGCGAGATGTTCCGGTTCGGCGACATCGAGGTCGACTTCAAACGCCAGCGGGTGACCAAAGGCGGCCACGACCTGGAGCTCTCGACCCGGGAATTCCGTATCCTGGCGTATTTTATCGAGCACCGGGGCGAAATGCTGTCGCGCGAGCAACTCCTGAACGAGATCTGGGGCTACGACGTGTTTCCTACCACCCGCACCGTCGACAACCACATTGCTCGTCTCCGCAAGAAGATCGAGGACGAGCCCGATGCGCCGCGTTGGATTTTGACCCAACGCGGCGCCGGCTATGTGTTCGAGACCGCCGCCGCCGACGAGGCGGTGTAGAACATTGACCTGACGCCTAAACATCAGCTAAAATAGAAGTTGCGTGCGGCAGGTCGGGACGATGAGGAACATCCGTCTACCGGCCACCCCAGCTCGCCCGCGTTGGTTCTGCGTCGTTGCCTCGTATTCGTCTCAACCGGTTCGGCCGGCGAGCGATCGTACGGATTGTTCAGGAGCCGTCATGTCACAGCGCCAATCAGCAGGGGCGGCTTCGGCCGCCGGTCAAACCCGGCCACGCGTGTTGTATTTCAGCCGCATTGACTTCCCGTCGCCGAAAGCCAATTCGATCCAGAGTTTCAACACCTGCCTCGAAATGGCGCGTGAGGGCGCCGACGTCCTCTTGGTGGTGCGCCGTCTCACCGCGTCGCGGCGCGACTGCTTCACGTACTACGGTGAGGCCGAACATCCACGGCTGCGTTTCGTGTCGTTGTCGTTGCCGCTGGCGACGGATTTCAACGACTGGCGCGGCCCGTACTTCCGCGTCTACTTGCAGACCTTCCTGCGGCGCCACTCCAAGGGCCCGACCGTGCTCATGACGCGCGATCCGGCCGGCCTCGAACTTCTGGATCTGGTGCGCGGCCTGCGCCCGCCGGCCGATTTGCGCACCGTGTTCGAAGTCCACAAGCTGGCGTTTCTCACCAAGGCGACCCACCAGGAAGAACGCGGCCGGTCGCTCCAGGATCCGGTCGTCCAAGAAAAGGTCGAACGCCGCCGCGCTCTCGAAGCCCGGACGTATGCCGGAATCGACGGCATCATCTGCACTTCGGACAACGCGCGCCGCATGCTCGAGGAACATTTTCCGGCGCACGCGCCACTCTGTGTAGTGCCGAACGGCACCCGGATTCCCGTCGATGCGACAGGACGCATGCAGATCGCCGGCACGCTGGACGACACGGGCCGCGACCTGGATCTCCTGTATGTGGGACAGTTGTATCGCTGGAAGGGGATCGACGGCCTGCTGCGCGCTCTCGTGCGCCTGCCCGATGCCCACCTCACGGTCGTCGGCGGCAACACCTCCGAAGACTTGCAACGCGTCGAGACGGTGGCCGCGGCACTCGGCATCACCGACCGGCTCACCCTCGAAGGCCAGGTCGCGCCGCATCGCGTCGCGGCGTACATGGCGCGGGCGCGCGTCGGCGTCATTCCGTTGCCGCGCGAGGGATTCGTGGAAGCCGAATACTTTACGTCGCCGCTCAAAGCCTTCGAGATGATGCGGGCCGGTGTGCCCATCGTTGCCACCGACCTGCCGTCGACGCGCGAGATCCTGCGCCATGACGACAACGCCTGGCTCGTGCGGCCGGACGATCCGGAGGCGCTCGCGGCGGGACTCGCGGCACTGCGCTCGGATCGCAGCCGCGCCGCCCGGCTCGTGATGAATGCGGCCCAAAGCGTCGCCGAATACAGTTGGAAGGCGCGCGCCCGGCGGGTGCTGGAATTCGCTGCCGGCCTCGAGCCGGCGCGGGAAGCGAGCCGCACATGAGACCGAAGCGCATCTTCCTGGCCCGGCATGGCGAGACCGAGTGGAATTTGCAGCACCGCTTGCAGGGCAGTACCGACACGCGCTTGTCGCCGCTCGGCGCCGAGCACGCGGCGGCACTGGCGGCGTTGCTCGCCGACGAGCCGCTGGCGGCGATTTACACGAGCACGCTGCGCCGCACCCGCGACACCGCGCGGCCGCTCGCGCAAGCGCGGCATCTCGAAGTACAGGCCCGCCCCGAACTGGACGAGATGTCCTACGGCAGCCTCGAAGGCCACGTGGCGGGCGATCCCGATCCGTCGGTGCAGGCGCTCTGGGCGGCGCGCAAGGCCGATCCGCTCGGTTTCCGGGCGCCGGGCGGCGAAACGTATGCCGAACTGCAGGCGCGCCTCGTGCCCTTTGTCGCCGAGGTCGGCGCGTGCTACGCCGGCGACACGGTGCTCATCGTCGGGCACCGCGCCACCAACCGTGTCTTGTGGGGGCTGCTCTTGGGCCGCTCCCTGGAAGAATGTCTGGCGTTCAAGCACAAGCACGACCGCGTGCTCGAGATTCGCCCGGGCGCGGATCCGGAGTGCATCGAACATCGTTACGCCCCGGTCGCGCCGCCAAGGAGGAAAGCGTGAAGGACGTCTGCGTCGAGATGCAGGGCGTACGCCTGCGCATCGAATCGGAATACGAGGATTTACTCGACTATGTGCGCATGCACCTGCCGGATCACATCGTCACCGCGGCCGATGCCCAGGTGACAGTGCACGTCGCTTGGTTCGAGGGCGAGGACACCGACGACTCCATCCTCGAGTTTCCGGGCCAGAGCCAGCTCGACCGCGTCGGCAAGCGCCTGCTCGCCGGGCCCAACGAACTCGTGTGGACGAACCTGCTGCGGATCAAGAATCTGACGATGCGCTTCCAAATGGACGGCGAACACTTGCACATCGAGGCGCGCTACCGGTACGCGCCGCGCGCTGCCAAGGTCGAAGCCGAACCCAACTACCGTTACAAGAAATTCTTCGGCTTGATGAGCTGGTTCGTGTTTCACCCGATGGCCTGGTATCTGGAACACTACCGCGGGCTGTATTTGATGCACGCCTCGGGCATCGATGTCGGCGGCCACGGGGTCGTGATTGGCGGCGTCGGTGGCGTCGGCAAGACGACGACCGGCGTGTCGCTCCTGGCGCACGAGGGTACCCGGCTGGTGTCGGAGAATCTCATCTTCCACGACGACCGGCGCATCTACTCGTGCTACGAACCGATCCGGCTCGACGATCAGAGCGTCGAACTGCTGGGGGCGCGGCGCGCGATTCTGGCTCCGTGCGAGATTCCGGATGGCGCCAATCACAAGAATGTGTACCACGTGCGGCGCTCGGCGGTCGTCGACTCGGTGGAAGCGAGTGCGTTGTTCATGCCGCGCTTCACCCACCAGAGCTACGTGCGGCCGCTGGAAGTCGACCGCTGCGTGCAGTTCCTGATCGCCTTCAACGAGCTGACGCGTGAAGTGAACGACTACCACTGGTTCGCCGCGACCCTGGATGTCGCCTGGCCGGTGCCGCAGTCGCTCGAGCGCCGTGCCGCGACATTGCGGGCACTGGTCACGCAATGTGGCCGCTGGGAGATCGGGATCGATCGCACCCAAGGCGTGGATCCCGTGGTGCGTGCGGTGCTCGAACGCGCCGGCGCCGGGGCGAATGCCTGATGTCTGCAGACCGAGGTGAAACTCCGATGAACGACCGCATCACAACCGAAAATATCCCGGCCGCGGCGTCGCCCATCGTGCTGCCGCCGGGTGCCGGCGCGCGCACGCCGGTGCACCTCTTCGTCACCCCCGACATCATGCCGGGGCAGAACGCGCTCGCCGAACTGACGCAAATGGCCCGCATTGCCGGCATCGAGCATCCCATCGTGGCGATGCCCGACGTGCACTACAAAGGCCGCAATCCGGCCCCGACGGGCATCGTGCTCGCGACCCGCGACCGGTTCATTCCGTTCGCTATCGACAAGGGCCTCAATTGCGGCATGCGCATGGTGGCGACCGACTTGCCGGCGAGTGCCTGCACCGGTCCGATGCTGGACGCCCTGTATGCCGAATTACAACGCACCGTGCCGATTCCGCCGCAACGCGACGCGGTGTTGAAGAAGAAGGACGTCAAGCGCGCCCTCACCGAGGGCGCCACTTGGGCCCGCGAGCATTTCGGGCTCGACGCCGGCGAACTCGACTTCATCGAACGGCAAGGCAGCATGTTCGCCGGCCAGGACATCGATCCGGACGAAATCATGGACGCGGTGCCGGATGCCGCCATCAAGAAGGCGCGGCGGGCATTCGGCTCGATGGGCGCCGGCAACCATTTCCTGGAAGCCCAGGAGATCGTCGAAATTCTCGACCCCGACAAAGCGCGCCGGCTGGGACTTGGGCTCGGCAAGGTGCTCTTCATGATGCACACCGGCTCCGGCGCCGTCGGCGGACTGACGATGCGTTATTACTCGACGCACGCCCGTGCCGAGGCCTTCGGCGAACGCCTGGCGTTCGATTGGGACAAGGCGCAATTCCATCTGCGTCATGCGCGGCCGTCGATGCAGGATCTGTCGCTCATCTGGAAGTTCATGTTCGCACACCGGCAGTTCTTCACGATTCCAGCCGACTCGTACCAAGGCCGGCGCTTCATCCGCGCCGTGTACGCCGCCGCCAACTTCGGCTTCGTGAACCGGATGGCGATCACCGAGGCGCTGCGCACCGCGGTGCGCTCGACCTTCGCCGATCCGTCGCTCGCGATGCCGCTCTTGTTCGATTGCTCGCATGTGACGATTCAACAGGAAATGCACGGCGGCGAACCGTTGTGGGTGCACCGCCATGGAGCCAACGTCGCGATGCCGCCGTCGCGCTGCGCCGGGCATCCGATTTTCTCGCACACCGGCCAACCGATTCCGGTCCCGGGTTCGATGGGCAGCGACTCGTACGTCGGCGTCGGCGTCGAAGGCAATGCCGCGACGTTCCATTCCGCCAACCACGGCGCCGGGCGGGTGCTCGACAAGCCGGAGGCCATGGCGCAGTGGTCCGAGGCGGCCGTCGAGGCCGACATGAAGGCGCGCGAAATCCGGCTCTACCGCGCCGGCACGATGAACATCGGCGAACAGGCACCGGGGTCGTTCAAAGACATTCGCAAAGTCATCGACACGATGCGCGGCTTCGAGATTGCACAACCCGTGGTGCGGGTCCGGCCGCTCGCCACCTTGAAGGGCTGAGTTCTTCGATGCGGATCTTCTACGTGTGCAGCGACTTCGGCGTCCCGGTCTACGGGCACAAGGGCGCGTCGATTCACCTGCGGGCGATGGCGAACGCCTTCGCCGGGCTTGGCCACACGGTGCAAGTGTTGTCGCCGGCCATCGAACGCGCCGGCAATGCCGATTTTCAATTGTCGGTGCTCGATCCGGTGGATCTCGAACCGCACCTGCCGGCTCTCGATGCACTCCGGCGCGCCGATCGCGCCTTCGGGCCGACCGCTGCCGGACATCCGTCCCGAGTCGCGCAAGAAGTCCGCAACATTCTCTACAACCAGTTGCTCGAAGCCGCAGCGCCACGCTTGCGCGACTTCGGTGCGGACTTCGTCTACGAACGCTATGCACTCTTTGGCGCCGGCGGACTGGGCTTGGCGCGGGCGCTCGGTGTGCCGCATGTGCTCGAAGTGAACGCGCCGCTCTGTCTCGAACAGGAACGCGCCCGCGGTTTGCACTTGGGCGACGTGGCGCGCGCCGTCGAGGCGCGCGTCTGGCGCGAGACCGATGCCATGTTGGCGGTTTCCGCCGAACTCGCTGCCCGGGCTTGCGCCGAGGGTGCACCGCGCGATCGCGTCCATGTGGTCGCGAACGGGGTCGACGTCGAACGCTTTGAAGCGGCCGCCGGCCAAGGGGCGCGCGTCCGCCAAGCACTCGGTTTGGGCTTGGGCCCGGTGATCGGCTTTGTCGGCAGCTTGAAGAGCTGGCACGGGACCGACGTGTTGCTGGACGCCTTCACACTGCTGCATCCGCGCTGGCCCACGGCTCGGTTGCTCTTGGTGGGCGATGGTCCCAAGGGTGACGCGCTCCGGGCCACGGCGCGGTCACGCGGCCTGGACGGTGCGGTCGTGTTCACGGGCGCCGTGGATCACGCCCGCGTGCCGGAACTGCTGGACGCAATGGATCTGACGGTGGCGCCGTATCTGCCGGCCGAGGACTTTTATTTCTCGCCGCTCAAGGTCTACGAGTCCCTGGCCGCCGGGAAGCCGGTCGTGGCTTCGCGTCTCGGCCAGATTACCGATCTCGTCGAAGCGGGTTACGTCGAGCCGGCGGTACCGGGCGACCCGGCGTCGTTGGCGCAAGCCATCGAAGCAGTGCTGGCGGATCCAAAGACGGCGCTCGGACGCGCCGAGCGCGGCCGCGAATGGACGCACCGCGAGCGCACGTGGGCCGCCAATGCACGGCGCGCGGCGGATCTGGCGGCGACGACGGCGCTCGTACGGCGCTGACCTGTACCGGCATCAGCCAACGGGGCAACGAGGTTCGAGACGGGCAAGGCAAAGGAGACAGCGGATGCAAGGTTTCTACGACTTCAGCGATTTGCGGATCGGTATGCGCATCAGCGTCGAAGGCGCGTTCGCCGACGGTGCGTTTCGCGCCCAGACGATTTCGATCAAGAGCGACGGCGACATGGACGAGATCGAAGCGATGGTGGAGAGCGCCGATGCGGCGTCGGGAACCCTCCGCATCCTCGGGCTCGCGGTCGCAATCGGCAATGGCGTCGAAATGAAGGGCTTGGACAAGCAGGCACTGCGCCTGGAGGAGATCCAGCCTGGAACGCGCGTCAAGACCAAGGGGCGCGCTCTCGATGGGCGCCGGTTCGAGCCGGTGAAGATCAAGACTAAATCACGGACGCCGGACGAGATGGACCAGATCGAAAGTGCCATTACGGCCATGGATCCACACGCGCGGACACTGTCCGTAATGGGCTTCCTGGTGCGCTGCGACGAGGATTGTGAGATCGAGGCTTGAGGCCGCCGGCGGTGTTACAGACTTGTTACACGCGCGGGACGCCGGGATGACAACGCTTTGGACCGGAGGCCGTAGCATCAGGGAGTCGTGGGGGGTGCCCGCGGCCCGGACCCGAGCGGAAGTCGAACTGGAATGCGGCGATCCTTGCAGCAGGCACGCACAAGCAACTGGATCGCCGCGGCGCTGCTCGCCATTGCCGTCGTGGCCCCTGCCCGCGGCGAAAGCCGGCGGCCGCCGCTCGGCGAATGGTTTCCACGCCTCGCGAAAGGCGTCTGGGTCAAGGTTGAAGGCCCGTTGGGTGCGGGCCAGGTCGTCCGGGCGAGCGAGATCAAGGTGCTGCGCGGTGATCTGGACGAGGTCGAGGTCAAGGGTACGGTCACGGTGCTCGATGTGGCGCGCAAGCGCCTGACGATGGGCAACGGACTGCAGGTGGTCACGAACCACCGGACCGAAATACAGGGCGGCCCCGGACGGCATGTCGCCTTCTCGGAACTGCGGCAAGGCGACCGCGTCGAGGCCGAAGGGCAGATCCAAAAGGACGGGACGCTGCTCGCCGACGAGATCGAAATCAAGCGCCTCGATCCGAAACCGGAGAAGAACAGTGACGAGGATGAGATCACAGGTCGCATCGAAGCGGTCGACGCTTCTCTGCACCGCCTCGTCGTGCTCGGCGTCGCGGTTGTGTGCGACGAAAGCACCAAGAACAAGACGCCGGTTCCGGAGTAAGCGCGACCGCACAGTTCATCGCCAATCGACCAATTTTGTTTTCGGCGCCACGACGCACGCTCCGCGTCAGCGCATCTTGCACAATCATTGATGGAGCGACTCCAACCGACCGAGGTGACGACATGCAGATCCTGCGCACAATGTGGTTCCGGATTCTCGCCGCCGTCGTGGTCGTGGCGCTCGTCGGGTGGCGAATTGCCGCTTCCAGCGGTAACGAAATCGACCTGCCGACGGCGGACGTCACACACGGCGACTTGACCCTGACGCTGAACGAAGTCGGCGAACTCAAAGCCACCCGCTCGGCGACGATCGGGGCGCCGAACGACCGGCTCATTCTGTTCCTTGCCAAGGAAGGGTCGTGGGTCAAACCCGGCGAGCTGATCGTGCAACTCGAATCCGAGAAGTACAAGATCGGCATCGACGAGCAAAACTCCGCGGTTTCGCGTGCGGTGGCTTCTCTGCGCAAGGCCGAGAGCGATCTCGAGGCGCAGCACTTCAAGGAAGAGTCCTCCAATAAGAACTACCAATCATTGCTCGAGTTGAAGAAGAAGGGCTTCGCCATGGACAGCGAAGTCGAGGAAGCCCGTCTTGCCTACCTCGAACTCAAGTCCAGGACGGCGTCCTACGACGCGGCGGTCGACCAGGAGAAATCCAACGTCCAGTTCGCCCATGGTGGGCTCGACCAAATGAAGCACAAGCTGGAAGCCAATGCGGTCTATGCGCCGATGGCCGGACTCGTCGTGTACGCCAACGTCGGGCGCCCGGAAGACGGCAAGAAGGTCGGGGTCGGCGATACACCGTTCCAGGGCCAGCCGCTCATGTACCTGCCGGACATCTCGACCATGCAGGTCGAAACCGAGATCAACGAAATGGACGTCCAAAAGATCCAGCCGGGCCAGCCGGTGACGATCGGGCTCGACGCCGTGCCGGACATGAAGTTCAAGGGCAAGGTGGCGACGGTCGGCAATCTGGCCGAGCACAAGGTGAGCAAAGTGTCGGGCCGCCGCACCGGCGTCAAGGTGTTCGAGGTCACCATCGATGTGCTGGACGCCGATCCGCGCCTGCGTCCCGGTTTGTCGGCGAACGCCCAAATTCTCATCGACGAGTTGAAGGACGTCACCTACGTGCCGGTCGAAGCCGTGTTCAACGAAGACGGCAAGACGGTCGCCTACCTCAAGCGTGGACGTAAGTCGCACCGCGTGGTCGTGGAATGCGGCGCCAGCAACGACAAGTTCGTGGTCATCCGTTCGGGCTTGAAGCCCGGTGACAAGGTTTGTTTGGGACAGCCGAGCTGAAGGAGCAGCACCATGCTGATCGACGTGCAGGACATGCGTCGTGTCTACCGCATGGGTGACAACGAAGTCGCCGCACTGAAAGGCGTCAGCCTGCAGATCGACTACGGCGAGTTTGTCACCATCATGGGTCCGTCGGGATCGGGCAAGTCGACGCTCATGCACATCCTCGGCTGTCTCGACCGGCCGACCACGGGACGGTATTTGCTCGACGGCACCGCCGCCGAGACTCTGTTGGACGTGGAAATGTCGCGCTTGCGCAATCGCAAGGTCGGCTTCATTTTCCAGAGCTTCAATCTGATTCCGCAGCTGACGGTGGTCGAGAACGTCGAACTGCCGCTGGTATACGCCGCCGTGCCGCGCGAGGAACGGCGTGACCGGGCCCAGAAAGTCTTGGACGCGGTCGGGTTGGGGCACCGCCACGAGCACCGGCCGACCGAACTCTCGGGCGGCGAGTGCCAGCGTGTGGCAATTGCCCGTTCACTCGTCAACGCACCGCCGCTGATTCTGGCCGACGAACCGACCGGAAACCTGGATTCGGCGACCGGAATCGAGATTCTGCGCATCTTCGAGAAGCTGCACCAAGGTGGCACGACACTCGTCCTCGTGACCCACGATCCGGAAGTGGCCAAATGGAGCGAACGGGTGATTTCGATGCGCGACGGTGTCGTGGAGCGCGATACCGGCAGCCGTAAGAGCGCGCCCCGGCCGGCCGTGACCGGCACCGGCTGGCGCGAGGAAGCTTAGGAGGCACGACATGGATGTTCGTGAGATGCTGTCTTCCGGGGTGAAGAACCTCGTGCGGCACAAACTCCGTACGCTGCTGACGATGTTCGGCGTCATTTTCGGCGTCGCCGCGGTGATTTCCATGATGTCGATTGGTGAGGGTGCGCGCCGCGAGACGTTGGAACAGATCCGGTTGCTTGGCACCAACAACATCCGCATCAAGAAGGCGGAGAAGACCGTCGAGCAACAGGAGAACGAAGAAACGGTCTCCGAGGGGCTCTGCTGGCAGGACGCGCGCGATCTCGCCGACAAGGTGCCCTATGCCAGCGCGGTTTCACCGATCAAGTTCATCGAAGCCGAGGTCTACCTGGGCGCCAAGCGGCCCGAGGGAATCAAAGTGGTCGGCGTCAATGACATGTACGACGAGATCACCAACGCGCGGGCGTCGAGCGGCCGTTTCATTTCGTACCTGGACGAAAAGACCGCGGCGCGGGTCTGCGTGCTGGGCTCGGAAGTTCACCGCGAGATCTTCGGCATCGGGGAGGCGATCGGCAAGTCGCTCAAGATTGGCGAAGAGAACTTCGAAGTCGTCGGCGTCATGGGCCAGAAGAATTTCAAAGAGGGCAAGACGGCGGCGATCAAGTTGCGCAACATCAATCGCGACGTCTATATCCCGGCGGCGACGGCGCTGAAGCGCTTTACCGACGACGACTATCCCGACCAGGTGGAAGAAATCGCCGTCCAGGTCCGGAATGCCGCCTTCGTCGTGCCCGCGGCGGTGCTCGTGCGGCGGGTGCTCGAGCGCCGGCACTACGGCGTCAAGGACTACGAGGTCCTCATTCCCGATGAACTCTTGGCGCAGAGCCAGCGCACCCAGCGCATCTTCAACATCGTCATGGGGTCCATCGCGGCGTTGTCGCTGCTGGTCGGCGGCATCGGCATCATGAACATCATGCTGGCGACGGTCACCGAACGGACCAAGGAAATCGGCATCCGGCGGGCTCTGGGCGCTTCCCAGCGCGACATCCTCGGTCAGTTCCTGAACGAGACGGTGCTGATCGCGGTGAGCGGCGGCATCATCGGCATCCTGCTCGGCGCCGGCATGGCGCTCGCCATCAACCTGTTCGCCAAGTGGGACACGGTCGTGTCGCCGATCTCGGTCCTCGTGTCGTTCGGCATCTCGGGCACGGTCGGCGTCGTCTTCGGTCTCTACCCGGCGCAGCAGGCGGCCCGCAAGGATCCGATCGTCGCACTCCGCTTCGAGTAACAGGGGCAAGCGGTCGATGCGGTGCAACGCCGCATCGACCGCGCAACCAACGCACGGTTGACAGGACCGTTCTCCAACCCTAACAATCAACATCGTTCTCGCGTCTCACCGACGGCAGCGGCGTCCCAGCATGACGCGCGCCGTCGTCTGCATTTCGCGGCCCAACCTCTGTCCGGGAGACGATCCGATGCCGCTTTCCTCCGTGCGCACTGCGGCCGCGGCCGCCCTGCTCGTAGCCCTGGCTGGCATGCCGGCGTGGGCTCAGAAGGCACCGGCCGCTGTCCCCGGCAAGGCAAGCCTTCGCAGTGCGGTGCGCGAGATCGAAGCCGCGAGCGGCTTTGTCCGCGACGGCGACGTGCAACTGCAATACGGCACCGACACCGGGCTCCTGCGCCATCTGTACCGGCGCACGCCCCCCGGCCCCGTCTCCAAGGCCATGCCGGCGCGGGTCGCGGCCGAGAACTTCCTCGCCGCCCATGCCGCCGAACTCGGGCTGGCGTCGGGTGGCGGCACGATCCAAGTCGAGCTGACGAGTGAGAAGGCGAGCCTCTCGGGAACCCACTACCGTTATGACCAGGTGGTGGACGGGGTGCCGGTGTACCGCGCCGAAGTCGTGGTCAAGGTGGCGCAGGATGGCGAGGTCTCGTCCGTCCACAGCACCCTCCGCCCGGGACTCCTGGTCAAGACGACGCCCGCCCTCGATGCCGCGGCGGCGCTCGCTGTCGGCCAAGCGGCGGTTCAGCCGACCGGCAAGGCGATCGGCGACTTCACGGCCAAGCTGTCGGTGGTCGAGACCCCGGCCGGCGGCCGTCTCGCGTGGCTCGTGTCGGTGCCCGTCGAGGCGCCGATGGGCGACTGGCTCGTGTTCGTGGATGCCCAGACCGGCGCGATGCTCGGCGTCGAGGACCGCATGCAGTACGTCGACGGCACGGGCCGAGTCTTCGATCCGGATCCGCGGACCAAGCTCAACAACACGACCTTCATCGACAACAGCGACGCCGATTCGGCGGTGCCGTTTCCGGGCGCGTACGACACGCGGGCGCTCCTTGGGATCACCCAGACCGGGTCGATCTACAGCTTGTCGGGTCCGTATGCCAAGATCATCGAATTCGAGTCGCCGGTTTCGACCCCGGTCACGACTAGCGATCCCAATGCCTTCTTGTTCCAGCGCAACGCCCAGGGCTTCGAGGACGTGAACTGCTATTTCCACATCGATCAGAACCAGCGCTACATTCAGAGCCTGGGATTCGCCAACGTCAATAACCGGATCCAGGAAATCGATTCGCACGGGTTGAGCGGCGCCGATAACTCGCACTACATCCCGTCGTCGAAGCGGCTCGCGTTCGGTGAAGGCGGTGTCGACGACGCCGAGGACGCGGACGTGGTCGTGCACGAATATGGGCACTCGATCCAGGACAACATCGTGCCGGGTTGGGGCGGTGACCAGGAAGGACAAATGGGGGAAGGCTTCGGCGACTACTGGGCCGGGTCGTACTCCTACTCCATCAATCCGACCTTCGAGCCGAGCTTCTGCTTCAACTGGGATGGCCACAATGCCTTCTGGCCGGGGCGCGTCCTCGTCGATTCGACGATGCACTACCCGCAGAATTGCTGCGGTGAAGTACACGCTTCGGGAACGCTCTGGTCGAGCGGCTTGACTGATTGCCTGCGCCGCGTCGGGCGTACGGTGATGGACAAGCTCGTTCTCGATCATCATTTCGCGCTTGGAACGAGTGCGACAATGGCCGATGCCGCGAACCAGGTCATTCAGTCCGATATCGACTTCTACGGCGGGGCGCACCTGGCGACGCTCGTCCCGGTGCTCGGGTTCTGGGGTTTCGTCAATCCAGCGAACTTTGTGCCGACGATCGCGCATTCGCCGGTCGGCGACACGAACGATACGACCGGGCCGTATCCCGTCGTGGCGACGGTGACGACGGTGCAGCCACTCGCCTCCGTGAAGCTGTACTACGGAACGACCGGCGTCTTCACCGATTCGCTCGTGATGACGGCGACCGGCAATCCCAACGAGTATTCGGCGTCTATTCCGGGGCCGCTGACCGGCGTCGTGGTGCGCTACTACATTCGCGCTCGTGATGTGAACGGCGGCACGGCAGTCAAGCCGACGGGGGCGCCGGGGACCTTCAACTCGTTCCACATTGGTCCGAACAACGGCGGTATTTCGGGCCGGGTGCACTTGGCGCATCAGGTCGACAATTCCGGCGTTTTGGTGACGCTGACGCCAGGCGGCGCCAGCACGGTTTCGACGCTCGACGGCAGCTACGCGTTCTCGGGGCTGTTCGTGGATAGTTACAAGATCACGGCTTCCAAAGCCGGCTTCGCTGCCGCCACCAAGACCGGGGTGCCGGTGCAGCTCGCGACCACGACCGAGTACCAGGATCTGGTGCTCTTCGAGCAGTTGCAGTTGCAGGCGTGCGTGGCGCCGAACCAACTCGTCGTGGAAGGTGTCTTCGGGATCTCCAACATCCAGAACGTCACGAACAACAACTGGAACGTGCTGTCGCTGGAATGCGATGTCAACATCACGCATCCATCGATCGGTGACCTGATCGTCGAGCTGCGTCACGGCTCGAAGACGGTGCGCTTGCACAACCAGACGGGTGTCACCGCCGACAACATCATCGGCACCTACCCGACGACCCTCACGGTTTCGGGTCCGGGCGCGCTCAGTGATTTCGTGGGCGACAGCGCCAACGGCAGTTGGATCCTGCGCGTCGTCGACCCGGTCACCGACGGCAGTAACGGCCGTCTGGTCTCTTGGTGCGTGCGCCTGAACGGGCCGGCCAACGTTGCCACCGACGCCGGACCGATCGACGAAATCGCCGCCCTCGCACAGAGCGAACCGAATCCGGCGCCGGACGGTATGGCGACGATTCGATTCGGGCTGCCGCGCGCGGCCTCGGGCTCGCTCACGGTGTTCGACGTCGCGGGGCATCGCGTGCGCCTTCTGGCCTCCGGCGTTCTGGCTGCGGGCCGGCACTCGGCGCAATGGGACGGGCGCGACGACCACGGCAGCCCGGTGCCGGCGGGCGTGTATTTCTACCGACTCGCAGCCGGCGAGGCGCTCGTGACCCGCAAGCTGGTCGTCGTACGCTGACCGCGATCGTTTCGAGATGAGCCCCCGTCGCCACACCGCGGCGGGGGCTTCTCTTTGCCCTAGGGACCGCAGAAACCCAGCGAAGAACGATCGCGCCGACGGAGCGGATTCGTTTCGCGGTGACCAGCGATGCTTCACTCGGTCCGTGTCGCGGTCCTGGTCCTTTTGCCCCACTGCCCGGCCGGTTCGGCTGGGCGCAGCAATTGCGTCTCACGAGCCCTTTTTTCTTGCTTGTTTTCGGCCGCGCCTTTTAGGATGAACCCGCTTCACCCTAGATTCACGGCGGCCCCTCGGAGGGTCCTGTGAGAGGCTTCGACTGGTCGAAACGCGCTCCGCGTTTCGCGTGCGGCGCTTTCAGGTGTTTCGGGGTGAGGGCAGCGCCGGGTGGCGTGGCCGCTTGGAGTGCCATCGCTGCAGGCTCGAGTGTACATCAGGAAATAGTGGAGGCAGATCATGAAGCGGAGTTACAGCACGATTCTCTGCGCGCTCGCATGTTTGGCCTTGGCCACGACAGCGTGGGCAACGGATACGAAGGACGAGAGTGATCCCGGCAATGGCAATCCGCAGGTGCAGGCGAACTGCGATCTGACGGGCTACAAGTCTGAAATTCAGACGGTCAATGCGACGATCCCGGACAATACCGTCCTCGGCGTCAACGTGGGCCCGATCATCGTGCCCGCCGACGGCTCTTTGATCGCTGACGTCATCATCGACATCAACGCCACGCATACTTGGGTGGGCGACCTTGTCGCGGTTGTTGGCTATGACGAGACGTGCGACGGCGCGATCGACGCGCAGGCCACGGTGCTGTGCCGTCCGCGCGGGACCAACGCGACAGCGAATGCGCCCTGCGGATCCGGCACCGGCGTTGGCTGCAGCAGCAATCTGATCCCTGCCAACACGTTGCTGTTCGACGATTCCGCTGCTGCTGCGGTCGCGGATGGAGTGTGCGCGGGCACGTCTGCAAACATTGCTGCCGGCTGCTACAAGCCGTCACCGAACCTTGGATCGCCGCTTGCAATCTTCAAGAACCTCCGCAAGGGTGGTTGCTGGTTCCTGAACGTTTCGGACCGCGCCGTTGCCGACCTCGGCACCGTCAACTCTTGGTCCGTCCACATCAAGAACCAGACCCTGATCGGCGTCGAGGCCATCAGCTGGAGCGCAGCGAAGCACCTGTACAACTGAGTTCTCGGTTTCGACCTGCTTTGACGCTGGAGGCCGGGTCCCATGGACCCGGCCTTCAACATGTCATGCAACATCCGACGCATGGGGTCTGCGTCGCGGCGCAACCAGGCCACTCACGTGGTGTGCCTCGCGCACATTCGATTGTGAGAAGTACGCGCCCTAGTTGACCACCACCAACGACGGGGCCTGATACCTGGCGGTAGCCGCAATCTGACGTAGCCAAACGTGCGAGTACCAGACAGTGGCCTCCAATGCGGGTATGGAGGCGTCTACGAAGTAGAACTCCGTCACGTGATTTTTACTGATCACGCTGTTGGGATTCGCGATCGTGAACTGGTAGTTGCCGGTCGAGTCGATGGCCACGGTGCCCAGATCTACGAGGTCTTGAGTGCAACCCCAGAATTGCTTTCCATCAAAGCTCGAGTCGCAGGGATCGGTATTGCCCACCAAGACGCGGATCATCTGCTGGTAAAGATTGTACGGCTCGTAGTCTTTGACGCTGAACTTTAGCGTGGCGCTGCTAATCGTGGAGTTGTCGTCGAGGCCCGATGTGTTGAACTCGAGGATGCCGTTCAGGAATGAATCGCAGGTCAGCGGGTGGTAAAGCCAGATCTCGACCGGTCCGGAAGTGCTCGACGTGAAGTTCTCATGGTCACATTCGTCACACGCGACCGACGTTTCCTGCGAGACCCAACCGCCGACGCAATGGTTGAATGTCGTCGTCGTCGCAATCCGATCCGCTGGCGCAGCCTTCTCGGACGGAGCCGCGGGTTGTGATTCGTTCAAGGAGTTGCAGCCAACATATACCGCGGCGCTGACGAGCAGGAGGGCAGCGCACGCCCACGTCAGGCGAATTCGTGACATCACGAACCTCCCAGGCTACTTGTCTTCTTCGAAGTGAAGCGCGGCTCATGGCCGTTCGGCCACCGGCGGTGATCGACGAATACCGCGTGCCTTGCTTCTTTTGCTTGCCTACATAGACTCGGGGAAGCTGAATTCAAGCGCAACGAGTAGAGGTGCACAACATTGCATCGTCTTTCGTTACTTGACGCAACTTTCTTCGCTCCCCCACACGTCGTCAGGGCGAAGGTCGACCAGGCTGGTCGCCGGGCTCGATCGGTGGTTCCGCGGCGCCCGGCTCGAAAAACGGGCGCCGTGATTTGCTGGGCAGCGACTCGATGCAGATCATCCAGTATCCGTTCTTGAGCTGCTGCGCGTGCACCCAGAGCCGCATGATCCAGTGGTACATTGCGCGCCGCGAGAAACCAGTGATGGCGAGGGCTCGGGAGACGGCTACGTGTTCGGTCATACGCTTGCAAACAAGACAAGAAAGGTGCATCGACACAAGAATCCCCCCCGCGCGGTTGATTGTGCGTGCTGGTCGGAACAAGCGTGCAGCGCACAATCCGAGCCGCGGTTCAGACGGGCCTGAAGCCACAGAGAATACGAGGGTCGAACGCCGTTCACGCTAGGACCTGCGGAATTAGCGGTCAATACGCTCAGTTGCGTAGACGATCGGACGTAGTCCGCAAAAGGAGTCCGTGCGCCGGCTACACCCGGTGCAAGTAACCGGTGAGTGGCGGCAGGTGGGCGTTGCCGCGGGCCGACATCGTGATGGATGGGGTGGCGGTGTTCGTTGCGGCATAGGTTGCGGCAGACAACGTGCTCAGATCCGGCGTCGAATCGATCACCGCACCCGCCTCCGCGAGGATGAGCACGCCGGCGGCCACGTCCCAAAGTTTGCCGCGGGTGACGCTGGCCGTGAACATGCCGTTCGCCGTGTAGCACAAGTTGGCGATGGCACTGCCCAAGATCCGCACGCGCGCTTCGAGCCGCAAGACATGGCGCGTGTGGGCGCGGCTATCGAGTCCGACCGTCGTCTGCCACGAGTACTCGCGCACCGGGCTCGCATGAATGGCGCGGCCGTTCAAGAATGCGCCCTGGCCGCGTGTCGCCGTGAACATCTGATCGAGGGCCGGCAGGAACACGCACGCGAAATACGGCGCGCCATCGCGCCAATAGGCGACACTCGCACCCCAGGTCGCGATACCGGTGGCGAAATTGGCGGTGCCGTCGATCGGATCGACGATCCAGGTGTGTGCTGGGTCGCCCGCATGGTTACCGGTTTCCTCGCCCACGAAGCCATGGCCGGGGAATTCGCGCCGCACCCAGTCGATGAACATCTGTTCCGATTCGATGTCATAGCGCGTCACGACCGATGGGTCGCCGGAGGCATCCTGCTTCGTGTGCACATCGTCGGGCGACAAGCTGCGGAATGCGCCGAGCTGGAAGGCGCCGATGCGCCGCACTTCGGCCTCGATCGCGCCTGCCTGGCGTTCGAAACTCACGCGCGTCACTCCTCGGGGTCAGTTCTTGGGGTGTGGTTGGGGGCGCAAGCCGCGTCTAATCCGCATCCAACAACTCGAGTGCCGTGTGCGCATGAATGCGGACCGTATCCTCGATGTGGCGCGCGTAGCCGCCGGCCAAAACACCGGCGACGGCAATGCCGCGCTCGCGGCACTCCTGCACCACCAAACGGTCGCGGGCCCGCAGCCCCTCGATCGTCAACGCCAGCCCGCCCAGTTGATCGTCTTCGTATGGATCGGCGCCCGCCACCATGATGACCAGTTGGGGTGTCTGGGTATCCAGAATCCGCGCCACGACCTGCCCGAGGATCTCGAGGTACTCGGCATCGCCGACACCATCGTCCAACCCAATGTCGAAGTCACTGGTTTCCTTGACGGGGTAGTTGTTCTCCTGGTGGATCGAGAACGTGAACACGCTCTCGTCGCCTTGAAAAATGCGCGCCGTGCCGTTGCCCTGGTGGACATCGGTGTCGATGACTGCTGCCCGGGTGATGGCGCCTTCGGCCTGCAAGGCGCGAATCGCCACCGCCACATCGTGGATCAGGCAGAACCCCTCGCCATGGTCCGGCATGGCGTGATGGAAGCCGCCTCCCAGGTGCATCGCCGTGCCGTCGCGGAGCGCGTGCCGGCAGGCCAAGAGCGTTCCACCCGCCGCCAAGAGGGCGGCGTCACGAATCGCGGCCGAGATCGGCAGTTCGGACTGCAGGACCCGCGGCGTCGGCCGGAGGCCGAGGAGATCATCCAGGTAGACCGGCAGGTGCACGGCCTCCAAGAGCGCCCGGGCCACGGGCGCCGGAAGGTCGACCGCTTCCGGAAGCACCTGGCCTGTCGCCTGGAGGTGCTCCAGGACCAGCCGGTACTTGGCGGTCGGGAAGACGTGTGGGCCGATGTCGCACTCGTAAGCTGGCGAATACACGAGCTTTCGCATCGGGTGAGCATACACCGCCCAAGGGGGTGCGGGGCGCGCTTGACGGCCCGGAGCCCCCTTCCTATGCTGCCGTTTGGCCTCCGACCGCGGCCCGCCCGGGCCGCTCGGGTTCTCCCGACACGCGCCGACTCGCGGCGCCGTTCATGGCGCGCGGTAGGACGTGCGACGAAAGGAACTGATGCGTTCGATGCGGCGATTCACGTTGAAGCACATGGCGGTCCGGGGCGCGGCGGCCGCAGCGTTTGTTGGCGCGGTGGCGATGGCGGTTTGCCCGTCGCCCGCTCATGCCGCCACGGATTACCTGGCGCTCCGCGAACAACTCGAAGTGGCGCGGCCCAAGCTACAAACCGCCTTGCAAACGTTTCTACGCGCTCCGGATGTCGCGGCGTTTTCCGCCGACAAACCGGGCGTCGCTTTTCAGCGCTACCTGGATGCGGCCTGGAAGGCGATCGACGCACCGGTGGCTTTCCCCGAAGTCTATGCCGCGCTTGGCAAGTTCCGGGGCAGCGTCGATGCCGCGAACCCGGTCGCGCGCCAGGCGCTCGGCGTCATGCTCGGTGACTATCTGCAGGTGCGCTATGGCGCCGACGTGCAGCGCGAGCTTCGGGCGCTCATCGCCTTTCAGAGTTTCAACACTGTCGTCGATAAGAACTCCGACAATCCGGAAGTGCGCAAGGCCTTCGATGCGATCGCCGACCTCGCGACCCGGCTTGGACTGCAGGCGAAGAACCACGCCTATGAGACGCTGCAAGTCACTTTGGCAAGTAAAGCGGCCGGACCCGCGGTCGCGGTGTACACACACGCCGACGTTGCCAAACCGGTCGACCACAAGTGGGACTCGCCGCCCTACGAACTCAAGAAAATGAATGAACGCTGGGTTGGTCTCGGCGTGTATGACGGCAAGGGTCCGATCATCGTCAATCTTTTCGCGCTGCGGGTGCTGCGTGACGCGGGTCTCAAACTGGCGCGCCCGGCGGTGCTGCTGGTCAGCGCGAACGGCGAAGAAGCGGACGCGAGCGCTGCGTCCAGCATTGCCGTCATGACCACCAAGCCGGCGATCGTGCTGGCGGCCGACGGCGAATTCCCCTATGCGACCGGTGAGATGGGCCATCTCGTCGCCCGGGTCAGTTCGACACGCGGCATGAAGTCGCGAGCCGGCATCAAGCCCGGTGAGTTCTACGTGTGGAAGGCGCAGTGTGTGTTTGGCACCAGCACCGTGCCGATGGAAGCGCGTGTTTGGGTGCGTTACGACACGCCGCTCAACACCGACAACCCGTCGAGCGTCATGGTGAATCAAAAATGGCGGCCGGCGATCGAGGCGTTCCAAAAGCTGCATCCTGCCACCATCTACGAGACGTACGTTCAGGAGGACACGCTGCATTTCTTCGCCTACGGCAATCCGCAGCACGTCATGCACGCGGACCGGGCCGAGAACAGCGTCGTGAACGCCTCGGGCGCCATCTGGTCCCTGCCGGGACTATTCAAGAACTCGGCGAGCGATGTCATGTGGTGGATCGACCGCGGCTACGCGCGGGATGTGACCGGCAAGACCGTCGGCCTCGACTTCTCGGATCCCGAGATGGGGCACTGCTGGGTGAGCCCGGTCGCCTTTGACCGGCTGGGTGAGGAGTTCACCTCGCTCGTGGACATTCGCTGGCCGGCGGGACACACTGCCGCGGACGTCAAACAACGCGTTCAGGCGTCGATCGAGGCGTTCAACAAACAGAACTCCATGAGCCTTGCACTCGATTGGGAAGCGGGTGGGCACGAGCCGGCGCGGATTTCGCCGTCGCGCGAGATTACGTCGGTCTTGGAGGAATCCGCGGCGCTCGCGAGCGGCGAGGTGACGCCGCCGGTCGCGGCGACGGCGAGCGCGGCGCGGCTCTTGCCGGAGACGATTCCATTCGGCCCGCAGTGGCCGCGTAGTGAGCCGCGCGGCCACACGCGCAACGAATCGATTTCGCAGCGCGAACTGCAAGACCTATGCGTCGCCTATGTCGCGGCCCTGGCGCGGCTCGCGACCGCCGCGACACTGCCGGCCACGCCTTGAGAATGAGGCCGCGTGGGAGGACAAAGTTGAGGGGACGCGCATGCTGTATCCGCTGACGGAAGCGCAACTGCGGGTGCAGGCCCAGGCCCGCGACTTCGCGGATCGCGAGGTCGCGCCGCACGCCGATGCCAACTCGCGGGCGGGGCGCTATCCGGCCGACCTCATCCGGCGTGCCGTCGATCTTGGGTACTGCGGCGCGCTCATTCCCACTGAATACCAGGGAAGCGCCCTCGGCAATTTCGCTTTGACGCTCATTCTCGAAGAGGTCAATCGGGCCTGCGCATCGACGGGCGTGACGTTGTCGGTGCACAACTCGCTCGTTTCGAATCCCATCCGGCAGTTCGGCTCCGAAGCGGTCAAACGCAAGTACCTGCCGCAGATGGCGCGCGGCGAGCGCATCGGCGCCTATTGCCTGACCGAGCCGCATTCGGGCAGTGATGCGGCGGCGCTGACGACGTCGGCGGTGCGGGATGGGGATCAATGGGTGCTGAACGGCACCAAGTTCTTCATCACGACCGGTTCCGACGCGGGGGTGTATGTGGTGTTCGCGCGCACCGATGTGTCGCACAAGACGCGCGGCATCACGGCTTTCGTGATCGAGCGTGAAACGCCGGGCCTCTCCGTCGGCAAGCACGAAGACAAGATGGGACTTTCGGCGTCGCACACGACCGAGATCCTCCTGGTCGATTGCCGCGTGCCGGCAGCCAACGTCCTGGGTGAACTGGGCGACGGGTTCAAGATCGCCATGCAGACTCTGGACGGCGGAAGGGTCGGGATCGCGACGCAAGCCGTTGGCATCGCCCAAGCCTGTTTGGATGCGGCGGCGCGTTATGCGCTCGATCGCCAACAACAAGGGCAACCCATCGCGCAGCTGCAAGCGGTGCAGAACAAGCTGGCGCTCATGGCGACCGACGTCGAAGCGGCCCGCCACTTGACGTACAACGCGGCGCGGCTCCGCGATCTCGGCGAGCCGCATTCACAGGAAGCGGCGATGGCCAAGTTGTTCGCATCGCAGGCCAGCAATCGCATCGCGCGCGACGCGGTGCGTATTTGCGGCACGGCCGGCGTCCTGCGCGGTGCCGCCGTCGAGCGCTATCTGCGCGATGCGCGGGTCACCGAACTCTACGAAGGCACGACCGAAATCCAGAAACTGGTGATCGGCCGCGCTGTGCTCAAGAAGTATTCGGGTTAGAACGGTTCGCTCAAGAGGGGCGCGCGGGGCGCTCCACACTGACGTAGGGAGGGGACGATGAAGATCGGGGTCCTTGTCAAACAGGTGCCGGACACCGAAACGAAAATTCGCATTGGCCCGGATGGCACGGACATCGTGCGCGAGGGCATCAAGTACGTCATGAACCCGTACGACGAATTCGCCGTCGAGCAGGGTTTGCAGATCAAGGAGAAGCAAGGCGGCACGCCGGAAGTGACCGTGGTGTCGATGGGGCCGGCGAGCGTGGCGGAGACCGTCCGCACCGCCTTGGCAATGGGCGCCGACCGCGGCGTGCACCTGCGGGACGATGCCTTCGAGGGCGGCGACGCGCTGGCAACGGCACGCGTGCTGGCGGCGGCGCTCCGCGCCGAGAACTTCGACCTGGTGTTCACCGGCAAGATGGCGATCGATGACAACGCCTCGGTGGTGCCGACGGCGGTTGCCGAGATGCTGAACATGCCACATGTCAATTTGGTCCAGGCGTTCGAACTCGCGGCCGACGGCAAGACTGCCACCGTCCGCCGCCGCATCGATGGCGGCGAGGAAATCATCGAATGCGCGTTGCCGGCGCTCTTCTCGTGCGAGAAGGGTCTGAACGAACCACGCTATGCCAGCTTGACCGGCATCATGAAGGCCAAGAAGAAACCGATCGAGGAAAAGAATGCCGCGGCGCTCGGGCTCGCACCCGGCACGGTCGGCGCCGCCGGCTCCGGTGCGCGCCGGACGCGGCTCTTGCCGCTCGCCGAGCGCGGCGCCTGCAAGTTCGTCGAAGGGGATGTGCGGGAACAGGTGCGCACGCTGGTCGGCCTGCTGCGCAACGAATCCAAGGTGCTGTAGGGGGATGACGATGCCAAAAAACATTCTGGTCGTGGCCGAGACCAAGGGCGGCGGCCTGCGCAAGACCGGCCTCGAGACATTGGCGGCGGCAAAACACGTCGCGGCAACAACGGGCGCCGAAGTGACGGCAGTGCTGGTGGGGCACGGTCTCGATGCCGCGGCCGCGGCTTTGGCCCAGCACGGGGCCGCCGTGGTGTACGCGATCGATGATGCGAGCTACGCGACGTATTCATCGGAGGCCTACACGGAGGCACTGTCCCGCCTGGCGCGCGAGCGCGGGGCGGGTTGTGTGCTCTTCGCCGACACGTCGTTCGGGAAAGACCTCGCGCCGGCGGTTGCAGTCCGGCTCGAAGCCGCCCTCGTGACTGATGTGGTCGGGCTCGACCCGCAGGCCGATGGCGGGTTGAAGGTCGTGCATCCGATCTACACCGGCAAGGTGAACGCCGAATATCTCTTGCAGGCGAACACCGTGCAGGTCGTCAGCATGCGGCCCAATGTCTTCATGCCGGCGCCCGAGGGTGGCAGTGGAAGGGTGGAGAAACTCGCCTGGAGCGTGCAGTCGCCGCCGCGCGCCGTCGTCAAGGAAGTCCTAGCGACGACCGGCGGCAAGGTGGAACTCGGTGAAGCCGACCGCATCGTTTCCGGCGGGCGGTCGCTCAAATCGGCCGAGAATTTCAAGATCATCGAGGATCTGGCCGAGGTGCTGGGTGGCGCTGTTGGAGCGTCGCGTGCCGCCGTCGATGCCGGCTATCAACCGCACAGCCGCCAGGTCGGCCAGACGGGCAAAGTCGTCAACCCGACGTTGTACATCGCGTGTGGCATCTCGGGGGCGATTCAGCACTTGGTCGGCATGCGCACTTCGAAGGTGATCGTGGCGATCAACAAGGATCCAAGCGCACCGATCTTCCAAACCGCCGACTACGGCGTCGTCGGTGATCTCTTCGAAGTCGTCCCCATCCTCACCGAAGAACTCAAGACAACCCTCGGCAAGTAAACCCGCCGACGGTCCGGGGGCCCAAACCCGGACCGTCGCCCTTGTTTTGGCGCTCTGCCGCCAAACCTGCGCGCCGTCGCTGTCAACGCCATCTACAGTTCGCGGGAGAGAACTTGAAGAGTCTGAAGATTGTCTCTTGGCTGTTGGTGCCCGCGCTGGTGGCGGTACCGCGCGTCGGCAACGCAGACTGGGAGTACATCTACCAAGCAGCCCAGCCGCTGCTCGTTCGCGGGGGGGAGTCGGGTGTGTGGATTGCGTCTGTGCCATACGTCGGCTACGACCTCGATGCTTACGACTCCCCCTCGGTGGTTTTGCTGACCGTCGCTCCCAATTTGTTGCACTGGGACAAGCGCCCAGCAGGACAACCTCCGCAGCCAGAGAATCGCAACTTGGCCTCCCTCGCTGGAATTCGATTCGCGATCGCGCGAGTCGAGAATCCGCCTGGGCCCAAGCGGGCGGTTCTTCGTGGCGACACACTCGGAGTCGCCGTGGATGTGCAGGCTGTATCCCCATGGCCTTTCGACGAGCCACTCGACCAGGTCATTCCCGCCACGCTTTGGTGCGGACTCCTCAATGCACGACAGGCGTGGCCGAAGGTGCGCTTCGTAGACTATGAAATCACTGCTATCCCGTCGCTCAATTTGACGAGGTACAACGGTGTCTATTCCCTTGCGGGCATCCAGCCACTCGGTGCGGCAGAAAGATGGCGGAGCAGCAAACCGCTAACAGACCGCTGCATCCGCAAGTGATCGCCGCCCCTGATTCCGAGTCGGAGCACGTCTTCGGAGGTTTGCGACCCCCCGACGGCGAGTTAACGGGCTCGCGCATCTAATCATGCGCGCGAAGCGCGCGGCGCGGCCCGTTCTGTCTGAGTTCCCATGCGCTCCGCGCACCCGAGTCTATGAAACTGGGTGTAGTCTGGAGGCGCGCCGTCGGCATAGAGGTCGGGTTTTGCTTGGTGCTACAAGCCCGGGTC